>JAFBAO010000024.1 GCA_019247715.1 Caulobacteraceae bacterium
CGGTAGCGGACCACCACCGGCGCCCCGGACTGCAGAAAGGGCTTCATCCTGCGCGAGGCGCCGCCCGCGACGTGGGCGCAGGCCTCGCGCTCACCGCCCATTTCCTCGAGGCCTTCATCTTCAATCCGCTGAACCGGCCGCTGCCGCCGGCCCGGCTGTGGCTGGTGGACCGGCTGGCGGAGGCGGGACGGCTGTAGCCGCCCGCCCCGCTTCGCCGATGAGCCTATCCGCTCAGGCCGTCGCGACGGCCGACTTGCGACGCGCGCGCAGGGCGCCGCCGAGGCCGAAGAGGCCCAGCATCATCATCGTCCAGGTCGCCGGCTCGGGGACCGGGGTGACCAGGGCCACGCCGCGGAGCACCTGGCCGTAGGCCGCCGTCTCCAGGGTGACGAAGGATTCGCCGGCCGCGCCGTTCGGGTCGGTGTTGGCCAGCAGATCATTGATCGCCACCAGCTTGTCCGGATCGGCGCCCTGGTCGCCGGTGCCGTCGCTGGCCGTCGACGTCACGGCGTAGATGGTGACCGTGCCATCGGCGTTGAGCTTGCCGATGATGTTGCGCAGGCCGTCGGTGGCGGTGGTGTAGGAGCCGGTCTCGCCGGCGGCGTCCGTGCCCGTGACCGTGTAGTTCTGGCCGAGGTTGAGGCCGAGCTGCAGGGTGTAGTCCTTCACCCAGGTCCCGCCCACCAGGCTCCACTTTTCCAGGCCGGCGTTGCCGTCCGACGCCGCGTGGCCCAGCACGCCGTCGCCTTCGTCGGCCACATAGAGCGTGGTCGAGTTCGCGAACCAGATGCCGAACGGATAGAAATTCGCGGTGTTGGTCTTGGCCGCGTCGGTCGGGAAGCCGGGCAGGACGGCGATGTTGGTCGAGGCGTTGACCGTTCCGATCTGGCCGACCTCATAGACCGTGTCGATGCCGTTGCTGCCGCTGCCCTTGGTCACATAGAGCGTGTTGTTGAAGACGGTCTCGCCGCGGAAGTTATTGTCCTTGGCCGGCTTCTTGTCCGTCACGCCGTAGGCGGCGGCGTTGACCTTGCCAATCTGGGAGGTGTTCGGGCTCGGCGAGCCGGGCGTGATCGTCTGGACGCCGGTGATCTGGGCGGTGTTGCCGTCGCCGTTCCCGTTCCCGGCGTTGCCCACCATGTAGTACTTGCCGTCGCCGCCGAGGATCACCGCGCGGCCGTTGTTGCCGGAATAGGCGTTGGTGTTGGTGAAGCTCGTCGTGCCGTTCGCGTTCACCTGAGCCACGGTGCGGTAGGTCGGCTTGGCGACGTCGGTGTTGCCGGTCTCGGTGCCGCCCGGGGTGTTGGAGTTGGAGATGTCGATCTGGTTGGGGGCGGCGTTGTAGCCCAGCATGGTGATCGACTTGCCGTCCGGCGTGACGTTGATGGCGCCTTCCGACTTCGAGCTGAAGCTGCCGGTGAAGGTGGCGTTCGGGATGGCGTAGGTGCTGGTGTAGGTCGCCGTCGTGCCCTTCGCCGAGAAGAACTGCAGCGCGTAGGGCGCGGTGACGCCGAAGTTGGCGTCGACGGTGTCGTTCTGGAAGACCTGGCCGTAGGAGCCGTTGGCGATCGCCGTGACGCAGCTGCCGCCGGTGCAGTTCGGCAGCGCCTGGCCGTTGGTCACCGTCGAGGCGTCGCCGACGTAGGTCAGCGAGCTGACCACCAGATTGCCCGTGAAGATCGATGCCGCCGAGGCTTGCGATCCGAAAGCCAGCGCCAGAACCGCGACGCTCGCGCCGACCATCCACGACGAACCCTGCGGCCGCCGCGCGCGCGCGCCCTGGCGCATGCTGAACATGTTCATGAAAACCACCCCTTGCGCCCTATCGGCTCGTGCGGCGCGTCATGGAGCCGCGGCATCCGGGTAAAACGAGGTTAATTTAGCGCAAGCGAAGCTTTGATGACGATCGGCGGGGTCATGAGGCCGGCGCTCCGCCTTGCCTAAGCCTCGGGCGAAGGGCGCTTGCGCCACAGCGACGGCGCGCCGGGTCGCAGGCTATGCTCGCCGTTCAGCGGAATTGATTCTCCCATGAGCCTGCACACTCCCCCGCCGTCGGATGGCGACGGCGACCGCATCATCGACGAGCCGCTCTCCGAAGCGCTGTCGCGGCGCTATCTGGCCTATGCGCTCAGCGTCATCACCGACCGGGCGCTGCCGGACGTGCGCGACGGGCTGAAGCCCGTGCAGCGGCGCGTGCTCTACGTCATGCGCGAGATGCGGCTGAACCCGGAGGCCGCGCCGCGCAAGTGCGCCAAGGTCGTGGGCGACGTGATGGGCGGCTATCACCCGCACGGCGACCAGGCGATCTACGACACCCTGGTGCGCATGGCCCAGCACTTCGCCCAGCGCTATCCGCTGGCCGACGGCCAGGGAAATTTCGGCAACATCGACGGCGATAACGCCGCGGCCATGCGCTACACCGAGGCGCGGCTGACGGCGGCGGCCATGCTGCTGCTCGACGGCATCGACGACGACGCCGTCGACTTCAAGCCGACCTACGACGGCCACGCCGACGAGCCGGTGGTGCTGCCGACCGGCTTCCCCAACCTGCTGGCCAACGGCACGACCGGCATTGCGGTCGGCATGGCGACCTCGATCCCGCCGCACAACGCCGGCGAGCTGATCGACGCCTGCCTCCTGCTGCTCGACCAGCCCGAGGCGTCGACCGAAGCGCTGATGACCCACGTGCAGGGGCCGGACTTCCCGACCGGCGGGGTGATCGTCGAGCCGCGCGCGTCCCTGCTCGAGACCTACGAGACCGGCCGCGGCGGCGTGCGCCTGCGCGCGGCCTGGGCCAAGGAGGAAACCGGGCGCGGGACCTACCAGATCGTCGTCACCCAGGTGCCCTACCAGGTGAAGAAGGCCGATCTGGTCGAGCAGCTGGCGGACCTGATCGAGACCAAGAAGGCGCCGCTGCTGGGCGACGTGCGCGACGAGTCCGCCGAGGACGTGCGGCTGGTGCTGGAGCCCAAGAGCCGCAACGTCGAGCCCGAAGTGCTGATGGAGAGCCTGTTCAAGCTCTCCGATCTGGAGACGCGGTTCTCGGTCAACATCAATGTGCTCGACGCGCGCGGCACCCCGGGCGTCATGGGGCTGAAGGGCGTGCTGCGCGCCTTCCTCGACCATCGGCGCGAGGTGGTGGTCCGCAGGGCGCGCCATCGGCTGGAGAAGATCGAGGCCCGGCTGCACATCCTCGACGGCCTGATGATCGCCTACCTCAATCTCGACGAGGTGATCCGCATCGTCCGCTACGAGGACGAGCCCAAGGCCAAGCTGATCGAGACCTTCAAGCTCAGCGAGATCCAGGCCGACGCCATCCTCAACACCCGCCTGCGTCAGCTGGCCAAGCTGGAGGAGATCGAGATCCGCCGCGAGCACACGGCGCTGTCGGAAGAGCGCGACGGCATCCTGAAGATGCTGGGCTCCGACGCCGCCCAGTGGAAGCTGGTGGGCAGGGGCCTGCGCGAGGTGAAGGCCGCGCTCGGCGCGCTGAACGTCCGCCGCTCGCTCTTCGCCGACGCGCCGCAGGTCGACGCGGACGCCGCCATCGAGGCGATGATCGTGCGCGAGCCGATCACCGTGATCCTGTCCGAACGCGGCTGGATCCGCGCCGCCAAGGGCCGGGTCGAGGACCCCTCCGAGCTCAAGTTCAAGGAAGGCGACAAGCTGGCTTTCCTGGTTCCGGCCGAGACCACGGACAAGCTCTTGATCTTCGCCTCCGACGGCCGGTTCTTCACCCTGGGCTGCGACAAGCTGCCGGGCGGCCGCGGCCATGGCGAGCCGCTCCGGCTGATGATCGACCTCGACGACAAGGTCGAGCTGTTCGACGTCTTCGTGCATCGGCCGGGGGCCAAGCGGGTGCTGGCCTCGAAGGAAGGCTACGGCTTCATCCTGCCGGAGGACGAGGCGATCGCCTTCCGCCGCGCCGGCAAGCAGGTGCTCAACGTCGGTGCGAAGGGGGCGGCCGTCTGCCAGCCGCTCGCCGGCGATCACCTGGCGGTGGTCGGCGACAACGGCAAGATCCTGATCTTCCCGACCGACGAGCTGCCGGAGATGCCGCGCGGCAAGGGGGTCAAGCTGCAGAGCTACCGCGAGGGGGGCCTGCGCGACGGCCTGGTGTTCACCGCCGCCGAGGGGGCGGCCTGGACCGACGCGGCCGGCCGCATGCGCGCCTGGCCAGACTGGAACGCCTGGGTCGGCCGCCGGGCCTCGGCTGGAAGGCTGGCGCCCAAGGGCTTCCCCGCCACCCGCCGGTTCCGGCCGGGGTAGGCGCCGCGTCCCTTCCACGGCATGTTGCGGCCGCGCCGCGGGCCCGATGGCGCCTGATTGGGTGACTGGAGAGCGTGCGTATGGACGATGTGGGGTTGGCCAGGCGGCCGGAGGCGAGGAGCTTCGCCGGCAACCGGGTCGCGCGCGACACGGGCGCGAAGTACCCGATCATCCAGGCGCCCATGAGCTGGATCGCGAGGGCCCAGCTCGCCTCGGCGGTCTCGGCGGCCGGCGGGCTCGGCCTCATCGAGAACTCGTCGCGCAACCTCGAGATCGTCCAGCGTGAGACCGCCATGGCCCGGGCGGCCACCGACAAGCCGTTCGGCTACAACCTGCCGGTCAAGTTCATGAAGGTCGCCGAGGAGGAGGAGAAGTCGATCCTCGACTGGGTGATCGGCCAGAAGCCCCGGTTCGTGACCACCTCGGCCGGCGATCCGCGCCGCTACGTTGGGCCGCTGAGGGACGCCGGGATCATCGTCTACCACGCCACCCCCTCGCTGGAGGGCTCGCTGAAGGCCGAGGACGCCGGGGTGGACGGCCTCGTGGTGGAGGGCGCCGAGAGCGCCGGCATCCGCGCCGCCGACGGCCCGCACAGCTTCGTCCTCTTGCAGGCGGTGCGCGAGCGGGTCTCCTGCCCGATCGTGGCGGCCGGGGGGATCGTGGATGGCCGCGGCATGGCCGCCGCCTTCGCCCTCGGCGCCGAGGGGATCGCCATGGGCACCCGGTTCGTGGCTTCGGCCGAGAGCCCGGTGCATCCGGCCTACAAGGCCGCCATCGTGGCCGCGGGGATCCGCGACACCCTGAACATCCCAGGCGCGCCGGGCTCGGTGCAGCGGGTGCTGCGCTCGCCGCTCTCCGAGCGGGTGCGCTCCGGCGAGGGCGACCCGCGGGCGGCCAGGCGGGTGATCCAGGGGCTCTACATCGAGGGCGACCTCGAGAACTCCATGGGCACCGCCGGCGAGAGCGCCGGGCTGATCCACGGGATCAAGACCGTGGGCGAGATCATCGCCGACACGGTGGCCGGCTTCTGGCGCGAGATCGACCGCCTGGCGGCGCTGCGGGGCTGACGCGCAAGGGTGAGGCGTTACGCCCGCAGGAGGACCACCCTACCGAGCCGTCTGCGGCGTCAGCTCGATCCAGGCGCAGGACGAGGCGCCGCAGTTGGTGAGCACCCAGACGCGGCCGGAGTTCTCTTCGATCCGGGCGGCGCTCCAGGTCACGCTGTCGCCCGAGACCTCGTGCCAGCTCTCCATGTGGTAGCGGCCCGCCGGCAAGGGCAGGTCGGGCACCGCGACCATCTGCGCCGGCGCGCCCCAGGCGATCATGGTCTGGCCGGTGGCGGCGTTCATTCGGACGAATCCCGCATTGTCTCGCCCGAGGGCGGGAATGAGCACCAGCTGATACGGTCCGTGGGCGCCGCCCATCGGCGCGCCCATGCCCACCGGGCCGGTGGGAATCTTGACGCAGGCGGCCACGAAGACGAGCGCCGCCGACAGCGCGCCGATCCGGCGAAGGTTTGCGATCACGAGCCTGCCCCCTGGTTGTTCCTGAGCCCCGGCGGGATGATCCTACAGACTGCGCGGTTCCGGCAAGGGCTGCGCGGCCAGCGCCAGGAGCTCGGCCTCCGCCGAGCGGGCGTCCGCGTCGGCGGCGATCGCCGCGCCCAGCGACCGGGCCGCGGCCGCGAAGGCCGGCTCTTCGATGAGGCGCATCACCGCCGCGGCGATGTCGGCGGCGGAGTCGTGGCGGGTGAGCTTCAAGGCCGCGCCGCGCTCGACCAGGCGGATGGCGTTGTCGGGCTGGTCGCGGTTGAGCGGGATGCACAGCAGCGGGACCCCGTCCATGAGCGGGCGCGTCGCGGTGGCGTGTCCGGCGTGGGTGACCACCACGGCCGCCTTCGGATAGAGCAGGCTGTGCGGAGCGCCCTGCACCACCGCCACGTTGGCCGGGGCCGGGAAGTCGGCGGGCGCGAGCGCCGGCCCCAGGGTGACGAGGCCCTGGACCAGGAGGTCGCCGAGCGCCTCGATGACCTTCGCGAGCACCGCCTCCTGGGCCTGGTACATGCTGGAGAAGGAGACGAGGACCAGCGGGCGGGCGAGCGGCTCGGGCCAGGGCGCGCGCCATTCCCCCGCCCAGGCCGGATCTGCGAAGTAGGGGCCCACGTAGCGGTAGGGCTCGGGCAGGGCGAGCGGGAAGTCGAAGGCGCGGCTGACCGCCAGCAGGATGCGCCTGGCCCGGTCCAGCTGGTCGAAGACGTCGGCCAGCGGCGCAAGGCCGAGAGCGGCCCGTGCTTCGTTGAGGGCCGGCCGGCCGCGCTGGAAGGCCTCGCGGGTCGCGGCCCGCAGCCGCGTGTTCACCGCCAGCTGCTCCTCGTCCGCCGGCGGGGGCATGCCGACCCCGAAGGGGGTCATGCCGGGGATGGTGGGCAGTGACCAGAGGTTGGCCGCGAAGGCGGCGAACGGCTTGCCCTTGGCCTCGGCGGCCGCCATCACCCCGAACAGCAGCTCGTGGCTCACCACGACGTCGGGGCCGAATGCGTCGATCGCAGCCGCCGCATCACGGGCGAAATCGGCGGACGGGCCGAACATCAGCTTGTCGCACAGGGCCGAAATCATCTCGAAGGGGCTCTGGACCAGCCAGTCCTTCACCGGATCTCCCGCCGGCGACTTGTCCGGGCGCGACGGCGCGGTGCGCCAAGGCTGGAAGGGAATGCCGAGCGCCGCCGCATCGGGCGCGTTGCAGGCGTCGCTGATCGCCAGCACCGCGTGCCCGCGCTCGGCCAGGCCCCGTGCGGCGAGCAGCATCGGTTGGACGTGGCCGCCGCCTTCCCAGGTGGCGAAGAGGAATCGCGCCATGGGCGGCCAGATACGCGGCCGGGCCGGCGCCGGCAATGCGGCCTCTGAGGCGCCCACGGGCAAGCTTCGCGGCCGCGGAACCCCTTGCGCCAAGGGGGGTTGAACCCGGCTGGACCTCCGCGCCAAAATGAAACGGGGACAGACGGAGAGGAGACGGGGCCTGTGCTAGAGGACAGCGCTTTCGGCTGGGTCTCGCGACGCGCCGAATTCCTGGCCAGGCCGCTTGTGGACGGCGCCCCGCGCCTCGTGGACACCACCATGCTCTACGCGCCCCGCAGCGGCGGGGTGAAGCGCTACCTCACGGCCAAGCGCGCCTGGTTCGCCAAGGCCCGTCCGCACATCCGGCACACCCTGGTGGTCCCGGGGCCGCGCCACGCCTACGACGGCGCCGGTCGCCTCTCCATCTACGCCGCGCCGCTGCCGTTCGGCGACGGCTACCGCTGGCCGGTGGGCAAGACGGCCTGGATGAAGCGGCTCATGCGCCAGCGGCCGACCCTCATCGAGGCGGGCGATCCCTACACGCCGGGGCTCGCGGCCCAGAAAGCCGGGGAGGCGTTGGGGACGCCGGTGGTGGGCTTCTGCCACACCGACCTCGGGGCCCTGGCCGCCCTGCACATCGGCGAATGGGCCGAGCGGCCGGTGCGGCGGCGCTGGGGCGAGATCTACCGGCGTTTCGACAAGGTGGTGGCGCCCAGCCGCTATATCGCCGCCCGCCTCGCCGAGGCCGGGGTCGATTCGCCTGTCGCCCTGCCCCTCGGCGTGGACGTGGAGACGTTCCGGCCGGACGGCGCCGATCCGGCGGGTCTGCGCCGTCGGTTGGGTCTTGAGCCTCGCCATCGGTTGCTGGTGTTCGCCGGCCGTCCGGCGCGCGAAAAGCGGGTCGACGTGCTCGTGGAGGCCGTGGAGCGGCTGGGCGAGCCCTATGTGCTGCTGCTGGTGGGGGCGGGGGCGGCGGCCGCCCCGTCGCCCAGGGTGATCGAGCTTCCCTACGAGCCGGAGCCGACGCGCCTCGCCGCCCTGCTCGCCAGCTGCGACGCTTTCGTGCACGCCAACGACGGGGAGCCCTTCGGCCTCATCGTGTTGGAGGCCATGGCCTGCGGCCTGCCGGTGGTCGGCGTCGCCGCCGGCGGGGTGGGCGAAAGCCTCGACGTCGCCGTGGGGGAGCTCGCGCCCAGATCCGCGCCCGGCGAATTCGCCGAGGCCATCGAGGCCCTCTTCGCGCGCGGGGCCTGGGACGTGGGCCAGGCGGCGCGCGCCCGGGTGCTAGAGCGTCACGGCTGGGACACGGTCTTCGAGCGGCTGTCGGCCGTCTACGCCGAGGTCAGCGGCGATCCAGCCTTTCTCGAGGCCCCGCCGCCCCTGGCGCTGGCAAGCTAAAGGGCGGCGCCGGCCGCCTTATCCCGCCCCCTGCGGACCGCCGATGATCGGCAGGATCTCGCCGGTGATGAAGCTGGAGGTCTGGGGGCTGGCCAGGAACACGTAGGCCGGGGCGATCTCCTCGGGCTGCGCGGGCCGGCCCATGAGGCTCTGGGATCCGAACCTGGTCACCGCCTCGGCCGCGCGATCCGCCGGGTTCAGCGGCGTCCAGACCGGGCCTGGGGCGACGCAGTTCACGCGGATCCCCTTCTTCACCAGCATCGCGGCCAGCGAGCGGGTGAAGGCGTGGATGCCGCCTTTGGTGATCGAGTAGTCCAGCAGCTGCTTGTTGCCGAAGATCCCGGTCTCCGAGCCCGTGTTGATGATCGCCCCGCCCGGCTTGATGTGCGGGACGGCGGCCTTGGCGAAGTGGAAGTAGCCGTAGAGATTGGTCCGGATCGTGCGGTCGAAGTGCTCCTCGCTGATCGCCTCGATGTCCTGGGCGTGCTCCTGGAAGGCGGCGTTGTTGACCAGGATGTCGAGCCCGCCCAGCACCTTCACCGTCTGCTCCACCGCCGCCTTGGCGAACACCGGATCGGCGACGTCGCCCTTGATCAGCACGGCGCGCCGGCCCTCCTTCTCCACCGCCTTCTTGGTCTCCGTCGCGTCCTCGTCGGCGGCCAGGTAGACGATGGCCACGTCCGCGCCCTCCCGGGCGAAGAGGGTCGCCACCGCCCGGCCGATGCCGGAATCGGCGCCGGTGATGAGCGCCTTCCTGTCCTTCAGCTTCCCGGAGCCCTTGTAGTAGGGGGCGTCGTACATCGGCGCGGGCTCCAGCCTGGACTCGACCCCGGGCTTCTCCTGGTGCTGGGCCGGGAACGGCGGGACCGGATACTCCCGGGCGCCCGCCTGCATGGCGCCGCCGTTCTCATCCTGCTCGCCCTCTTGCTTGAACGAGCGCCGTTCGGCCGCCTCGGTCTCGTGCTGGATCTGGCGCTGCGATTCGAGGGCGCGTTCGGCGCCCGTCCCGGCCCCGGGGCTGCTCATGGGGGTTCTCCCTAAGGGTGTGAAGGAGAGAATCGACGAGCGGGAGGGCGGTTCCCGGGACCCGTCGCCCAAAAAGGCGGCGTCGGCTGATCGACTTGCAGGCGTCTTGGGCTTTGGCTGCCCATTTGCTGCGCTGCAACACTGTCGCTGCGCCGAACCCGTACTCTAGTCATTGGGCGTCATGCGCGTACTCGTCATCGATCCGGACCCCGCGCGGGCGGCCCTGGTGGCCGAGGGCCTCGCCGGCGCCGAGCCGGCCGAGGTGCGCCACGCCGCCCAGTTCGACGAGGCCGAGGCGCGCCGCTTCGAGCCGGACGTGGTGGTCATCGCCGCCGACAGTCCCGATCGCGACACCCTGGAGAGCCTGCGCGAGGCCAGCCAGGGCAATCCGCGGCCGGTGGTGATGTTCGTGGACCGCTCGGCGCCGGGGCTCGCCCAGGCGGCGGTGGAAGCGGGGGTGGCGGCCTACGTGGTCGACGGCCTGTCGCCCTCGCGGGTGCGCGGCGTGCTGGAAGTGGCCATGAGCCGCTTCAACCTGATGCAGCGCCTGCGCTCCGACCTGGAGAAGGCCAAGGCGGATCTCGCCTCGCGCAAGACCGTCGAGCGGGCCAAGGGGATCTTGATGAAGGAGCGGGGACTGGACGAGGAGGCGGCCTACGGGGTGCTGCGCAAGCTCGCGATGGATTCGGGGCGGCCGCTGGCGGCGGTGGCCGCCGACCTGATCGCCTTTGCGGGCGTGCTCAAGGGGAACGGCGGATGACGCTGGAGAAGACCCAGGTGCGGCTCGGCTTCATCGCCCTCAGCGACTGCGCCCCGCTGGCGGTCGCCGAGGCGCGCGGCCTCTTCGCCGCCGAGGGGCTCGAGGTGACGCTCTCGCGCGAGCCCTCCTGGGCCAACGTCCGCGACCGCCTGGCGGCGGGGCTCCTCGACGGGGCCCACATGCTGGCGCCGATGGCGGTGGCTCAGAGCCTGGGCCTGGGCGGGGAGGGGACGCCGATGCGGGTTCCGCTGGCGCTCAATCTCAACGGCAGCGCCATCACCGTCTCGCGGGCGGTCGCCGCGGCCTTGCGGGCCATCGATCCCGACGGCATGGCGCGCCGGCCCCGCTCGGCCTCCAGCCTTCGGCGCCTGATCGAGCAGCGCCGCCGCCATCGCGCCGGTCCCCTGACCTTCGCGGTGGTCTTCCCCTATTCGATCCACAACTACGAGCTCCGCTACTGGCTGGCGGCCGGCGGCGTCGATCCGGACCGGGACGTGCGGCTGATCATCGTGCCGCCGGCGCGCATGGTGGAGAAGCTGTCCTCCGGCGAGATCGACGGCTTCTGCGTCGGGGCGCCCTGGAACGGGCTGGCGGCGCAGCGGGGGCTGGGGGAGATCCTGCTGCATGCCGCCGAATGGTGGGGCGCCGGGCCCGACAAGGTGTTCGGCGTCACCCGCGCCTGGGCCGAAGCCCATCCAGAGACGCTGCGGGCGCTGGTGCGGGCGCTGCTGCGGGCGGCCGCCTGGGCCGACGACGCCAACAACCGGCCCGAGCTCGCGGCCCTCTTGGCCCGGCCCGAATATGTAGGCGCGCCGGAGGCGGCGCTGCGGCTGTCGCTCCTGGGCGGCGCCGAGCTCGGCGCAGACGGCGCCGACTACCTGGTCTTTCATCGCTACGCCGCCAGCTTCCCCTGGCGCAGCCACGCCGCCTGGTTCCTCAGCCAGATGATCCGCTGGGGTCAGGCGCCCCGGGACGCCGACTTCGCCGCCGCCGCCGAGGTCTATGATCCAAGCCTCTTGCGCGCCGCCGCCGCCGACCTGGGCCTGGCCGCGCCGCTCATCGACGCCAAGCCCGAAGGCGCCCACGCCGCCCCCTGGCGCCTGGCCGAGGCCACCGCGCCCATCGCCATGGCGGCGGACAGCTTCGTCGACGGCAAGGTCTTCGATCCGGCCGACCCGCTGGCCTACCTCGACGCCTTCGCCGATACATGAGCTCGCCCAGACCGCCGCCTCCAAATCGGGCGCCGGCGGGCAAGGATTGTGCGCTGCAACAGCTGTGTGACGATCTCGTCCGGTCCGCCCGGCCGCGGGCGTTGACCGCGGGGCGGCGGCTGGTCTGATCACGGACGACGCAGGGCAACGACGGCCTGCGCGGGGTCCTCGGCGACCCGAAAAATCAACAGCTTTTTCAAGGACAACGGCGTCCGGTCCGGGGGAGCGATCCTCGCGGGATCGGGCGTCTTCGCGCCTGCCGAGGCGGGCGGAGGGGACTTTTCGATGAGACACATGTTGAAAACCGGGGCGGCCTGCGCGGCGCTGCTCGGCCTCGGCGCCGGGTCGGCCTGGGCGGGGGACGCGCCCGATCTTCCGGCCGCGGTCGTCGCCGGCAAGTCGATCTTCGACGTACGTACGCGCTACGAGAACGTGGAGCAGACGCCGCTGAAGCGGGGCGAGGCGCTCACCACCCGGATCCAGGCCGGCTGGGAAAGCGCCGACTTCCACGGGGTGAAGGTTCTGCTGGAGTTCGCTGGCGCCTTCCACACCGATTCCGAACACTACAACGTGGCCGTCCCGGGCGGCGCGTCGCTGAACGGCCGGACCCGCTACCCGGTCATCAACGATCCCTCTTTCGCGACCCTCAACCGGGCCCAGCTCTCGTGGACGCCCGCTCCATTCTTCACCCTGACGGCCGGTCGCCAGCGGGTGCTGATCGACGACCAGCGGTTCATCGGCAACGTCGGCTGGCGCCAGGACGAGCAGCGCTTCGACGCGGTGCGGGCCGACTTCGCGCATGGCGGCCTGAAGGCGACCTATCTCTACGTCTTCCACGTGGACCGCATCTTCGGCGGCCGGCTCGACTGGAGCTCGGACAGCCACCTCGTGAACGTCGCCTATGAGGTCGCCCCGCCGCTGCGCCTCGAGGGCTTCACCTACGCCCTGGACTTCTCCAGCCACGATCCCCGAGCGGCGGCCGCGCCCAACGCCAGCTTCACCGCGGGCGCCCGGGCGAGCGGCAAGGCCAAGGCGGGGCCGCTGCAGCTGGCCTACGATGCGACCTGGGCGCGCCAGACCGAATACCGCGGCCGCACGACGCCCTTCCGCCTCGACTTCTGGCAGGCCGATCTTTCCGCCACCTACAAGATCCTCACCCTCAAGGGCGACTACGAGCAGCTGGACGGGAACGGCGTCAGGGGCTTCACCACGCCGCTGGCCACCACCCACGGCTTCCAGGGGTGGGCCGACGCCTTCGCCGCCAGCGCCGGCAACAAGACCCACCGGGACGGCATCCGCGACGTCAACGTGACCTTCGTGGTGCGGCCGAGCTGGAAGATCCCCGGCTTCGCCCACCCGGAGGCGCTGGTGCGCTACTTCGACTTCCAGTCCGAACGGACGGGCGCCTACCTGGGCCGCGAGTGGGACGCTCAGCTGCAGGCGACCATCGCTCCCAAGCTGACACTGGCGATCAAGTACGCCGGCTTCGAACGGGCCGCCCAGGTTCCGCGCGGGACGAGCGCCCCGCCGGCTTCGCGGACCAAGCTGTGGCTGACCTTGGAGTATAAGCTTTGAGGCGCCCCGGCCCGAATTTGCGTCAGCCGGCCCCGGCGGGCGCCCGTTCGCTGATCAAAGCGCGGGCGCAAGGCGGCGTTGGCGCGAAAGCGCGCTGCGCCTGGGCGATCGACGGCTAGACTCTGCTGCAGTCGCGAAGTCAGCGGCGCCAACGAGGGCGCTGCAGCCAGACCGTCCTGGGGCCTTCGCGCAATCCCAAAATCCACGCCATCCCGCCGCGTCCCCACGCGGCGGCCAGCCAGGACGCGAGCCGATGAATTTGAAGAGCTTCTTGAAAGCCGGCCACACGCCGACACTGTTCTCCGCCTTCCTCTATTTCGACATGAGCTTCATGGTCTGGGTGCTGCTGGGCGCGCTCGGCGTCTTCGTGGCCAAAGACCTGCACCTGAACCCCGCCCAGAAGGGGTTCATGGTCGCCGTGCCGGTGCTGGCGGGCGCGGTCATCCGGATCATCAACGGCCTGGCGGTGGACCACTTCGGCCCGCGCCGCGTCGGGATCGTCTGCCAGATCCTGGTGATCGCCGGCCTGGCGGCGGCCTGGAAGCTGGGCGTCCACGATCTCGATCAGGTCTTCCTGCTGGGGATCGTGCTGGGGATCGCCGGCGCCTCGTTCGCCGTCGCCCTGCCGCTGGCCTCGCGCTGGTATCCGCCGGAGCACCAGGGCCTGGCGCTGGGCATCGCCGGCGCGGGCAATTCAGGCACGGTGCTCGCCTCCCTTTTCGCCCCGGGCCTGGCGGCCGCGCTGGGCTGGAAGGCGGTGATCGGCCTCGCCACCCTGCCGCTCATGGCGACGCTGGCCGTCTACCTCTTCTGCGCCAAGGACAGCCCCGAGCAGCCGGCCCCGAAGGGGCTGAAGGACTACCTGGCGGTGCTGAAGACGCCCGACGCCTGGTGGTTCATGCTCTTCTACTCGGTGACCTTCGGCGGCTTCGTTGGCCTCTCCTCGTCGCTCGCCATCTACTTCAACTCCGAATACCACCTGGGCGCCGTGGTAGCCGGCTTCTTCACGGCCGCCTGCGTCTTCGCCGGCTCGCTGTTCCGGCCGGTCGGCGGCGCGATCGCCGACCGCATCGGCGGCATCCGGACCCTGACCTGGGTGTACCTCGCCGCCATCACCGCCCTCGTGGCGGTGAGCTTCCCGCTGGGCTCGCCCTGGCTGGCGCTGGTGATCCTGATCGCCGGCATGGGGGCGCTCGGCATGGGCAACGGGGCGATCTTCCAGCTCGTCCCGCAGCGGTTCCGCAAGGAGATCGGGGTGATGACCGGCCTCGTGGGCAGCATGGGCGGGGTCGGCGGGTTCTACCTGGCCTCCAGCCTCGGCCTCTCCAAGCAGCTCACCGGCAGCTACCAGAGCGGCTTCATCAGCTTCGCGCTCCTCGCCTTCATCGCCCTCGTCAGCCTCACCGGCGTCAAGCGCCAGTGGCGCTCGAGCTGGGGCGCGCTGGCAGCCGCCGGGCGGGTCTAGCCGGTTCCCGCCGAGAGGCACGTCGGGCGATCACCGCCCCGCGTCCGGCGGCGGTGATCGCCTTTGATCGGCGAGGATCGTGAATGGCCGGTCCGGTCGCGGACGGCTGCGTAGGTCCGCCCTCCGGTCTAGCCTTTCGCCCGGTTGTAGCTGCCGTGCGCGGCAGGCGGCTCGCCCCCGACGCGCCGGCCGCCGAAGACGATGTAGACCACGTGGGCCGGCTGGTCGCTTTGATTGTCCCAGCGGTGGTTCACCCCCGGCTGCAACAGGACGTCCCCCGGCCGCATGGGAGTGCGTATCCCGTCCTCCAGCTCGACCACGAGTTCGCCGGAGACCATGATCACGATCTCGGCGCTGTCGTGCCAGTGCCAGCCGCCATAGTCGTCGGGGCTCGCCGTCGCCCCCTTCGGGCGCGGATTGAACTTCACGTAGGTGGCTCGGAAGCCCTGTTCGGGGGCCATGGCGCTGGTGCGGCGCAATACGTCGATGGCCTCGTCAGGGTGCGGAGCGGGCTCTATCTGCGGGGCGAGCCCGTCGGTGGGCAGCAGGAACGGCAGCTTGTCGCCCGCCCACACACGCCAGATCTGGATGAGCCCGCCGCTCTCGCGGCCGTACTCGGACATGTAGTCGATTTCCGGCAGCGTCTGCACGCGGGCGCGCCGAGACCGGCCGTCCTCTCCATGACCGGCGGTGATCAGCCGGGGCGCATCGATGGGCGTAGCCATGCACGGGTCTCCAGAACGCTGAAGGAGCGTGTCAACTGGGACCGCGGCGGTCAAGGCAGGCTTCCACTCTCCCAGCGCCGGATGGCCGATGCGACCTCGTCGGTGGCGACGTAGTGGACCATGTGGCCGGCGCCCTCGACCCCAACCACGGCGGCGTTCGGAAGCTGCTGGGAAAAGCGCACGGTCTGCTGCTCGAAGCCGGCGATCTTGTCCTCGCGGCCGGCGATCAGCAGGACCGGCAGGGTGATCTCGCTCGCGCGCGCCTGGAGCCTCTGGGCCTCGTGGACCATCCCCGCGCCGTCGGCGGCGCTGGCCGCCAGCTGCCAGGGCCGGACCGCCATGCCCACCGAATAGTCGGCGCGGAAACGCTCGGGGACCGGTGCGGGGGAGAAGAGCATCCTGAAGAGGGCCGGCGCCATGAGCCGGCCCACGATGGGCGACAGGGTGTAGCGCAGCGCCGGGCCCAGCACGGGCGCTGCGCTTCCCGCCGCCAGAACCGAGTCGAGCCTCAGGGTCGGGGCGTAATATCCGGACATCAGCACCAGGCCGCGCACCAGGCCGGCGAGCTCGAGGGCGAGGTTGGCCGCGACGATGGCGCCCCAGGAGTGGCCGATGATGACCGAATCCTGGAGGCCGAGCTGCGCCATAGCTTCGGCCAGCAGGCTCGCCTGGGCCGGGGCGCTCCAGTCCCGCCCCGACGGTCGCGGCGAGTAGCCGAACCCCGGCCGGTCGAACGCGAACACTCGGTGGTCCGCGGCCAGCGCGTCGAAGAGGCCGCTGGTGACAAAATCGTCGGCCGAGACGCCGTTGCCGTGCACCAGCACCAGGGGCGGTCCTCTGCCGGCCACGATATAGCGTAGGCGTATCCCTTGGGATTCGACGAAGGTCCCGCGCGGCGCCTGGCGCTTCTCGGCCTTGCGTCCGGCGGCCACGTTGGCCGCCGCGGCGCCGGCCAGGAGGCTGGCCACCAGACCGGCGCCGCCCAGGGCGCGCCCCAACCCCGATCCCCCGTGTTCGCGTCGCCCTGACTGGACTGGCATTCGTGAAGCTCCCCTTCTCGCCCCCGCGCGCTCAACCGGCTGCGCGCCACATCGTTCCCATTGGCTCGCACGCCAACCTGGCCATTCCAGGGCAAGCCGATTGTCGGAGCCCGGTCGGCCGATCCGTCCTACGGTCGGCGCGCGGGGTTATGTCACCACCGCAACCAGCAGGAGGACATTATGGCGAAATTCCTGGCGGTCTACACCGGCAAGCCCGGCCCCCGCCCGCAGCCGGATCCGGCCATGATCGCCAAGGGCGTGGCCGCCTGGACCGAATGGGGCGCCCGCCATGCCGGGCGGATCGTCGAGGCCGGCGGCCCGCTCGGCAAGACCAAGAAGGTCTCGGCCTTAGGCATCTGCGACATCCAGAACAATCTCGCCGCCTATGTGATCGTCGAGGCCGAGGACCATGAGACGGCGGCCCGCATGTTCGAGAACCACCCGCACTTCACCATCTTTCCCGGCGACGCGATCGAGGTGATGCCCTGCCTGCCGATCCCCGGGACCTGAGCGTCCTGGCGACCGGGCGAAGCGGCGGCCGATGGTTCCGGGGGCGCCGACGAGGTATCGTGGCGAGCAAGGCGACGAGATACTTCAGGGAGGACAAGACGTATGGGTGAGCTGCGGTTCGAAGGGCGCGTCGCGCTCGTCACCGGCGCTGGTGGCGGCATCGGCCGCGGCTATGCCCAGGCGCTCGCGGCGCGCGGGGCCAAGGTGGTCGTTAACGACATCGGGATCCGTCCTGAATACACCGCCGAGAGCACGGTCGCTCTCATCCGCCAGGCCGGCGGCGAGGCGGTCGCCGACACCCACAGCATCGCGAAACCGGACAGCGCCGCCGAGGCGGTTCGCACGGCGCTCGAGACCTACGGGCGCCTGGACATCTTGATCAACAACGCCGGCGTCGCCGCGCAGGGCGCGTTCGGCGAGATCAAGCCCGAAGACTACGCAAGAACCCTCGACACCCACCTGATGGGCCAGATCTGGACGAGCGAGGCGGCCTGGCCGCACATGGTCGCGGCCAGCTACGGACGAATTGTCCAGATCAGCTCCACGGCCTTGTTCGGTATGCCGGGGCTGTGGCCTTACGCGGTCGCCAAGGCGGGCACGCTGGGGCTGACCAAGACACTGGCCCTGGAGGGCGCCAGACATGGGATCAGGTGCAACGCGGTGACTCCCTACGGGACCTCGCCCGGCAGCGACGCCGGTTTCAGCGGCGAAGGCTCGGACATCGCCCGCATCTGGCAGGCGAACTATCCAACCCATCTGACCGCCGCAGGGGTGGTCTACCTAGCGCATGAGAGCTGCACGCTCAGCGGGGAGTGCCTGGTGAGCGGGGGCGGCCGGGTCGCGCGGGTGTTCATCGCAGAGACCCCGGGCATAGTGGACAAGGCCATGACCCCGGAGATGGTTCGCGACAATCTCGAGGCGGCGATGGACGAGACCGGGTATCAGGTGATCGGCAGCGGCCTGGAGGGCGGCGCCTACCAGGCGTTCCGGATCGGCGTGACCGACCGCTTCGAGCCGGGACAAGAGCTGAAGTGGACGGCGGACGCGGACGTCGTCGCCTGAAGCCGCTGCGTCCGCCGCCGAGGTTCACTCGCGCTGGGCGGCCAGGATCTGTTGCATGTGGCTCATGTAGCCTTTGATCGCCAGGCCTTCGTAGGCGAGGGTCGCGCCCAGCCGCTGCAGATACTTCTCCCGGAGCTCCTGAACGAGGATGGTCCGGGTGTATTTCAGCGTGGGGTGGTGGATCTGCGCCAGGTCCCTGGCGATCTCGCGCGCCCGGGGGAGCACCTGGCTCTTCGGCAGCACCTCGCCCACCACGCCCAGCCGAAGCGCTTCGGCCGCGTCCAGCTCCGTCGACATGTAGAGGAAATGCCGGCCCCGGTTCGGTCCGAGCAGCGCCATCCAGATCAGCTGGATCCCGTCGCCGGGGACCGCCGAGATGCCTCTGAGGTGCCCGTCCTGGAAGGCCGTGTCCTCCGAGGCGATGATGATATCGCAAAGGACCGCCAGTTCGGAATGGCCGATGAAACGCCCGTTCACGGCGCAGATCACCGGCACTTCGATGGCCAGGTGGTCGAATAGCATCCGGCTGCCCTCGGTCCAGGTCGGCTCCCAGCGGTCTCCGGCCTGGTCGTCGCCGAAACTGGCCAGATCGGCGCTGTTCATGAAGTGCTCGCCGGTGCCGGTCAGGACGACGACCCGGTTGTCGGGATCGCGGCCGATGTCGTGGAACAGGCGGCTGAGCTCTTCGTGGGCGGTCCGCGACCACACGAACTCCCCGCCATCCGTATGAAAGCGGACCTCGAGCACGCCCAGCTCGTCCCGGCTGAAAGCGGCATGGATGTACTTGTCCTGGTACTCGGCCAACCTGGTCATATCCTCACCTGCTCGAATGATTGATTGTCAGGGAGCACAGGACGCCACCGTCGGGTCGGCGCACCGCAAGCCGCGACGATCACCGAAGGGATGTCACGCCCCCGAGGGCCGAGCGCAGGCCCATCGCCACTCTACTGAAGCCCGTATGGCGTTTCCAGGCCCGCCGGCGCGCGGCTTCGGCGGCGTGGTCAGGTCTTCGGCGCCGCCCGGCCAGGACTGCCCACGAAGCGGGCGGCGGGTCCGGAAAGGCGGCGTTCCAGTCGGCCCCGCATGCGTTTCTGGGCGTGGATGCGGTAAGCGAGTCGTGACGCTCACCGGCGCAACGGCGCGCCGGCGAGGGCCCCCCGGGGGTTCGCTTCTGGGGGGGCCGGTCAGACTGACGGACAAGGGCGTCCATCCCCGGACAAAGCCGCCTAGCGCGGAAAGAGTTGGAGACTTGGGATGCCCAAGGAGCGTCTCGTCGTGGTCGGCAACGGCATGGCCGGTTGCCGGGCGGTGGAAGAGATCATCAAGCGCGACCCGGACCGGTACGCCGTCACCATCTTCGGCGCCGAGCCCAGGGTGAACTACGACCGGATCATGCTCTCGCCGGTGCTGGCCGGGGAGAAGACCTTCGAGCAGATCGTCATCAACGACGCGGCCTGGTACGACCGGAACGTCGCGGCCCTGCACACCGGGCGCAAGGTGGCCCGGATCGATCTCGCCGCCAAGCGGGTGGAGGCCGAAGGGGGGCTGAAGGTCCCCTACGACAAGCTGATCCTGGCCACTGGCTCGGACCCGATCCGGCTGCCGCTGCCGGGCGCCGACCTCGAAGGCGTCGTCACCTTCCGCGACCTGGACGACGTGGGCGCCATGGTGGCCGCCGCCGAGAAGGGCGGGCGGGCGGTGGTGATCGGCGGCGGCCTGCTGGGCCTCGAGGCCGCTTACGGGCTGGTGCGCCGGGGGATGGACGCCACCGTCGTCCACCTCATGGACATCCTCATGGAGCGCCAGCTCGACGAGAGCGCCAGCTACCTACTGCGCGGGGCGCTCGCCGAGCGGGGCGTCGAGACGGTCATGGGGGCGCAGTCCGAGGCGATCCTCGGCGAAGACGGCAGCGTCGCGGGGCTGAAGCTCAAGGACGGCCGGGTGCTGCCCTGCGCCATTCTGGTGATGGCGGTAGGGATCAAGCCGGCGGTGGAGGTCGCCAAGGCCTCGGGCCTCGCCTGCCAGCGCGGAGTCGTGGTGGACGACCAGATGCGCACCTCCGACCCCTCGGTGTTCGCGATCGGCGAGTGCGCCGAGCACCGGGGGATCGCCTACGGCCTGGTGGCCCCGATCTGGGAGATGTGCCGGACGCTGGCCGAGGTGCTCACCGGCGATCCGGAGGCGGCCTACGAGGGCTCGACGCTGCAGACGCGGCTCAAGGTCTCCGGTGTCGACGTATTCTCGGCCGGCAAGTTCGCCGGCGGTCCCGGCTGCGAGGACCTGGTGTTCCGCGACGCCGGACGGGGCGTCTACAAGCGGGTGGTGATCGAGGCCGGCAAGGTGGCCGGCGCGGTGCTGTTCGGCGACATCGTCGACGGCGGCTGGTACTACGACCTCATGCGCCGGGGCGAGGACATCGCCGAGCTGCGCGACACCCTCGTCTTCGGCCAGCAGATCACGGAGGCCCTTCGGGGGGCGGACCCTAGGTCGGCCGTTGCGGCCATGCCGGACCAGCAGGAGGTCTGCGGCTGCAACGGCGTCTGCAAGGGCGAGATCACCGCCGCCATCGCGGGCCAGGGCCTCGCCACCCTGGAGGCCGTGCGGGCGGTGACCAAGGCCTCGGCCTCCTGCGGATCGTGCACCCCGCTGGTGGAGCAGCTGCTGCAGCTCACGCTGGGCGACGGCTTCCAGGTCCAGACCGGGCCGAAGCCGGTCTGCGCCTGCACGGGCAAGGGCCACGACGAGGTGCGCCGGCGCATCCTCGCCGAGGGGCTGAAGTCGATCCCGGCGGTGATGCAGGCGCTGGAGTGGGCGACGCCGGACGGCTGTTCGGCCTGCCGGCCGGCGCTCAACTACTACCTGCTCTGCGCCTGGCCAGGCGACTACCGCGACGACAAGCAGTCCAGGTTCATCAACGAGCGCGCCCACGCCAACATCCAGAAGGACGGCACCTTCTCGGTGGTGCCGCGCATGTGGGGCGGGGTGACTTCGGCGGCCGAGCTTCGCGCCATCGCCGACATCGTCGACAAGTTCGCCGTCCCCACGGTGAAGGTCACCGGCGGGCAGCGCATCGACCTCCTGGGGGTGAGGAAGGAGGATCTGCCAGCGGTGTGGTCCGATCTCAACGCGGCCGGCATGGTCAGCGGCCACGCCTACGCCAAGGGGCTTCGCACCGTGAAGACCTGTGTCGGCTCCGACTGGTGCCGGTTCGGCACCCAGGACTCCACCGGCCTCGGCGTGCGGCTGGAGAAGTTCATGTGGGGCTCGTGGACGCCCGCCAAGGTGAAGCTCGGCGTCTCCGGCTGCCCCCGCAACTGCGCCGAGGCGACCTGCAAGGACATCGGGGTGGTCTGCGTGGAGAGCGGCTACGAGATCGGCATCGGCGGGGCCGCCGGCCTCAACGTGCGGGCCACCGAGCTCCTCACCAAGGTCGCCACCGAGCAGGAGGCCATCTGGACCATCTGCGCGGTCACCCAGCTCTACCGGGAGACCGGCTGGTACCTGGAGCGGATCCACAAGTGGCTGGGGCGGGTGGGGATCGAGACGGTGCGGGCCAGGGTGGAGGATCCGGAGGACCGAAGGGCGCTCTACGACCGCTTCGCCTATTCCCAGCGCTTCGCCCAGATCGATCCCTGGGCCGAGCGGGTGGCGGGCCGACACGCCGAAGAGTTCACGCCGCTCACCCGACGCCTGGAAAAGGCGCCGGCATGAACGCGCCGGTGAAGGATCTGGTCTCGCCGACCTGGACCGACGTCGGGGCGGTCAGCGACATCCCCGTACGCGGCGCACGCCGGGCGCCGACGGCCCGGGGCGCCATCGCCATCTTCCGCACTGGCGACGGGCGGCTGTTCGCGCTCAAGGACGCCTGTCCGCACAAAGGCGGTCCCCTCAGCCAGGGGATCGTGCACGGCCATGCGGTGGCCTGCCCGCTGCACAACTGGTCCATCGACCTCGCCACCGGCGAGCCCCTGGGCGCCGACCGCGGCAAGGGATGCGCGGCGGTCGTGCCGCTCCAGGTGCGCGAGGGGCGGATCCTCGTCGGGATCGGCTGATGGACGGCGGCGGGGCAGGGGGCGCGCCCGCCCCTCCCGGTCTGGCCGGCGCCACGCGCACCACCTGTCCCTATTGCGGCGTGGGCTGCGGGATCGCGGCGCGCTCCGACGGCCGATCCCTGCAGGTGGAGGGCGATCCGGACCACCCGGCCAACTTCGGCCGGCTCTGCGCCAAGGGGACGATGCTGGGCGCCACGGTGGCGCTGGAGGGCCGGCTGCTGCATCCGGCGGTGGGCGGCAAGCGGGCGAGCTGGGCAGAGGCGACCGCCGCGGTCGCCCATGGGTTCAGCGCCGCGATCCGCCGGCACGGCCCTGACAGCGTCGGCTTTTACGTCTCCGGCCAGCTGCTCACCGAGGACTACTACGCCGCCAACAAGCTGATGAAGGGCTTCATCGGCTCGGCCAACATCGACACCAACTCCAGGCTCTGTATGGCCTCGGCGGTGGCGGCCCACACCGCCGCCTTCGGCGCCGATCTGGTCCCCGGCTGCTACGAGGATCTGGAGCTGGCGAACCTGGTGGTGTTCTCAGGCCACAACGCGGCCTGGACCCATCCGGTGCTCTTCCGGCGGATGGAGGGCGCCAAGGCGCGCGGCCAGCGGCAGGTGGCCATAGACCCGCGCCGCACCGACACGGCCGAGGTCGCCGACCTCCACCTGCCGCTGGCGCCGCAGACGGACGTCAGACTCTGGAACGGCCTGCTGGCCGACCTTGTCGGCCGCCGCGCCGTCGACCGCGACTTCATTCGCGACCACGTCTCGGGCTTCCCCGACGTCGAGGCGGCGCTGGCGGCGGACGACCAGTCGCCCGCTGCGGTGGCGGCCGACTGCGGGGTCCCGCTGGAGCGCCTCGAAACCTTCTACCGGTGGTTCGCCGAGACGCCGCGCACCGTCAGTCTCTTCTCCATGGGCGCCAACCAGTCCGCGCAAGGGGTGGCCAAGGGGCTCGCCATCCTCAATGTCCACCTGGCCACGGGCCGGATCGGCAAGCCGGGCGCCTGCCCCTTCTCGATCACCGGCCAGCCCAACGCCATGGGCGGACGCGAGGTGGGCGGGATGGCCACCACGCTCGCCGCCCACATGGGCTTCGATCCGGAGTCCCGGGCGCGCCTCGCCCGGTTCTGGGGCGCAGAGCAGGTGGCCGAGTGGCCCGGCCTGAAGGCGGTGGACATGTTCGAGGCCGCCGCCGACGGACGGATCAAGGCGCTCTGGATCATGGCCACCAATCCGGCCGTGAGCCTGCCGAACTCGTCCCGCGTGCGCCAGGCGCTGGCCGCCTGCCCGCTGGTGGTGGTGTCCGACTGCATGGCCGAGACCGACACCCTGGCCTTCGCCGACATCGCCTTGCCGGCGCTCGCCTGGGGTGAGAAGGACGGGACGGTCACCAATTCGGAGCGGCGCATCTCGCGCCAGCGGGCGCTTTTCGACGCGCCCGGCGAGGCGCGGGCGGACTGGCGGATCATCGCCGACGTGGCCGCCGCCATGGGCTTTTCCGAGGGCTTCGCCTGGCGCTCGCCGGCCCAGGTGTTCCGCGAGTGGGCAAGGCTGACGGCCTATGAGAACCAGGGCCGGGCCCTGAACCTCGGCGCGCTGACCGGCCTGACGCCTGAAGCCTACGAGAAGCTGGCGCCGGTCCAGTGGCCGCTGGCGGCGGACGGCCAGGGAACGGCGCGCCTGTTCGAGGACGGCCGCTTCCAGACGCAGGACGGCCGCGCGCGGATGGTCGCGGTGCGCCCGCAGGGGCCCGCCCGGCCGGCGGACGGCGTCTATCCCCTGGCGCTCAACACCGGGCGGGTGCGTGATCATTGGCACACCATGACCCGCACCGGCCTCGCCCCCGAGCTTTGCCGCCACACTCCCGAGCCCTTCGTGGAGATCCATCCGGACGACGCGGCGGCGGCCGGCGTCGCGGAGGGAGCGCTGACGCGGGTGCAGACCGGGCAGGGCGAGGCGGTGGCGGCGGCGCGGCTCACCGTCCGCCAGCGGCCGGGAAGTCTCTTCATGCCCATGCACTGGACCGGCGTCTTCGCCCCCTCCGGCCGCGCCAATCCCCTGGTGGCGGCCGAGGTGGACCCCACGTCGGGCCAGCCGGAGTTCAAGCACACCCCGGCCAGGGTGCGCCCCTACCGGGAGACCTGGCGGGGCTTCTTCCTGGCGCGCCGGGCCTGGAGCGCGCCCGCCGGGCTCGATCTCGTCTGGCGGCGCATCCCGCAGGGGTCCTGCCAGCTCCATGAGTTCGCCGGCCGCGGCGACGGGGCTGAGCGCGAAGCGGTGCGCGCGGCCCTCGGTCGGAGCGCGGGGGACGAGGTGCTGAGATATGAGGACCCGGCCAGCGGCGGCCTCAGGGAGGCCTTCCTCGACAACGGGCGGCTCGAGCGGGCGCTGTTCGTGGCGGTGGGCGCGCGGCCCCTGCCGCCCCGCGATTGGCTGGCGGAACTCTTCGCCGCCGAGCGCCTGACCCCGCTCGACCGGAGCGCGCTGCTGGTGGGCCGCACGCCGGGCCGCGCGCTCGACGCATCGCCGCTGATCTGCGCCTGCCGGGGCGTGCGCGAGGCCAAGATCCGGGAGGCGTTGGCCAAGGGCGCCCCAAGTGTCGAGGCGGTGGGCGAGACCACCGGCGCCGGCGGCGGCTGCGGCGCCTGCCGCCCGGAGATCGCCCGGATGGTCCGCGAGCTGAGCCCGGTGGAGGCCTGACGGCCGCCGGGCTCAGGCGCCGTCGCGTTCCTTGCAGAGGTCGTGGCGGACCGCCCGGCCGAGCTTCGGCGACCATTCGAAGAGCGCCGGGCAGATCGGCTCGGCCGCGACGCGGGGCGTCGGCGCCTCGCTCGCCTCCTCCACCTGAGGCTCGGCCGCATCGTAGGCGCCGTCCCAACCCCAGCCGTAACCCCAGCCCGGAAAGCCCTGGTCGTGACCCTCGCGCCCATGGCCCCCCGGGCGCATGCCGTGCGGTCCATGACCGTCCGGGACGCCGCCGAAGCCCGGATTTGGCCCGGGGCTCGGCAGCCGCGGCGTGCGGAAGCCTCCGAAGATGAAGGGACGGGCGGTGATGCTGCCGGCGGCGAAGGTGGGGGCGCCGCCGTGATGGAAACCACCGCCGCCGTGGAAGGCGCCGCCGTGGAAACCCCCGCCCGTGGCGGAGAGGCCGGGGAAGGCGAGGGCGAACCCCGCCGCGATCGCCGCCGTCGCCTTCAGGTTCCGCCGAGCTTGCATGGCGCCGCCTCCGGATGTCTGGCGTCAACCTTACCGCCGACCGGGCGCGGCGTAATCCCCCTCGCCCGTGAGGCGAACCCGGTCGTCACCGGACATTGAAGCGGACCTTGAGCTCCACCGGCGCGCTCTCGTCGCGGGTGGCCACGTCCACCTTGTATTTGCCGAACGGCATGGAGACCACCGCGTAGAACCAGCCGTCGTCGTCGCGGCCCTGGGGAGAGACCCCGGTGGCCTCGATGCGGACCGCGCTCACCGTCTGGCCGCGGGCCGAGACGGCGATGTTGCCGGGGACGTAAGGGGCGTCGATCTCCAGCAGGAAGCTGCGGGTGAAGCTGCCGTCGCCGTTCTTCTGGGTGGGCAGGAAGCCGACGATCCGCGCGCGCGGGCCGGCCACCGGCTCGCCGGCCGGGCAGTCGGCGAGGGTCATGGCGTCGCCTGCCGTCGGGCCGCAGGGACCCGTGGCGGAGGGCGCGGCCGCAGGCGCGGGCGGCGCGAAAGCGCCGCCGGCGGTGAGCGCCGTCAAGGCGAGCGCGAGCCAGGGGCGCATGCCTCAGCCCCCCCAGGCCGCCGGCGGCGGCGGCAGGCTGGCGACCAGCGCCGACAAGCCTTCGCTGTAGGCTTTGCGCAGCTGGGTCCAATAGGGGTCGTCTTCCTCGACGGTGACGATGGCGGGCGCCTGAATCCGATCTGCGGCGTAGAGCAAGAGATCGATAGGGGGCCCCACCGAGAGGTTGCTGCGCATGGTGGCGTCGAACGAGAGCAGCGCCAGCTTGGCGGCCTCGCCCAGGGAACGATCGTCCGAAAGGGCGCGGTCGAGGATGGGCTTGCCATACTTGGTCTCGCCGATCTGCAGGAACGGCGAGCGGCTCGAGGCCTCGACCACGTTGCCGGCCGAATAGACCTCGAAGAGCCGCGGCCGCTCGCCCGCGAGCTGGCCGCTCACCAGGAAGCTGGCGCTGGGATCGCCATAGGGCTGCACGAACTCGCGGTCGCGCGCGACGATCTTCCGGAGCTGGCCGCCCACCAGGTTGGCGATCTCGAACATGCTGTCGGCGCGCTTGAGGTCGCTTTCCTCGTCGCCGGAGCCGAACGCCTCGGTGAGGGTCGTGACCACCGCCTGGGTGGTGGCGAGGTTGCCGGCGCTCTGGATCGCGACCACCCGGTCCGGAGCGGACGGCATCAGGGCGAGCTTCTGGACCCGGGCCACCTGGTCGACGCCGGCGTTCGAGCGCGAGTCCGACGCCAGCACCAGGCCGCCGGAGAGAATGATCGCAAGGCAGTAGGTCATGCGGCTACAGTCCCAGACGCTCCCGGATCTGTCCAATGGGCCGGGCTTCGCCTCACGCGCGGCGGCGCCCGCCCGGCCTCGACATGTCCGAAGACATGATAAGGATTCGCGCCAGGAGGAACGAAGGATGTCGGACCACCCCGCGCCGCCCGCTGACGCCGTCCCCGATGCGCCGGCGCCCAGGCGTCTGGCCAGGGATGTTCCATACCCGGAGCACCTCAAGATCGAAAAGCCGCCCTACCGGCCGCGGGTCATGCGCGTGCCCGTGGGGCGCTACCTGACGCGGGAGGATCACGACCTCGAGGTCGAGCGCATCTGGCGCAGATGCTGGCAATTCGCCTGCCGCGAGGAGCAGATCCCCGAAGTGGGCGACTATCTCGTCTACGAGATCGCCGAGCTGTCGTTCATCGTCGTGCGCACCGGCCCCGAGGCGTTCAAGGCCTATCCGAACGCCTGCCTGCACCGCGGGCGAAGGCTGTGCGACCGGGACGGCAAACGCGCCGAGGTGTTCCGCTGCGCCTTCCACGGCTGGGCCTGGAGCATCGAGGGGAAGCTCACCGACATGACCTGCGGCTTCGACTTCCCCGGCACGCGCGAGGAGGTGAGCCGGCTGCCGGAGTGCAAGGTAGGGACCTGGGGCGGCTTCGTGTTCATCAACCCGGACCCGGACGCCGAGCCGCTCGCGGACTATCTGGGCGAGCTGCCCGACCACTTCGAGAAGGTGGGCCTCGACCTCTCCAAGCGCTGGATCCAGGCCCATGTGGTGGCCGGTCCGCTGCAACTGGAAGATCGCCCAGGAGGCGTTCCTGGAGGCCTGGCATTCCTGGGCCACCCATCCGCAGATGGTGCGCACGCCCATCGACCAGTTCGGCGGCGGCAACCGTTGGGACGATTTCGGCAACTGGATGCGCTATGCGCCGGCGTTGCCCACCGACGTCCACAAGTCGCCGCGCGGCATGTTCGAGATCGCCGAGGATCCGCAGGACGTCGTCAACTACTACTACGGCTCCCACCGCAACGAGGCGCCGAAGGTGTCGGTGGCCGAGGGGCAGTCGCCAGACGAGCTCATCAACCAGGGAGTCCACGACTACTTCCGCGCCGTCATCGGCGACGCGGTCGACAACTACCACCCCGTGCTCATGCGCGGCGGCGACATGCTGGCGGTGTTCCCGAACTTCCATCCGTGGGGCGGCTTCAGCCGCATCGTCTATCGCTTCCGGCCTTCGGGGAACGATCCCGAGCGCTCGCTGATGGAGGTGATCCTGCTGCAGCCGCTGGCCGAGGGCGAGGCCCGTCCGCCGCCCGCGCCGATCCATCATCTCGGCCCCGACGACAGCATGGCCAACGCGGTGGAGCTGGGGCACCTGGGGCGCATCGCCATCCAGGACGTCGCCAACATGGAAGCGGTCCAGCAGGGCCTGAAGCAGCTCAGGCGCGGCTACGTGATCCTCTCCCAGCACCACGACGCGCCCGTGCGCAAGTTCCACGACCTCTATAACCGGTGGATGGGCCTAGAAGACGAGGAGGATGCGGCGTGAAGGCCCAAGCAAAGCACGACGCCGCGCTGCGGAAATACTATCACGTGTCCGCCAGGCAAACATTCGAGGAGGTGGGCGACGGCGTCGTCAGGGTCACCGCCGACGACGGGCGCACTGGTCTCTTCCGGTGGAGCGGGGAGTGGATCGAGGGTGAGCTCACCCAATGCAGCGCCCAGATGCTGCTCTGGTGCGGGGGGCCGAACCTGCCGCCGGACATGAACTTCCGCTGGGTGGAGGCGCCCCGGCACATGGGGACGTCCGAACATCCCTGGCCCTGGCCCGATCCGCCGGCGCCGGCGCGGGACGAATGGGGGAGGGCCCGCGGGGCCAAGCGCTGAGCTAGATCGGTTTGCGCGGGCGGGCGCGCGAATTCAGAATTCAAGGGGAGAAGGGGCTAATGACTGAGTGGAACGAGACCGTCGACGTGATCACGATAGGGTCCGGCGGCGGGGCGTTGTGCGCCGGCATCGTGCTGCGCGACGCCGGCAAGGACGTGCTGGTGCTGGAGAAGACGGAGCTGGTCGGCGGCTCCACGGCCATCTCCGGCGGCGTCACCTGGATTCCCAACAATCCCCTGCAGGCGCCGGCCGGCGTCGAGGACAGCTACGAGCTCGGCAAGGCGTATCTGAACGCCCTGATGAACCGGCCCGACGAGGGCAAGGGCGCGACCCCCGAGCGGGTCGACATGTTCCTGCGTCAGGGCCCGGCCATGATCGCCTACCTGATCGCCAAGGGGGTCAAGTACATCCGTTGCGAGGGCTGGTCCGACTATTACGACGAGCTTCCTGGCGGCTGCCGGCGAAGCCGCTCGCTCGCCGTCGAGGTCTATGACGCGCGCCGATTGGGGGCCTGGGCCAGCAAGCTTCGGCGAGGACGCAGCGGTTTGCCGATCTCCGGCAGCGAGGGGCGCAACCTGCAGCTCTGGAAGCGGAGCTTCAAGGGCTTCATGCTCGCCCAGCGCTATCTGCTGCGGCGCCTGCGCATGCGCTTCCTGGGCGCCGACCTGGTGGGCATGGGAACCGCGCTGCAGGGACGGGTGCTGGAAGTGGCGCTGAAGGCGGGCGTGCGGATCGAGACCGAGACGCCGGTCAAGGAGATCATCGCCGAGGACGGCCGCGTGGTCGGCGTGGTGGCCGAGCGCGGGGGCAAGCCCGTCCGCATCCGCGCCCGCGACGGGGTGCTGATGAACGCGGGCGGCTTCGCCCACGACATCGCGCGCCGCCGCGCCCAGCATCCGATCCTGCCCGAGAAGGACTGGTCGAACACCAACCCCGGCGACACCGGCGAGGTGATCGACATGGCCATCAAACTCGGCGCCGACACCGACAACCTCGATCAGGCGATCTGGCTGGCTTCGTCCTGGCCGCCCGGCCGCGAGGTTCCGTCCATGGAGCACAACGGCATGTCCCGCCCGCACATGATCCTGGTCGGGCGGGACGGAAAGCGGTTCTCCAACGAGGCCGGCTCGTACATGCAGTTCGGGCAGGACCAGATCGCCGCCGGCGCCGTCCCCGCCTGGTGCATCATCGAGAGCCGCGCGCGCGAGCGCTATTTCTGGGCCGGCGTGGGGCCGGGGGTGACGCCGCCCGAGTGGCTGGAGAGCGGCTACATGAAGAAGGCCGACACCCTGGAGGATCTGGCGCGGCAGTGCGGGATCGATCCTCAAGGGCTCGCGGCGACGGTGGAGCGGTTCAACCGCTTCGCCCGCGAAGGCGTGGACCATGACTTCGGGCGCGGCAACAACGGCCTTTCGATCTGGTGCGGCGACCCCACCCACAAGCCCAACGCCAGCCTGGGCCCCATCGAGAAGCCGCCGTTCTACGCCGTGGAGATCTGGCCGGGCGACGTGGGCACGTTCGGTGGCGTGGTGGCCGACCAGTTCGCGCGGGTGATGACCAAGGACGGGGCGCCGATCCCCGGGCTCTACGCCACGGGCGTCTGCACCGCCGGGGTGACCGGCACCCACTACGCCGGCGCCGGCGGCAGCATCGGGCCTTCGTTCGTGTTCGGCTGGGTGGCCGCCAAGCACATGCTGGGGCAGATCCCCAACTAGCCATGACCGAGGACGTCGGCCGCCACCAAGCGGCCCGGGGGCGCATCGCCCGGGCCTTGCGCGAGGCGATCGCGCGCCTCGCGACCACCGAAGCGCCGGCCGATGAACTGGCGAAGGCCGCCGAGTTCGCGGAGGGATTGCTCGCGCATCTGCCGCCATCGGCCAGGACCAGCCGGTACCAGCACTCGGCCCTGGAGGAGCACACCTGGGACACCGACGCGGTGGTGGGCGCGTTCAACCCGCTCTCGGCCCTGTCGGTGATCGATCCCGGCCCGCCGCTCGTCCTGGAGGGACGTTTCAGCGTCGCCTACGAGGGATCGCTGGGCCTGGTGCAGGGAGGCCTGCTGGTGACCGGCTGCGATTGGGCCATGGGCGTGGCCGCCGCCGGCGTGGCCGACGGCGTGGTCACCGGCTCGCTCAGCGTGCGGTTCACGGCCCCGGCCAAGATCGGGGCGCTGATCCGCATCGAGGCGGCGCCGGACCGGATCGAAGGACGCAAGCTCTTCATGCGCGCCACCGCCAGCGCCGACGGCGTGGTCTGCGCCGTGGCCGAGGCGGTGTTCATCTCCGGCGTCAATCTTCTGCCGGATCACGCCAGGCCCAAGGGCGCCTGAGCACGGCGCCCGCGCCGGCCTTCAATCACATTTGAGCGATCCGGGGCGCCGGCGGCGAGCTTGGGTGTTTCAGACACGAGACCAGGGTCCCCGCAGATGAGGAGCTTGCCATGGCCTACGACATCGGCCCGCTGGAAGGCGGCGAGGCGCGGGGCGCCAGCCGCCTGTTGGCGCTGGCCGCCTACCTCGAAACGGTGGCGGACGCGGAGTACGACCACCGCGCCTGGCGACGGGGCAAGGCCGACGGGTCGTGGGCCATGTGCGCGCTGGGGCACGGGTTATCGGCGCTGCCGGATCTGATCGGGCTGCGCTGGCGCAGCGACGACGGCGACGATGTCGTGCGCCTCGACGGCAGCGGCCTCACCGAGGACCCGATGCGCCTGGCGGCCGAGGCCTTCGAACTCAGCCTCGAGGAAGCGGCGATGGTGTTCGGCGTCGGCCTCAAGACCGCGGCATTCTACGGCGAAGGCGGGGCGCTCAGGATCACGCCCAACGCGGTGTCCCGGGCGATCCGCGCGCTGGCGCTGGCGAAGGTCGCGGGGGCGCGCCGAGCCGTCGCCGCCTGAGGTTGAGGGCCGGGCGACGGAGTCGGGCGGGCGATGCTATGACGCTCGCTCCACTGACCGGACCCGACCTTGAAGACCCTGCTGATCGTCTACGACTCGGTGACCGGCGGCGCCCGCCAGATGGCCGAAGCCGCCCAGCGCGGCGCGGCGGCCGAGCCGCAGACCACGACGCGGCTACTCCACGCCGACGAGGCCGGCCCGGAGGCGGTGCTGGCGGCGGACGGCTATCTCTTCGTCACCCCGGAGATGCTGGCGGCGCTCTCCGGACGGATGAAGTACTTCTTCGACCGGACGTACTACGCGGTCTTGGACCGCATCGAGGGTCGGCCCTACGCCCATCTCATCTGCGCCGGCAGCGACGGCGAAAACGCCATGCGCCAGGTGGCTCGGATCGCCGCCGGCTGGCGCCTGGCCTGCGTCGCCGAGCCGATCATCGTCTGCACCCACGCCCAGACGCCCTCGGCCATCCTGGCGCAGAAGACCATCGGGCTTGCGGACCTCAAGCGCTGCGAGGAGACCGGAGCGGCCCTGGCCGCCGGCCTGGCGATGGGGGTGTTCTAGCCCCGGGCGGCGCTTCAAGCCTCGCGGGCCTCGGGCGGGCTGGCGGCCGCGGCGTTGTCCACGCACTTCCAGAGGGCGGCGATCTCGCGGGCGGCGGCCTTGTCCCACATCTCCTCGGCCGAGCGGCCGGTCTCCAGCGCCGTCTGATAGATGGTGCGCGCGCGCAGAATGGCCGGCGCGGGCGGCGCCTGCAGGTACTCAAGACCGCGCATGGCCCGCTTCACCAGGGGGGATTCGACGCCTTCCCGGGCCGCCGGCGCCTGGTTCATCACCACCAGCGCGGGCTTGCTGAGCCGCCGCACCAGGTTGAGCGTCGGCACCAGCCCGGCCAGATCGAGCAGGGTCGGGCGGACCACCAGGACCGACAGGTCGGCGAGCACTACGGCCTCGGTGACATCCTCGACCGCCCCCGCCTGGGTGTCGATGATCAGGAGCTGCTTGCCGAGCCCCAGCGCTGCGTACTGGGCCGACATCAGCTTCGGCCCCGTGGAGGTCACGCAGGCAGGTCCGGGATCGGCGCGGGCGGAAAAGATGCTCTGGATCGAGTGCTGAGGGTCGAGGTCGATCACCATGGTGTCGACGCCGCGTCGATGCGCGGCCAACGCCAGGTGGCTGGCCACCGTGGTCTTTCCCGAGCCGCCCTTCAGGGCGATGACCGCCACCGTCCGCACTTCAGGCCTTCGCCGCCGAGTTCGCGATCGCCCTGCATAGCGGATGAACCGGCCATTCAGCTACGGCCGAAACGCGGCCGAAGGCCTCATGTTCGGGCATCTTCCGAGGTTTCAGGCGCCGGGCAAGACCGGCAGGGCGAAGGCGCGGAGGTAGCCCGGAAGCGTCAGGGCCGCGCGGGTCGCCTCGCGAACGTTGGGAAAGGTCTTGGCGTCCAGGGCCGCCGGCCCCCAGTCGGGCTTGCCGCGGCCGGTGACGAGATATTCCAGGCCGGCGTGGGTGGTCCTGGCGACTACGGCCATCGAGGGCATTCCAGAAGCCTCCGTCGGCGCATCCCAAATCGGGCGCGTCCGGCGCCGCCGCTACAAGTTCCGTGCCTATGTCGCAGGAGCGCCCCCGGCGAGATGGACACGGCGTGCTTTGCGTTGGAGAACGAGGGCGACGTGGAGGAACGCACGAGGAGGAAGGCACATGGACATCAGCAACGGATCGGCCCTGGTCACCGGAGGGGCTGGCGGCTTCGGCAGCGCCACCGTTCGGCGGCTGGCCGAGATGGGCGCCAAGGTGGTCATCGCCGACGTCGCCGACGAACGCGGTGAGGCGCTGGCCAAGGAGCTCGGCAACGGCTCGATCTACGTCCACACCGACATCATGGACGAGAACTCCATCGCCAAGGCGGTGCAGGCCGCCGCCAACCTCGCGCCGCTACGCGCGGCGGTGGTGGTGCACGGCGGGCCGCCGGCGCCGGGGGCCACGGGACCGGCGCGGACGGTCAACCGCGAGGGACAGCGCCTTCCCCTCGCCAACTTCATCCACACGGTGAACGTCTACCTGGTCAGCGCCTTCGCCGTGACCAGCCAGGCGGCCGAGGCCATGGCCAAGAACGAGCCGCTGGATTCCAACCAGCGCGGGGTGATCGTCAACACCGCCTCCATCGCCGGCTTCGAAGGCCAGCCGGGCCAGGCGGGCTACTCGGCCGCCAAGGGCGGCATCATCGGCATGACCCTCACCATCGCCCGCGACCTCGCGCCGCTGGGCATCCGGGCCATGGCCATCGCGCCCGGCACCTTCCTTACCTACGCCTATCTCACGCGGGCCACCCGCGAGGAGGTGCAGGCCAAGTGGGGCCCCACCGTTCCCAATCCCAGGAGAATGGGCGATCCGGACGAGTACGGCCTTCTTGCCGCCCAGATCGTCCGCAACGACTTCCTGAACGGCACGACGATCCGCCTGGACGGGGCTCAGCGGTTCTGACCGCTAGCCGGGGGTCGGGCCGGAGACGCGCGAGGCCGCCGCACGGCGAAGGTGGAACCTCCGGCGTCGCGGGACATTCGGCAATGACTCCAGCGGGTCGAAGGACCCGCGCGGTAGGCGGTGAGTATGTTTGGCGCCCGTTCGGCCCCCCCGGGCAAGGTCGCAACCCCAGCAGACGAAGCCCCGTTCGGCGCGCCGCTCCAGGCGGACCAGACGTGCCCGGCGTGCGGGGCGGCCAACGCCAGCTGGCGACGCCTCTGCGGGAGTTGCGAGCATCCGCTGACGCCGCCCGAAGCCGCCGAAGCCTCGCCTGCGACACCCGAACCGGCCGCCGAGCCGGAACGCCAGACACCGCCCCCCGCCCCGGCCGCCTCGCCCGAGGCGAGCGGGCCGGCGCCGACTGCGCGCCAGGGGCCGGCCCCGCCGCCGATCGACATGCCCCCCGAAGCGCCAGCTCCGCCGCCAGCTGTCGAGGCGCCCCCCGAAGCGCCGCCCAGGCCGACGGCGCCGGTGCGGGGCGCCGAGCTTCCGGCCGAGGCGCCAGCTCCGCCGCCAGCCGACAAGTCAGCGCCCAAGCCTTCAGGGGCGCCGCCCGCCGCCGAGCCTCCGGGGTCGCCACGCGCCGCCGAACCGCCCGCCGAGGCGCCGCCCGCCATGGCCCCGCCCGAAGCTCCGGTTGCGCCGCCGATGGCCGAGCCGCCAGCGGTGTCGGCGACCGCGCTGGCGAAGGACCCCGACGCCTCGCCCCTCGCAGAAGCGCTCGCCGAGGTCCGAAGGGCCCGCACGGCGCCCAAGCCCTCGCCGGCCGCCGGGACGTCGGCCCGGCCCGCGGTCCCGTCCGCCGAGCCCCCGCTCGTCCTCGAGAGGGCCCCGGGAGGGCGCGGCGCAGCTTCGCCCGCCTTGCTGATAGGTCTTCTGGCGCTCGCCGTGGCTGGAGGCGCGGCGGCCGTCGCCGTCTTCCACGGAAACCTGGCTGGCCGCGCCAGCGCCCCGGCCGTTGTCGTGACGGCGGACGCCCAGGCGCCGCGGGCCTCGCTCGCCCCGCCGCTGGCGAGCCCAGCGACAGCCCCGCCCGCGCCCCCTGTGATCGCGCCCCCTGAGCCCAGCCGCGCCGAGGTCCGCCCGGCCGCCCGGCCCCGGGGCGCATCCCACGTCGACCGCCTGGCCTCGGCCGTCTCCAAGCCCCGCCAGCCGCCGGCCGTGCGCTCTCGCTCGCATGCCATCCCGGCCGAGCCTAGCTCCACCGAAGCCTCGGCGGACGCGCCGGCCCCGTCGCAGTGGTGGCGGGAAAATTTCGGCCCCCACCGCGCGCGCCCCGATGAAGACGGCTCGGCGGAGCCGACGCCCCCTCCGCCGCCTCCGCCGGGCGCGAAGGAGACGACCTTGGACGAGCAACTGCACAGTTGGCGCGCCCGAGGACATTATCGCCGTGACGCTCAGGCGGACGAGGGCGGCGAGGCCGACGAGGCTTCCCCGGACGAAGGCGGCGCGCCCTAGTCGGATTGAAGTCGGGCTCCGGCTTCCCGCCGCCGATCACAGCTGCGACAACTTGTAACGATCAAGCGCAATCAGCCGTGGCCGAATCGCGAACAATCGGCCATCAGGCGCGGCGTGAGGAACTTCTGGCGCCTGGCGCGCGTTCACGCGCCGGGACTGTTTATCGTTAGGGGGCTACGGTGGGCGTCAGCATCGACGATCATCTCGGAAAGCGGCTCTTCGAGCTTAGGCGACGGCTGGGCCTGACCCAGGCGCAGCTTGCGCTGGCGGTGGGCGTCCGCTTCCAGCAGATCCAGAAGTACGAATGCGGCGCGTCGAAGATTTCGGCCAGCCGCCTCTGGGCGCTGGCGACGGCCCTGGAGGTTCCGGTGGGCTACTTCTTCGAGGGTCTGGGCTCCGGATCGGTGCTGGCGGCCTGACTGGCGACGGCGCGTCCTTCCTCCAGCCCTTCGTAGAAATAGCCGAGGGGAGCGCCCAGGGCCTGGGCGAGCGCCCAAAGCTGGCTCGCCGGCATCGTGGCGACGCCGGTCTCGTACCGCTCGAAACGCCGCACGCTCACCCCGATCATTTGCGCCAGCGACTCCTGGCTCCGGTTCAGCAGCAGGCGCCGCGACCGCAGCCGGGCGCCCACGTGGGCGTCGATCTCGGCGGTCGAGGGAACCTGCGCCTTAACGGGTTGGACAAGGCGAACCACAGCCATGGGGCATGGCTAAGCTGCTCGGCCGATTCGCGCCAGAAGTGAGGCGGCCCGCGCAGCGTCGTCAAGATCGCGCTCGAGCGCGCTCGCGTGAACGAAGAGAATCGGCGCACGTTCAATCCAGCGCCTGCGAGAGACGGGCGATGGGCATGTGAGGGGACTGTGTGGGACGAAGATGCATGCGTGCGCGAGGCCGAGCGGATCGAGCGCTCGGCGGCGCACGCGCGGCCGGCCTGGCTCAGGAACGAGCTTCTCGGACTGGCGGGGGGCTGGCGCGGGCTGCGGCCCTCGCGCCTGCAGGCGGGTGAAGCGCGCCGGCGGATGAATACCGCGAGCCCGGCGCAGCCCCGATGGGCCATTCCGTCGGGAGAGGATGCGTTCGACTGGTCCGGGCTCTCGGAACGGCTAGAGGGCTGATCCCCCCCGCTCGGACGCGGCGCAGAGGGTGAGCGCCTTGCGGGCCGTGGCGGCGCCGTCGTCGGTGGGGTTGAGGGCGAGATACCGCTCGTACAGCGGCCGGGCGCCGACGAGGTCCGCGGCCTTCATCCGGAGCTGGGCGAGATTGAACAGCGCATCGCCGTGGTCCGGCTGCGACTGGAGCAGGCGTTCGAGCTCCCGGATGGCGTCTTGGGGCTTGCCGGCCGCCTCGAGCGCCTGGGCGAGGTTGTAGCGGGCTTCCGCGAAGCGTCCGTCCCGGGCGAGCGCCCGCTGGTAGGCGAGCACGGCCTCGGCCCAGCGCCCTTGGCCGAGGCGGATGTTGCCGAGATTGTAGGGGGCGACGGCGTCGGTCCGGTCCGCGCGGGCGCATTGGTCATAGAGCCGGGCGGCCTCGTCGGCCCGGCCGCCAGCCTCGGCCACCTGGGCGGCCTCGAAAAGGTCGTCGAGGGTGGGGTGATCTTCGTGGAGCGGCAGATAGGCCTGGCCGCGCAGGTTGGTGAGGTCTCCGTTCTCCCAGGCGAGGGCCGCCTCGCCGGCCGGGGTGAGGACGATCCTGCGCCGGCCGCGGGGCGAGCGGTCGCGCGTCTCGGCGAGGATCCGCACCACCTCGCCCAGCGACCGGCCCTGGCCCAGCAGCTCGGCGGCGGTGCGGATGACCTGGGCGTCGGCGAAGCGGCAGCGGTCGGCCTCGATCACCACGAGGTCGAAGGCCGCCAGCACGTCCGCCGCGTCGCGCGACAGCCCCGCGGGGCCCAGCGCGGACGCCAGCGGCAGGGTCGCCGGCTCGCTCGCTTCCCTGGACAAGGCGGCGGCGAAGGCGCGCTCGCCCATGACCGGGACGCTCCGCTCGCGCGCGGCGCCGAGGCGTGAGGCGAGCGCGCCGGCGTCGATCAGCGGAACGGCGAGGGCGCCCACCACGAAGACGTCGCTGCGGCCGGTGAGATCGCGCAGCACCTGGCCGCCCAGCCGCTCGACCTCGGTCTTCAGACGCTCGCGCGCGCCGGGCGAGAAGCGGCCGTAGAGCGCGATCGTCCGGCCGCCGATTTCCATGGCGTCAGCCGGCGCCGGCCTTCTTCTTCTTGGTGGCGGGCTCGGCGGCGGGCGTGGCGGGCGCCTTGGCCTTGGCGGCGGTTCGGCCGGCGGCGCCCTTGCCGAGGCTGGGCGCGGGCGGGCGCCGCTCTTCCTCGATGCTGCGCTTCAGGGCGTCCATGAGGTTGACGACATTGCCGCGCTCGGGGGCCTTGGCGATGACCGGCGCGCCGCCCGAGATCTTCGATTGCACGAGAGCGACCAGGGCCGTCTCGTAGCGGTCCTCGAAGGTCTCCGGCTCGAACTTCATCGGCTTCTGGGCGATGATCATCTCGGCCATCTTGAGGGCGTCGTCGGGGACCTTGGCGGTGAGCTTGTCGAGGGCGCTGGCCGGCTCGCGCACCTCCTTGGCCGAGCGCAGGGTCACCAGCCGGAAGCCGTCGGCGATCGGCTGCAGGGTCACCAGCCGCTCGCGTCCCGAGAGCACGATCCGGGCGACGCCGATCTTGTGCGAGCGCTTCATGGCCTCGAGGATCACCGCAAAGGTCTCCTCGGCCACCGGGCCGTCCGGCGCCAGGTAGTAGGTGGAGTCCTGGTAGATCGGATCGACGTCGCCGGCGTCCACGAAGCCGTCGATGTCGATGGTCTTGCTGCTCTCGATCTCGATCGCCTCCAGCTCGTCGCCGCCGACGACGACGTAGCGGTCCTTCTCGAACTGATAGCCCTTCACCAGGTCGGCGCGGTCGATCTCGCCGAGCTCGGGGTCATGGTATTTCTGCTGTACGCGGTTCAGCGTGTCCTTGTGCAGCAGGTTGAAGGAGATCTTGCCGGCGGTCGACGAGGTGGCCGGATAAAGCTTCACCGGGCATGCCACCAGCGACAGCTTCAGATAACCCTTCCAGGACGCCCGGCCCGCCATGCAGCCACCCTTATGTCTTCATACCCACATCACGCCGCATCTTAGGCGTGATCTTGGAAGCGCTCGATCCTAACCCATCCCAGGGGTCCGCAGCCAGGGTGTCGATACGCCTCATAAGGTTAAGACGGTCGAAAGCCCCGCCGCCCGACAGCTTGCCAAGCTCGTCCCACCCGATCGGCGTGGCGACCGGGAAGCCGGGGCGGGCCCGCAGGGAATAGGACGCCACGGCGCTCGCGCCCCGGGCGTTGCGCACATAGTCGAGGTAGATCTTGCCCTTGCGCCGCTCCTTGGAGGCGACGGCGGTGAAGAGCGAAGGGACGTCGGCGGCCGTGGCGCGGGCCAGCGCCTGCGCGAACCCCTTGACCAGCGCCCAGCCCTGGCCGGGCGCCATCGCCATGACGAGGTGCAGGCCCTTGCCGCCGGTGGTGCGTAGGAAGACGGTGAGGCCCATGGCTTCCAGGCGTTCGCGCAGCGTCTGCGCGCCCTCGCACACCCGCGCCCATGGCAGGGCCTCGTCCGGGTCGAGGTCGATGATCAGCCGGTCCGGGTGCTCGGGATCGTCGATCCGGCAGCCCCAGAGGTGGAACTCCACCGCCCCGAACTGGGCGAGCGCCAGATAGCCGCGCGGCTCGGTGACGGTGACGAAGGCCGCCCGACCCTCCTCGTCGGCGAGGTCGACGGTCTCGACCCCGGCGGGCAGGCCGGCGAAGGCGTGGCGCTGGTAGAAGCAGTCCTCGCGCCGGCCGCTGGGGCAGCGCAGCATGGTGACCGGGCGGCGCAGCAGCTCCGGCAGCAGCCAGTCGCCCACCCGGGCGTAGTAGAGCGCTAGGTCCAGCTTGGAGACCCCGCTGCCGGCGAAGATCTCCCGCTCCGGATTGGTGAGGGTGATGGCGGCTAGGTCGCGGTCGGTGACCAGCCTGGACCTGATCGGGGCGGCTTGGCGGGCGGGCGGCCGGGGCGCGAAGCCGAGCAGCACCGCCGCCCTCGGGGCGTCCTGGGCCGAGCGGCTGCGGTAGCCGATCTCGGCGGTCCAGCGGGGCTCGACCCAGTGGGCGCCGGGGGTCGCCGGCACGGCCACGGCCGGGGAGAGGCGCTCGAACTTCGAGAGGGCGCCGTAGAGCTCGCGGGCCTTCGCATCGCCGATCCCGGAGCCCACGCGTCCGGCGTAGACGAGCTCGCCGTCCCGCTCTTCGGCCAGGATCAGCGAGGAGGCGCTCGCGGGCGTATTGGAGAGGAAGCCGATGACGACGAAGGGCGCCACCTCGACCCGCTTGACCTTCACCCAGCTCGCCGAGCGCCCCTGCACGTAGCGGGCGCCGGTCTGCTTGGAGACGATCCCTTCCAGGCCCACGCGGCTCGCCTGGGCGAACAGCGCCTCGCCGTCGCCCTCGATGTGGCTGCTGAACTGCACCGGCGAGCGGGCGTCCGCGAGCGGGGCGACGAGGCCCTCCAGCGCCGCCTTGCGGTCCTTCAGCTGCGCGGCGCTAAGGTCGTAGCCGTCCAGGTAGGGAAGGTCGAAGGCGAAGTAGGCCAGGGCGTGGTCGCGGCCCTCGGCCAGCGCCTGCTCCAAGAGATCCAGGGAGGCGACGCCGCGCGGGTCCTGCACCACCACCTCGCCGTCCAGGATGGCGCTCTTGCAGGGAAGCTTGGCGAGCGCCTGGGCGAGTGCGCGGTAGCGGTTCGTCCAGTCGTGGCCGTTGCGGGTGACGAGCCGCACCGCGCCGCCCTCCACGAAGGCGAGGGTGCGGTAGCCGTCGTACTTGATCTCGTGCAGCCAGCCGGCGGCGCGCGGCGGAATGTCGGCCGAGCCGCAGAGCTGCGGCTTCCAGCGCCTCGGCATGGGAGCGGCCACCGCGCCGGCGATCCTCGCCGCCGCCTTGCGGGGCGTGGGCTTGCGGGCGGGCGCCGGGGGCTCGTCCACCGGGCGGCCGGTGACCACGCTGTCAGGCTGCTCGGCCAGCACGTCGTACTCGGCCAGCGGTCGGGCGGCCGGGTCGCGCTCCTTGATCAGCAGCCAGTTGGTGGGATCGTCGGGGAGGCGCTTCAGCATCCAGCCGCCCGCCAGCTTCTCGCCCACCAGGCGGAACTTGATCTCGCCGGCCGCCAGCGCCGCCTCGGGCTCGGCCAGGGTCACCCAGGTCCCCCGGTCCCAGACGATCACCGTGCCCGCGCCGTAGTTCCCGGCCGGGATGCGGCCCTCGAAGGTGGCGTATTCCAGCGGGTGGTCCTCCACCAGCTTGGCGAACCGCCGCACCTTCGGATCCAGGCAGGGCCCCTCCGGCACCGCCCAGCTCTTCAGCGTCCCGCCCATCTCCAGCCGCAGGTCGTAGTGCATGCGCCGGGCGTGGTGCTTCTGGACCACGAAGATCGCCTCGCCGGACGCGGCCGCGCCCCCGGCCGGCTCCGGGGTCCGCTCGAAGCGCCGCTTGGCGCGGTAGCTCGCAAGGCCGCTCGCCATGGCGGCAATCTAGCAAAGTCATCGGGCCGATGGCCGGGAAGTTGCAAGACGACGGCGGTCTTCCCTAAGAGTAGGGCCGACAGCGGGGCCCGGCATGCAGGTCGACGTCATCTCGGACTGGAGCGACTTCGAGGCGCTGCGCGGCCAGTGGGAGGCCGTCTACGCCGCCGATCCCGACGCCCACGTCTTCCTTTCCTGGAGCTGGCTTGCCGACTGGCTGCAGGTCTACCGCACCGCCTGGTTCGTCCTGGCGGCCCGCACCGGCGAGCCCGGCGAGGGCTATGTCGCCTTCCTGCCCATCCGCAACCGGCTGCTGTTCGATGCGGCGAGCGGCTTCTACAACGAGCTCGCCCTGGCGGGCGCCCGCTACGCCGACTACGCGGGGATGCTGGCGAGGCCGGACGCCGAGACCGCGGCGGCCAAAGCCTTCGCCGACTGCCTGAAGGACGACTTCTACTGGGCGAGCCTGCGCCTCGACGGGCTGCTGATGTCCGAGCGCCGCCGCCAGGCTTTCCTCTCGCGGTTCGCGGCCTCGAAGTTCAAGAGCCAGCCGATCGAGGAGGTGATCGAGGGCGTCGACCACTACGTCTGCCCCTACCTCGACCTGCCCGCCTCCTGGGACGAGTATCTGGGGAGCCTCAGCCGCAACGAGCGGCAGAAGATGCGCCGGCTGCTCGGAAAGGCGGACGCCTCCGAGGAGATGCGGATCGAGCTCTCGCCCCTCGCCGAGGTTCCCCGCGACCTGGAGACCATGCTGGGCTTCTGGAAGACCAAGTGGAGGCCGTCCAAGGGCGAGGCCACCGACCTGATCGCGGCCCGCAACCAAGACATGCTGTGTCGCCGCGCCGAGCATGGCGCCCTGCTGCTTCCGGTGTTCCGGCATGGCGACCGGTTCATCGCCGCCCTGGCCATCCTGGACGATCCGGCCAAGCGGACGCTGAACTTCCTCATGACCGGCCGGGACGAGACCTACGGCGAGGCCCCGGCCGGCTACCTGCTGCACGCCTGGGCCATCCGCCACGCCATCGAGCACGGATACGCCCGCTACGACTTCCTGAAGGGCGACGAGCACTACAAGTACCTGTTCGGCTGCAAGGACCGCCGCCTCAGTCCGGTGACGGTCTCCACCCGCAGCGGACGCAACTTGGCCGACGCCTTCCACCCGAGCTGGCTGCCCGGCATGCTCGAGATGGCCGGGGCGTTCGAGCGGGACGGCCAGCCGGCCGAGGCCGAGCGCGCCTATCGCCAGATCCTGCGCCTGCACCCGGCCGACGCCCAGGCCCGCTTCTCCTTCGGCCGGTTCCTCACCCGCAAGGGCGCCCACGGGGAGGCGAGGGCGCTGCTCGCCGCCGTCGTCGAGGCCGAGCCCGGCGGGCAGGAGGC
>JAFBAO010000030.1 GCA_019247715.1 Caulobacteraceae bacterium
TTTGAGGTTCTAACACAGCCTCATAATCGGGGGCGTGGACAGTGTATGGTGGGTAGTTTGACTGGGGCGGTCTCCTCCTAAAGAGTAACGGAGGAGTACAAAGGTGACCTAGGTACGGTTGGAAATCGTGCTGTTAGCGCAAAGGTAGAAGGTTGCTTGACTGCGAGAGTGACGATTCGAGCAGGAACGAAAGTTGGTCTTAGTGATCCGGTGGTTCTGAATGGAAGGGCCATCGCTCAACGGATAAAAGGTACTCTGGGGATAACAGGCTGATCCCCTCCGAGCGTCCATAGCGGCGAGGGGGTTTGGCACCTCGATGTCGGCTCATCACATCCTGGGGGTGGAGCAGCTCCCAAGGGTTCGGCTGTGCGCCGATTAAAGTGGTACGTGAGCTGGGTTCAGAACGTCGTGAGACAGTTTGGTCCCTATCTGCCGTGGGTGTACGAAGCTTGAGAGGATCTGTCCCTAGTACGAGAGGACCGGGATGGACATACCTCTGGTGGACCTGTCGTGGCGCCAGCCGCGCAGCAGGGTAGCTAAGTATGGAAAAGATAACCGCTGAAAGCATCTAAGCGGGAAACTTGCCTCAAAACAAGGCTTCGCCGAGAGCCGTGATAGACCATCACGTTGATAGGCCAGGTGTGGAAGCGCGGTGACGCGTGGAGCTTACTGGTACTAATCGCTCGATCGGCTTGATCGTTCTTATCAAAACTCATGCGCGCCGAGGTTCGGCCCGACGCATGGTGTTCTTCTCGCATCCTTTTCGTTGACCTGGTGGCTATGCCGGAGGTTCCCCACCCGATCCCATTCCGAACTCGGTCGTTAAGTCCTCCAGGGCCGATGGTACTTCGTCCTAAGGCGCGGGAGAGTAGGTCGTCGCCAGGTCTGCCAAAAGGATGTCCTCCGCCCTCGACCCTTCCTTCGCGATGACGCTACGGCCTTGCCGCGGGGTGGAGCAGCCCGGTAGCTCGTCAGGCTCATAACCTGAAGGTCACAGGTTCAAATCCTGTCCCCGCACCCAAGTTTCCCTCGGGAAATCACGATGATGGCCCCCTGAGAAGGGGGCCATTTTCGTTGGCGCTCCGGATGCCCGGCGGCGGCCGAAGTTCCCGGGCGGCGACGCCGCCAAGCTCTGGAAGATCTGACCCGCGGTCGGGAGGCCGCGGTGGCGGATGCGGCTGGACGCGCCCGCGCCGGGGCGGCGATCACGACTGGCCAGAAGCCGGCGCCAGCGCCAATCTGGCGGCGGGCGTGCTCCGGCGATCGCCGGCGCACGGCGCCCCGGCAAGGGAGGTCGCCATGTACGATTTCGGCTCGCTCGCGATGACCGACGAGGAGATGACCCGGTTCCTCACCGAACGGCCGAGGTACGTGGCGTTGGCCTCGCTGCGCAAGGACGGCTCGCCCTTGGTGACGCCCGTCGGCTACCTCTTCGAGGATGGTTGCTTCTCTCTCACCTCGGCGCCGGACCGGGCGCTCTCCAGGCGTCTGCGCCGCGATCCGAGGGTGTCCTTGGCGATCTTCACCGACGACTGGCCGGTGAAGTTCGTGCTGGTGGCGGGCCTGGCCGAGGAGATCGACGACCCTGGTCTCGCGATCACCAGGCGCAAGCACCGGTGGATGATGGACCATGTGCCCGGGATCGACCACGAGGCGTTCGAAAGGAACCATTTGTCCCTCGGCCGCTCGGTCTTCCGGGTGCGGCTGACGCCCGGAAACTACGCCTCGAGCGACAGCACCAAGGCCGAGAACATCGAGTTGGAGGTCTCGACCCTGCCCGGCGAGCGCGCCCGCGCGCGCGTCTGACCGCCCGGCCTGGGTCAGGCCGCCGAAGCGTTGGCGTCGTCGCCGTAACGGACCGCGCGCTCCGCCGGAGCGAGGCCGCCGTGGGTCGCGCCCAGGAGTCCGGCGATGGCCGCCTCGCGCGAGTGTGCGAGGTGGTAGACCATCACCGTGCGGGTCACCGGCCGCGCGGCGGTCAGCGCCGCCTTGACGAAGGCGGCGAAGTCGCCCGCCGAGAGCCCCGCCGGCCGTTCGACGGACACGCCCTGCAGACCGATGTCCTTCAGGGCCTCCAGCGGTTTGGGCGGGACGCCGCTCAGCCGCGCGATCACGAAGAGGCAAAGAGGCCGGATCATCGAGAGGGCGGTCAGCAGGGCGCCGGGCGGGACGCCCTCGATGTCGCAGACCTCGCAGATGAGGCCCTGCTGGACGCTCTTCTGCGCCGCGCGGAAGAAATCCGCGAGTAGGGCGCGCCCCCGGTGGTTGGATAGGGTGACGTAGGAGACCGGCAGGATGAGGCTGGGCTGGGTCGCGCCGGCGCCGTCCTCCTGCAAGCGGTTGAGGCCGCGCGATAGGGTGGCGAAATCGATCCTTTCGATGTCCGCGCGGGTCAGCCGGTTCACCTCGGCCGGGGAGAGCGGGACGTCGCCCGGCATCTGCAACACGCGCCGCGCCATGCGGTAGCCGATCCGGCTGAACGTCTTGAGGGCGAACACCGGCTCCAGATGGCACGAGGCGCGCAAGCGCCGGCCATCGCCGGCGACAAAGGGCGTCCAGCGGTCCTGCGACATGGCCTTGACGCCGTCGGCGACCGCTAGGCTGGCCCGCTCGGCGATCTCCGCCTCTTCCACCTGGGCGACGTCGAGCTTGCGCGCGGTGACGCCGCGATCGCCGACCTCGGTGACCTCATGCACCATGATGTTCACCGGCAGGGCCTCGCCCAAGAAGTAGTGAAGCACCTCGCGCAGGGCGTTGAGGCAGAAGGCTTGTCCGGCCAGCCGGCTGACATTCGGCTGCGCCACGAGATAGTCGGTCTCGGAAATCCGCAGGTAGAAGCCGTGCGCGCCGACCTGGCGCTGCAGCACGCGCTCCAGATGCTGGTGGACGACCTCGCGGCGCGAGCGCCAACGGTCCGCCATGCCGCCCCGAACCGCGTCCAGGCCGATCAGGCACAGCTTGCCTTCGGACAACATCGGCGAGGACTGCAGGTGCTCGAGCGTCTGGCGCGCATCGGCGCTGGTCATGCGCAGGACGCCGCGCGTGGGGGACGAGTCTGGCCGGCCTCCCAGCGTTGCGTCATCCATGGATCGAGCCCGGCAAAATCGCAGCACCCTGATGTTGGGATCATGCCCCGGGATGGCTGACGAAGTGTTGACGCCGAAGGGACGGCCGAGACCGCAATCTTGCGTCCAGATTGGTGAATTCGAAGTTCGCTCGATTGATGGGGGAGGCGCCGAAGCCGACTTCAAATCGCAAGCCACGCTGGATTCGGAAGTTTGCTAGTGTCCATATCGAGTCCGACGTCCCCTGGACGACAGCCTTCTGCACTGGCGATTTCGGGCTCGGGACACCGGCGGCGGCGGTGTAGGACTGCGCGATCACGGCCAGGGAGGTGTGGCGGATGGACGCCAGCAAGGTCGCAGAGCCCATGGCGCGCCCGCCCGAGCTGACCTGCTTTCGCCTCTGGCCGACGTCGCCCGAGCTGCGTCCCGCCCAGGCTGACCGGAGATGGATGGACATGACCAGGGAGCGGTTCGCCTATCGTTGCATCCCGCTCTCCATCGCCAACGCCAGCGGCTGGGAACTTGCCCTGCCGTTCGCGTTCGAGGCGGCCTGGTATGGCGCCGACGAGCCGAACGCCGTCCAATTCCGCTCCAGCGACCCGCGCATCGCCCATTTCGCGACCTCACATTTCGGACATGGGGTGATCACCTTCCACACCGGTTGGCTCTTTCGGACCAGCCCGGGCTGGGCGGTCTGGGCGAGGGGGGCCCCGAACTGGCCGAAGGACGGGATCGTTCCGCTGGACGGTCTGGTGGAGACCGACTGGCTGCCGTTCCCCTTCACGATGAACTGGCGCTTCACGAGGCCGGGCGTCGTCAGCTTCGAGAAGGACGAACCGTTCTGCTTCATCACGTTGGCGCCCCACGGACTGCTGGACGCGGTGCAACCGAGGGTCGCGAACCTGGACGACGATCCGCAGCTGAAGGCGGCCTACGAGGCTTGGTCCGAGAGCCGGGCCCAGTTCGCCGAGCGATTGCAGGCGCGCGATGAGGACGCGGTGGCTAGGAAGTGGCAGCGGACCTACGTCCAAGGCCGCGGCGGCGTCGAAGACGGGGCGCCCGCCTACCACCTCTCGAAGCGCCGCCTGCAGACGCCGCGCTGAGCGATGGCCCCCCGGTACGTCGCCGCCGTCGACCAGGGCACCACCTCCTCGCGTTGCATGCTGTTCGACGCCCAGGGCAACGTCGCCGGCGTCGCCCGGAAGGAGCATCGGCAGATCTTTCCGCGGCCGGGCTGGGTCGAACATGACCCTTTGGAGATCTGGGCCAACGTCCAGGAGGTGATCGCCGGCGCGCTCCGCCAAGCCGGCGCCGGGCCCGGAGAGGTCGCCGCGCTGGGGATCACCAACCAGCGCGAGACCGCGGTGGTCTGGGAGAAGGCTTCGGGACGGCCGATCGCCAACGCCGTCGTCTGGCAGGACACCCGGACCGACCAGCTGATCAGGCGCCTGGGCGGGGAAGCGGGCCAGGACCGCTTCCGCAGCCGCTGCGGCCTGCCGCTCGCCACCTATTTCTCCGGCCCGAAGATCCGTTGGCTGCTAGATCAGACGCCGGGCGCCCGGGCCCGGGCCGAGCGGGGCGAGCTCCTGTTCGGCACCATCGACGCCTGGCTGATCTGGAACCTCGTAGGCGCCCACATCACCGACGTCACCAATGCCAGCCGCACCATGCTGATGAACCTTGCGACGCTCGCCTGGGACGAGGCGCTCGCCGAGGCCATCGGCGTTCCGCTGGCCATGGCGCCCGCCATCCGTGCGTCTGCCGAGATCTATGGCGAGGCCCGCGGGGTTCTGGCCGGCGTCCCGGTGGCGGCCGCCCTCGGCGACCAGCAGGCGGCCCTCTTCGGCCAGACCTGCTTTTCCCCCGGCGAAGCCAAGTGCACCTACGGCACCGGCAACTTCCTGCTGGTCAACACCGGCGAGCGGCCGGCGACGTCCGCCAACGGCCTTCTGACCACGGTGGCCTACCAGGTGGCCGGTCAGGCCGCCGTCTACGCCCTGGAGGGGTCGATCGCCGTGACCGGCGCGCTGGTCCAGTGGCTGCGCGACAACCTCGGCCTGATCGGCTCGGCGATGGAAATCGAAGGCTTGGCGCTCAGCGTGGAGGACAACGGCGGTTGCTACATCGTGCCGGCCTTCGCCGGTCTCTTCGCCCCCTACTGGCGCTCGGACGCGCGCGGCGTCATCGCGGGTCTGACGGGCTATGTGACCAAGGGCCATCTGGCGCGCGCCGTGCTGGAGGCGGCGGCCTGGCAGACCCGAGAGATCGCCGACGCCATGGCCGCCGACGCCGGCGCGCCGCTCACGGCCCTGAAAGTGGACGGCGGCATGACCGCCAATTCGCTGCTGATGCAGTTCCAGGCCGACGTTCTGGGTGTGCCGGTGATCCGGCCGGCGATCACCGAGACGACGGCGCTCGGAGCCGCCTACGCTGCGGGGCTCGCGACCGGCTTCTGGCCGGACCTCGCGGCCCTGCGCGCCCAGTGGCGCCAGGACGCCCAGTGGCGCCCTGCGATGGACCCGGCGGCGCGCGAACGCGAATTCCGACAGTGGAAGAAGGCGGTGGAGCGGACCTTCGGTTGGGCCGACTGATTGCGGGCCCGGGGAGGGCAGGGATGATCAGCCGCTCCTGGCCGCCGCGGCGGCGCAATAGTCGGCAGGCCTGGGAAGGGGCGGCGCGTCCCGGGTTTCGTCGTAGATCATCACGCGGGCTTCCCAGCCGTGCGGCAGTGCGCGCTGAGGGCGGCCGGCGCGAAAAAGGAGGGTCGGGATGGCCAATCCGGAAGACCTGATCGAGACCCTGACGCTGGAGCGGATCGAGCTGAACCTCTTCCGCGGCGTGGCCCCGCCCGACCAAGGTCCCCGGATCTTCGGCGGGCATGTGATCGCCCAGGCGCTACTCGCCGCCTACGAGACGGTGGCTGGCCACGTCTGCCACTCCTTGCACTGCTACTTCCTGCGTCCCGGCGATCCCGGCATCCCGATCCTGTACGAGGTCGATCGAGCGCGCGACGGAGGAACCTTCGTGGCCCGCCGGGTCACCGCGATCCAGAACGGCAAGCAGATCTTCAACCTAGCCGGCTCTTTCCAGACGCCGGAGAGCGGGTTCGAGCACCAGGATCCCATGCCGCGGCAGCCGTCGCCCGAAACCCTGCCGGATTGGGCCGAACTGCGGCGAACCTTGGGCGCCAGCCTGCCCGCGGCTGTTCGCGAGGCGATGGCGCGGCCGCGCCCGATCGAGCTGCGTCATGTCGACCCTTTGGCGCTGGTCGGCGACCCCACGCCCGCCACACCGATCCAGCACACCTGGATGCGGGCGGCCAGGCCCTTGCCGGACGACATCCATCTGAATCAGGCGGTGATCGCCTACGCCTCGGACATGGTGTTCATGTCGACCTCCATGCGCCCGCACGGCCTGAATTCCCAGACGCGCGGCCTGCAGCACGCCAGCCTCGACCACGCGGTCTGGTTTCACCGGCCTTCGAACTTTGGGGATTGGCACCTCTACGCCCAGAAAAGCCCCTCGGCCTCGGGTGGCCGGGGCTTCAACCTCGGCGAGATCTATAGCCGCGACGGGCGTCTTGTGGCCTCTACCGCGCAGGAGGGCCTGATCCGATTTCGCCCGCTGTCGCCTGCGCCTGATCGGACAGGGGGGCCCCCCGGTTAATCCTCCGGCAAGCGGCTCTCGTATCTGATGGGCGCATGGACGATCTGCCGGATCGCGAGAAGTTCATGCAGCGCGAATTGGTCGCGCGGGTCACCACCCTGGAGCTGTTGGTGGCCGATCTCATCCATCTGGTGCGCCAGCTGGACGAGAGCGCCGTGGACGCCCTGGCGGCCGAGGCGAGCCGGGACGTGTGCAGGGAGATCAACCACGCCCTGCCGGAGGGCCTCGAGCATCAGAGGTTCCGGCTGAAGCAGGTGCTCGAGGGTCGGGCCCGGAACCTCGCCCAACGCCGCTTCTCCTCCAAGCTGCGGGCCCAGAAGTTCGCCCCCACCGACTGAGGCCAGCCTCGTCGGCCAGTCTTTCAAATCCTCGTGGCGGGGGCTGCGCGATCTGTGATATGCTGCGCCGCAGCATCGAGATGGCCGCGCGTGTCGGCCTCAACAAGGAGCAGAGATATGGCCTTTCTGGCGCGGCTTCCAGGGATGGAGCCGGCGACTCAGCGAACCGAGATGGCGCTCAGGATGCCGCTGGGAGCGGTCTCGCCGCTCTGGTTCGCCTTCGGCGCCGCAGCAACCGCCGGGGTCGCCTACTGGTGGCTGAAGCAGTGGACCCGGGTCGTCAATGTGGAGGCCTTCGCCGGCCTCGTCGCGCCGATCCCGGCGCCCGCCCCGGCGCCGAGGCTCAAGCTCGTTCCCGCATCAGCGCCTCCGGCCCTGCCGCCGACGCCGGTCCCCGCGGCGCCGGGAGCAGCTCCAGCCCAGCCGGCGCCGGCTGTGGTCGCCGAACCGCCGCAGCCCGACGACCTCACCCGGATGAGCGGCATCGGTCCGAAGGTCTCCGCCGCGCTGGCGGCGCGCGGGATCACCCGATTCGCCCAGATCGCGGCCTGGACCGCCGACGACCTCGTCGCGTTCGACAAGGCGCTCAACCTCAAAGGCCGGCCGTTCCGGGAATCCTGGATCGCCCAAGCCAAGCGGCTCGGCGACTCCTGATCGCAGCGCCTCACGAAGGCTTCATTTCGGGTTGAACGGCGGTTTCGGGGACCCATCTGCCGAAGATGGGGACAAAGCCATGAACGCCGTCAGCACCGCCGACGCCCACGCCGCCTGGGTCACCGCCGAGCGGATCAAGCGGATCTCCGACCGGCTGATCGGCCTCGGTCCCTTCAGCGTCGGGGTCGACGGCATGCTGGCCTGGATCCCGCTGGCCGGCACGCTCTACAGTATGGGCGCCGGAGTGTGGCTGCTGTCCGAGGCGTCGCGCGTGCAGGCCTCGCGGGCGACCTTGGCGCGGATGGTCTTCTATCTCGGCTTTCGGACGCTCGCTTCGCTGATCCCGCTCGAAGGGGCGGCGGTGGACTTCCTGTTCCGGGGCCACCTGATGGCGGCGAACGCCCTGCAGAAAGACATCGCCCGCCGCTACGGGCCGCCGCCGGCTGCTGCGCTCGCCAGCGCGTTCAGCTGGCCGTTCAGGTCGGCGACCCCGTCCGCCCACGGGACGCGGGCCTGAAGGAGGGCAGGGCCGGGAGGGTCAGGTCTGGGAGGCTGCGACGGGCGCAACGCCCGCGAGCCGCTCGAAGTCCCTCGGATGGACGAACTCGCCACGGAACCACGGCTGCTGCGCCGGGTCGAACACTTCGATCAGCCAGTCCCTGACCTTCTGCACGCGGCTCTGGCGCACCGCCGCCGGGTCGTACCGCAGGTGCAGGAGCGGGTGGGCCATGGGCTCGAGATCCAGCATCACCAGGTCAGGCTCGTAGCGCACGATGCAGGTTGGCAGGACCCCGATTCCGGCGCCGTGTTTGATGGCCATGAGGGTCGAGGCGCTCGAGTTGCTGATCAGGTGCGTACCCGCGAGCTCGTTGACCGCCTGCAGCTTCGGGTTCCAGGTGTTGGTCTGTTCACGATGGCTGACGTGCCGCACCATGCGGTGCTGGGCCACCTCGGCCGCACTCTTGGGTTCACCGTAGAGCGTCAGATACTCCCGCGAGGCGAAGTAGACGTAGTGCATGGTGGCCAGCGGCGTCGACGCCAGTCCAGGCGCGGGGTGATCGCTGAACTCGAGGGATAGGTGGGTCTCGCCCTCGATCGGGGCGTCGAGCCAGAGGCCGCAATCAAGGGCGATCTCGATCTCGGGATTGGCGCGCTGGAAGGCGGCGAGCTTCGGCACCAGGATAACGCTGGCCAGGCCGTCGGGGGCGGCGATCCGCACCCGTCCAGCCTCGCTCTTGTCGCGCTGGGCGAGCTCGCGGACGATGGCGCCGCCGAAGCGCGCCATGCTGGTGGCGAGGTCCCGAACCGACGCGCCCGCGTCCGTGAGCACGACGCCACGCGAGGACCGTGAGAACAGCTTCGCGTTCAGCCGGTATTCCAGATCCTCCATGCGCCGGCTGATGGTCGGCTGGGTCAAATGAAGGTTGCGGGCCGCCGCGTTGAGACTGCCGGTCTCCGCCACGGCGAGAAAGATGCGGACGTCGTTCCAATCCAGCCCCCGCCAGAGGCCGTCGTCGTCGTCGTTTGCCGTGTCGCGCATAACCCTTATGCGATCCGATATGAGTCCCCAGAAGCCTAGCCTAAGGCAAAGCCGCTGGAAATGTGAGTTCTGCAATCGAATACGGGGGGATTCGACCATTCCAGGGCCGGGTCAAGGCCTCTTTGCCGCACCTTTCCGGAATAGCCGGTCTGCCGACTTCGGCGAGGCGCGGCTCTCACGTCCTGGGTACAGATATTGCACCTTCAGCTCAGCTGAAAGTTTGGCATAGGTCATGCAGACAACTTATAATAGAACTGCAGGCGACTGCTCATCTGCAATTGCGGCGGCCGGCGCGAGCCTCGGCTTCGAGCTCCCCTCGGCTGATGAAGTTGAGATCGCCCGTCTACTGGCGGGGGAGCTCATGGGATGCCAGGTGGCGAGCCTGGCCACCTTCGCAAGACTGCGCAAGCTCCAGCCGGCGGTGCTTCTTGTCAACCGACGGGAAGGCCGGGTGAGCGGGCTTGTCGCCACCTTGCTGCTCACGCCTGGGGCGATCGAGAGGCTTCTGGAAGGCCGGTTCGACGGGCTGAGCCCGCAAGACGAGGACCTCAGCGCCCCTGACGCGCCCGCGGCGGCCTACTACATCTGGGGCGTCGCCGGCCGCACCAGGCTGGCGCGCTGGTCGGCGATGGAGCTCTGCAAGCGGCTCCGCTACCAGGCGCTCCCCGATCTCACCGCCTTCATGAAGGCGGCTACGCCGGAGGGACGGCGCGCCGGGATCGATCGGCTGGGCTTCGTTCCGGTTGGCCACGCCGACGAGCGCCTTTTCGTCAGCCTGCCCATGCTGGAAAGGCAAGCAGCATGACCGCCAAGACGACTTTCCCCGAGCCGCACCAGCCCGTCGCGGTCCCCAAGGAGGCCGTCAACGTCTCCGTCGCCCGCTCGCTGGACGATCTCATGCAGGTCATGTCGATCCGCTCGGTGGTCTATATGGGCGAGCAGACCTGCCCCTACCGCGAAGAGTTCGACGGGAACGATTTCGCCGGCGCGACGCATCTCATCGCCCGGATCGGCAGCGAGCCGGTGGGGGTCGTCCGGCTTCGCTGGTTCTGCGACTTCGCCAAGCTCGAGCGGCTGACGGTGCTCGAAGCCTATCGCGGTCCCATGGTGCCGCGCGCCCTCATCGACGCAGCCTGCAAGCTGGCCGGCCGCAAGGGCTACCGGCGGATCATGGGCCACACCCAGGTGAGGCTGGTTCCGGTGCTGGTGCGGCTCGGTGGCGGAAGGGTGCGCAAGGACCGGCCGGGCTTCTCCTTCTCGGATCACGAATACGTCGAAACGATGCGGGATCTCGAGCCTCCCGAGGACGCCATCAGCATCGACAGCGATCCCCTGGTGCTCATCCGTCCCGAGGGCGAGTGGGATCGGCCAGGCGTGCTCGACCGTTCCGCCCTCAGGCCAGCCACCAACCCCCACTGACCCCATGCGCATGTCCACTCTTAACGGGGCCGTGGACCGCCAGCGCTGGACGAGCGGCGCCTGGCTTATCTGCCTCGACCTTCAGCGCGAGTACGTGATCCCGGGCCGGCCCTTCTACACCCCTGCCGGCGCCGAAGTCGCCGCCGCCTGCGCCCGGGTGCTGGCGCATGCCCGCACGATGGGGTGGCGCGTCGTCCACAGCCAGCTTCGCCGCGCCGGCGGTTGCTTCGGCCCCGGACCGTTCGGGGCGCCGATCGAGGGCTTACGCCCGCTCATCAGCGAGCCGGTGTTCCTGCGCCGGGGGCTCTCGGCCTTCTCCAATCCGGATTTCGCCCTCGAACTCCACCGCGCGCGAGGCGAGGACGTGTTTCTGATCGGCTTCTCGCTCGCCGACACCTGCCTCGCCACCACCTTGGCGGCGCTGGACCAGGGGCTGGATCTCGCCCTGGTGGAGGACGCCGTGGGCGTCGGCGGCGGCGCCGCCGCCGAGGCGCCCGAGATCGCACGGGCCGTGCTGAGGCCGCTAGCGCGCTTGGTTTCGAGCCGCGATCTCGTCGCCCTGGCGATGGAGGTCGTACCGTGACCGCCGCCGCCAGCGCCCGGTTCCGCTTCAAAGTCACCAAGGCCCCTGCCAGCAGGACCAGCCTCCGCTCGCCATGTGGCGGCGGTCTCACCCCTACGCCGTAACGATGGAACTTATGCCTGACGAATTCGGGAAGTTACGGCCGCGCCTCAAGGTGTTGCTCAGCCTGCACCGCGCCGCCGAGACCGAGGAGGAGCGGGCGACGCTCGAAGGCCTGTTCGACGACGTCTTCCTCGCAGCCGCCTGGCAAGTGGCCCAGGACCTGCTTGAGAACGGCTGGAAGCCAATCCGTCTCACTCCCGGCGGCCGCGGCGCGCGGCCCTACCTGCGGCTGGTGGAGAAGGCCGACGACGCCGCCTGACCGAGGCGCGCTTCCCGGCGTCCGGCTCAGGCCGCCTGCGTCTGGTCGTAGCCCAGTCGCCGGTTGAGCTCGTCAAGGATCGCCACCGCCGCCTCGGCCACCACCGCGCCCGGCGGAAAGATCAAGGCGGCGCCGGCGTCCTTCAGGGCCTGAACGTCATCCGGCGGGATCACCCCGCCCACCACGATCATGATGTCCTCGCGGCCCAGCTTCTTCAGCTCGGCCTTCAGCTCCGGGACCAGGGTGAGATGGCCGCCGGCCAGGGAGCTCGCGCCCACCACATGCGCGTTCTCTCCCACCGCCCGCGCCGCCGTCTCGGCGGGTGTGGCGAACAGCGGGCCGACGTCGACCTCGAAGCCGAGGTCGCCGAACCCCGAGGAGATCACCTTCTGGCCGCGGTCGTGCCCGTCCTGGCCCATCTTGGCGACCAGGATGGAGGGCGGTCGCCCCTCCGCCTCCGAGAAGGCGGCGACCAGCATCTGGGCGCGGGAAATGGCCGGCGCAGCGCCGGCCTCGGCCGCGTAGACGCCGCGGACCAGCTTCGGCCGGGCCTCGTGGCGGCCGAAAGCCTTCTCGAGCGCCAGGCTGATCTCGCCGACGGTCGCCTTGGCCCTTGCCGCCGCCACGGAGAGCTCCAGCAGGTTCGCCTTGCCGCGGGCGCCGTTGGTGAGGGCCTCGAGGGCCTGGTCCACCGCCGCCGGATCGCGCTCGGCCTTGAGCTGCCTCAGCTTTTCGAGCTGGCGCTGCAGCACCTGCGAGTTGTCCACTTTTAGGATCGGGATGTCGTCGGCCGCCTCGGGGAGGAAGCGGTTCACGCCCACCAGCGTCTGGCGACCGGAGTCGATCCTGGCCTGGGTCCGCGCCGCCGCCTCCTCGATCCGGCGTTGAGGCAGGCCCTCGCCGATGGCCTTGGCCATGCCGCCCAGCGCCTCGACCTCGGCAATGTGTGTGAGGGCCCGCGCCGCCAGGTCGTGGGTGAGCCGCTCGACGTAGTAGCTGCCGCCCCAGGGGTCGATCACCCGGGTGATCCCCGCCTCCATCTGCAGGAACAGCTGGGTGTTGCGGCTGATCCGGGCCGAGAAGTCGGTGGGCAGGGCCAGCGCCTCGTCCAGCGAGTTGGTGTGCAGGCTCTGGGTCTGACCGGCCACGGCGGCCATGGCCTCGACGGCGGTCCGCGCGACGTTGTTGAAGACGTCCTGGGCGGCCAGCGACCAGCCGCTCGTCTGGGTGTGGGCGCGCAAGGCCAGCGAGCGGCCGTCCTTGGGCGCGAAGTTCTCGGCCATCAGCTTGGCCCAGAGCAGCCGCGCCGCCCGCTGTTTTGCGACCTCCATGAAGTAGTTCATCCCGGCGTTCCAGAAGAACGACAGGCGTGGGGCGAACTGGTCGACGCCCATGCCGGCGGCGATGCCGGCCCGCACATAATCGACCCCGTCGGCCAGGGTGTAGGCCAGCTCCAGGTCGAGCGAAGCGCCGGCCTCCTGCATGTGGTAGCCGGAGATGGAGATGGAGTTGAACTTCGGCATCTCGCGGGAGGTGTAGGCGAAGATGTCGGCCACGATCCGCATCGAGGGCTCGGGCGGGTAGATGTAGGTGTTGCGGACCAGAAACTCCTTGAGGATGTCGTTCTGGATGGTGCCCGCGAGCTGGGCGTGCGCCACGCCCTGCTCCTCTCCGGCGACGACGTAGAGCGCCAGGATCGGCAGCACCGCCCCGTTCATGGTCATGGAGACGGTCATCTTCTCCAGCGGGATGCCGGAGAAGAGGGTCCGCATGTCGAGGATGGAGTCGATGGCCACCCCGGCCATGCCCACGTCGCCGCGCACCCGCTCGTTGTCGGAATCGTAGCCGCGGTGGGTGGCGAGGTCGAAGGCGATGGAAAGGCCCATCTGCCCGGCCGCGAGGTTGCGCCGATAGAAGGCGTTGGACTCCTCGGCCGTGGAGAACCCGGCGTACTGGCGGATGGTCCACGGATTGGTGGCGTACATGGTGGGGTAGGGCCCCCGGACGAACGGGGCCAGCCCCGGCCAGCTGCCGAGGAAGTCGAGCCCGGCGGTGTCGGCTGCCTCGTAGCGCGGCTTCACTGCGATCGCCTCCGGCGTCTCCCACGCCTGGCCGGTCTCGCCGCTGGGGCGCGCGGGCCGCTTGACGCTGTCGAAGCCGAGCTCGGTGAAATCCGGGAAGTCCTTCATGCCAGCTCCTCCAGCCGGATCGGCGCCAGCGGCGGGCAGCGGCTCGCGGGTCCCGGCAGGGCCGCGGCGGGGCCGTCCGCCTGGGCGGCGGGCGCGCTGGCCACCGCAGGGGGACGCTCGTCCTGCGGCGCGAAGTCGGTGACGCCGAGGATCTTGACCTCGCGCCGGCCGATGCGGGCCGCCAGTTCGGTCCGCGCCGCCTCCGTCTCGCGCGCCACGAGGCCGCCTTCCAGGGCGCGGACGATACCGCCGGCTGCCTCGATGGCCTGGAACTGCGCCCAGGCCGCCCGGGCGAGGTCGTCGGTGAGCGACTCCAGATAGCCGCAGCCGGCGGCCGGATCCACCACCCGGCCGAGGTTGGCTTCCTCTTGCAGCACCAGCTGAGCGTTGCGGGCCTGCCGGCGGGCGAAGGCGGTGGGCAGGCCGAGGGCGTCGGTGAAGGTCCCCAGCGCCACGGCGTCGGCGCCGCCGACCGCGCCGGCGAAGCTCGCCGCGGTGAGGCGGATCATGTTGGTCCAGGCGTCGGCGCGGGCCAGCATCCGGCCGGAGGAGCGGGCCTCGATCGACGCCGGCGCATCGGCGCCGCAAGCTCCCGCGAGCCTCGCCCAGGCGACGCGGGCGGCCCGGAGCTTGGCGATGGTGATGAAGTAGTCGGCGTCGAGGGAAAGGCCGAGCACGATCCGCTCGAACGCCTCCTGGACGCCGAGGCCCGCACGGACGAGGGCCTTGGCGTAGGCGAGGGCGGCCGCGAGGGCCACCGCCAGCTCGAGCGCCTCGCCGGCGCCGGACTCATGGGCGACGCGCCCGCTGGCCAGGAAGAGACTGGCCTTCGGATAAGGTTCGGCCAGCCGCGCGCCGACGCCGGCGCAGGCGATCAGGTGAGCCTCGATCGGCCCGGGGCTGGCGCCCGCCTCGGCGAACGCGCTCAAGGGGTCCATGTGCAGGGCGAGGGGCGCGGCGGGTGCGCCCTTCGCAGCGGCCCCCAACCAATCGGCGGCCTTGGCGCCCAGGAACCCGGCGTCGAGGGCGACCGTCGCCACGTCCAGGAGCGCGCCCTCCAGCACCCGGGCGAGCGCCTCGGCCGACCCGGCGGCCACGCCGCCCTGGCCGATCCTCACGAGAACCGAGTTCGCCCCGCCCGCCAGATCCTGGAGCACTTCGGCGTTGGCGGCCGCCGGCTCCGGGTTGCGCACCAGGGTCCGGATATCCCAGCCGGCGAGGTCCCGGGCGGCCCCGGGGGCGGCTTTCGCCTGTTCGTAGAGGGGCTGGATCGGGATCCCCTCGAGGGTTCGCCGCACGAGGGACTCGAGGGGCGCGCCCTTCAGGGTCTTCTCGACCAGCGTCAGCCATTCGGGCCGGCCGGCGGCGGCAAAGCCCTCCGCGAGCGGCAGCACGGCAGGTTCGATAGCGCGTGACATGAGGGCCTTGCATCGCATGCAAACCAGGGTGTCAAGCCAGGAGGATCGCGGCGGCTTGCCCGCAGCCCCGGGTCGCCCCCACGGAGGTCAGAGCTGGGCGGCGCCGCCGAGAAAGGCGCAGGAAGGGGCTCAGCCCCCGCCGCTCGCGGCGAGCTCCCCCACGTGGACAAGCTCGGTGTGGCCGAAGCCCTTGCCATAGTCGAGGATCGAGATCACCGCCGGGGTGATCTCGTAGAGGGCGAGGTCCGCGCCGGCGTCCACGTATTGCGCCGTTTCGGGAAACTTCCGGAAGAAAGCCACCCCGACCTTGGCGATGGTCTCGCGATCGGTCAGCCGCCGAGCGCGCCCGCCGAGCGAAAGGCCGCGGATCTGGGACCAGTCCTTGTAGGGCAGGTCGATGACCGCCGAGATCCGGTCGTCCCGCGCAAGGTTGTGCGCCTTCTGTGAGGAGGCCGCGCAGCCGAAGTAGATCGTAAGGCCGTCGCTTGCGTAGCTGACCGTCGTCGCCTGGGGAAACCCGTCGGGTCGAATGGTGGCCAGGGCGAGATCCCGGCCTTCCTGGAGTATGGAGAGAATCTCCTGCTTCACCGCCGGGTTCATCTTGAGACGGCTCCTCGCTGACCGGGCCACCGTGGCGCCGCTCGGCAGGGACGTCTTTGCGCTGGGTCAAACTCGGGCGGGGCCCGATGAACCCGGTCTGAACAGGTGCGCAGCCATCCGGTTCAGCTTCGCGGAAGTAGGGTCTCGATCGTCGTCGCTCCGACGACGTCGAAGAACAAGGACTTTCCTCCCATGACTCTCCGCAAGCTCCTCATTGCCGCCATGGGCGTGGCGGTCGTCGCCGGCGGCGCCACCACCGCGTCGGCGAACACGCCCTGGCAGAACCATCACCCCCGTCGGGTAGAGGTGAACCATCGCCTGACGAACCTCAACCGATCGATCCGCGAGGAACGGCGCGAAGGCGAACTCACCCGCGGCGAGGCGGCCCACATGCACGCGCGCGTCCACCACATCCGCATGCAGGAGCGCCGGATGGCGCGCTTCCACGGCGGCCACCTCACCCGTGTCGAACAAGCCCGGCTCAACCACGAGGAAACGGGCGTCCGCCGGCACATCCCTGGCTAAAGCACGATCCAATCAGGTCAAACCGCCTGATCGTCCTTCTCCCCGCCGACTTTTGCGTGACAATGTTGTCACCTGAGTCGCGCGGGGAGGGGGTTGGCCTTGCGCTCCCCCCGCCCCGTCGGACAATGGCGGCCGCTGAGGAGCGTCAACTCATGGAACATCCCACGTCGGGCTCGCCGACAGCCCTTTCCGAGCTGCGCCGGCACAGGCGCCCGCTCAGGAACGTGCACAAGCAGGTGCATGAGAGCCTCGGCCCCCTGGACAGGCTCGCCGTCTTCATCACCGAGCGGGTCGGGACGATGGGCTTCTTCCTGCTCATCCTCACCTGGACGGCGTTCTGGCTGAGCTGGAACCTCCTTGCGCCCCATTCCCTGCGGTTCGATCCGGGGATGGCGTTCGTGTTCTACCTGTTCATCTCCAACGTCATCCAGATCCTGCTGATGCCGCTGATCATGGTGGGGCAGAACATTCAGGGTCGCCATTCCGAGGCCCGGGCGGAACACGACCTGGAGGTCAACGTCAAGGCCGAGAAGGAGATCGAGGTGATCCTCCAGTGCGGATTCCGACGTGATCGCGCCCGTCATTCCGATTTGATGCCGCCCACCATTCCAATCTGATCCCGCCCACCGTTCCGATCAGTCCCCGCGCAGCATTCCGAGATGATGCCGCCCAGGGGCGCCGGGTCGTGAGGGTCTTCGCT
>JAFBAO010000052.1 GCA_019247715.1 Caulobacteraceae bacterium
GGCGCGGGCGATCTGGATCCGCGACACCCTGTCGGACTGGGCGACCCAGGCGCCGCACGCCATCTCGGTGGTCGTCACCTCGGGCCCGGCCAGCGAGCCTGCGTCCGATGAGCAGCTTGCCGCCCGCGCCGCTCCGGAGATGGTCCGCTTCGCCCGCTATTGGCTGGACTTTTACCGCGCCTACATGGGTCCTTCGGGGCCGTTCGCAGGTTCGGTGAACAACCCGCCGCAGCCTCACGCCCGAACCGGCGATCCAGCCAAAGGCGGCGGCGGCGCTTGGGGGTATGTGTCGGGGACGCAGGTGAAGATCTCCGACGATCAGGCCTTCGTCTTCACCATGGAGGACATGGCGGCGCGCTATGTGGGCGCCGGGTTCGCAAGCCCCTGGTGGGTCACCGTCGACTACGCCCGGCGCAGCGGCAGCATCAACAACGGCCAGGCGCGGCGCAACCCCGACGGCACGATCACCTATGCGGTGGCGCGCAAAGACCCCGGGATAGCGAACTGGATCGACACTGCGGGCCTGGATGAGGGCGCCCTGCTGCTCCGCTGGCAGGCCATCGAAGGACCGTTGCCGAAGTCGGACTCCCTCACCCTGCAGGGCGAGATCATCAAGAACGAAGGCGCCGAGATGCGGGTGATCAAGGAAGCGCGCGTGCTTCCGATCGGCCAGGTCCGGACAGCCTATCCTCACCTTATAGCCGGCCAGGAGGCGCGCGCGGCAGAGCTCGCGACCCGGCTCGCAAGTTACGGGCGCCGGCTGGATTCCGGAGGGCCGCGGTGAAACGCGGGCCGATGTGGGGCGAGGGCGGAACGCTTAGGGAAACGCGAACATGACGCAGCAGTATGAAACCTACGGACGTTTGCGTGGCCGCGTCGCCGTCGTCACCGGCGGCACGAAGGGGATCGGGCAAGGCGTCGTATTGAGATTCCTGAAGGAGGGGGCTTCGGTGGTCTATTGCTCCCGCAATCCCAGCAACAACGCCGAGAATGCCGCCTTGATTGAGGAGCTCGGCGCCGCTCAGCGGAGCCAGTTCGTCGCGGCGGACGTCGGATCCAAGTCGGACATGCAGGGTTTGGTGGCCGCGGCGGCCGAGCGGTTCGGCCGTGTGGACATCTTGGTCAACAACGCCCAGGGCATAGCGCCGCTGAACCCCATCCAGTCGAAGCCGGACGGCGACTACTCCATGACCCTCGCCACCGGCTTCTTCCACTCCCTATGGACGTCGCAGGCGGCGCTTCCGCACATGCAGGCCCAGCGCTACGGCCGCATCATCCACATGAGCTCGGTATGGTCGCTGTGGGGTTATCGCTACGGCAGCGACTACGCCGTCACCAAGGGCGCCTTGGAGTCGCTCACCCGGTCCATGGCCAACGAGTGGGGCAAGTTCGGCGTCACCGTCAACTGTGTCCGGCCCGCCGGAGACAGCTTCGCCTACAAGCAATTCAAGGCTCAGGACATCAGGACGGCCGCGGAGTCGGAGGCGGCGATCCCGATGGGGAGGATGGGCGACTGCGAAGTCGAGATCGCCGGCGCGATCTTGGGACTGGTGTCGGAGAACGGACGCTTCATCACCGGGCAGGTGCTGAACGTAGACGGCGGGCTGTGGGCGGTGCCGCCTAACCACGAGCCCGCCTCCGACGTCGATATTCACCGCGGACGGGCCCAAGCCGCCGTCTCTGTTGGCGAGGGGAATTGAGATGGAGCATCGGGAAAAGCCGCTGCTGGAAAAGCGGATCGCCGTCGTCACCGCCGTCAAGGGCAGTCTCGGCGAAGGGATCGCCCGCCGCTTCGGTCGGGAGGGAGCCGTCGTCGTCGCCGTCGACGCCGATCGCGAGGCGGCCAAAAGGTGCGCGGCGCTCATCACCGATGCGGGGGGCACGGCGATCGCGCGGGGCGCCGACATCCTCGCTCCGGGCGAAGCCGTCCGCCTCTGCCGAGAGGTGGCCGACGAGCTGGGGGGCCTCGATATCCTCGTCAACGCCGGGCAGGCGACCACGCCGGTTGCGCCGCTCAGGGACAAGGATCCCGACAATTTCGGGCGCGCGTTCCGGGAGGGTCCGCTGGCGGCGATCCTGATGATGCAGGCGGCCTACCCGCATCTTCAGGCGCGCGGCGGCGGCCGCATCGTCAACGTAGGCTCCTTCTACGGTCCGACAGCCAATTGCGGCGTCGTCGACGCGGTCGCCAGCGACGGCGCCCTGGCCGCGCTCACCCGCGCGGCGGGCGTCGAATGGGCCCGGGAGAACATTCTCGTCAATTTTCTTCAGGCCGGCGCCCCGGACATTCCGGAGTTTCACGCCTACCGGCAGGCCGATCGCGACGCCGTCGACGGTCTCGTCGCCAATCTGGCCTTGGGGCGTCTAGCAGATCCGGTCGAGGATGTCGGCGGCGCGGCGACGTTCCTTGCGTCGGACGAGGGCTGCTTCGTTGTCGGGCACACCATCTTCGCCGACGGAGGTCAGCATCTGGCCGCCCCTGCTTACGACCCAGGTTTCAAGGTGGTGTGACCCATTCCGACGATCTCCAGGGAGGAGACGCCATGACCGATCCGGATATCCAGACGCTGCTCGACCAGCAGGCGATCCACGATCTCGTGGTGCGATTGACCCGCGCCCAGGATCGGTGCGACCGCGAGCTGTTGCTGTCGTGCTATCACCCGGACGCCCGCGACGAGCACGGTCCCTTCAAGGGCAGCCCCACCGAGTTCGCCGACTGGGTGTTCCCACACATCCGCAGGATGCGGTTCATCCAGCACCGGGTCTCGAACGTCCTGATCGAGGTTCGCGGCGATGTCGCCTACGGCGAGTCCTACGCCTTCGAGGAAGGCGAGACGCTGGACGGAAGCAAGGTGACCGGGTGCGGTCGCTACATCGATCGCTTCGAGCGTCGCAACGGCGAGTGGAGGATCGCCCTGCGGCGGGTGATCCTGGAAGGCGTCGCCCCGGGGTTCGACGCTTCGGATTTCTTTCCTTCTCTGCAGAGCCGGGAAGATATCTCGTACGAACGGGACTGAACTTCGCTCCCCGCGGTCGTTCAGGGGGCGCCCGAGGTTCTAGGTTCAAGAGTTGGCCGGTTCTTGGGGCACGGCGATTCCACTGTTGCCGAACGCGCTCCGGGGCCGCGCGCGGCGGCGCTTGACATGGTCCGACCGGGAAGCGGAAATTCGCAGGTGCCGGGCCGGGGGCGTAGGGCGCGGAGGCCGCGGCGGTGCGCGGACAGGGAGGATCAGCCGGATGGGCGCGCCGTGAGTTCAGACGCCGCCGCAAGGCGCCGCCGCTTCAACGCCCTGGACCCCGCCGGGTTCGACGACGACCAGAAGTCGGTGTTCGCCAAGCTTTCGCGCTCGACCGCCGATCCGCTGAACGGGATCGGCGGGATGTGGCTGCGCAGCCCCAAGATGGCCGCCGAGCTCATGCGCCTCATCGGCTACTTCGCCGTGCATCCCAGTCTGCCGGCGCCGCTTCGGGAACTGGCCATCATCGTCACCGCGAGGCATTGGGAAGCCCAGCTCGAGTGGGACATCCACAGCCGCCGCGCCCTTGAAGCTGGCGTCGACCCCAAGGTGGTGGCCGCGGTGGGGGAGGGCGGGCGGCCCCCGCCAGAGCATGCCCAGGAAGCGGCTGTGGCCGCCTTCTGCAGCGAATTGCTTGAAGATCGTTTCGTGTCGTCCGCCACCTTCGCGGCGGTGCGGGGAATGTTCGACGACCGTCAGATCGTGGACCTGATCGCGACGATCGGCTCGGCGACCATGAGCAGCCTTTTTTTGAATATCCAGGCTCCGGATCGGCCGGTCTTCCGGGCCGCCCCGGCGGCGACATGAGCGCCGCGCTCGCGACGTGCGGCAGGAGGTGCTCATGAAACTCAAGGCGCCGCCGCCCGGTCCGCCGTTCGCTCCCACTGCGCCGAACCTGTTCCGCTACGTGCGCGAGGCCCACGGCGAGCGCGAATTCCTGGCGTTCGGCGAACAGCGGCTCAGCTACGCCGACGCCGACCGGCTTTCGGCCGAGCTGGCCAAGGGACTGCTGGCGCTGGGCCTCGGCAAGGGCGCGCGCGTGGGCATCTTGATGCCCAACAACCCCGACTGGGTGATTGTCTGGATGGCCTGCGCCAGGATCGGGGCGCTGAGCGTGCTGCTGAGCACCTTCTACCAGGGCCCGGAGATCGCCTGGGCGGTGCGCCACAACGACCTGCACGCCCTCATCATCGCCGACCGGTACCTTCACAACGACTATGTCGAACGCCTGGAGCGGGCGTTGGCGGGGCTCGCCGAGGAGACCTCGACCGAGCTCTTCCTGCCCGAGCAGCCGCACCTTCGCCACATCGTAGTGTGGGGCGCGTGCGAGAAGCCCTGGGCGATCCGGGGACAGACGGACCTGCTGGCGCGGGCGGCGGCCAAGCCGCGGCTCGACGACAGGATCCTGGCCGGGGTGGAAGCGAACATCACGCCCTCGGACCTGCTGCTCACCATCTGCACCTCCGGCTCCACGGCCGAGCCGAAGGCGGTGGTGCACACCCACGGCGTGGCCTTGCGCGCCACGTTCCAGTTCCTGGACTACATCAACATCAAACCGGACGACCGCACCTACACGGCGCAGCCCTTCTTCTGGGTCGGCGGCCTGAACATCAACCTGCTGCCCACGATGTACCTGGGCGCCTGCATGTGCTTCTCCGAGACGCCGGACCCGGCAGACATCATCGCCATGGCCCGGCGCGAGGGCGTCACGCGGTTCACCGGCTGGCCGGCGCAGGCCCAGCGCCTGCGGCAGGCCTTGGCCGAGGGCGGCGAGGGTCTGACGAAGCTGCGCGCCGGGCTGGGAGAGCCCCTGGACGAGCTCGGCCGGCCCATCCCGCCGGAGCGCCGCTTGTCGGGGCTGATGGGCATGACCGAAAGCTTCGGCATGCACAGCATCGACCGGGCGGGCCCGACGCCGCTCGGGAAAGGCGGCTCGTGGGGGCGCAAGCTTCCGGGCATGGAGCGTCTGATCGTCGATCCGGAGACGGGCTCGCCGCTGACGACGGGCGAGCGCGGCGAGCTCTTCATCCGCGGCCATAACATGATGCACGGCTACTACCGCAAGGAGCGGTGGGAGGTCTTCACCGCGGAGGGCTACTTCCCCACCGGCGATCTCTCGATCCTCGACGAGGACGACTACATCTACTTCGTCGGCCGCAAGGGCGAGATGATCAAGACATCCGGCGCCAACGTGGCCCCGCCCGAGGTCGAGAACGCGCTTCTCACCTGCCCCGGAGTCCGCGAGGCCATCGTCTTCGGCGTGCCGGACGCGACGAAGGGAGAGGTGGTGGCGGCGGTGGTCTCGCCCCAGGACGGGGCCGCGCTCGACGCCGAGGGGCTACGCCTGGCCTTGCGCGAGCGGCTTTCCCCCTACAAGGTCCCCCAGACCTTCGCCTTCCTGACGCACGACGAGATTCCGCGCACCGCTTCGGGCAAGGCGATCAAGCCGAAGCTGCGCGAGATGCTGTTTCCAGCCGGGACCTGACCTGTCTTCCCAGTGTCGGCCCGGGATTGAGCACATGGCGGCGACGTCGCCGTGACGGGGAGGACGAACTTGCGTCAGGTGAATGCCGACCGGATCGTGGAGCGGGCGCGCCGGGAGACAGGTCTCGATCGCTTCGAGTCCGAGAGTTTTCGGGAAGGCCTGGAGATCGCGGTCGCGGACGTCAACAAGGCGGGCTGGCCCCAGTGGGGTCTCGACAACTTCGAGGAAGCCGCCTCCCACCTCCTCGGCCTGCGCCTGAAGATCGACGATTACCTGCGCCAGCATCCGCAGGCGCTCGAGACGCCGGTCAAGGCGCCCGTCATCGTCATGGGCATGCCCCGCACCGGCACCACGCTTTCGAGCAACCTCTTGGCGACCGATCCGAACCGGCGCTCGCTGCTGACGTGGGTGGCCGACGATCCGGTGCCGCCGCCGACGATCGAGGGCCTGCGCACCGACCCGCGCGCCCTGGCGGCGCTGGAGCTCGAACGGCGCTCGCAGGCCGAGGACCCGGCGGCTGGCCGCTTCTACATGTCCTCCGCCGTGTTTCCGACCGAGTGCATCAGCGTGCTGTCGCAGGACTTCAAGTCCATGCACTGGGAGGCGCTGGGCCGCCTGCCGGCTTACTCCGAGTGGATCTGGAGCGCCGACATGACCTCGGCCTACGACCACCACCGCCGGTTCCTGCAGGTGCTGCAGCATGCCGCGCCGGGCCCATGGAACCTGAAGATGCCCTCGCACGCCATGCACCTGCGCTACGTGCTGAAGGCCTACCCCGATGCGCGCCTAGTCTGGACCCACCGCGACCCCTATACGGCGGTGGGGTCCATCTGCAGCGTGATCGCCAATGTGCATCTGCGGGCCCAGGACAAGCCCGACGACGCCTGGATCGCCGAGTTCTATCCCCGTCAGCTGGCCGAGCACGCGAGAAGGATCATGGTCGTGCGCGCCGAGATCGGCCGCGAGCGGGTCTACGACCTGCACTACGCGAGGACCATGCGCGATCCGATCGGCAGCATGCGCGACCTCTACGCCTGGCTGGGCGACGACTTCACCGCCGAAGCGCAAGCCAACATGCGCCGCTGGCTGCAGGAGAACCCGCAGGGCAAGTGGGGCAAGCACGCCTACAAGCTGGACCGCTGGGGCCTGTCCGAGCAGAAGCTCGCCCCGCTCTTCGCGGACTACCTCGCGAGCTACGACGTCGAGCGCGAAGGGTAGGCGCAGCGCCCGCCTCGGGCCGGCGCTGCGCTCATCACACCCGCAAGCACGCCGGCGGTCACGCGCTCCAGGGACGCTGGAAAAGGTATTCCGTGCGCCATGCGTGCTGGGGCTCGGCGTGAAGCTCCCAGTAGAGCTCCGCCAGCTCTTCCCCCACCGCCGGGCTGATCCCCGCGTGGACGATCACGTGGGCGAAATGGACGGCCGCGAGGGCGGGGTCCTGGACCAGGCATTTGACGAAACCGCTGAGCGCGCACTTGCCGACGCTGAGCGAGGTGTAGGCGGCCATCGGATCAAGGGCGAGGCCCCCGCCGGTGAACAGCATCGTTCCCTTCCCGCGCGCCAGCATGGCCGGAAGCGCCGCCTGCGCCGCCGCCATGGCGCCCCCTGCATTGGCGAGGAGGTCGGAGGCGAGGGTCTCGGGCGGTTGCTCGAGCAAGGCCCCCCGGCGCACCGCCGCAGCGTTGTAGACGAGCGCCTCCAGCGCGCCATGCCGCGCCTCGACCGCCGAGACCATCGCGCGCACCGCGCCGAGGTCGGCGGCGTCGCAGATTTCCACCTCGGCCGCCGCCACTCCCGCGGCGGCGAGCTCCCGCGCCTGCGCCTCCAGGGGTTCGCGCCGTCGCCCGACAAGCACCAGGCGGAAGCCTTCGCGCCCGAACCGCCGCGCCACGGCCCTTCCGAGATTGCCGCCCGCCCCGATCAGGAGAAGCGTCTTTGTCATGGTTCCTAAGCCTCGCTCGCGGCGGCGTAACGGAATCTCGCCCAGTCTTGCCCTGGATTCCTCAACGGGTCGTCGCGCCCTGGCGCCGACCATGGGCCGCAAAGCCGCGTTCCTCCAGCCAGAAAATTCTTTGACCTTCCGGTAGAAATGCGCGCCTGGGCGTGCGACGTCGGAAATGACGTTGGCCGCCTTGAGGGAAGCGGGCATGCCAATGGTTTGACGCCCCCAGACCCAGCGTCGCAGACGGGGGTCGGTTGGATCGCTTGGGAGCCGATGATGGCGCTGCGCAAGATCGGGAAGCCGCATCGCTCGGGCCGCGCTCATCGGGCCGAGGCTGCGCCCAGCGGCACGGCGTGACGGCGCTCCAGGCGGAAGCCGCCGCCGGGCAGGCGGATGCGCGCGCGCGGGCGGTGGCCGCGGCCTTCGAGCGCCGGCGCGGTTTCATCACCTTTGGCCTCATCGCGGCGACCTTCATGGGCACGCTCGACCAGACGGTGGTGAACGTGGCGCTCGCCCACATCCAGGGAAGCCTTTCGGCCTCGCAGGAGGAGATCACCTGGGTGCTCACCTGCTACCTGGTGGCAACCGCGGTCACCACGCCGATCTCCAGCTGGCTGGCGGCCCGGTTCGGGCTCAAGCCCATGGCGCTCACCTGCATCAGCCTCTTCACGGTCGCCTCGGTGTTGTGCGGACTGGCGACCAACCTGCCGGAGATGATCGCTTTCCGGATCGTGCAGGGGGTGACCATCGCCCCGGTGCCGCCGATCGCCCAGGCGGTGCTGCTGCGGATCAACCCGCCCTCGCGCTACGGCCGCGCCATCGCGCTGTTCTCCACCGCCGCCATGGCCGGACCGGTCGCCGGCCCGGTGCTCGGTGGCTACCTGACCGAAGCTCTTTCCTGGCGCTGGTGCTTCTTCATCAACCTGTGGCCCGGGGCCTTCGCATTGCTGGCGCTCTGGTTCTCGATGCCGGCCGAGGAGCCGCAGCCGCGGCGTTTCGACTTCCTGGGCTTCGGCTCGCTGGCCGTCGCCATCGGCGCGTTCCAACTGATGCTGGACCGAGGCCCCGTGCAAGACTGGTTCGGGTCGACCGAAATCTGGGCCGACGCGATCATCGCCGGCATCGGCGTCTGGATCTACGCGACCCACACGCTCTCGGCGCGCCATCCGCTCTTCGACCCAGCGCTGATCCGCGACCGCAATTTCGTGGTCGGCACGGGCGTGCTCTTCGCCATGACCACGCTCACCTATTCCAGCATCGCCCTGATGCCGCTGATGACCCAGACCCTGATGGGCTATCCTCCGCTCACCACGGGCTTCCTGAACCTGCCCCGCGCGCTTCTGGCCCTGGCCGCTCTTCAGGTGATCGGTCGGGTGGACAGGTTCATCGATCGGCGGCTGCTGGCCGGAGCGGGGCTGACCCTGCTCGCCGTGGGCTATTGGTCCATGGGGAAATTCGACCTTTCGATGGGTCCTGAGACCATCATCGTGGCGACGCTGATGCAGGGGCTCGGGCAGGGGTGCGTGACGGTGCCGGTCACCACCATGTCCTTCGCCACCATAGGCCCGAGACAGCAAGCCGACGCCTCGACCGTGAGCAGCCTGCTGCGCAGCCTCAGCGGGGGGGTCGGCGTGTCGGTCACCGAGGCCTTCCTGTCGAGCCACACCCAGATGATGCACGCCAGCATGACGGCCCAGCTCATTCCAGGCGATCCGGTGCTGCGCGCGGGTCTGCCGCCCGCCCTTTGGCCGGAAACGCTGGCCGGCGCCTTCGCCCTCAACGCCGAGATAACCCGGCAGGCCTCGATGGTGGCTTTCGTCGAGAGCTACCGGATCATGGTCCTCCTGACCTTGATCTGCGTGCCCTTGCTCTTGCTGTTGCGATATCGCCGGCCGGTCCCGGGCGCCGCCCCTCAGGCCGCGGTGGTCGGAGATTGATCCAGCGCCTCCTGGACCGTCCGTAGCCGCGCGGAGATGGCCGCCTTGTAGCGGGCCTGCATGGGCAGAACGTAGAGCCTGCCTTCGCTGATTGCGCCGAGCACGAGGTCAGCGATCATCTCCGGCGCCGCCCGGTCCGTGCGATCGGGCGATGCGAGGGCGGCGATGTTCTGCGCCATCTGCGGGGCGATGAAGCCCCGCTCGGGGAACACCTCCGGCCTCAGAGTCTCGGACTCCATGATCCGGGTGTTGACGCCGCCGGGACAGAGCACCGAGACCCCGAGCGGGGTGTCCGCGAGCTCCTTGGCCAGGCCTTCGGCGACGCCGACGAGGGCGAACTTCGAGGCGGTGTAGGCAGAGGACGAATTGCCCGCCAGGCCCGCCATGGAGGCGGTGATGGTCACGTGGCCCTCCTGCCTGTGTTCCAGCATCATCGGAAGGAAGGCCTTGAGGCAGTGGATCACGCCCCAGAGGTTCACCCCGAGCGTCCAGCGCCAGTCGTCCAGGGATTGCTCCCAGACGGCCCCGTGGGTGACCACGCCGGCGTTGGCGAACAGCAGATGCGGCGCTCCGTAGGCCTCCCGCGTCGCGCCGCCAGCGCCGCCACCGAGCCCGCGTCCGATACGTCCGTCACGACGCCCAAGGCTTCGCCGCCCTTCGACCTGATGGCGTTCGCCGCCGCGTCCAGGCGCCCCTGCTGCACGTCGGAAAGGACGACCTTGGCGCCTTTGCGCGCCAGCCGTTCGGCCAGAGCCAGGCCGATCCCGCTCGCCGCGCCGGTGATCACGGCCGTGCGGCCCTTGATGCTCTTCATGGTCCTGGCCTGACGATCGCGTCAGGCGCCCGCCGTCGGCGGCGCGCGCCCGCCGACGAAGTCCTCGAAGTTCGTGCGATAGAAAGACTCGCGCGCATCCTTCCCTATGCCGGAGGCGTCCATGCTTTGGTTGAACCGCCTCATCGGATTTCGACCGCCTTCGATGTGCGGGTAGTCCGACGAGAACATGAAAATGTCCGGCGAGCTCTGCGCGATCGCCCATCCCAGGTTCTCGTGGCCGAAGATCGTGCAGCGAATTTGCCGGATCACGTATTCGCTCAGCTTCAGATCCAGGTTCCGCAGCCTGGATTCGCTGCGCCGGAACGCCTCCATGGCCGAATCCAGATACTGCATCCACCCCGGCAGCCAGCAGCCGCCGAACTCCATCATGCCGATCCGCAAGTCGGGATGACGATGCAGGACGCCGTCGACGATCAGGGCGGTGACCGTCTCGATCAAGGGGTGAGGAACCGCCACATAGTCGATAGAGTTCAGGTGGCCGTCGCCGCCGTGAAACGCGGGCTCCTCCGGCAGGCCGTTGTTCCTGAAGGCCTCCGACGGCAGGCGCCCGCCCGCCAGGTGATAGACCAGCGGAACCCCGGCCTCCGCCAGCTGGGCCCACATGGGCTCGAACCCGATGTGGGCCGGCGAATGATCCTTTGGACAGTCGGCGCACGCCTGCAACGCCGCACATCCCATCTCGATGGCTTCGCGCGCCATCTCGTTGCTGCGTTGGACATCGGCCATGGGAAGATAGCCGACCGGAAGCAAGCGCCGGTCGGCCGAGCAGAACGCCACGATCGCTCGGTTGTGGGTCTGCGCAAGCCCATACAGGTAGTCGAGATCGTCGCCTTTCTCGGCGTCGCGCAAGGATGCGCGCATGAACGAGTCGAACACCATCTGGGAAGAAAAGCCCAGGAGATCCAAGGCCCGGCGTCGATCGTCCCGGTCGAAGGCGCCCATCGCCCGAAAGAGCTTGCGCTCCATAAGCTCGCTCTCGGCCTTTTCGACAAACGCGGGCTGGTCGCTCTCACCCCTCACGCTCTCATATTGCGCCTTCCACATGGGGCCCGGCCATTCGTCGGACATCTTCCCGCGGGTCTGCGGATCGGCGAAGTCCAAGTAGAAGCCCGGGTCTTCGACCACGTGCGAATCTGCGTCGTGGCAAAGGAGGCCTGCGGCGTAAGTCATGTTGAATTCCTTCCCGCGCGCGTTCTCATATCCAGCGACCCCGTCTCAGTCCGCCGGCGCCCGGATCGGCGGCTGCAGCTGCAGAGGCGCGTCCCGTTCCGCTCCGAGTCCGACCGTCTGGTGAATGTCGTAGGGGTAGGGAAGCGGCGTCGCGCTCACCTCGTCCAGGCGGCGCACCTCCTCGTCGGTGAGCGACCAGCTCGCGGCGGCGAGGTTGCCGGCCAACTGGTCGGCGGTGCGGGCGCCGAGCAGGATCGAACTCACGCCCGCGCGCCGCGCCACCCAGTTCAGGGCCACTTGCGAAGCGCTCGCACCGGGCCGCGTCGACGCGATCGCTTCGAGTTCGGCGACGATCCGGGGGCCGCGCTCCTGATACTTGTCCAGCCAGCCGTGGTGGGCGAGCCGGGTGGGCGCGGCGACCTCCCCGTGCTTGAACTTGCCGGAGAGGTAGCCGGTGGCGAGCGGGCTCCAGATGATGGAGCCCACCCCTTCCTCGACCGCCAGCGGCAGCAGTTCGTTCTCGGCGTCTCGGTGCAGCAGCGAATACTGGATCTGCTGGGAGGCGAAGCGCTCGGTCCCCAGACGATCGGAGACGGCCAGCGACTTCATCATGAACCAGCCGCTGTAGTTGGATGAGCCGATGTAGCGGACTTTGCCCTGGCGCACGAGATCGTCCATGGCCCGCAACGTCTCTTCCGGCGGCGTCTGCCGGTCCTGGCCGTGGATCTGATAAAGGTCGATGAAGTCGGTCTTCAGGCGGCGAAGGCTGGCCTCGCAGGCGCGGATGATGTGCCGGCGGTTGGCGCCCCGGTCGTTCACGCCCCGCCCGGTCGCGAAATAGCACTTGGTGGCGATCAGCACCCAGTTGCGCCGGTTTCCGAGCGCCTGCGCCAGTTCCTCCTCCGAGCGCCCGGCGGAGTAGGCGTCGGAGGTGTCGAAAAGGTTCACGCCGGCCTCGATGCACATGTCGATCTGGCGCCGGGCTTCCTCGCCGGTCGTATCGCCGGTGCCCGCGAAGCGGCCGACCCCGCCGAACGACATCGTGCCGAAGCCGAAGGTCGAAACTTTCAAGCCGGTGCGGCCCAAAAGGCGGTATTCCATCTTCTTCTCCGATATCGATATTGCGAAGTCTGCGTTTCGCCTGGCCCGCCTATCAGGCCGCCGTCATTCTGATCTTGCGGTTATACCAGGACCGGATTTCACCGGGCCGCGGCGTCATTCTGATGATAACGCCTTCCCGGGCGTAATGCTTTTGAGTGGCTTCGGGGACTGCGAGACCTTCGCGCCCGAAAGCCTTGTACTTGGCGCCGCGAACCTTGTTGAATTTCTCGATCAAGGCGGGGTCGGTGACGAACTCCGCGTCGCAGTTGGCGATGACCGCCCGTAGGTCGATCCACTTCTCGCCCTCCTCGACCATGCAGCAGACGCGCGGATCGCGTTTCAGGTGCTGCACCTTTGGAGACTTCGCGCCGGTGCTGGTCCAGAAGGCGCCGTCCATCCAGACGTACCAGATGGGGATCAGCAGCGGCTCTCCGGACTTGCGGATCGTCGCCATGATCAAGGTGTGGCCGTTGGTGAGGAACTCGTCTCGCTCTTCTTCGGTCAGCCTGACGCCCATGTTTCATCTCCTCCAAGTTGACGCCGCCGCCCGCCGCCTGCGTGGCGAGCGTCGCCGGTCGCAGGCCAGCATATCTCCGCGTGGGGACCCGGGGGAAGAGACGCGACCTCAGGGTCGAAGCCGGCGTCTCGGCGGCGGGGAGGCAACCGCGAGCTCGTCCGCCGAGGCCTGGCCGAACCATGCCATGTACGGGGCCCGGCGCCATGCTAGAAGGGGCCTCGCGTGGGGCGTCTGCGTGAGGCGATAATGAGGTTTCACCGCACTCTTGGAACAACCGCTCTTGCCCTGGCCGTCGCCGGCGCGACGGTCGGCGCAGCCTGGGCCCAGCCGGGCGGCTACAACAACGGCCCCCCGCCGCCTCCCTCCTCGGCCTACGGCGCCGGGCCAAACAGCCGGGCGCCGGCGCCGGACGACTATGACAACCAGCCCCCGGACGAGGGCGCCTACAACGTGCCGCCGCCTCCCGGCTACAGGCCGGACGACGCGGGCGAGGACACCTCCGGCCAGGCTCGCGAGGAGGACGACCGCTACGCTTACCAGGCCGAGCGCTGGGCGGCCCAGAACTGCGAGGCGGAGCGGGCGGGCAGCACCGCCGGCGGGGCGATCATCGGCGGCATCCTGGGCGCACTCATCGGGGCGGGCGTGGGCGGCCATGGGGGCGGCGTGGCGGCCGGCGCGCTGATCGGAGGCTCGACCGGCGCGGTGATCGGCCACTCGGCGGCCGTCAACAGCCCGAACTGCCCACCCGGCTACGTGATGCGCGCCGGGGCGCCGGCGTTCTATCCGGGGCCGGTCTTCGGGGGGGAGGTCGTGTATGCGGCGCCCGGCTGGTACGATCCCTGGATCTGGTACGGAGGCCACTGGATCTATCGGCCCTACCCCTATCATCGGTACTACTGGCATCGCCGGCACTACCACTAGCTTCGGCCCCCCGCCGGCGGGCAAGAGCTTGGTCGAACGATCAGCCTGATCGCAACCTGTTTCAGGCGAACTGGATCCTGCCCTCGGCCTCGAGCCAGTCGACGGTCGCCCGCAGGCCGTCCGCCACCGAGGTCGGGGTCACCCCGAGCTCGGCGATCGTGCGCGAGGGGTCCTGCATGGGCTTCGGGTAGACGCGGTTGGCGAACCGCAGCATCGTTCCGAACTCCTCGTCCGTCTCGGCGCCGGGCGCGTTGGGATTGAACGCCTCGACGCGGTGGGGCGAGCCGGCCATCTCGGCCGCCAGCGCGCAGAACTCCGGCATGGACTTGTTGTCGTCCACCGCCCCGGCGGCGAGGTAGCGCGCGCCCCGCCGGCCCCGCTCCAGGGCGGCCAGGGCGATGTTGGCCACGTCGTCCACGAACACCCAGGTCATCTGCATGGGGAGATAGCGTTTGAATGTCCCGTTGATGCCGCACAGGATGTTGCTGTTGAAGCTCGTCGGGACCAGCGAGCGATCGACGTAAGGGGAGGGGCCGTAGATGGCCGCCGGAAGGACGAGGGCGATGTCCTGGCCGCGGGCCGCCCGAGCCATGGCTTCGTAGTAGGTGGCCCGCTTGGTGCGCGAATAGGGGGGATCGTTCGGCCCCATCTCGATCAGCGGCGACAGTTCGGTGAGGGTCTTGTCGGTCTGCAGGAAGGCCGTGGTGAGGAGCATCACGGTCCGCTCGACCCCCGCCTTGGCCGCTGCGTCCATGACGTTGAAGGCCCCGTTCTGGTTGACCGCGTCGTATTCCGCCGGGGTCGCGGTCGCCCAGGTGCCGCCGATCAGCGCCGCGCAGTTGATCACCCAGTTCGCGCCTTCGACCGCCTTTTCGAGGCTCGCGCGGTCGGTGATGTCGCCGTAGGCGATCTCGACGCCCAGCTGGCGCAGGGGCGCCACGTCGTTCGACGGACGCACGAGGGCCCGCATGCGATAGCCCCTGGCCGCGCCGATGCGGCAGATGTTCGCGCCGACCAGCCCGGTCGCGCCGGTCACAAAGATCACCTTCGACATGGGTCCTCCTCCCTGGCGCGGGCCGGTTCTGCGGTCAGGCGCGTCCCTGCGGTAAATCCAAAATCGCCTGCGCCCTTCCGGTCAACTCGGGGCTGGGATGTTGTCCGGCGTCTTGCGGTGAGCGACGCGGACCGCCATGCGCCAGCCTTGCGGGGTGCGGCGCACGACGTCGCGGTACATGGCGCTGCCGCCGCCGCCGACCCGGTGGCTGATCACCTTGGAAACCACCCGCACCGTCCCGTCGTCGTCCTCCGTCACCACGACGTTCGTCACATGATGGGCGAGGGGATGGTTGGTGGCCGGGTCCTTCCAGAAATCCAGGATCTCGTCCGGGCCGCTGTAGACGCGCCCGCCCATGGGCGTGAGGTCGTAGACCGCGTCCTCCGTGAACAGCTCGCGGATGCGCGACCACTGCCGCTCGTCGATGATGTGGCCGTAGTTGCCCATCAGCTGATGAATCTCGATGAGATCCGCAGCATCCATGCCGCTCGCTCCCCGTCCATCAGGCCATCGTTCGGCGCCAGCCGAGAGGACCGTGCGCAGTAGAAGGCGCGCGCCTCGCAAAAGTCCACCCACAGCCAGCGCGGCAGCGCGATGGGCGGGGCTTCTTGCGGGTCCGGCGGTCCTGGACGCCCGCGCCCGGCGCGGGTTATCCGGTTGTGAAGTCGAGACGAAGCGATGCCATCGGGCCTTTCCTTGAACGCAACACCAAAGTCCCCGGCGCGGCTTGGCCGCCTAGGCGGATTGGCCGATCCCGGCGAGATCGCCTTCGTGGATCTCGGTCCCGACGATCGTCCCGTGGACGTGGTCTTCTGTCATGCGAACGGCGTCAACGGCGGCGCCTACCGCAGCGTGCTGGCGCCGGCCGCGCGTACGCTGCGCATCTGGGCGCTGGACCTGCGCGGGCACGGATCGACGACCCTGCCCGCCGACCCGGACCGCCGGGTGGGCTGGACCGAGTTCAGCGACGACCTCGCCGCCTTCCTGCGCGCCCACATAGAGCGGCCGGTGATCCTGTCGGGCCACTCGATGGGCGGTACGGTGAGCCTGATGGCGGCGGCCGAGGCGCCCGAGAAGGTCCGCCGGCTGGTGCTGTTCGATCCGGCTATCATGCCGCGCCTATGGGACGGGCACACCGAGCGGCGCGACGACGCCCCACTGGTGCTGGGCGCACTGAAGCGGCGCGCGTCCTTCCCGGACAAGGCCGCGGCCGTCGACGCCCTTGTTGGCCGGGGCATCTTTCGCACCTGGTCGCGTCAGCAGATCGCCGACTATGTGGAGGGCGGACTGCGCCCAGTCGCCGATGGCGGGCTGACGCTCGCCTGCAGGCCCGAGTGGGAGGCTTCCAACTACCGGATCCACAACTGCGATCCCTGGGATGCGCTGGCGCGTGTCCGCGCGCCCATCGTGATCCGCCGGGCCGAGACCGGCTCGCCCTGCGCCACCGTCGAGCATGAGCCGGAGTTCGACCCCGCATGGCCGATCGAGATCGAGACCATCGCGGGGACCACTCACTTCCTGCCGATGGAGCGACCCGACGTGGTGGCCGAAGCCCTGACCCGGCCGTGACGGCGAGGTTCGCCGGGGCGCGCCGACCGCGTGTGGCCCGCCAACCCATGGCCTAGCGGGCGCGGCCGAACTACGATCCCGTTCGCACGCCTGAGCCGCCGTCAGGCGGCCGAGCGACAGGAGGAACCGACATGGCCGAAGGCGAACCGCTGGTTTCGGTCCTCGGGCTCTCGCACGTGGTGTTGCGGGTGAGCGACCTGAACCGCGCGATCGACTATTACGACCGCTTGTTCGGGTTTCGCATCCATTCGGACAAGCGGAATGCCATGGCGGAGGGCGCTAGCCCGTCGGTGGTCGGCGTGCTGGCGGGGCGCCTCGCCGTGGAGATCATCGAGACCACGGCGCCGATCGTGCGACGTGCGCGCGACGAGCCGGGATATGTCTGCATCGCCTTCGGCGTCGCCGACGCGGCCGCCGCGCTGGAGATCCTGAAATCGCGCGGATTGACCCGTTTTCCTGAGGTGGCCACCACGCCCAGCGGGCACAAGGCGGTGCTGTTTCGGGACCCGGACGGCAACATTCTCGAATTCATCGAGATCAAGGGCGCTCCGACAATGCTGGAGTTGGCGATGGCGGGGGCGAAGGCGCAATAGAATTGAGCGCCGATCGAGAAGGCGGTCAGAGTATTCGGGAGGCGAAGTGTCGGATCATATCGTAGCCACCACCCGTGGCCGCATCCGCGGCGCGGAGGCCGGAGGCGTCCGCCGCTTCCTCGGCGTCCCCTTCGCGGCGCCGCCCACGGGAAGCTTTCGCCTGCGCGCGCCATCGCGGCCCGCCCCCTGGTCCGGGGTTCGCGATGCGCTCTGCTTCGGTCCCATCGCCCCGCAACCCGGCCCCGCCGGCGATTCCTCCAGCCACGCGGCTTTTCGTGGTCTCGACACCCACGCCCCCGGCGTGTCGCAGGACGAAGACTGCCTGACCCTGAACATCTGGACGGCCGCGGCGGGGGAGAGGCGTCCGGTCATGGTCTGGCTGCACGGGGGCGGGCTGCGCGCCGGCTCGCCGCAGATACCGGCCTATGACGGCGCCGAGTTCGCGCGCCAGGGGGTGGTGCTGGTCACCGTCGCCTACCGCCTGGGCGTGCTCGGCTTCCTCTGCCACCCGGCCCTTTCCGAGGGGGAGGGGGCCTGCGGGAACTGGGGTCTTCTCGACCAACTCGCGGCGCTCGCCTGGGTGCGCGAGAACATCGCGGCCTTCGGCGGCGACCCCCAGAACGTCACCGTGTTCGGTCAGTCCGCCGGCGCAAGCTCCATCGCCGCCTTGTTCGCGCTGCCCGAGCGGCGGCCGTTCGACAAGGCCATTCTGCAAAGCGCGGCGCCGAAGTCGCAGACCCTGGACGAGGCCGCCGTCCATGCGGAGGCCGTGGCGGCGGCGCTCGGCCTCAAGGACGTGCGCGAGGTGCGTCATGCGCCGCTGTCCGCCGTCCTGGCGGCGCAGGAGAAGGTGGAGGGCGGCCCATCCGCCGGCATGATGTTCATCGTCGCCCAGGACGGCTTCCTGTTCGACAAGGACCCGCTGGCCATGCTGGGCGAAGGCCGCGGCGTCGATGCGCCCCGCCTCGTGGGCGCCGTCCGCGACGAATGGCGTCGCTTCATGCCGCTGGACCCGCGCGGCGCCAACCTCGACGAGCCGGCTTTGCGCCGCCGGCTGGAGCGGGCCCTGCCGGGAGACCCTGGAACGATCATCTCGGCCTATGCCGCGCACCGCCGGGCGCGCGGCGAAACCGCATCGCCCAGCGAGATCTGGTTCGATATCTGCGGGGACACCTATTTCCGCCTGCCGAGCCTGAACTTCGAGCTCGCGACGGCCCGATACCCATCTGCGACGTTCGAGTACCTCATCGACTATCCGGTGCGGATCGACGGGGGCCGTTGCGGCAGCTTTCACAGCTACGAGCTGCCGCTCGTGTTCGGAAACTGGTCGATGCCCGAGTATGCGCCGATCTATGAGGGCATGGCCGATGTCGCCGAGGTGTCCAGGACCTTGATGGCCACCTGGATCGCCTTCGCCCGCCATGGCGACCCTTCCACGACTTTCGGCGCCTGGCCGCGCTGGACGCCGTCGGAGCGCCGCCAGTTCGTGCTTGGCCCCAATCCACACGTGGCTTCCGATCCATTCCGGTCGGTGACCGACCTGATCGCCGAGCGGGTCACGGAGGGCCAGAACGCCGCGCCGCTGGGTCTGGCGCGCCGGTGAGCACCGAAGCGAGGCGCGACAGCAGACAGTTGGACCGGGAGGCGCAGGGCTTGGCCGTAGGAGGAGAACCGGCGGCGTTCGCCGGCAAGGAGATGCGGATCGTCATCGCGGGCGCCGGCCTATCCGGCATCCTGAAGGGCATCCGCCTCAAGCAGCGCGGGATGCACAACTTTCGCATCCTGGAGAAGGCGTCCGACCTCGGCGGCACCTGGAGGGACAACCGCTATCCGGGTGTCTCCTGCGACACGCCCGGCCACGCCTATGTCTACTCCTTCGCCCTCAATCCCGACTACAAGACGCGCTATGCGCCGGGGGCGGAAATCCTCGCCTACTACAGGCGGGTGGCCAAGAAATTCGGTGTCATCCAGCACCTGACCTACAATGCGGAAGTGCTCTCGGCCGAGTGGACCGGCAGATCCTGGAGGATCGAGGCCGCCAACGGCGAAGAACTCGAGGCGGAGGTCTTCATCTCGGCCTGTGGGCGGTTGCACCAGCCTAAGATTCCGGACATCCCCGGCCTGGCGGACTTCGCCGGACCCTGGTTCCACAGCGCCCGGTGGGACCCGTCGGTGGGCGTGCGGCGCAAGCGCGTGGGGGTCATCGGAACCGGCTCCTCGGCCGCCCAGATCATCTCGGCTCTGCCGTCACAGGTGGAAAGACTGGTGGTCTTCCAGCGCAGCCCTCACTGGTTCATCGATCCCCCCAACACCCGGCTCAGCCTGGCGAAGCGGCTCAAGCTGCGCTTCATCCCGGGCGAGGCCCGCAAGTACTACGAGAAGCTGCACGCGTTCGGCGAAGGGTTGGCGCGCCAGCGGATGCAGGGCGGGGAGGCGGGCCAGCAGGTCGTCGCCGACTTCGCCCACGCCGCCCTCGCCAAGATCCGCGATCCCGAGTTGCGCCGAAAGCTGACGCCCGATTACGCCGTCGGGTGCAAGCGGATCGTGATCTGCGCCGCGTTCGCCGAAGCGATCCAGCAGCCCAATGTCGAGCTGGAAGTGGAAGGCATAACCAGGGTCGAGGCGGAGGGCGTGAGGCTCCGGGACGGGCGCCTGCAGCGGTTGGACGTCTTGTGCCTCGCCACCGGCTTCAGGAGCGACGCCTACATGCGGCCGATGACCCTCAAGGGCAAGGATGGCGTCACCCTCGACGAGCTGTGGGCCGACAGCTTCGTCAACTACCGCACAGTCGCCCTGCCGCAGATGCCGAACTTCTTCATGATCAACGGTCCCTTCAGCCCCGGCGGGACCAGCCCCATCGTGCGGGTGGCGGAGATCCAGACCGGCTACGTGATTCAGCTGATCGATCGCCTCGCCGAACAGGGCGGCTGCCTCTACCCCGACGACGCCCGCACCCGCGCGCTGGTCGCCGAGATTCAGGACCGGGCCAAGCAGACCGTCTGGTTCACGGGCGGCTGCGAGAGCTGGTACCTGGATCGCAACGGCGTGCCCCTGGTGGATCCCGTCCTGCCGTCCGAGATGGCCAAGGCCATGAAGACCGCGCACTTCGCGGACTTCGTGCACGAACCGGCTCAGCGCCTCTGACGGCGAACGCGGGGCTCGCCGCGATCAGGCAGGCTGAGCGGCGACCGACTTTCCGCGCGCCGGAACTTCGTCGCAGAAGTAGCGGCGCGGATTGTCGCGGAGGAGACTGTCGATAGCGGCCTGAGACACGCCGCGCTCGCGCAGGATCGGCGCGACGTGGCGCGAGAAATGCATCGACGAGTGCGTCTTCAGCATGGAGGCGAGCCCCGGCGAGTACATGGCCCCGAGGTTACAGAAGACGCAATCGTGGGAGATCATCACCTGCTGGGCGAAGCCGGCCTCGAGCAGCGCGTGGAGGCATTCGGCCCGGACTTCGTCCGGCATCAGCCCGGTGAGACCGAAGCGGTCGAAGCCGATGTACGCGCCGCCCTCGACGATGGAGCGGTGATAGGCCTTGTCGCGCGAGCCGCAGCTGTGGCCGATGATCACCTTGTGCGCCGGAACGCCGAAGCCGGTGAGCTTGGCCAGCAACACCTCGCCGCCGATAGCCTCGGTGTGGGTGATGATGGGCGCCCCGGTCTCGCGGCAGGCGATGGCCGCGGCCTCGATCAGCTTGTTCTCGTATTCGGAGTCCGGGTCGGCGCCGACGGCAAGCTTGATGGCGGCGGGCTTCAGCTTCGAGGGTCCCACCCCGTTGGTCAGCTCGTCCACGTACATGGCGGCGACGTACTCCGCCGCCTTGCGGAAGCCCTGCAGCTTGACCCGCCAATAGGGGCTGCCGGCGCGCTCATGATAGAGGCCGGTGGTGAAGAGGATGTTGAACCCGGTGCGCGCCGCCACCTCGGCGTAGAGTTCCGGATCGCGGCCGAGGTCGTTCGGGCAGGGATCCAGCAGGCTCGAGAAGCCGCCCGCCTGCAGCTCCTCGATGCGCTCGACGCAAGCCTCGATGACAGCCTCGCGGGAAAGGCGGGGGGCCTGGGTGTCGACCTCCCATCCGAGGAAGCCGGCAACCAGATGCTCGTGCATCAGGGTCGCGCCGAGATCGTCCGTGGAGATCGGCCCGGCGGCGCTGTTGATCTTCATACTGGGCTACTCGCGGCTAATACCGATCGCTCGGCCTGCGGGCGTCGGCGAAGTATCTGAGCCCCGGCGGCGGATAGGCCCGCAGCACGGTTTCGCGGAAGGTCCGGTCGTGAAGCGGATCGTCCGGCAGGGCGAAGCTCAGGCCGCGGCGGCGGAAGTCGTCGGCGAAGGCGTCCCAGACCTGGTCCATGGAAAGATCGTCGAGGTGGTTGTCGAAGGCCTCGGCCTCCGCCCGGGTCTTGAAGACGTACGCCTTCCAGATGACGAACAGGCGCAGCTGCGACTCTTTGTAGGTGAAGCGGGGGACGCCCTCGTCGACGATATGCCAGAGGTCGTCCTCGCCCTTGTGGAGCTTCGAATCGCCGCCGATCGTGCGCGGTGCGAGCCATTCCTCGCGCGGCCCGACGCCTTGGGCCCGGTGGTACATGAAGTCGTTGTCGGTGACGATCGCGGTGTTCCAGAGCGGCGAGCGCAGGGCTTGCGAGGGCTTGGTCGGTCCTTCCGGCCAATACTCGTAGCCGCCGCCCGGTCCGGGGAAGAAATAGGCGAGGGCGGACGCCTGCAGCACCGACCAGGGCATGAAGAGCCCGGAATGGTGCATCGCGATGCGAAGCCAGCTCGGGTGATGGGCGTCGTCGATGCCGCGACAGATGGAAAGGTCGATATGGGGGCGCCCCGGCTGCATGGGTCCCGAAATATTGGCGGTCAGGCTGTGGGGACGGATCTCCCAGGCCCCGCCGAAGGCGGTCTTGGCGGTCTCGATCAGGCGCGGATTCTCGAAGAAGGGCCTCGCCTCCGGGACGACCGCGAGGCCGCCCCGGAACCAGCTTCTTTGAAACCAGGGCTCGGCGCCGCCGGAGTTCTCGTAGCTCTGCTTCGAATAGATGAGGTCGTAGGGCGCGCTTCGATACATCAGATCGAGCAACGCCTGTGGATCTTCGAAGGCGTCGTTCAGGATGACGGATTCGGCGACGACCTCGGCCGGCCTGGCCGGCGGCGCCATCAGTTCGGACATGGTGTCACCTCCCGTCGGTCATTCGTGGTGGGGCCGGCGCTGCGAACCGGCGGCGCCCACCCTTATCACATGAGGTTTCCGCCGGCCTACCCTCTGGTTTTGAGGGCTACCCCTCGGTTTTTGGCGGCCGGGGGCGGTGTTCCCGGTCCTCGCGGCTTCGGCGTCGCGATCGGCCGTGCGGCTGGCCCATAGGAGCATCAGCGCCGCGGCGAGCATGAACACCGGGAGCACGATGAGCGAGTACCGCAATGAATGCAATCCATGGTAGAGCTTCACCTGGTCGTTGACCGCACCGATCACGACCGGTCCTAGGCCGGCGCCGACCACGTTGGCGCAGAAGGAGCCCGCCGCGACCATGGTTCCCCGCAGGCGCGGGGGCGTAACGTCCAAATAGGTCGCGGGGATGATCGCGACCACCGGCCCCACCACGATCGCGTAGATGAACAGCATTGACAGGATGATCCGGAGGTCGTGTGCGATCAGCACGGCGCAAAAGAGAGGCGCGCCCACGGCCAGGGAGCCGGCTATGTAATAGAGGCGCCAGCGCGCCCCGCGCCGGGCCAGCAGATCGCTCAGAGTTCCGCCGATCGGAATGCCGAGGACCGCCGGCGCAGTCGTCGCCATCCACCAAAAGCCCATGCTCGAGGCTGACATGCCCTCCACCCGCATCAGGTACGCCGGCACCCAACCGGTGAAGCTCGTGAAGGAGAGGAAGGTGAAGATGGAGCCCAGCAACAGCGGACCCACGGACGCTATCGAGGCCAGGTGGGCGATGCTTCCACGCCAGGACTGGGCCGATGAATCGCGCTGTTGGCCGCCGTCGCTGGCGCCCCGCACCGGCTCCGGCACCGTCAGGTAGAAGACGACGGCGAGCAAGAGCCCCGGGACGCCCAGGGCCAGGAAGGCCACGTGCCAGTTGTAGACGTCGGTGAGACGGGCGGCGACGAAGGCGCAAAAGGAGGTGCCCAAGGCGCCCCCGAGCATGATGAAGGCCAAGGCGGTTCCGCGCCGCTTCGGCGAAAAGAAGTCTCCCACCATGGATGTCCAGGCTGGGTGGAGGACCGCCTCGCCACTGGCGACGCCCATGCGAGCCAGCAGCAGGGTGACGTAGGAGCTCGCGAGCCCGCAAGAGAGGGTCATGACGCTCCAGACCGCGATCGCCGCGGTGACGATGTGGCGTCGGACGCCCACGTCGGTCAGCCGCGCCAGCGGCAGGGCGATGGTCGCGTACACCGCCGTGAAGGCGATGCCCGTGAGGGCGCCCATCCCGGTGTCGCTGACCCTCAAGTCCTTCTGGATCGGCACCAACAAGATGGAGAGGATCTGGCGGTCGCCGGAGGCCAACATGACGAGGCAGGCGATGATGAAGACGATGTAGGCGCCACGGGGGCCGCAAACCGGGGCCGCGGCCGCCGAGTCCGTTGCTCGAGGGCCGATCCGCAACTTTCGGTCGGACGCCGCAGTCGTCATTCTGCGCTTCCTTGTTCCTCCCGCCAGTCTGCGTCGGCTCGGCATCGCACCTTGGCGCCGCCTTTTCGCGCTTTCGAGGCGCCGACGGGAGCGGCTCCTCGAACGGCCCGTAAAATCCCTTCTGTTGGCGGCGAGAGCGCCGTGGGGGAGTATGGTCCCCGAAGTTCGGAAGGCAACGGGGTTTCCAGCGCGAACACGTGGGCGCGCCGGATCCCGGCTGAAACCCGAGCGTCGGTCAGCCGCTCCGACCAGAGATTCTCGCGCCTTTCCTCAAATGTGAATTTCAAGGCCTACGCAAAGCGGCGAGAGAACTCCGGCCGCCAGAGGGAGGAACCCGATGTCCGAAGACTACAACGCCGCCCTGCTGCAGGCCTGGGACGGCTTCTGCGACCGGGTGAAGGCGGCTGGACGCCTGGCGTTCCGAGACGAGACGCCGGACTCGCCGCTCGTGCGGGCGACGGGGGTCCGCTACATGGCGCGGTACATAGCCAAGGCGCTGGACCACGAGGTCAACTTCGCCGACCCCCTCTACCCGCAGTTCTGGCTCCTGCAGACGCCCACCAACAAGTCCTTCGGCGACAACCCCGACTGCACCTACTGGGTGGCCTGGGCGGACGGGGCGCACGACTACCGCATCGTCGGCAACCGCGGCTCGGTCGCCTGGGTCTCGTTCAAGGTCGGCGACCATGTCTTGCACAATCACGAGCTGAAGACCGAATGGGACGGCTCGTTCGTCATCGAGCTCAGCGCGACCCAGAAGCCCGGCAACTGGATCAAGCTGGACCCGGGACGCCAACGGGTGTTCGTGCGCCAATTCTTCGGCGTCTGGGACGCCGAGGAGCCGATGCGCGCGCGGATCGAGCGGCTGGGCGCCGAGCCCCCGCCGCCGTTGACGCCGCAAGAGGTGATCGACGGCCTGGGGGCGGCGGCGAAATGGCTCGAGGAGGATTCCGCCTGGTGGCCGCGCTGGGTCGACGCGTTCCTGGAGCAGCCGAACACCTTCACCGCGGGCGTCCCGGCGTTCACGCGGCCCGCCGACGACCCGGGCTGGGACGGGCACCAGGTCGCCCTTGGGCGCCTGCTCAACTTCGTTGGCTGGCGCATCCAGCCTGACGAGGCGCTGGTGATCGACGTGAAGCCCCCGGCCGAGTTCAGCTACTGGAACTTCGAGCTCGGAGACCGCTGGTGGAACTCGGTCGACTATCGGTACCGGCTCTCGTCCCTGAACAACCACCAGGCGGAACTGGCCGCCGACGGGACGATCTGGGCGGTGGTCTCCCACCAGGACCCGAAGATCGCCAACTGGCTGGACACCGGCGGCAACATCGAAGGCTCGGTGAACCAGCGCTGGGTGGACGCCAAGCAAAGCCCGCTGCCGCGCGCGCGGCTGGTCAAGTTCGCCGAGCTGGACCAGGTGCTGCCCAGGGAGCTGCGGCGCCTCAGTCCGGAAGAGCGGCGCGAGCAACTGCGGCGGCGCAAGATCGGCGTCGATCGCAGGTTCCCGGTCTGATTGGGAGGAGGGTGGGACGATGAGCGAGCCGCAAGCCGCCGCTAAGCTCCACCTTCAGCCATGGATCCAGGGACATGGCGCCCACTACCTGTCGTCGGGCGGGGCCCGCGGGCACATCGAGGACCTGTCCTCCCGCGGCGGCAGGCTGTTCGCGCCGCACCTCCTGCTGAGGTACGTCGGGCGGAAGACCGGGAAGACGTACACCATCCCGCTGTTCTACGGGGTCTATGGCGGGGAGGTGGTCATCGTCGCATCGAAGGGCGGCGCGCCGGCCCATCCGGCCTGGTACCTCAATCTGACCGCGAGCGACCAGGTGCGCTTCCAGGTGGCCACCCAGGCGTTCCGCGGAACCTGGCGCGAGCCCGAGGCTACGGAGCGTGACCAATTGTGGAAGCTCATGGTCTCGAACCATCCAGCCTACGCCGACTATCAGGCCAAGACTTCGCGGCGCATTCCGATCATCCTCCTGCAGGCGGTGGAGGAGATTCCGGTTTTCAAGCCGGCCGATGCTGCTTAAGCGGCTTCTATTCAGGCGGCCGCATCCGGATCGCCTAGCGCAGCCGAACATCGGGGAGGAGCGTACATGAAGGTGCTTGCGAAGGGGCTCGCCTTTCCCGAAGGGCCGGTGGTCATGCCGGACGGCTCGGTCGTCGTGGTCGAGCTGGCCGGCGGCCAACTGCGGCGCATCGGGCTGGATGGCGGAACCTCGGTGGTCGCCAAGACCGCGGGCTGCCCCAACGGCGCCCAGCTGGGGCCGGGCGGCAAGCTTTACGTCTGCAACCAAGGGGATCTGATCTGGCGGCAAAAGGACGGCGAATACCGCGCCATGGCCGGCCGCGCCCCCGGCTACGACGGGGGCTGGATCGAGGTGGTCGATCCAGGTTCGGGCAAGGTCGAGCGGCTCTACGACCGATGCGGCGCGCACAAGCTGCAGGCGCCCAACGACATCGTCTTCGACGCCCACGGCGGCTTCTGGTTCACCGACCACGGCAAGGCCGACGAGCGCCAGCAGGGGAAGGGCGGCCTATACTGGGCGAAGGCCGACGGCTCGGAGATCCGCGAGGCGGTCTATGGGCTCGTTACGCCGAACGGGATCGGCCTCTCGCCGGACGGCAAGACGCTCTATACGGTGGAGACCCACACGGCGCGGCTCTGGTCGTGGGAGGTCACCGCGCCGGGCGAGGTGCGCAAGCTGCGCGGCGTCAACGCGCATGGCGGCCACTTCCTCGCTGGCTCCGCGAACCTCCAGCGCTTCGACAGCCTGGCGGTCAGCGCCTCCGGCAAGGTCTGCGTCGCCACGTTGCTGAACGGAGGGATCACCGAGTTCTGGCCCGACGGCTCGCATTCCAAGCACTACCCGCTGCCCGACGCGCACGTCACCAACATCGCCTTCGGCGGCCCCGACATGAAGACCGCCTACATCACCTTGAGCGGCGCCGGCGAGCTCGTCGCCCTGGACTGGCATGAGCCGGGCCTGAAGCTACAGTATCAGCAATAGCGCGCGGCCCCCCTTGCCGGCGCTAGGCGGAGGAACGGACCGCGCCATGCGCTATAGCCTGCGATTACAGCCGAGCGACACCGCGACGATCGAGACGCTCACCGCCGCGGTGCGCCGCGCCGACGATCTCGGTTTCGGCGCGGTCTGGTCCTCGGAAGCAGGGCACGATCCCTTCGTCACCCTGCCGCTGGTGGCGGCGGCCAGCCCGAGGCTGAAGATCGGCACGGGCATCGCGGTGGCCTTCGCCCGCTCTCCCTTCGCCACCGCCCAGGTCGCCTGGGACCTGCAGCGGCTGTCGAGGGGCCGGCTGCGTCTGGGCCTGGGGCCGCAGGTGAAACCGCACATCGAGCGACGCTACGGCATGCGCTGGCCCGGCGGCCTGGGCGCGCTGCGCGAATACGTGGCCTGCTGCCGAGCGGTCTGGTCGAGCTTCGAGAGCGGCGAGAGGCCGGCCTTCAGGGGCGAACACTACCAGTACACGCTGCTCAATCCCGAGTTCAATCCGGGCCCGTTGCCCGAAGCGGAGGCGCACGTACCGATCTGGCTGGCCGCCGTCGGGCCGGTCGCGGCGCGGATGGCCGGGGAGATCGGCGACGGCCTGCACATCCACGCCTTCCACACCGAGTCTTACCTGCGCGAAGTTCTGGTCCCGGCCTATGAGGCCGGGCGCGAGGCGCAGGGCAGGGCGTCCGGCGGCATCGAATCCGCCTGTCCGGTCTTTTCCGGCATCGTCCACGACGAGCAGCAAGAGCGGCTTCTGCGGGATGCGATGCGCAAGTACATCGCCTTCTACGCTTCCACCCCGGCCTATGCGCCGGTGCTCGCTCACGCCGGATGCCCTGAGATCCACGCGCCCCTGAGGGTGATGTCGCGCGAAGGCCGCTGGGACGACATGCCGGCGCTCGTCTCCGACGAGATCGTGGACCAGTTCGCCGTCTTCGACGCGCCGCGCGAGCTCGGGCGTCGGCTCAAGGCCAAGTACGAGGGGATCCTCAGCGAGATCGCGATCTACAAGGAGGGAACCCAGTTCGCGGCCGAGGCCGACTGGCCCGAGCTGCTGGAGGGACTTGGCTGCGCGCCGGCGTGACGACGCCAGGTGAAGCCGGCCTCTCTCACGCCTGGACGCTGGCGAGCGCTCAGAGACACGTCGGCCAGTTGGCCAGCTTGCGCACGCGCTTCGGATCGTAGTTCGCCATCAGGCGGTCGAGCGCCTGGACGATCATGACCTGGGTCTCCGCCGGGTCGATGATCTCGTCCATGCCGCCGCCCACCGCCGCCGCATAGGGCGTGGTGGCGTTCGAGATCTCCTTGGCGAGCCGGGCGGCCTCCTGCACGCGCTCTTCCCCTTCCAGCTGCTCCAGCTGCGGGGCGTAGAGGACGTTGGCGCCCACTTCCGGGTCCATGAAGCTGATCTCGGCGGTGGGCCAGCCGCACATGTAGACGGACCCGATGCGGCCCCCGGCCATGGCGAAATAGGCCAGGCCATAGGCCTTGCGCAGGATGAAGGTCAGCATCGGCACCCCGACCTGCATCAGCGCCTGATTGAGCATGACCGTCTTGTGCAGCAGGCGGTTGTGCTCGACCTGCGTCCCCACGAGGAACCCCGGCGTGTCGGTGAGGAAGATGAGCGGGATGTGGAAGCTGTCGCACAGGGCGAGGAAGCTGACCGCCTTGTCACAGCAGTCCGGCGTCATGGCGCCGCCTTGCTGCATCGGCTGGTTGGCCAGGATGCCCACGACCCGCCCGTCGATGCGCGCCAGGGCCGTGATCAGCGGGCGCGCGAAGCGCGGCTTGAGCTCCATGAAGTCGCCGCCGTCGACCAGCTGGGCGAGCACCTTGCGCATGTCGTAGCCGCGCCGCCTCTCTACCGGCGCCAGGGTCCGCAACTGCGGGATCCGGCGGGGCCCCGTGGGCGCCGCGCGCGGGGGCGTGACCTGGCCGTTGTCGGGCATGAAGGAAAGGAACCGGCGGACGGCGCCGATCACCTCGTCCTGAGTCTCCACCGCCAGGTCGATCTGGCCGGTTCGCTCGCTGTGGACGTCGACGCCGCCCAGCGCTTCCTCCTCGACGGTTTCGCCGGTGGCCACCTGGATCACCCGCGGGGAGCTCACCGCCATGGCCGTGCCGCGCAGTTGCACCACGAAGTCGCTGCAGGCGGCGGCGAAGGAGGAGTCGCCGTAGGATCGGCCGACAATCGCCGAGACCATCGGAATGCGGCGGTCGCGCGCGGCCATCTGGCCGATGCCGGCCCCCTGCGACATGCGCTCCGAGCCGATGATGTCCTTCACCCGCGCGCCGCCCGCCTGGCCGAACAGGATGTAGGGGTTCCCGAACCGCATGGCCTGGTCGTAGATCCGGTCCTCGCGGCGGGCGCTGGCGCGCGAGCCGGAGCCGCCCTTGACGGTGACGTCGTTGGCCATGACCGTGACCGGGCGTCCAGCGATGAAGCCATGGCCGCCGATCTCGGAATCCCCAGGGGTGGACGGCCGCTCCTCGATGCGGTCCGAGCGCACGAAGGTGCCGATCTCGGTGAACGTGCCGGGGTCGAGCAGGCCGTCGATCCAGTCGCGCGCCGTCCGCCCGCCCGCCGCATGGATCCGGGCGACCTTTTCCTCGCCGCCCATTTCGCTACGGACGACATGCCGCTCGCGAAAGAGCTGCTCCACCAACTCGGTGGTAGGTTCGGCGCCGGTGGGAGCATCATCCATGGGGTGTTCCTGGTTAGGTCGAGCTTGTTGCGGCGGCAAGGCTCCCGGGCTCCAAACCCGCGCCTCCCGGGCCGCAAGACGATCCTAGGGGCGCCGGCAGCCTAACGCTAACTTTTCTCCCCGTCCGGGCCACGCCTGCCGAGGCTCGGCGTCGGCGCCGTCCGCCGTCGGCCCGCGGCGATCGGAGGTTCGTCGAGGAACCCGCGATGGCGTTATTGACCCTTTGTCGGCCGCCAGTCAGCCCGTCTCAGGCGGCTCCGGGCGGCGGCGGAATCAGCGTTCGACGCTGGCGGGATTTTACGTCTAGGATCGCGCCAGCATTCCCGGTCGCCAGCGCCGGCGGTGACCGGGCGCAGGACTCGCGCGTCGCGGCCGTGCCGCCCGCATGCGCACAAGAAAGAAATGTGGGAATGGAAACCTCAACATCACAAGGTCGCGGCCTGTTTAGGTGGTATCACGGCTGGAACATCATCGCCGTCTGCCTGCTTTCTCAGGTCGCGGCCCTGGGTCTTCCCACCAACTCCTTTACGATGTTCCTGAAGCCCTGGAAGGAGGAGCTGCACGCTCCGATCAGTCAGCTCGCGTTGTGCCAGACGCTGATGGCGCTCATCTGCGCCTTTATCGGACCCCTGGTGGGGTATGTCTCGGATCGCAAGCCTGCCAGGCTGCTGTTCGGCTGCGGCCTGATCGGGCTGGCGCTGGTCTACGCCGCCATCAGCCGCGTCACCTCCCTCGCCCAGCTCCTGGCGCTCTACGTCATACCGCTGCCGTTCGTCATGAGCTTCGCGGCGACGGTGCCGGCCCAGTGCCTGATCACCCGTTGGTTCACGCATCGCAAGGGCCTGGCGCTCGGTCTCGGCGCCCTCGGCATCACCCTGTCGGGCGTGATCATGCCGCTGCTCATCAGTTTCCTGATGCCGACGCTCGGCTGGCGAGGCATCTGGCTCTACGGTGCGATCATCGTCGGCGTCTTCGTGTTCCCGCTCGTCGTGCTGGTGGCGCGCGAGAAACCGGCCGGGCCGCAGAGTCTCGCGCCGGCGACGCCGCCCGAGGCCGCCGCGAAGGTGGGGTATCGCGAGATCTTCCGGAACCGGAACCTCTGGATCCTGGTCGGCTCCTTCGTGCCGATCCTGATGGTCGCTTCGGGAACCCTCTACAACCTGGCGCCGATCGCCCTCAGTTACGGCATGGACCTCCGGAGCGTCGGCCTCCTGCTGACCGGCTTCAGTGTTCTCGGTCTCCTGGCGAAGCTGGCGGCCGGCGTTCTCGCCGATCGGTTCGGGGCGAAGCCGCCACTGCTGACGGCCGCCCTCGCGGCGACGCTGGGCGCGCTCGTGCTGTGCTTCTCGGCCGGCCAGCCGACCCTGCTGGTCGCCGGCGTCGGCGTCATGGCGCTCTCGGCGGGGGTGTGGACCCTGATGGCCGTGGTGACCGCTTCGGAGTTCGGCCCTGCCGGGTTCGGCCGCGCTTTCGGCATACTCTCGCTTTTCACCCCGCTCGGTAGCCTGGCCTCGCCGGTCGTGGCCCGCGTCGAGGAGCAGACCGGAACCTATTCCACGAGCTTCGCGGCCCTCGTGGGGCTCGGGCTGGTCTCCACGGTCATGGCCCTGTTCCTCGGCCAGCCGCCACGCCGGCTCGCCGGCGCGCCAACCCCGACGCTCGTCGCGCCGGACGCCGCGTCCCGCTAGCCAAAGCAAGATGCGATCAGACGGCGCCGTCTGATCGCATCGTCGCGACTTGGATCGAAGGGCGGCCGGAGCGCGTCCGCAAGAGCGTTTCCGGCTCTTGCGGAGCGCGCGCGCCGGTCAGCCGCCGGCGCCGGCGCCGAAGCGGTACTTCAAGCCGAAGCCGAACATCCTCGGCGGGCTCCAGGCGAGCGCCCAGGTGCCCGTCGACGAGTTTTGCAGCAGGTCGCTGCTCACCGAGCGGTAGAGCTCGTTGGTGACGTTGGTCATGAAGAAGGAGAGGTCGATCGGCTTGCCCATGACCTGCGCCCAGGTGGCGGTGAGGTCCAGGAGGCCATAGCCCGGCTGGGTGTTCTCCGGGTTCTGCACGCTGACGTCGCCCATGGCGTAGCTGGAGACCCAGTAGTAGTGGGCGCCGACGGTGACCGTCCCCACCGACTGGTCGAGGGGCAGCTTGTAGTCGGCGTTGACCCCGACCTGGGTCTTGGGTGCATAAGCGAGCCGGTTGGCGGGGCAGAACCCGATCACCGGAGCGGCCGAGCGCGGGTTGCAGGGGTCGCTGACCAGGCCGGCGCGGGGGTCGTGACCGGTGAAATGGCCGTCGGTGTAGTCGTAGTTGATCGCGATCGTCAGAGGCTCGATGGGCTGGAAGACAGTCTCCACCTCGACGCCCTGGATGACGGCGGTGGCTGCGTTGGAGGTGATCGACACCGGCACCCCGCCCGCCGCGCCAGTGGCGCTGATGTTCTTCTGAATGTTGTTGTAGCTGTCGTGATAGGCGGCGATGTTGATGCGGGCGCGCGCATCGCCGATGTGGAAGTCGCCCTTGAAGCCGATCTCCACCGAGGTGTCGGTCTCGGGGATGTACTGGCCAAGGCCGCTGCCGACCGGCGCCGTCGCGTTGATGCCGCCCGGCCGGTAGCCGCGGCTCCCCTTGACGTAGACCATCTGGCCGCTCGGCAACTGGTAGGTCGCGCCCGCCGTCCAGGTCAGGGCGTGGAACGACGCCACGAAGTGCGTGCAGGGCGAGTTGGCGAAGCCGACGAAGTTGACGCACTGGCCGAACGGGATCGGGTTGTTGAGCGTGGCGATCTTCGCCGTCGCTTGAGCGGCCGTCAGCCGCCGCCAGCCGCCGTTTGCAGGAACCCGAAGTACGCCGGGAGGCCCGCGGGGGTAAGCAGCGGCGAGAAGATCGGCTGCACGTAGGTGTTCTGGGTGTTGACCACCGTGTCGTTGGTGTAGCGGATGCCGCCGTTGAACTTCAGCCCTTTGACGAAGTCGGAGGCGTCGTATTCGACCCAGCCCGACCCCGCCTTCTCACGGGTGGTCGAGTAGCTGACCCCGTCGCGCTGAAGGATGCCGACGTTCACGGTCATGTTCTGGAACGCTTCGGCCGGGTGCTGGTAGTCGAAGTAGCTGCCGAGCGACCAGCTCAGCCGGTCATTGAAGGACTTGCCGGTGATGCGCACCTCGTCGCTGAACTGCGCCTGCGAGTTGAAGGGAAGCGGAGAGCTCGGGTAGCCCGTGAAGATCCCGCACTCCGAGTGGCAGGTCTCGATGATCTGGCCGTTGCTGCCGGTGAAGTTGGACGATTCGAAATCCGTGACCCGGGTGTAGCCGAAGATGTTCTTGAACTGGATGTTCGAGGTGATGTCGAAGGTCGTGGTGTTGACCACGTAGAGGTTGGTGCGCCGGTCGAACAACGGCGAGGTCTGATAGATCTGCCGCGGCCCGAGAGCCTTCTGCCGGGCGATCTGCGCCTGCTGGCTGGCGAGCGCATTGGCGGCGGTGAGCGGCGTCAGGCCAGGCCGGAAGGGCACGATGTTGCCGACCGAATCGATGCCGTAGGCCGAGCCCAACAGACCGAAGGTGCCGCCGGTCGATCCGAGAAAGCCGCCCAGCTTGGGCGGAGTGAACAGGGGGTCGACCGTGCCCGGATTGATCGCCTGGATCTGCATGCCGGTGCCATGGTCGTGGGTGTGTTGGTACTGGACGACGGTGTAGTTCTCGAAACGCTCGACCGGCCTGAAGAGGACTCCGAGGCGGTAGCCTTCCGAGGCGACGTCGTCGACCTTCTGGCCGTTGTAGATGTTGGTGGTGAAGCCGCCGCGCCGGTCGATCTCGAAGGCGCCGCGCACCATCAGCTTGTCGGCGATGAGCGGCACGTTCAACGCGCCGGCGTAGTCGTTGAGGCTGTAGTCGCCTACCTTCACCTCGACGTAGCCGTCGATCTGGTTGCCGGGCCGCTTCGGCGAGACCATGACGTTGCCGCCGTCGGTGACGCGGCCGAACAACACGCCCTGAGGCCCGCGCAGCACCTGCACGTTCTGCAGGTCGAAGAACTGGCCGACCGTGACCTGGGTGACCGGCACTTCGTTGAAGTAGGTGAGCACCGACTGGAAGAGGGTGCCGTAGGCGTAGCTCTGGCCGCGGATTGAGAAGGTGAGGTTCTGCCGGTCGCTGACCGAGGCGGCGATATTGAGGCCCGGCACGTTCTCGCGCAGGTCTTCCGGCCGGAACGCGCCTTTCGCATCGAAAGTGCGCTGGGTGACCACCGAGACCGCCACCGGCACCGTCTGCATGTTTTCGGCCGTCCGCCGGGCGGTCACGACCACTTCCTGCAGAGCGCTGGGCGCAGCCTGCGCCGGCGCATCGGCCCAAGCGGCCCCGCCGCCCAGCGCCGCTACCGCGGAGCCGCAGAAAAGCGCCGACAATTTCAACCTAGCCATACTTCCCCCCTCAGCGGACTAAACCGCACGCTGTAGCCGTATCCGTTGGCTTAGCCATACGAACGTAACGAGCTTGACATAGAAAAATGAAGGAAACAATGCGCATAAGGAATGGGGGCCGGACATAAGGCCGCAGCACGAAGGAGGCCGAGCCGAGGATCTTCCTGGCGCCGCATGCCGGACCCCGTCAGATCGCGAACTGCCGCACCCAGACATCGTAATTCGGCGCCGTCACGCCGGCTTCCAGCTCGAGGGCCAGGAAGCGGCGCAACTCGGCCTTCAGGATCTTGCTGCCCACGCCCCGCGGCAGGGCGCCCGCGGCGCGATACTCCACCGGCCGTTTGAACGGCGCGAGCTGCGCGGCGCAGGCCGCTTCGGCGGCGGCGCGCACGGCGTCAGGGTGTTCGCCGGGCGCGAGCACCAGGAACGCCACCGGCACCTCGTCGCGGACGGGGTCGCGGCGCGCGACCACCGCCGCTTCGGCCACGCCCGGGACCTGATAGAGGACCCGCTCCACCTCCGCAGCCGAGACGTTCTCGCCCCCCACCTTCAGCATGTCCTTGGCGCGGTCGGCGAACACGAGATAGCCGTCCGGCCGGACAGAGACGCGATCGCCGGTGCGGAAGTATCCCGCCTCGTCGAAGGCGGCGGCAGTCGCCTCCGGATCCCCGTAGTATTCGAGGAAGAGCGACAGGCCGCGCTGCCCGCCGACGCGCAACTCGCCCACCTCGCCGGGCGGCAGGTCGCGCCCGTCCTCGTCGACGATGCGGAACCGGTAGCTCGTGGACGGGCGGCCCATCACGCCGGGCGGGTTGGGCAAGAGACGGTCTCCGACGGTGGCCGAGACCAGGGTCTCGGTCATGCCCCACCAGCCGATCGTGCGCACGCCGAGCCGGGCGTCGCTGGGGGGCGAGGCCTGGCCGCCGCCCCACATCCGGTAGTGATGCTGCGGGACGGGCTGGGCGCTGAGCCCCTGCACCAGCATCGCCACGCTCATGGTCCAGGTGCAGCGGTTGCGCAGCGATATGTCCCAGAAGCGGGAGACCGAGAGCTTGGGCGTCAGCACGATGGTGGCGCCCACCCAGATGCAGGCCAGCGAGGCCCAGGCCTGGGCGTTGGTGTGGAAGAGCGGCATGTAGACGAGGTGCGCGTCGTCGGGCTGCAGCCCCTGGTGCTCGGCGTTCACCTTCGCGGCGAAGAGCGCGTTGGCGTGGGTCCAGACCACCCCCTTCGGCCGCGCCGTGGTGCCGGAGGTGAACTGGATGGAGAAGGGCGAGAGGGAATCCACAGGTCCCGGAGACAAGGTCTGCGGCTCGGCGTCGATCTCGGCGAAGTCTATGGCGCCCGGTATGTCGGCGGCCCCTGCCGAGCCCCCGATCACCGCGAAAAGAGGCGCCTGCGGGATGGCCTTGCGGGCCAGGGCGGCCAGCGGCGCCGGGGCGATGACTGCGACGGGGCTGAGCTTCTCGCCGAAATACCGAAGCTCGTCCTCCGAGGCGCCGGCGTTGGTGGTGCAGGCGATCGCCCCGATCCAGCCGCAGCCCAGCCAGGCGATCAGGAGCTCGGGGCAGTTGCTCGCGTGGGCCACGACCCGGTCGCCGGGGCCGACGCCCCGCGCCAGGAGCCCGGCGGCGAAGCGGGCGATGCGATCGACCAACGCGCGGTAACTAAAGACGCGCCGTTCCCCCTCGAACGGCTCCCAGACCAGCATCGGGTGATCGCCCCGCGCCCGCGCCTGGCTCTCCAGCAGCCAGCGGATGTCGCGTCCCGCGAACGGATGAAGGTGCGGCGGGGGCAGGGGAGGGGGCGGGGAGAGCGGCGCCGTTGCTTCCGGTTCCTTCTCGCTCGGCGTCGCCATGCCTTTCCTCCGCCCATCCCCTGTTTCGATCATTCCCGCCTGGGCGATGAACGCAGGGTTGCGCCTCTCATTACCACGCGAAACCGATAGCGGCCGAGGATCGGGAAGGGCCGCCGAATCTGGAGCGCCTAAACCCCGAGCAGGCCCGCCAGATCGTAGTCGCCGGCGGCCTCGCCGAACCGCAGCCCGTGGGCCTCCACCACCTCGATCGGCTGCATCTCCGGCGGGACCGTGAACCAGGTGAGGCCATGGATGGTGTGGCGCCGGTAGCGGCCCCAGGCCTCGTCGGGGTCCCATGGGTCGGGAACCCCCAAAGCCCGCAGCTCGGCCAGGTAAAGGGCCAGCAGATCGCGCTCGTGCGCCCGCCGCTCGGAGGGCTCGAGCGAGCCGACGATCATGTAGTTCACGTCGTGCAGGGCCGTGCAGCGGACGTAGGCCTGGAAGTCCAGATAGCCGGGCGCGCCGTCCGGATCGAAGAACATGTTCCCGATGTGCGGGTCGCCGTGACAGAAGGTCTGCGGGCCGGTGTCGACGAGGGCCCAGTTGGCCTTCAGGGCGGCCATCGTTCGCTTCTCGTCGTGGAAGGCCGCCGGGATGGTGGAGCCCCGGCGTTCCTTGAGGCAGCGGGCGTAGTGGGCCGGCTCCAGGAGGATGTCGGTGAACTTGTGGTCCACCCGCTCGCCCAGCGAGCGCAAGCTGGGAAGGGCGGGGTCCTCCCAGAGCGCGGCGTGGATGCGCGCCTGCAGCTTCAGCACCTTCTCGGCGATGTCGGCGGTGAGAGGCGCGCCGCTGAAGGAGGTGAAGCGGCACGCGCGGAGCGTCAGGTCCTCCATCAGCACCAGGCCCTGGTCGTCGTTGTGGGCGGCGAAGTAGCCCCGCGGCAGGTTGGCCTCGATCCGCGGCCGCCAGGCCTCGAAGAAGATCGCCTCGGCCTGGTAGGAGGCCTTGAAGGCGACAGAGTGCCAATCGAGCCCGCCCTTGAGGAACATCGACGGCGGCAGCCCGAGGCGCTCGCCCTCGGCGTTGTAGGAAAGCTTCAGCTGCAGCTTGCTGCCGGTGCCGGCGACGAAGCGGCCGTGCTCCATTCGGGTGACCTCGACGCCGGGATAGCGCTGCTGAAGCGCCTGGGTGACCCAGTCGACGGTCACCTCCTCGACCCGCATCGGAAGCCTCATGCTGCGCCTTTCGCTAATGCGCCGGCCAGGGCTGGTCAGGGCAAGCCGAGACGATAGACCCGGTCGGCCACGCCGTAGAACATCGCCGTCCGTTCCGCCTCGGAATAAGCCGCGCCGATGCGCTTGAGCATGTTCCAGAGCGTGGCGTAGCTGCTGGTGTGGCGGTCCACCGGGAAGTTGCTCTCGAACATGCAGCGCTCGGGGCCGAAGGCCTCGATGGTGCGGTGGAAGAGATCGCCGAACGTCGCGGCCATGGCCTCCGAATCCGGCGGGCGCGGCCAGTCCACCCCGGCCAGCCACATGCCCTGTCCGCCCAGCTTGACCACGACATTGGGCGAAGCCGCCGCCTCGCCGATCAGCCCGCGCCATTCGGCGAGCGCTTCGTCGCGCCGCCCCTGGTAGGGCCCGATGCCCAACGGGGAGCCGATGTGGTCGAGGATAATCAGGGTGTCTGGGAAGGCGCGGGCTAGGCTGGCCACCTGCGGCAGCTGGAAATGGTAGATGCAGGCGTCGAAGCTCAAGCCGCGCGGGGCCAACTCGGCGAAGCCGCGACGGAACGCCGGCTCGTCGTAGAGCTGCGGGCGGGGCCTCGAACATCTCGGTCAGGGTGGGATCCCAGGAGGCGATCTGACGCACGCCGCGCAGGCGCTGGGGAGCGGCGGCCCGATGCGCGTCGAGCACCTCGGCGACGTTGGGCAGGCGCAGCTCGGCGTTGCAGACGATCCCGGCGCAGATCCTGGTCGGCAACCCGCGTCTCGCGGCCGCCTCGGCCACCCCGTTGGCGTAGGCCGTCTCGCCCACCGGACGCAGTTCCTGCGGGCCCGTCTCGGCGTAGTTCGCGTAGGCGTCGACATAGACCGTGGCGCGGATGTTGTGGCCGCTCGCCACGTCGGCGGCGATCTCGTCCAGCCGGTAGGGCCCGTCCTGGTAGTGCAGGGTCCCGGGCCAGAGATGATGGTGCGGGTCGATGATCGGCCGCCCTGGATCAAGGATCGGCTCGGGGCTGATCGCCGGCGGGGCGGTCGCGCTCATTCCGATGCGCGCCCGGAAATCGTCCTCACCACTGCCCGATCTGATAGTCGACGATGGTCTCGTAGGGGGCGGGCCAGCCGCTCTTGCGGTTCACGTCGATGGGCGTCTCGATCCAGTGGTAGCTGAACGCCTCCGGAAGCGGCGGCCCCCCGGTCCAGACCAGCATGTGCAAGTTGGCCTGGGTCAGGTCGCCCTCGAGGTATTTGCCGTTCCACTGGAAGACGCCGGTACGCCCGTCCGGATTGGTCACCTTGACAATGCCTTCGGCGATCTCTTCGTACATCTGCTTGAACGCGACGTAATAGTATTTGCGCAGGGCCCGTTTCTTAACTTCGGTCACTTATTGGACTCCTCCGCCAGGTAGTCGCCGTTCTCGAAGCCCATGGCCTTGTTGTAGAGGTCATGCCAGTGCCGAACCGGCGCCTCGTTGTGGTCCGAAAGGATCACATAGCCCTGCCGTGACGTCTTCAGCCCGATCTGAACGAAGGGCATGTTGGCCAGATCCTGCTGGAAGATGCGGGCCAGCTGACCCAGTTCCGGCGCATCGCCGATCGACTGACCGGGCTGCAGCACGTGCGGCGGCGCCGGCGGCGGGCGCGGACGGTCCTCCGGCCAGGGGGCCATCAGCACCACGTCCATCAGCGACCGGTTGGGATCGCTCTTGTAGGGCCGGAACCGATAGAGCAGGCGGCTGAAGCCGCCCCACGGGTGCATGTTCGGCCAGATGTGCACCATTTCCCCGCCGCCCATGTGCACGTCGTGATAGTCGTCGATGGCGTCGCCCAGGACGCTGCGGTGGTACTCGCGGATGACGTTCTTGATGACCTCGTTGGCCTTCTCGCCCTCGGGGACCTTGATCGGCGGATCCTCGTTCAGGTGGAAACCCCACCGCTGGTCGACCACCTGCTGTTCGGTCTCGGCCGCCGTGGCGTAGCCCGGAGGGTTCTTGTACTTGTCGGTGGGCAGCTGCGGCGTGTTGCGCATCCAGTTGCCGAAGTCGTCCCAGCGCATGCCGGTGGAAGCGCGGTCGCCCGGCGTGCGGACCATCTGCGGGTGGGTGAAGTTGACGTGCCAGGCTTCCAGGAACGCTTCCTGGGCCACCTTCCAGTTGCAGGCGATGTCCGCCACCACGTGCACCTGGGCCCACCGCTTGGCGAAGTCGTGCCCGGCGCCCTCGTAGTGGTCGGGCAGTTCGCCCAGAAAGTCCTCCAGCGACTCGCAGTCGGGATCGGGGTTGATGAAGACGAAGCCGCCCCAGGTTCCGGTCCGCGCCTCGGGCAGGCGGGTGACCTCGTCGCGGGTGCCCGCGAAATCCCAGCCGCAGGTCATGTCCTTCATGGTCCCGTCGATATTCCAGGCCCAGCCGTGAAACATGCAGCGGAATTCCTCGGCCCGCTTGCCGTTGAAGTCGCAAAGCCGCCGCCCGCGGTGCAGGCAGGAGTTCCAGTAGGCCTTGATCTCGTCGGCCGCAGTGCGGACCACGATGAACGAGAGCTCGGCGATCTCGTAGACCACATAGTCGCCGACATTGGGGATCTCGTCCTCCCGGCAGGCCCACTGCCAGGTCTTCTTCCAGATCCGCTCCACCTCGAGGTCGTGGTAGGCCTGCTTGAAGAACCGGTCGACCGGCACCCGCATGACGCCCGGACGATAGGGCGGCGTCTCGCGAACGAGATGCTCCGGATAGGGCGTTTCCCTGCGGGCCCCGGCCTTCGCCGTCTTGGCGTCCTTCTTGTCCTCGACCATGGACATGTTCGTGTCTCTCCGACCGAGCCGCGTCGCGGCCATTTCAGCATACTAATTCAGCATACTAAATCATTCGAACCTTATGCCGGCGGGGGGATGGCGGAGTCAACCGACCGCGGCCCGAAAATGGGCGCCTGCGCCGCGCCGGGAGGGGGCCGACGGGCGCCGCCGCCCGGGGGCGGAGCTCTACGGCTGCGCCAGGCTTTCGACCCGCTCGACGGTGCGTCGGGCGACCTCCTGTTCGACCAGCTCGACGAAGAAGCCCAGGGCGTCGAGGGTGTCGAGGTAGACGATCCCGAAGCTGCCGTCCGCGCGGCGGCTGGAATGGACCTCGAAGCAGGGGGTTACGCCCCCGGGCCGCTGGGTCGGGTCGTCGGTGGCGTAGCCGACGTGAAAGACCCCCTCGCCGCGGCTAGCCAGGAACTCCCCCGCCGGCCCGTTTCCGAGCCCCGGCTGGACGAGCTCGACAACCAGATCCCCCCAGCGGCCGAAGGCGTTCTTGTTGGCGATGATCCCTCGCCAGTCGCGATGGCGCGCCTCGTAGTGGGTGTCGAGCCGCGAGAAGGCCGGCACGCCCAGCAGGGTGCGGTAGCGAGCCATGCCCGCATCGATGTCCCGGACCACGACCCCGAAGTGGTAGAGCCGGCCATCGATCGTCGGCAGGGTGGCGGCCGGGGTCATGTCTGGAACCTCGCCGCATACCAGCGCCGTCGGGCCGACATCTGAGCGTCGCGGGCAACCTGGTCGAGACGCGGATGGCCCGAGGGCAAGTGATCGTAGACCTTGGCCAGCGGAACCACCGTGGCGACCGGGGTCGGCATGGCGCCGACGGGCCGCAGCCAGCGGTAGAAAAGGAAGCCGCGGCGCGAGCCGCCGACGTCCAGCCAGTTGGGGGTCAGGGGATCGCGATGCGCCAGCACGCAGCGGAAGCGTCCATCCGCGTCGATATGGGCGTGGGCGTGGCTGATGCTGGTCTGACGATGCTGGTTGTCCGGCGACTCCCACCAGGCGTTGTGGAGCTGGAAGCTCCAGTACCGGGCCTCCGGGAGGTCGGAGGTCACCACCAGAGCCTCGTCCTCTCCGAGCTCCCAGCAGCAGGTCCCGTAGTTGAGCGGACTGCCCGCGGGCGGTTCGAAGCCCGGCACGCCCGGCGGCCGCGAGCCGGGCGGCCCTACGACGTTCGGCGTGGACTCGGCGCGGATGTTGCTCGCGCGCTTGAACCACCACGTCGACATGGGCTCCAGCATCTCTCTGGCCGAATCGATCTGGTCCGCGAGCCGCGCCGGGGTCAGCGGCGCGGGCTGGCGCGGCCGGTCCGGGTCGATGCGCTCGATGGTCAGCCGCGTAGGCCGCAGGTCGCTCGGATCCATGTGGTAGATCCGGCCGCCGAAGCCGCCCTTCGCCATCGGGTACATGTCCGGCACGACGTGCGGGCCCTCGTGCTCCTGCGGGTCTAGCGGCTGCCAGTTGCCGGGCTGTTCTTCGCCCCCGACCTGGATCTCGAACTTGCCGTCCTCATCGTCGTATTTCAGGTCCTTGGACCAGAACCGGCCGAGCTGCAGCTCTCGCCCCGCGTGATCCCCGATCACCCGATAGGCTCCCGAGCCGCGGACGGCGGCGTTCATGTAGGTGATGTAGGTGTCGGGACCGGCGTACTTGAAGCGGTCGTCCAGCGCTCGGAAGAACGACGGGAAATCCGGATCGTCGAACTCCGTGCGGTGCTGCAAGGTCATCAGGGCCATCCGCAGCAGCGCGCGAACCGCTTCGGCGAGCTCCTGCGGATTGTCGACGTCCTCTAGCTCGTCGATGGTGCGCAGGCCCATGCGGCTGAGGTCCTCGCACAGCCCGAGCCAAGCCGCGCGGAGAACATCCCGGTCGTCTTCCTGCAAGCCGCCCATATCCGGTTCTCCCTATGCGCTCAAAGGCCGTACCGACCGATGTAGGCGGCCATCCGCTCGCGAATGCCGCCGTTCGTCAGTCCGAAGTCCTCGGGGGCGTAGCGGTGCGCCCCATGCTTGTCCTTCGGCCGCTCGCGCAGCCAGGTCTGCATCGCGGCCCGAGCCTGCGGGCTCAGCTCACGCGACAGCCCGCGATAGATCTGCTCGGCCGCCGCCAACGGATCGGCGATGAAGGCTCGATAGTCGACGTCCACGAACTTCCGCTGCGGATGCGCCTCTCGCGCCGCCGCCAGGCGCTCGCCCGCCAACGCCCAGATGCGCAGCCGATGCGCCCCGAGCTCGGCCGGCGCAAACGCCCCCTCGCCCCGGCCCTGGGTCGCGATGAGGCTGCAGCCCGAAACGATGGTCTCGGCCGGATCGCGGTAGATGTGCACGAACACGGCGTCCGGGAACGTCTCCAGCATCGCGTCCATGCCGAAGGTGTGGCTGGGGTTCTTCAGCAGCCAGGGGCTGACGGTGTCGCCCCCGCTGATCAGGCGCAGATTGTCCGCGAGGCGCCGGTAGGACGGCCGCTCGTCCTGCTCGATGAACCAGGCATGGTAAGCCGGCACGGGCAGCGACGACACCCACATCATGCTGACGAATGATTGCCGCATCAGCTGGATGCATTCTTCGGGATCGTCCGGGGCGACGTCGTGAAGCGGGTTGGGGCCTTGGGCGCGGTAGACGCCCAGGCGCGCCCGGTATTCGGGATCGGCCTCCCATTCCGGCCGTGGCGGGCGAGGCCGCGGGTGGGGCGCGATCCAGGCGGGAATCCATTGATAGGCCGGATCGGCGGCCAGCATCTGATGTAGCGCCGTGGTGCCCGAGCGCGGCAGTCCCACCACCACGACCTGCCGGGCGAGCGGCGCCTTCAGGAGCTCGGGGCGCCTCGACCATTCCCACTGCGACCAAAGGCGGCTCGCCAGGACGGCGGCCGCGGTCTGGCGCACCCGGGCGTCGAGGGCCGCGCCCGCGTGCGGGCTCGAGGCGGCGGCCTCCAGCAGCACCCGCAAGCCGACCAGATAGTCGTCCGGCCCGAAATCCGTGAGCCCCCCCGTCATCTCCGAGGCGAGGGCGTGAACCTCGTCGGCGAGGACGGTCACCCCGACGTCTTTTCAGCTGTCGCGGCCGTGCGCAGGACCTGGGCCATGCCGAGGATGTTGGTCACCCCGCCGTCCACCTGCAGGCACTGGCCGGTGACGAAGCGCGACTCGTCGCTGGCGAAGAACAAGGCCGAGAAGGCCGCGTCCCAGCCGTCGCCCTCGAGGCCGAGCATGTTGAGTTGGTTGCGAAGCTCGCGGTTCTTGTCGTGGCCGCCGGAAAGCCGGGCGATGTGCGGGGTGTGCAGGTGGCCCGGTATGACGCAATTGACCCGGATGCGGTCCTTTCCCAGCGCCATGGCCATGTCGCGGGTGAGGGGGATGAGGGCCCCCTTGGCGGTCCCGTAGCCGATGGCGCCCGAGCTTTGCAGGCCGGCCACCGATCCGATGTTGATGACCGCGCCGCCGCCCGCCTGCCGCATGGCCGGGACCGCGGCCGCCGTCATGCGCATAGTGGCTTTCAGGTTGCCCTCGTAGATCTCGTCCCAGACCTCGGGGTCGAAGGCGTCCAGGGAGACGCTCTTGTGCACGGCGACGTTGTTCACCAGGACGTCCAGCCGGCCGAAGCGGGCGAGGGCGGTCGAAACCGCCGCCTCGCAATCTTGGGCGCGGGTGGTGTCCCCGACGAACGCCGCCGCCTCGCCGCCGGCCTCGAGGATCGCCGAGACGGTCTTCTGGGTCCGGTCCGGGGTGCGTCCCATGACCACGACCCGGGCGCCCTGGGCCGCGAACAGCCTCGCCATGGCCGAGCCCGTGCCAGGATAGTCGCCCGTCGATCCGCCGCCGACGACCAGCGCGACTTTGGCCTCGAGCCGCGCACCCCCCGTTATACGCTCGTCCTGCAAAGGCGCTCCTCCCGACGCCCCGGCGGTTCCGAGCGCACGGGTGCGAGGCCGCCAGTCTAGGCGCTCCGGCGTCCGAGCATCAACCTCCGCTCTGCAAGCCGTGGTGGGCGCAGGGGAGGGGCGGCTAGTCGAGGTCCTCCACCGGCGTCGTCATCGCCCTCGGCGGGCGCATGAGCAGCACCAGCGGAATCATCGAAAGGGCGCCCAGGCACATCAGCCGGAAGACATCCACGTAGCCGACCATGGCGGCCTGGCGCGTGATCTCGCGATTCAGCACCTCGAGGCCGCCGGCGGTCATCGGGTGCCCGGCCCCGGCCAAACCCGCGGCGAAGACCGGGCTGGAGGGTTGCACGTCGGCGGCCATGTCGGCATGGGCGACGGCGGCCTGATGGGTGAAGATCGCTTCCATGCCCGAAATGCCCACGCTGCGGCCAAGCCCGCGCACCAGCGAATAGACGCTGGTGGCCTCTCCTCGCAGTCGCGGGCTCACGGTGGCCAAGGCCAGCGTCGTTGTGGGGACCATCATCAGGCCCATGCCGACACCTTGAACGATCCCGGAGACGACGAAGGGGGTGGTGGTCATGAGGAGGCTGAAGTGGCTCATCTGCAGCGTCGCCACGGCTGAGAGCGCAAGTCCCCCGGCGAGCAGCAGCCGGGTGTCGACACGACCTATGAGGCGGCCGACCACCAACACGGACAAGAACGAACCGACGCCCCGCGGCATCATCGTCAGCCCGGCGCCGAAGACCGTGTAGCCCATCAGCCCCTGCATCAGCGGTGGTTGCAGGGCCATGGTCGAGAACAGGACGATGCTGAGGACGACGCCGAACAGGTTGCCGGCGACGAAGTTGCGGTCAAGCACCAGAGCTCGATCGAAGAACGGGTGCTGGGCGGTCAGTGTTCTAACGAGGAAGACGTAAAGTCCCGCCGCGGCGAACGCGGCTTCGGCCCAGATCTCCGGCGAATCGAACCAGTCCAGCATCGGCCCGCGATCGAGGGCGAGCTGGAGCGCGCTGATGAAGATCCCCAACGCGCCGAAGCCCAGGAAGTCGAAGGGCCGCGCCTTTTCCGCTCGGTCGCGCGCCATGAACGCCACGACCCCGGCATAGGCCAGCACCCCCACCGGCAAATTGATGTAGAAGACCCACCGCCAGGAGAAGTTGTCGGTCAGCCAGCCGCCTATCAGAGGGCCGAATATGGGCCCCAGCCAGATGCCGGCGCTCCACACCGCCATGACCGGTCCGAACTGGCGCGGCGGATAAAGGTCGAGCATCGTCGCTTGGGAGAGTGGCGCCATGGTGGCCCCGCAGGCGCCCTGCAGGAGCCGGAAGATCACCGCCTCGGCCAGGCTGTTGGCGATCCCGCAAAGCATCGAAGCGATCGTGAAGCCCGCGATCGAGGCTAGGAAGATCGCCTTGCGGCCGAAGTGGGAAGACAACCATCCCGAGAGCGGCGTCGCGACGGTGGCCGCTACGATGTAGGAGGTGAGCACCCAGATCATCTGATCCTGGGAAGCCGAGAAGCTGCCCTGCATGTGCGGCAGGGCGACGTTGGCGATGGTCGTGTCCAGAGACGTCATCACCGTCGCCAGCATCAGAGCGCCGGTGATCGGCAGGCGGTTGGCGATGTCCTGGGCCGCAGCCATGCAGTTGCGGCCTAAGGCGCGCCCGCCTGCGATGCAAGGGCGGGGCTTCCTGCCGCGCCCGGCGCACAAGCTTGTCACCGGCAACGGCCGGCCTGAAGGCGAACAAAGGGAGGGGCGACAATATTGGAGTCGTCCATCCCATGGACGGCGTGCTCGGATAGGGTGGCGGAGGAGGATCTCATGAGCGAAGCGCTCGAGCGCCACATGATGGAGAAGTTCACGCCGGAGAAGCTGGCGCGAATGCGGCGGCGGATCGGGATACCCGCCCGCCCGACGACGGTCGAACCGTTCAACCGCGTGTCGAGCGAAGACACCATCCGCCACTACGTGAACGGCGGCGGGGACGACAATCCGCTCTTCTGCGACCCGGAGCAGGCGAAGACGACTCGCTGGGGCGGCGTTATCGCGCCGATCACCTACCTCAACACCATGGGGGAGAAGGATCCCGACACCCCGGCCTGGACCCCCGAGCAGGCCGAGGCCATGGGCGGCGGCGACCCCTTGCGCGGCATCCACGCCTTCATGTCCGGCGCCACCTGGGAGTGCTACCGGCCGATCCGCCCGAACCGGCGGATGCTCAGCCGTCACGCCCTGGTCGGGGTCATCGAAAAGCAGAGCGCCTTCGCCGACCGCTCGGTGCTGCTGCCCTCGGGCCGCGCCTACCGCGACGCGAGCGTGGATGGCGCCCCCGGGGACCTGATCGCCTGGCGCGAGGTGCTGATGATCCACACCGAACGCGACACGGCGGCGAAGAAGGGCAAGTACGCGGGGATAGAGCGGCCTGTCTATACGCCAAAGGAGATCGCCGAGATCGACGAGGCCTATGCGAACGAGTTCCGCCGCGGGGCCGACATCCTCTTCTGGGAGGACGTGGAGGCAGGGCCGCTGCCGCTGATGGTGAAGGGGCCGCTCACCGTCACCGACATCATCTTCTGGCACCAGGGCGGCAACGAGCGGGCCTACGGCCTGTCGCCGCTGAGGCTCGCCTGGAAGAACCGTCAGCGGATCCCGGCCTTCTACCTGCCGAACGAATTCGGCGCCTGGGACGCCGCGCAACGCTGTCACTGGGACGACGCCCTGGCCCAGGCGGTGGGCAATCCCTTCGCCTACGACTATGGCGCGATGCGCGAAGCCTGGCTCGTCCAGTACGTCAACAACTGGATCGGAGACGACGGCTGGCTCTGGCGTTTCCACGGCGAGATGCGCCGGTTCAACTACATCGGCGACACCACCTGGATCCGCGGCGAGGTCACGGGCAAGCGCGAGGTCGACGGCGGCCGTTTCGCCGTCGATCTCGCCCTGCGCGGAGAGAACCAGCGAGGCGAGACCTCGACGGTGGGCTGGGCCACCGTGCTGCTGCCTTCACGCCGCCACGGCGCGGTGAAGCTGCCGGACCCGCCAGAGGGCGTCCAAACCATCCACGAGCTCTTCGAGGCCAAGGTCGCCGCCTACCGCAGCGGCGAGCAGCACGCCTGGCCGCCGCCCGCCGCCGGCTAGCGTTCCACTTTTAGCGTGCTACGCTGACGGTGGTTTCCTCTGAGGCGCAGGCGCTGGAAGACCTTCGGATCGGCATCCTCGGCGCGTCCTCCGTCGCTGAATATGCGGTGATCGAGCCTTCCACGCGCCGAACCGGCATCACCGTCGTGGGCCTCGGCTCGCGCGATCCGGCGGCGGCGGCCGACTACGCCAGGCGCCTTTCCATCGCCCGCGTCACCTCTTACGACGAACTTATCGCCGATCCGCACGTCGAGGCGGTTTACGTCGGCCTGCCGAACGCCCTGCACGCCGAGTGGACCATCCGGGCGCTCGAGGCCGGCAAGTCGGTGCTCTGCGAAAAGCCGCTCGCCTCGAACGCCGCCGAAGCGCGGGCCATGTTCGCCGCCGCCGCGAGCCAAAGGCTGCTGCTCATGGAGGCGCTGCACTGGCGCTGGCATCCGCTGGCCCGGATGGTCGCCGAGACGGTCGGCGCGGGGCGGTTGGGAACAATCCGCGAAGCGAGCGCCCGCTTCCTGATTCCGGGACGCGGGGAGCCCTGGGCGCAAGGGTTCCGATCGAAGTACGCGCTGGGCGGCGGCGCCGCCATGGACGCCGGCGCCTATTGCCTCGACTTCCTGCGCTATGTGCTGGGCGAGCCGCTCGGCGTGCGCTGGGCCCGGGCCGTGGAGGCCGCGCGCCAGGTGGACGAGGAGATGGAGGCGGAGCTGGCCTTCGCGGGCGGCGCGGTCGGACGGCTGCATGTCTCCCACGTCCACGACGGCCCCTATGTCATCGACGCCGAGATCCGGGGCGAGAAGGGGGCCATGCGGATCCAGAACCCGTTCCTGCCCCATTGGGGACACCGCGTGGAGCTCAAGATCGAGGGTGTGGCGCAAGCGGTCGAGTGCGACCTGACTCCGACCTACGATTTCCAGGCGCGCGGGTTCGCCGCCGCCGCCCGGGGGGAGGGGGACAACCTTTCCCCGCCCGCCAACTCGCTGGCCAACATGCGCGCCATGGACGCCCTTTATGAAGCGGCGGGGCTCAGGATCCGGGGCCTGAAAGGCTCAGGTTGAAGCTTCCTGCGCCGCCTTGCCGTCCGCGGCCCGGGCGGCCTGGCGAATGGCGGCCCATTCGGCGTCGCCGTAGCTCGCCATGAAGGAGAAGTTGGCGCCGGTCGCCAGGTGTGCGCCGCCATCCAGGCAGATCATCTCGCCGGTGAGGTAGGGGCTGGCGTCGCTCACCAGGAAGGCCGCGAGGTTGGTGAGCTCCTCCATTTCGCCGATCCGGCCGGACGGGTTGCGCTCGATGGCGATCCCCGCCCGGCCCGCGTCCCCGCCCATGGTGCGCTCGACGGCGCCGGGGGTCGGAAAGGCGCCCGGCGCGATGGCGTTCAAACGCACGCCGTAGGGCCCCCACTCGATCGCGAGCGAGCGGGTCATGGCGAGCACCCCGGCCTTGGACATGGCCGACGGCGTCATGAAGGGCGTCCCGTTCAGCACCCAGGTCGCCAGGATCGAGACGATGCTGCCGCCGCGCCAACCGCCGGCCAGCCAGCGCTTGCCCACCGCCTGCGTCACATAGAAACTGCCGCGAAAGACGATGTCGGCGATGGCGTTGAAGCCCCGCGGGCTGAGGTCCTTGGTCCGCGCTGCGAAGTTGCCGGCGGCGTTGTTGACGAGCCCGGTGAGCGGCGCCTGAGCGAATAGCGCCTCCACCAGCCGGTCCACCGCATCCGCATCCCGGATGTCGCACGAGCGCCAGAAGGGTCGGGCGCGCCCGAGGGCGGCAATCTCCTCGGCGGTCTCGCGTAGCGGCTGCTCGCGCCTGCCGATGATCGCCACCTGCGCACCCAGGCTCGCGAACTTCAGCGCCATCTCCCGGCCGAGCCCCGTGCCCCCGCCGGTCACCAGGATGCGCTTGCCCTCCAGCAGGTCGTCACGGAAAGGGTTCATCGCCTAACTTGCTCTCCGGCGTTCAATAAGCCGAGATGTTAGGGCAAAACCGCAGCGGGCCTCAGGAACAATCGAGGTTCGGTCGGCAACCAAGCGGAGGACGGCGATGGCGCAAGCGGGCGAGGACGTGCTGATCGGCCCTGCGCGCACGGTCCTGAACCACCTTGAATCGAGCATCCACAATCCGGAGGCCGCCAGCCGGCTGGGCTTTCGAGGCGCCGCCGTCGATGGCCGATATTATCTGGACGTCTTCGCGCCCCTGCTCGTTCAAACCTACGGCCAGGCGTGGTGCGAGCGTGGCGCGCTTTCGATCTACTATCTGAACGTCGTCGTCACCGGCGAGGCCATTCAGGCCGTCGTGAAGCGGCCGCCGGCGCCCGGCGCGCAGACCCGCGTTTTCGCCCGTCCGCCCGACGACGCCGCCATCGTCACCTGCCAGGGGACCGCATCCCTCGGCGACCACGCGCGCTCGGAGCTGGCGACGTACGACTTCCGGTTGTCCGACGACGCGGACCTGCGCATGCTGAAGGGCGTCAAGCCCGGCAAGAGCATGGGCGAGGCGGACGCGGTCGTCGCGCGCGAGGCCCAGGCGGCCGAAATCGACGCTAAGGTCATCAACGAGGCTGGCGAATGGCACCGCGAGCGCTCCCCCTGGGGTGGTCCGATCGCCACCATCAGCTCCACGACGAGCCTGGTGTTCAAGCTGTTCTCAGGGAGTTTCGAGCGGATCAGCCCCGGGATCGGCATGCCGGCCGGGATGAACGGGGCGATCGAAGTCGCCTACCTGGAGGGTCCGGTGTTCCTCGACCGTCCTTACAAGGTCTCAGGCGAAGTCATCGGCGTCGGCCAGAGCCCCAAGACCGAGTATTGCCTGTGGGACGCCAAGGTGCGCGACGAGAAAGGACGGACGGTGGCGCGCATGCGCCACCTGCAGCGCTTCCTGAAGGCGAGCTCGCCGCTCTATCCCGAACTCAGCCCGCAAGACGCCGGCTGAACCGGCCGAGCGTGGCGATGGCGTTCAGCGGAGACGAGCGTTGTTACGGATCAGGTTGTGTCTCGCCGTCGTCTCGTCGACGGCGACAGCTCCGCGCAGGATATTGCCCGTGAAGACGTTCCCTCGGCAGGTTCCTGAAAAGCCAAGAGCGCCCGTGGGATAGACGCAACCGATCGAGAAGCAGCCGCCGATCGAATTGTTGAACCGGATCGCCTCGACGGCCGAGGTTCCCCTGAAGCGGACGTTGCGCAAGCCGTTCTCCCGGTTGCCTGCGAGCAGGTTGCCCTCGATCCAGGCCCACCGTGCGCAGGTCATGGCCTCGTACTCGCCGCCCTCGACGACCACTCCGCTCGACGGGAAACTCGCGTCGGCGGTGGTTCCGATCAGGATCAGATGGCTGCTGTCGAAGGTGGGCGAGCGGATCTTGCCACGGCAGTTCCTGAACACGACGTCCTGGCAGTCGCCGGTCTGAATGATCGGATTGGTGAGCGTGGTCCCGCCGAAGTCGAACTCGCAGTTCTCATAGAGAACATGCCGGGCGCGCTCCTGGAGACCAAGGCCCTCGGCCGGCGCCACGCCCCTCATCGGCTTGAAGATGAATTTGCTGTCGCGGGCGCGCGTTCGCAGACTGTTGTGCGATTGCTCCCCGGCGGTTTCCGAGAAGTAGGAGACGCAGGACTCCCAGTCGACGTGCTGAAAGCAGTTCCCGTAGGTCACGCTCGCCCGGCTGCTGACGGTCAGGCGGACGAAACGGACGCTGCGGCAGGCGCTGTCCGAGATCCAGAAGTGAGGGGTCTCGATATCGAGATCCGAAAGGCTCGCGTCGCTGTAGAAGAAGAGCGGGACGCCGTTCCGACCGTTGACGCTCGCCAGGCGGGCGACGCCGCCGACGAAGCTCACGTCGATGGGCCGCCTGAAGACAAGCGTCGCCCCGACGACGGCCTCGACCTCGTTCAGGATGGCGTAGTTGGGAATGCTGAACGACCCGGTCGTTCCCGTAGCGCTCGAGGCGATCAGGACTTGATCGCCGACGGCGAAAGCGGCTGCGTGGGCGGGGTCGCGCAACGTCGCCCGGCGGCCGGCCGCGATCGCGCCGCAGTCCCGGTAGGTCAGCTCTTGCGTGAAGGCCGGATGGAAGTTTCCTGGCAAGAACACTTGCTGGACGCCGGCCCCGCCCTCCGCGACCAGGTTCTTAATCTTGGGTCGTCGGGCGTCCCCCTGCAGCGAAACGCCGGGCAGGAGCGGGATCGGGGAGGTCACGTTGTAGTAGGCGCCCGCTTCTGCGGGCCCTTCGCGGGTCCTGAAGAACAGGGTTCCGCCCCCGCCTTTGTGGAGGAAGGCGACGGCGCCGGCGATGGCGGCGGTATCGTCGCTTGCGGCCCCTAGCCCCCTCGCGCCGAACTGGCATGCGTCGGGGAAGGCCTCGTCGATCCGCCACCACCGGCGGTTGGCGCTCCGCGCGGTCCCGACGTCGGCGCCCCCGGCGGGAGGATCTACCGCCACGTAGTCGGCGCCGCCCGCCCGGTCGCCTGGGTGATAGCCGGCGGTCCGGATGCGCGCCGTTCCCTCCGGAATGCTCAGGCGTGGAATGTCCTCGAACGCCCCGATCGCCATGGTCCCCGGTGGAAGCGGAACATTCGGCGCCGCGGACTCGCGTTTCGGAGCAAGGTTCATGGCGGCCGCGCCGGCGCTGAGGAAAGCCGCGATCAACTGGCGTCGGGTGCTTTTCGGCGGCATGGAGAAGCGTTGGCGTCCGGCCTGCGATATGCGGACCCTATTGCAGCCGGGTCAAATGGTCCGAGAGGCTTGGGCGAGTTGACGCGCTACCCCGACCGGCTCGGCGAAATTGGGCTCGCGTCCGGCGCGTGAACCAGCGACCCAAGGGCGGCCGAGTGGCGGCGCCCGTCAGGAGAATGCTAGAACGTCTGCGCCTCGGGGCGGGGAGGGGCGGTGGCGAGAGCCCCGGCGGGCCCCTAGGTCTTTGGGCCGGTCTCCCGAGCGGGGCTCGACCGCCGTAAGAGGAATTCAGACGGGAGAGGGAGGCGCGCCGATGGCGTCGACTGAGGACGAATCGGATCAGGAAGCGCTGCGGATCGAATTGGCCGACGGCGTCGCGACGCTCACCTTGGATTTCCCGTCGAAACGCAACGCGATCGGCAACGACACCGCGCTCGAATACGCGGAATTCTTTCGCGCGGCGACGACGAATCCGGCGGTGCGGTCCATCCTGGTGACGAGCACCGGCGCCGATTTCAGCGTCGGCGGGGGCGCCGGGCGCAATCCGGGACCGCTGCCGCGCACGGCGATCGACTATCGCTTCGTCTCGCGCCCGCACATCGAGATGTTTCGCGCGATGTGGGAGACCGAAAAGCCGGTGGTCAGCGCCGTGAACGGCGCGGTCGCCGGCGTCGGCTGGCTGTTGGCCCTGCTCGCCGACCTGGTCGTGGCGGTGAAGGGGAGCCGCTGGACGCATGTCTTCGTCAGCCGGGCGATGATCCCGCACGCGGGCGACGCCTTCTACCTTCCCCGGATCATTCCCTTCCATCGCCTGAACGAGATCGCGCTCCTAGGCGACGCCGTGACGGCGGACACGCTGAGCCAATGGGGGGTGATCAACCGGCTGGTCGAGCCCGACGAGTTGTTGCCGACCGCCCTGGATCTCGCCCGCCGACTGGCGCGGCAGCCTACCCGCAGCCTGGGGCTGGCGAAGCGGCACTACCGGCGGTCGCTGGAGGCCGATTGGGCGACGATGTTGCGCGAAGAGATGGCCGGCCAGGCTTTGAACTGGACCACCGCCGATGGAGCGGAGATGGCCAAGGCCATGGCCGAGGGCCGCAAGCCGGTTTTCACCGGGGAGTAGCCTGCGGGGGCGCGGCCGCCGACCCGGTTCGCGGGCGTCGGCGCCATGCTTCGCACTTAGTCGGCGCCGACCTGAAGGTCGTCGCGCTGCTGATCAAGGGACATCCGCGCGCGCGATCACGTCGGCCGCCATCCACCCCAGGGCCATCGCCGGCGCGTTCGTGTTGCCCGAGATGACGTCCGGCAACACCGAGATGTCGGCGATCCGCAATCCTTCCAAGCCGCGCACCCGCAGCTCCAGGTCGACAACCGAGTCCGGGTCGGCGCCCATCCGGCAGGTGCCGCAGATGTGCATGCCCGAGCCGCTGTAGCGTTGCCAGGCGTCCAGAATCTGCTCGTCGGTCGTACCTCCGGGGCCGATGAAGATCTCCCTCGGCCCATAGCGCGCCAGGGCCCGGGTCGAGGCGAGTTTGCGGATGGCGCGCACCATGTCGATCGACGAGCGGACATCCTCGGGGTGAGTGAGGGCGCCCGTGTGAATCACGGGCGTGGCGTTGGGATCAGCGGAGGCCAGCTCGATGAACCCGCGGCTCTTGGGGCGCATCTGATAGCCGCCGATGGTGAGGCCCGGCTCCTTTTCCATGGCGAAGCGGCCAGCCGAACCGTCGATCGAATAGGGGCCTATCAGCAACCGGGCGTCAGGCCCTGGCAAGTCAGACGCGGTGCGGATGTAGCCTCCGGCTTCAAACGAGGCGAAAGACATCGGCCCCGTCCCGAAGACCGTCTGCTCGATGACATTGCGATAGAGGCGCCAGCCGCTGAATTCGCGGTTCTGGCTGCCGCCGTTGACCCGGAACTTGAGCATGAACACCCGGTGATCGGAGAGGTTCTGGCCCACTTGCGGGGCGTCGAGGACTATCGGCAAGCCCAGCCCCTTGAGCTTCGGGCCCGGACCGACGCCGGAGAGGTGCAGCAGCTTAGGGGTGCTGATGGCGCCGGCGCACAAGATCAGATCCCGCTGCGCTCGGACAAAGCCGTCGCCCTGCGATCCCCGCGTCTGGACGCCCACCGCGCGGCGTCCCTCGAAGACGATGCGGTCGACGGTGAGGTCGGTGGCGATCGTCAAGTTGCGTCGATGGCGGACGGGCTTCAGGAACGCCTCGGCGGCGCTTTGTCGGCGCCCGCGCCAGATGTTGCGCACCGTGTAGCCCAGCCCCTCGCCCGATTGGGCGTTGAGATCCCGACGCGTTGGAATGCCGAGCTCCTCGCCGCCGGCGAGCACCGCGTCGATCAAGGGGATGCGCAATGGGTGCGCCGAGATGCGCAGCGGACCTTCGCCTCCTCGCGTTTCGTCGGCCCCGAATTCGTGACGCTCGATCCGCCGGAACGTCGCGAGAAAGTCCTTCCAGCGCCACCCCGGCAGGTCCCAGCTGTCGTAGTCCTCGGCTTGGCCCCTCATGTAGACTAGGCCGTTGATCGCGCTGGATCCGCCGAGCGTGCGCCCGCGCACGTGCATTTCGGGTTCGTTCAGGCCTCCGCCACGGTTGACCGGGTAATGCCAGGCATAGACGGGGTCGCCCATCAGCTTCGCATAGCCGCGCGGCATGCGGATATATGGACTGCGGTCCGGAGGTCCGCTCTCGATCAGCAGAACGCGGTTGGCCGGGTTTTCGCTGAGGCGGCTCGCCAGTACGGAGCCCGACGAGCCTCCGCCCACTATGACGTAATCGAAGGTGTCTGGTTGCGTTACCATGCTGTCTTCAGTCGTAGGTTGATCAGGGTCGTGACCTTTGGTTTGCGGGCGGCGGACAGCAGCTGAGACCGGCGCGCCAGCTCGGACGTATCGTGGCCCGGAACAAAGCCTAACTGGGCGGCTCGCACAACCACCTCCGGCAGGCCATGCCCATGGCTACGAATAAGATAATAGACAGACGCGCCGGTAACATAGAGACTGAGAGGGCGATGGGCCCGGAGTGGAGCGTACCGAACGGTAAGCGAACGGACCTCGCCAGGCCTCTGGCGAGGGGAAGAGGCTGGGGATCGTTTCCGGCCGCAGATTCGATAGATGCAGCGGAGGACGGCTGATGGCGAAGCTCAGAGCCGGCGTCGTCGGGAAAAATTACAGCGGCAAGTTTCTGACGCCATGCCTGCGGGCGCTGAACGATTACGAAGTATCGGCGATCTGCACGGCGCACGAGGGGACGGCGCGGCAGGCCGCGAAGGATTTCGACATCGGGAAAGCCTATTGGTCTTCGAAGGATTTCGTGGCCGATCCCGAGATCGACGTGATCGTCGCCGGGACGAAGCCGTCGGTGCGCCAGGACATCGTCCTGGACGCGCTCAGCGCCGGCAAGCACGTCTTCAGCTGCATTCCGTTCGCGACCTCCGAGGCGAAGGCGCGGGAGCTCTGCGACGTCGCGAGGGCCAAGAAGCTGGTGGGCGTCGTGGATGCGCAATGGCGGTGGGTGCCGGCGATCCGGTTCATGAAGGAGATCTACGAGGCCGGCGGGATAGGTGAGTTCTGGACGGCCTCCATCCAGCTTTATCTGTCGCTCTGGGAGAAGGACGGCGCCCGGTACACGGAGTGCAGTTGGTCGGGCCTGACCGATCCCTATCCATGGCTGTCGGAGGCCGATTCCGGCGGGTCGGCGTGGCGCAACTTCGGATCTCACTCCTTTCTCAATCTGATGTACCTGTTCGGCGAGATCGAGGAGGTCGTCGGCGCCACAAAGACGTTCCTGAAGGAGATGACCCTGCCTGATGGATCGACGGTGAGGCCAGAGACGCCGGACTTCGGCTGGGCGCTGGTCAGGTTCAAGAACGGAGGGATCGCCAACGTCAACGTCAGCTGGGCGGCCGCCGACGCGCCCGGCTATCGGCTGGACGTCTACGGCTCGAAGGGGCGGATGCTCGCGGAGGAAGGCCACTTCTGCGGCGCGGGGGCGCGCCTCTACGTGGGCGGCGTCACGCCGCCGGAGGAGTTCGCGGGTCGAAACGGCGATTGGGTCGAGATCCCGGACCGGTTCTGGGAGGTGGAAGGGCGCGTCACCCGGGGGGATCCGACGACGCCCTACCGGGCGATGTTCTCCGACATGGCGCGGGCGATCCGGTCGGGCGTGGCCGGCTCGCCATCGTTCGCCGAGGCCTATCACGCGCATTGCGCCGTGGAAGCGCTGGTGCGTTCGGCAGAGACGCGCCGCTGGGTCACCGTGGCGGAGATGGCCGACGCCGGCGTCCAAAGGCGATGAGGCCGAGCGCCGGCGCGGTGATGAGTGGGACTGATAGATGACCTTCGAGCTCTATCTCAAGGCAAAGGACCGAACCAAAGGCCCCGAATTCCGTCGATGGCTGGTGGAATCGTTCGCGCGTTCGACCGGAGCAGCCTTGCTCTCGGTGAGCGCCGAGGACGAGGATCTCGGCGAGCTCGGAGCGGTGTTTCCGGCGTCGGCGGCGATTTTCGACGCCATCCTTTCGTTCGGCGCCGAACGCGCCTGGAAGGCCGCCCGCGAACGTCCGGAGCTGCGCGACGCCGTCGAGGTGAAGATCGCCACGGTGGCGGGTCTTGTGCAGAAAGCTGGGCCGCCGACGCCCGTCGGCCTGCGCGCCGGCGCGACCCTGGTCGCCTTCATTACGCCCGATCCGAGGCTGACGGACGACGAGTTCCAGCGGCGCTGGAGGGACCACACGGACGTGCTTTTCAAGGTTCAGCGTGGGCCCCAGGAGTACGTCCAGAACCTCTTCGTCGCTCCAGGCGCAGGCATGGCGCCCTATCGAGGCTACGCCCGGCTGCGCTACCCGGCCATCGAGACCCTCGGATCCGACATGGCGCCGTCCTACGAGGGGGCGGATCGAGACGGGGCCGAGGACGTCGCACGCTTCGCGGTCGCCGCGGAGGTTGCGATGATGCGCGAATATACTCACGCGTAGCGCTCCATACTGATAGACAGCCGGCGGCCTCCGTCAGCCGGAGATCCTCAGGGCCGTCTCCCCCGTCGAGCAAGGGGGGCGGAGGCTTTGGCCGGATCGTTCGCCATGGTCGGAAGGTCTCTGCTAGGAGCCCACGACAGCTCAAGTCGCCTTCTGATCTGAACAAACGCTCGAGGAGAAGCGCTGTGACCAGCACCACCGACACCGCCCAGGCCGTTGTCCTCCACTCGGTGGAGGCGAACGTGGGAACCATCACGCTCAACAATCCAGCCCGGCTGAATTCGCTCACGCCGGAGATGCTCGACGGAATCAGCGAGGCGGTGGAGGCCCTCGTCGATCGGCCGGATGTCAGGGTCATCGTCCTCCGGGGCGCGGGGAAGTCCTTCTCGTCGGGCCTCGACCTCATCCGCCGCCAGAACCGCGAAGGCTGGAAGACGACCTACGAAATGGTCCGTCAGGGGCAGCAGGACGTCAAACGCCTCGTGGAATCGTCCAAGCCGGTGATCGCCGAGCTCAAGGGCTACACCCTGGGGGGCATGTGTGAATTCGTGCTGAGCGCGGCCGACATGCGGGTGGCTTCCGACGACACCATCATGTCGCTGCCCGAGATCGACCTCGCCCTGATGCCGGACATCGGCGGTCTGCAGAGCCTGGTCATGCTGTCCGGCCTGTCGCGGGCCAAATACGTCGCCATGAGCGGCGACCGCATCAACGCTTCCCAGGCCCTGACCTGGGGCATGGTGGACTGGGTCGTGCCGTTCAGCGAGCTGGAGACCTTCACGGCGAATCTGGCGGCCAAACTCGCGGCCAAGGCGCCGATCCCGCTGGGCATGATCAAGCAGCAGGCCAACGATTTCTTCGGCGGCGCCTATCGGTCCGGCCTCAACGCCGCTCACTATAGTCAGGTCGCCCTCGGCGGGTTCGAGGACTTCAAGGAGGCCGGTTCGGCCATCGTCGAGAAGCGACGTCCCGTCTTTCGCGGGCGTTGACCGGGAGGCCGATAGGCGAATTTGGCGCCAGCGCATTGGGCGTTTGGTCTGATATCACCTGGTCAGCCCGATGAGCTCCATGTCTGACCAACTGCGGACTTCCGTGCGCTACCTCGGCCGCGTGCTCGGCGATGTCATCCGCGAGCAGGATGGCCAGGCGGTGTTCGACCAGATCGAGGAGATCCGCCGCGCCTCCGTGGGCTTTCATCGCGAGGGAACCGCCCAGACCGCCGGCCGCATGGCCGCGCGCCTGGGCGCTCTGTCGCCCGAGGAGACGGTGCGTTTCGCCCATTCCTTCGCCTGCTTTCTGCAGATCACCAACATCGCCGAGGACGATCTGCAGCGCCGGCGCGGGCGCGGGGCCGACAGGCGGCCCGACACTTTGGCCAGCGCCCTGGGCGCCCTGGCCGAGGCCGGAATCGGACCGGAGGCCGTGCGCGATCTCCTCACCGGCGCGCTGATCGCGCCGGTGATCACCGCCCACCCCAGCGAGGTGCGCCGCAAGAGCGTGCTGGACCGGGAGGCGGCGATCGCCGACGAGTTGGAGCGGCTGGAAAGCGGCCGCGTCGCGACCCAGCGCGCCGCCGCCGAGCGGGAGCTGAAACGGCAGGTGTCGATCCTGTGGCGCACGCGCCTGCTGCGCCGCGAGCGGATGGTGGTCGCCGACGAGATCTGGAACGCCGTCTCCTATTTCGAGCGCAGCTTCCTCAAGGTGCTGCCCGAGCTCTACGAGCACTGGCAGGCGGTGCTGGGCGCAACCGACCTACCGAGCTTCCTCAAGGTAGGCAGTTGGGTGGGCGGCGACCGCGACGGCAATCCGTTCGTGGATGGAGCGGTGATGCGCCAGGCCCTGCGCTGGCAGGCCAAAGCCGCGCTCGGCCTCTATCTCGACGGCGTGCACGCCCTGGGCGCCGAGCTTTCGATCTCCGCCGAGCTGACACGGACGACGCCCGGGCTCGCGGCCCTGGCTGAGCGCGCCCACGATCCCTCGCAGCAACGGGCGGACGAGCCCTATCGCCAGGCGCTCACCGGCGTCTACGCGCGCCTCGCGACGACCTACGAGAAGCTCACGGGCGAGGCGGCGCCGCGGCCGGCCAGTCTCGTGGCTGAGGCCTACGACGCACCCGAGGCGCTAGAAGCCGACCTGCGCACGATCCTCGATTCGCTGATCGCCATGCACGGGCGCGGTTTCAGCGAGGGACGGCTGCCGAGGCTGCTGCGCGCCGTCGATCTGTTCGGCTTCCACCTGGCTTCCCTGGACCTGCGCCAGAACGCCTCGGCGCACGAGCGGCTGATCACCGAGCTGATGGCCGCCGCGGGCGTCTGCCCCGACTATGCGGCCCTCAGCGAGGCGGCGCGCCTGACGCTGCTCCAGGCCGAGCTTTCCCACGCACGGCCGCTGGCCTCGCCCTACGCCGCCTACAGCGAAGAGACGCGACGCGAACTCGGCACCCTGGCCGCGGCGGCGGAGATGCGCCGGCTGTACGGGCCGGGCGCGATCGGGGCCTACATCGTCTCCAACACCAGCTCGGTCTCCGATCTGCTCGAGGTTTTCCTGCTACTCAAGGAGGTCGGACTCTACCGCCCCGGCGATCCGCCCTGCGCCGACCTGCTGCCCTCGCCGCTGTTCGAGACCATCGCCGACCTGCGCTTGGCGCCCGAGACTCTGGGCGCCTATCTCGGCCTGCCGCTCGTGCGGCGCCTGCTCGCCGGTCCCGGCCTGCAGGAGGTGATGATCGGCTATTCGGACTCCAACAAGGACGGCAGCTACCTCACTTCCACATGGGAGCTGCACAAGGCCTCGCGCGCCCTGGCGCAGATCGTCGGCGCCGCCGGGCTGAAGCTGCAGCTCTTTCACGGTCGCGGCGGCGCCGTCGGCCGCGGCGGCGGCTCCAGCTTCGAGGCCCTGCTGGCCCAGCCGGCCGGCGCCGTGGGCGGGCGCATCCGCCTCACCGAGCAGGGCGAGGTGGTTGCCAATAAGTACGCCGATCCCGAGCTCGCCTGGCAGAGCTTGGAGACGCTGGTCTCCGGCGTCGTCCTGGCCTCGCTGCGCCAACCGCCGCGCGACGAGGCCCTCCCGGCGCGCGCCGAGGCGATGGACGCCCTGGCCCAGAAGGCCATGCAAGCCTACCGCGCCTTGGTGTTCGAGACGCCGGGCTTCGCCGACTACTTCTACGCCGCCACCCCGATCAGCGAGATCGCCGGCCTCAACATCGGCAGCCGGCCTGTCTCGCGCCAGAGCGCCCGCTCCGTGCAGGGTTTGCGTGCGATCCCCTGGGTGTTCTCCTGGTCGCAGTCGCGCGCGATGCTGCCGGCCTGGTACGGCTTCGGGTCGGCGGTGGAGGGGGCGGGGGTCTCGGTCGAGACCCTGAGCGGCTTTGCAGCCGACTGGCCCTATTTCGCCGCCATGCTGTCCAACATGGAGATGGTGTTGGCCAAGGCCGACATGGGCATCGCCGCCCGCTACGCGGGGCTGGTGGAGGATGAAGCCCTGGCCGAGCGGGTGTTCGGCCAGATCCGCGCCGAGTGGGAGCGGACGGTGGCCGCGGTGCTCGAGATCACCGGCCAGACGCGGCTCCTGGAAATGAACCCGGATCTGGCGACGCTCATCCGCGCCCGGCTGCCCTATATCGATCCGCTCAATCACCTGCAGATCGAGCTGATCCGGCGCCGGCGCCTCGGGGACGACAGCCCGGCGGTCCGGGCCGGCATTCACACCACCATCAACGGCGTGGCCGCCGGCCTACGCAACAGCGGCTAGACGAGATCGCGTTGAGATAGGATCGAACAATCCACCCCGTCACCCGGGCGAAGGGGGCCGGACGGGCCACGCCAAGCTGGAGTTCGTCTGAGAACCGGAGGGTACGGCCCCGGATCGGCCTTTCAGGCCGTCCGGGGTGACGATGAGAGGAGCGATTCAGCCCCAACTCAACCCGCTTTAGCGCCCCGACACTGTTGGCGTGGCGCTCCTCGGCCTTGGTCTGACTGCGCCCGGACGGATCGGCTTAAAACCGAATATCCGCAAGGGGCGCGGCCCCGCCGCGTACCCAGTCACGGCTCTTCGCCTAACGAGCCATGAAATCCAGCCGGACTGTCTCGTGGGAAATCTCGATCCCGCGCTCGACCAGCAGGTCCGCGATGTCCGTTAGCGACAGCGGGTTGTCTAACATCACCCTCCCCTCGGTCCCTCGGGAGTTTCATACTTCGGAGGGGCAGCCAAGTAAGGCAGGTTATGCCCCGTAAGGCGACGCGTCTTTCGGTACTTGATGCGCCAGCCAGTGGGTGTCTTCACCAATTCGTCTTCGTACTCGCCAAACGCCAGAAAGTCTCTCTGGCTTGAAACAATGTATTTGGTTCGCATCTTGACCACGCCGTCCTCGCCTACCGAGATGACGGCAGGATTTGTCGCAACGTGATTGTGAACATTGTCTCGATTCTCGCCCTCTTCGAGCGGAATCAGCTTCGCTCGGATCTCGGCTAGCCCGCGCATAACAGGAAGACCGACATCGCTCGGGTCGAATACGCCGTCGGGCGCGAACACCTCGTCGAGCTTTTCCCAGAGGAAGCGATCCAGAACGTGCCCGTAGAGGTGCTGCACCTGCAGCAATCCGACCATGTCTTCTGCGGTTAGTCTCATGTCAGTCTCCCGTTGCGGGCGCCTCGCCCGTTCATTCCGCCTGGACCGTGGCCGAAGCGGCGTCCGGTCGAAGACCGTGGCGCCCGATGAAGACGGCCTCCGCGATCGCGCAGATCACCCCATCTGCGGTGACCACAGCCCTGGTGAACAACTTTCGACCTTCGGTGCGCTCTGGCGTGGCTTCTAGACGGATCAATGCGCCCAGGGGGGCAGGGGCGACAAATCGCGTGCTCATGGTGCCCGTCACCACGCCATTGGCCACGCTCGCTGCAGCCACGCCCATGGCCCAGTCGCATCCAGCCATCAGATGTGCGCCGTGCACCTGTCCTGGTACGCCCTCATAAGCCAGGCTGAATCTCGCCGAGAGGGTGACGGGGCGCTCGCGCTGCTCGAGTTTGTAGGGGGCCGCGAGCGGGTTCAGCGCGCCGATCACGACGTCGGTGTCGAAAGGGATGTCGTAGGAAGCTTTCGCGCCTTCAGGCAGGCAAGGTTGATATCGGCTCGTTCGGGAGGCTGGAGGCAGCAGCTCGCGCAACGCCTCGCAAGCGCGCGCCGCAGCGTCCAGCTCCGCCAGGCTCGCCTCCGTTCCCACCAGACGTTCGATGAACGTGCGCAGGGCCGCCGCCGCTCGCAGTCGCTGGGCTTGGTGCAGCTCCGCAGGCGAGCCGGCGCCGGTGGAAGCGAGGTCAGGCATACTCGCCTCCGTTGAGCATGCGCGCCAGTTTCGGTCCTGACGAGCCTATCTGGACGAGCTCGAGGCGTATGTGGTCCCGTGTCTGGTGGAAACAGCCGGGCAACCAGGCGCCGTCGGCGTCCTTGGCGACGAACTCCAACGTCGAGCCCAGGCTCTCCAGCCGCGCTGACTCGCCCCGCATGTCGTCGACCCAGATCCCGAGGTGGTGAAGGCCCAGCTTATCGAAGAGGCCGCCATCGCGGCGCTTGATGAGCTCGATATAGGGCGGACCTTGCAGCGAATAGGCGAAGAGCGCGTCGCCCTGGAGGGGGGCCCAGGTGAGTCCCAGGAGCCTAGTGAGGTCCTCCATCGCGGCCGGAACGTCTTCGACGACAATCGAGACGTGGTAGGCGGGCATTATCGAAGCCATACACTCCTTCCTTCTGGTCCGAGCCGGCGTCAGCCGGCATCGAAGATCACCGGCAGGCGGTCGAGGCCCCACATCCCGCCCGCCCCCGCGGACTTCCAGGCGATCTCGCCGTTGAGCCTGAGGTTGGTGAGGCGCGGAAGCAAAGCCGCCAGGCATTCCTGCAGCTCGGCGCGCGCGATGAAATTGCCGAGGCAGAAATGACGCCCGTGGCCGAAGGTCAGATGGGTGACAGCGCCAGCATCGCGGGTTACGTCGAAGGTGTTGACGTCGGGGCCCCATATCTCGGGCTCGAAGTTGGCGGACACGAAATTGGTGAACAGCAAAGTTCCCGCCGGAAAGATGACGTCGCGGTATTCCGTATCCTCGGGTACGTAGCGCGGCTGGCCGCCGACCGAAGAAAGGTACCGAAGACTTTCCTCGACCGCGCTCGGGATCAGGGTCGGATCCTCCACCAGTCGGGCCAACTGGTCGGGGTGCTGAAGCAGCGTCGCGAAGGTGATTCCAATCTGGCTGCGCGTCGTATCAATTCCAGCGAGCAGCATCGCCTCGACGATCGACTGGAGCTCTTCGGTCGATAGCTTGTCGCCCGCTTCCTCCGAGGTGATGAGCTCGTCAAGCAGGTAGTGCTGCGGGCGTTTGCGCCGGTCCTCGATCAACGCCGCGGTATAGGCGTCCAGCTCGCGGTGGGCCTGCACCGTGGAAGACATGCTCGCAAGGAATTCGCCGCGTCCGTAGACACGGAAGATCTCGCGGGTCCAGTCAAAGAACCGCTGCCTGTCCTCGGCGGGGGCGCCGACCAACTCGCAGATCACCGCCACTGGAAAGCTATTGGAGAGATCTCGAACCAAATCGGCGCGGCCTTCGCGAACCATCGCATCGACGATCTTGCCAAGCTCCTGGCGCATGAAAGGCCGCAGGCGTTCGGCGCCCGCCGCCGAGAAGGCAGGATTGACAAGGCGGCGCAGGCGGACGTGGTCAGCGCCCTCACTCCGCAGAAATGGGTTAGGCCGCCGCGCCAGAAAGCCTTCGTCGGTCACGCCGGATCGCCGGAGCGCTACGTTGCCTCCGTTGACGAACCGACGGTCACGGTGGATCGCCGCCACATCTTCGTAACGAAGGACGGAGTAGGCGCCGTCGGGCGTGCGGGCGATCCAGCTGCGCGCCCGCGCCTCGGCCAAGCGCTCGAGGCGGAAGTCGTCGTTCGGCGCCATGGGCGGCAAAGTCGGCAGTTCGAGCTCGGTGATGACGTGCGCCCCGCCTGTCGTCTGCGCCATGCCATCCTCTCCCCGTTCCCTCGCAACCGGTGCCGCCACCGGCCCGTCGACGCAGAATTCTGTCTAACGTTCAAAAAATATATAGCGCCTCGATTGGGGCGCCCACAACATTTTGCGTCCGCCGTCGCCGCCCGCGCCGGACGCAAGGCGATGTGGCGACCGCCGTCCTTCTGGCGTACACGGTCAGGGGTTGGCGTTCCGCCGCCAGGAAGCAGGTCGCCGGCATCTGAGGTTTGAATGAGCGTTGAATCTGAGGACCGATCAGCGGCCGGCTTTACTGGCCCTCGCGCGATGTCGCGCGTCTTGCGGTTGTTCAGTCTGCTCAGCGCGGAGCCTCACGGGCTCTCGCTCGCGGAGTTGAGCGAGAAACTGGATTCGCCGAAAAGTACGCTGCTGAACTCGCTGCGGCCGTTGGAGGTCGAAGGATTTCTTCTGTCTGGCGAAGGCCGCTATCGGCTGGGTCCCAGGGTCTTCCGGTTGGCCGCGCAGATAACCATGACATGGTCGCTTCCTCGGCTCGCGCGCCCGTATCTCAGTGAACTGGCGGCGGCGACGGGCGAGACCGCGACGCTTTCGGTTCTGCATGGAGACCGCTTCCTGGTCATCGAAGCCATCGAGACCGCCAACCCGGTTCGATATGCGCTTGTGCCCGGGGCAAGCGCACCGCTGCATGCGGGTGCAGCCGGACGCGTCCTGTTAGCTTTTCAGGAGGAAGCAGTTAAAGAGAATTATCTATCACATGCTAAAATGCAACGCTACACCGAGCATACTGTAGTGGATCCTGAAGTACTCCGCGCTCAGCTCGCCGTTGTCCGCCGCTCGAAGTCCTGGACAGCACTGGGCGAGAGGAACATTGATGGGGCGGGTATCGCGTCACCCGTCTTCGGGCCGAAAGGTGATATTGTAGCCGCCCTCGGCATATCTTTGCCCGCCGTTCGGCTCCGCGGCCGGGAAAACGAGCTGCGGGAAGTAGTGCTAAAACTGGCCGCAGCCGCCTCCGGACAGGACTTCGGATCAGAATAGATGGCGGGCGCGTGCGCCTATGTGCGCCGTGGAAGGAGCTGGCTGTTCATTCTCACCTGTCATGGCCAGGGGCTTCTTTAGCTCCGGGCGCGGCGGGCAGGCGAGCGCCCCCCTGTCTCCCCCTTCCGTCAGCGCGGCCTCGATTGGAGGTTCTTATCCGAACTCGAGGAGTTAACAGCCGCCTCGTAGTCGAGCCGGTCTCTCGTCAGCCATAACACTTACGTCAAAGCGTGCCGACGCAGGTTAGCCCGGAAGCGACGGCGCATCGCCTCGGCCCGCTCGTCGGTCGAAATCGAGTCGCGTAGGCGTTGGCCGAGTTCGTCGACGCGCACGGTGCTGGTGTGGAAGCTGGGAGCGGCCATGAGCTCCATGTTGCGGTAGGTCAGCACGCCGGCCCGGTAGCCCTGGGTCTCGATCCAGTTGGCGTAGCCCGGGTCCTTGTGTGTCATCACCAAGCGAATCCGGCCGTCGGCGTCTACCAGGGTGCGGCTCGGCGTGAAGCTCACGTGCCGGTAGAGGTAGTCGAGGCTGTTGCCGAACACCGCTTCGTTGGTGAGCATCCAGAAGCTGCGCGGGTCGTCGAACTCGATGATCAGCGCCTCGTCGGGCTGCAGCGACCAGCGCATCTGCGTCAGGAACCGGCCCCGCTTGGCGTCCTCCACGCCCGCCTCGGCGCTCGCCGCAGAGGCGGCGAGGTTGGCCGCGTTGAAGCGGTTGCGGCTCTCCGGGTCGATGAGCTGGCCTTTTCCCCAGATGAAGTCCGGCCAATAGGAAACCACGTCGCCGACGAACCGACCCGCCCACGCCATCGCTTCGATCATGGCGGCCGGCGTCGGGATGGGACGGGGCGTGTCCATGCCGACGCGCTCGATGCGGATCCGTGCTGGTTCCTCATCCCAGCTGTCGAAGAACTGACGGAAGAAGATCTTGCGGCTTTCCGGCGTCGTCGGCAGCCAGTTCCGCCCCTGCGGTGCCCCGCCGACGTAAAGCTCGAAGCCGCCATCCCAGTCGGTGTTCAGCTGGTGACCGAAGAGGTTGGCCTGAGGCGTGTCGCCGAAGGGCTCGTGCAGCGCGCCGTCGGGGCGGTGGCCCTGGATGGTCAGATTCCAGAACCGCGCCGAGCCCTTGTCGCCGCTGATCCGGTAGACGAAGCGGCCGTCGATCCAGGCCTGGAGGTAGACCGCATCGGCATTGTCTGATCCGAGTTTGCGGGCGGGGCCGCAGAAGGCGTGGAACGCAGGGTAGGCCGCATCCTTGGTCTCCAGGGCCAGGCCGAAGGCCTGGCTGAGATTCTGGGTGAGGAAGCGGAATCCGTCGGCCCGCTGCAGCGACGTCGCGGGATTGGCGTCCTTGAAGACCCCGTCACCGGCCGCCCTCAGCCGGTCGCAGAAGTCTTCCCAAGCCGCTTTGAGCGCTTCGTCGTCCGGTCCCGCGCCAAAGCTCATGGCGACCTCCATGCCGTTCTAGTGCTTGGGCTTTTCGATCTCCACGCCGTACCGCTCTCGGTAGGGTGCGAACTCCTCATGCAGGGCCGCTACGGGCGTATCGAGCAGGTCCAGCGAATAGAGGAACTTGCCGTACCTGTCGGAGCGATTGCCCGGCATCCAACTCAGCATCGCCTCGTGGTACGCATCCGTGAAAGGCAAACGAGCCCGATCGTAAATCTTCTGGATCTGCGCAATGGGATCGCGGGTGAATTCAGAATAGAGCACGTGGTGGACCCGCGCATCGTCGGCGACGGCCGACTCCGCCAGCTTGGCGAAAATCTCCCGTCCGTACGCCAAGGTCTTCCGCGCGAACGCGCGCCGGTCGATCGGGCCGGCGATCCCTTCGAAGATCTCGGTGAGCAGCTGGACGCGCGAAGCGAGCGCCTGCACCGGATCGCGGTGAATCCAGACGACGATTGCGTCGGGATAGGTCTCCAGCACTGTTCCCAGGCGGTGGTGATGCTGGAGCCCTTTCAGCGCCCAACGCTTCTTCGGCGCTTTGTACTGGAGCTGTTGCAGCATCATCTTGTGGATTCGGTACTGGGCGGGCGGGTCCTGTGGGCCCGAGATCACCGGCATGAGGGGAACACGCCACCATCCGGTGGGCGAAGTGGTGCGGAAGTCCATCGCCCAGGTGCGCTCGCACTCCGGCGGACCTCTCCCCAGCATGTCGTTGTACGGGTGCGAAATCAGCCAGGCTGGGATCTGGGCAAGAATCTCCCGCCGGTCGGCGTCGGCCTGGGCCTTGCGCGGATCTTGGCGCCCGGCGAGCGAGGGCGGCGGCGAGGGGCGCATCACCTCCCAGAACTGCAGCAGACGCGAACTCGGATCCTGCCCCATCAGCATCTGGGCGAACGTCGTGCCACAGCGGGCCTCGCCAGTGACAATGATCGGCCGCTCTATCCGCTCGGCGCCGATTTTGAGGCGTTTGTGGTCGTCAAAGAACCGCAACCGGTCGCTGAGCAGCCAAAGATAGACGCTTTCCGCGCGCGCCCTGGCAGCCGCATCGAGACCCGCCTCATTCATCGCCGCGCAGAGAGCGGCCACTCTTTCCTGCAGACTGGGGTCGCCATAGTCGCTGAGCCCGGTCGCGTGTGCGGCCGCCGCCATCAAGGCGGCCGCGTCAAGTCCCTCCGGTCGTGGCCGAGCGGCAATATCCATCCCGTGACCCCGATGCGTCGCGCCGCTGTTCGAGCTCATGTGTAGCGCTGGCCGCCGCTGATCATGACGGTGGCGCCGCTGATCCACTGGGCCGCGTCCGAGGAGAGGAAGACCGCCATGCTTGCCATGTCGCGTGGCTCGCCCAGGCGGCGAAGCGGCACGGTCTGGGCGGCGGCCGCTTCGGCTTCTGCGTCGGCGAACAGCTTTTCCTTCTGGGCGGGGAGCGCCCTTCAGCGGGTTGGCGTGCCCTAGTCGCCAGCTTCTGCCGTCGAACCTGCCGGCGACGCACAACCACGTCGAGACTGAACGGTATTCGGAATTACGGTTTGCGCAAGGACGATGAAGCCATGTGACCAGTAATATGCATAAATCCGCTTTGACCGGATTTTGAGCAGCTGAAGCCCTATCGCGTTGCGCGCGAGCGCCCCATCCGCCACGAAGTTCCCGGTAGACCGGCAGACATTTTTCGTGATACGTTCAGTTTTATCGATGCGGATCGCGCCACAAGATCCGCCGGGGGGAGGGGCATGACCATCTTGAAATTCACGACGCTCCTTTGCGGGAGCGCGCTGGCCGCCTTTGGAGGCGCGGCCTCGGCGGATACAACCGCCGCAACTGACACTGCGGCCGCGGCCGCCTCGAACACCACGTCGCTGCAGGAGGTGGTGGTGCAGGCGCGGCGCACGTCCGAGAATCTGCAGAGGATTCCGGTTGCGGTCACCGCGATTTCCCAGAAGACGATCGATCAGGTGGGCGTCTTCAATCCGCAGGATCTAGCGAATCTCACCCCGGGTCTGACCGTTCCAGCAGTTATTTCCGATCGGAATAATGTCATCTATGCGATTCGAGGTCAGTCTTACAGCTACGGCAACCAGTTCAACGCCGTTATTCCCTACTACAACGAGGTCCCGATTAACACCGGCTCGGTTTTCACCGGACTTGGTCACGGCGCGTTCTTCGACCTAGACAGCGTGCAGGTGTTGCGCGGCCCGCAGGGCACCCAGTTCGGCCGGGTGACCGACGGCGGCAACGTGATGATCTATCCGAAGAAGCCGTCCAACAGCTTCGACGGCTTCGTGGAAGGCAAGGTCGGCGACTATGGCCTTAGGGAGTTCACGGGGGCCCTGAACATTCCGCTCATCCCCGACAAGCTGCTCCTGCGCGCGGCGGCGGACGTCAACCACCGCGACGGCTTCACCACCAACCTCTACAATGGCAGAGACCTCGACAACGTCGCCTACGAATCCTACCGCTTCGGGATCGTCATCAGGCCGACCGAGAACATCGAGAACTACACCTCGGTCGCCTACGAGCACACCCACGAGAACGGAACGGCGGTCGAACTTCAGTACCTCCACCAGACCATCATTGGCGCCATCGCCGGTGCCATCGCCGATCCAGCGAAAAACCCGATCGCTCCCCTTTACGGAATCGACGCCAACGGCAATGTGGTTCCGGCGGCCCAGGGCGTGCTGCCGTTCACACCCGCGAACTACGTGGCCGACCTCAACGCCCAAGTCGCCCGCCAGCTCGCCCTCGGCCCGAGAGCCGTCTACGATTCGAACCCGCTCTTCGACCGCCGCGACAACATCTATGTGGTCAACACGACCACGGCTGATTTTCATTTCATCACGATCAAGAATATCTTCGGCTATATCTACTCGCGGGATTTCGAAGCGCAGAATTACGCGGGCGGCAACGGCGATCTGATCGTCCCGTGTCACTCCGGCTGTCCCTACGGCGGTCAGTTCCTGCCGTTCAACCTGGCGGAACAGTTCAGCGACGAGTTCCACCTCGCGGGAAAGCTGTTCGATGATCGGCTAACCTGGTCGGCGGGCGCCTACGCCGACGCCCAGAAGCCGCCTGGACCATTCGAGAACGCCACCGTCAACACCGGCTTCTTGCAGCGGGTCGGTGTCCAATACACCAAGACATGGGAGGTCGCCGGCTACGGCAACGCCGAATACGATTTCCGCGACATCCTACCAGGCCTGAAAGTCAACGCCGGCATCCGCTACAGCGCCGACAGCAACCACACCAAAGAGAATACCTATCTTGCGCCGCTCCCGGCGCCGGGCCTGCCGGCCAGCGTCACCACCGTGCCTCACGGGGTCTGTGTGCCCTTCGCCGGCAGCCCTTGTGTCGAGTTCAGGACGTCCTTCCACGCCGTAACCTACACTGCAGGGGTGACCTATCAAATCACGCCGGCTCAAATGGTCTACGCCAAGGTCAGCCGCGGCTACCGCCCGGGCGGGGACAACGGTACGGTCCCGGCCGGGGTCAGCCCACTCTATAATCCCGAATACGACCTCTCGGTGGAGGTGGGCGCGAAGGCGGACTTCGACTTCAACGGCGTGAAGCTTCGAACCAACGTCGCCCTGTTCCACGACAACTACACCAACATTCAAGAAAACGTCGTCCTGCCCGCGCCCCCGGGAACGACGCCGGATTCGGCTGTCCGCAACGTGGATGACGGGGTGGTTCAGGGGGTCGAGTTCGAGGGCACCTTGATCCCCGTCCAGGGACTGACGCTCGATCTGAACTACGCCTACACCGACGCCGCTTACAAGCATCTGCCGACCGACGCTTTGTCGAACCCGACGAGCCCATGCAATCCCGATGCGTTCGTCATCGAAGGTTTCTGCGCCGAGAGCGCGTTCGGCTTCGTCCCGCGGAACAAGCTCGGACTGTCCGTGGACTACGAGCTTCCGCTCGATCCGACGATCGGTGTGATCACCATCGGCGGCACTTGGAGTTACCCAGAGCAAGGAGTGGCTGAGTTCAACCGCCAACCTCAACCCCCGCGCGGTTCAGCCGGCCTACAACACGCTGGATCTGCGGGCGACGTGGCATCAGATCTTCGGCCATCCCGTCGACGCGTCGTTCTTCATGACCAACGTGACGAACCAGCTCGTCTTGGCCGGCGCCGACGATCTGGAGCAGAACTCCTCCCTGGGCGACTTCGCCGCGATCTACGGTCCGCCCAGGATGTTCGGCTTCGGGCTCAAGTACCGTTTCGGCTCCAGCGCCGGTAGTTGATCTTCTCGGCTATAAACACCGCCATCAGGCGAAGACCGGGTGGTGGTGCTGTCAGTCGAGCCCCAACTTGTCTCGGCAGGGCCTGCGATCTGCGCGCCGACCTCCCGGCTCAGGAGTGCGTCGATCAGCTCGGCGCCCTTCAGGCCATGGGCGTCACCCGGACAGGACTGAGGCTGCCGCGAAGGCGCCGGTGACAGAGGCGATCGACCTCGTCCACCGCTTCGCCGAGGAAATCATCGCCAAGGTGCGGTGATCGACTGTGGAGGCTCGGCAAAGGCGGCGCTCATCGCGAAGGTTCGGGGCATGGTCGACGGCGCGCCACAAAATTTGGGGTTGAGAGCTCCCCTTGCCGCTTAAGCCTCTGCGTCCCGTCGGCGGCGGGCTCAATGTCGGCCACAGGACCGAGCACAACCCCAAACCCCGGTAGCCTGGCGCGCCCAGAATGAACCGATCCGGCTCAAAAATGTTTATGGGCAAACGTTGCCTTGCCCGCGCGGAGGCCGGGTGCGGGCGCGTTTGGTTTCAGCAGCCGCTAGAGCCAGGGAATGGATGACAAGACTGGGATCTCGGGCCTCGACAACGTGCTTGGCGGGGGATTCGCCCACGGGCGCCTCTTCCTGGTGGAGGGCAGTCCCGGCGCCGGCAAGACGACGATCGCCACACAGTTCCTCGTGGCCGGCGCGGCCGCGGGCGAGCGGTGCCTCTACATCACCCTGTCGGAGACGGAGGAAGAACTGCGCGCCGGGGCGGCGTCCCACGGCCTAGCGCTGGACGGCATCGATATCTACGAGCTCCTCCCCCCCGAGAACCTGCTGGACGAGGAGCAGCAACAGAGCCTGCTCTACTCCTCGGACCTCGAACTCGGAGAGACGACCAAGCGAATTTTCGAAGCCTTCGAGCGTACCAAGCCCGACCGGGTGGTGCTGGACAGCTTGTCGGAGATCCGCCTGCTCGCCCAGAGCTCCCTGCGTTACCGGCGCCAGATCCTGGCGCTGAAGCACTATTTCGCCGCGCAAAAGGCGACGGTGGTCATGCTCGACGATCTCACCTCGGGGGAAAACGACAAGACCGTGCACAGCATCGCTCACGCGGTCCTTCGCCTGGATGAGTTCACACCTGAATACGGCGCCGAGCGTCGGCGCCTGCGTGTACTGAAGTATCGCGGGCGCCGGGTGCGCGGGGGGCATCACGATTTCAAGATCGTGACGGGCGGCGTCAGGGTCTATCCGCGGCTCGTCTCGGCCGAACACAAGACGGAATTCACGCGCGACGTCTTGTCGACCGATTCCGGCGAACTGAATGCGTTGCTGGGCGGCGGCGTGGACCGCGGGTCGAACGTCCTCGTCCTGGGTCCAGCCGGCACGGGCAAGTCCCTTCTGACCCTGACGTTCGTGAAGACGGCCGTGGAGCGGGGCGAGGCCGCGTCGATGTTCATCTTCGACGAGGAGATCGGACTGCTGACCCAGCGCGCGCTGGGTCTTGGGATCGACCTGCAGGGCATGGTCGACACCGGCCAGCTTTTGCTGGAGCCGGTGGACGCCGCCGAGCTGACGCCAGGCGAGTTCATCGCGCGGGTGCGCCGGTGCGTGGAGATGAAGCGGGCGCGCACCGTGGTGATCGACAGCCTGAACGGCTACCGCGCCGCCATGCCCGGCGAGCAGGCCCTGGAGCTGCACATGCACGAGCTGCTGCAATTCCTCAACCGTCAGGGCGTTACGACCTTCCTCACCGTCGCCCAGCATGGGCTGGTGGGAGACATGCAGTCTCCGGTGGACATCACCTACCTGGCGGATTCGGTGATCCTGCTGCGGTATTTCGAGGCCCTGGGCCGGGTGCGACGCGCAATGTCGGTGGTGAAGAAGCGGACCGGCATGCACGAGGAAACGATTCGCGAATATGTCATCGACGGGCGGGGCATCACCCTCGGCGCGCCCCTGATCGAATTCCAGGGCGTGCTGCGCGGCGCGCCGACCTATGTCGGCAAGGTCTCGTTGCTGGGCGAGGGGGGTCCATGAGGCCCACGGCCGCGTCTGAACGGGCGCTGGTTCTGGCGCCGCGGGGACGAGACGCGGCGATGGCCGCCGCGATGCTGGTCGAAGCCGGCATCTATGGGACCGCCTGTGAGAGCTTGATCGACCTGGTGATCGAACTCGAACGGGGCGTCGGCTTCGTAGTCTTGACGGAAGAGAGCGTCGACACGGCCGACATCCGGCCGCTGAAAACCTGGCTGGACAGCCAGGCGGAATGGTCGGACTTGCCCTTCATCCTGCTGACGCACCGGGGCGGGGGGCTCGAGCGCAATCCCGCCGCCGCCAGACACCTGAAGAAGCTCGGGAACGTCGCCTTCCTCGAACGGCCGTTTCACCCGACCACGCTCGTCAGCCTGTCGCAGTCCGCCCTGCGCGCCCGTCGCCGGCAGTATGAGGCGCGAGGACGCCTCGAGGCGCTGCATGAGAGCGAGGCGCGGTTCCGGCTTCTGTTCGAGACATTGGACGAGGGCTTTTGCGTCATCCGGTTTCACGACGGCCCCGACGGTCCGCTCGGCGATTATGTGCACGTGCAAGCCAATCCGGCCTATGAACGCCATGCGGGCATCGCGAACGTCGTCGGCCAGAGCGTTCGGACCATGGTGCCCGACGAGGCGGAGGGATGGGTCGAGCTCTACCGGCAGGTTCTGCTCACCGGGCGCCCGATGCGCTTCGAACGCGAACTGGCGGCGACGGGGCGGCAACTGGAGCTGTCGGCCTTCAGGGTCGAGCCCGCGACCCGGCTGGAGGTCGCCGTGGTGTTCCAGGACATCACCGCCCGGCGTAGGGCCGAGAGGGCGCTGATCGAACTGAACGAGTCGCTGGAAAGCCGGGTCTCGGAAGCGCTGAAGGAACGCGAGGCGGTGCTGGCCAAGCTCCACGAGGCCCAAAAGCTCGAAACCCTCGGCCAGCTCACCGGTGGCGTCGCGCACGACTTCAACAATCTGCTGACCCCGATCACCGGGGCGCTCGATCTGCTCGACAGGCGCTATTCCGCCCAGGATCCACGGACTTCCCGGTCCATTCAGAACGCCCTCCGTTCTGCCGATCGCGCGAAGACCCTCGTTCAACGTCTGCTCGGGTTCGCTCGCCGTCAGTCGCTGGAGACGAAGGCCGTCGACGTGGGCGACTTGATCAGCGACATGCGCGACCTCGTGGCGAGCTCGGTGGGACCGATTGTCGAGGTGAAAGTAGCCGCCACGGCCGACCTGCCGCCCGCCCTGGTCGATCCGAACCAGTTGGAGCTGGCGATCCTGAATCTCGCCGTGAATGCGCGGGACGCCATGCCCGAGGGCGGCGTGCTCACGCTTGCGGTGGAGCGTACGCTCGTGGGGCCTCGCTCCATCCAGCAGTTGGAGCCGGGGGCTTATGTGCGGGTGTCCGTCATCGATACGGGTATCGGCATGAGCGAGGAGACGCTGTCGCGCGCCGTCGAGCCGTTCTACTCCACGAAGGATGTCGGCAAGGGGACCGGTCTTGGTCTTTCCATGGTGCATGGCCTCGCCGCCCAGCTTGGGGGCGCCTTCACGCTCTCGAGTGCGCTGGGGAAAGGGACGCGCGCCGACCTGTTTCTGCCGGTCGCCGCCGGCGACGCCCCTTCCATGCGGCGCGAACCGACGGCGTCGGCGGCGTCCGCCCTGTCGCCGCTGTCGCTGCTGTTGGTGGACGATGAGGACCTGGTCCGCATAGGCACCGCGGAGATGCTGCGCGAGCTGGGGCACAAGGTCATCGAGGCGTCGAGCGGCGGAGACGCCCTGGCGAAGCTGAACGAAGGGGCCGAGATCGACGCCCTCGTAACCGACTACATGATGCCGGTGATGGACGGCGCCGAACTGGCGAGACGCGCGCGGACCTTGCGACCGCAGCTGCCCGTGCTGGTCATCACCGGCTACGTCGGCGGCAGTCTTGAGATCGGCTTGCCGCAGCTCGCCAAGCCCTTTCGCCAGGGGCATCTCGCAGCGGCGCTGCGGCAGCTCTTTCACGCCACCAACGTCGTAAGCCTTCCTCGACGCCGGCGCTGACTGGCGCCGGCGCCGCCGATGGGCCCAATCGCGAAGGCGCCGTGGTCGCAGCGCGTGTTGCCAGACCAAAATGAATAAGACAGGCTTCGCCCTGTCACTGCGTCTGTTTTCGGGCGGCGGCCATGAAGGTGCTGGAAGGAAAAGTCGCGCTCGTCACGGGCGCCACCAGCGGGATCGGGCGAGGCTCGGCGGTCGCTCTGGCCGCGGCAGGCGCTCGCGTCGCCTGTCTGGGCCGGAAGGCCGAGGCCGGCTCGGCCGTCGTCGCCGAGATCGAAGCCCTCGGGGGCGAGGCCATATTCCTGCGGGCCGACGTGACGGTCGAGACCGAAGTGGAGAAGGCCGTCGCCGACACCGTCGCTGCGCTGGGCGGCCTCGACATCGCGGTCAATAGCGCCGGCGCCGGCACCGCCGGCTCACTCATCGACCTCACGGAGGCGCAGTACGAACGAACCTTCAACGCCAGCGTGAAGGGGCTCTGGCTTTCGATGAAATACGAAATCCGCCAGATGCTCGCTCAAGGAGGCGGATCGGTGATCAACCTCGGGTCCGTCCAGGGCCGGATCGCCTATGGGATATCCGCACACTACACCGCGGCCAAGCATGCGGTGGAAGGCTACACCAAATCCGCCGCCGTAGAGTTCGCCGCCATGGGTGTGCGCGTGAACGTCGTCGCGCCCGGCTCGACTCGCACGCCAATGAACGCCGCGAACTGGGCCGCCCATCCCGAGCAGACCGCTCAAAGGATGAAGGCTTACCCGATTGGTCGGTTTGCAGAAGTCGATGACATCGTCGGAGCCATCGTCTTTCTGGCTTCTGACGCCGCCGCCTACATCACGGGCGCCTCGTTGGTGATCGACGGCGGATTTACCGCGACCTGATACGCGTAAGCAGTCCCATCGAGCCATTTCTTCCTGGATCTTCGCTGAACCAAGCTTGGCGGGGGCGCCGTCAGACCAGAGTGAATGAGACGGGCTTCGCCGCGCTGCTCTGGGGCGTTCTTCCGTCCAAACACGCAGGAGACGCAGCCGCCGACCGCGGTCAGTTCCAAGCTTCCGCCTCAGAATCCGTGAATTTCGGCGCGTCGCCGAAGGACCGGCGGCTGGGTGGTGGACGCGGTAGGGATCGAACCTACGACTTCTCGCGTGTGAAGCGAGCGCTCTCCCGCTGAGCTACGCGTCCGCCGAGCTCGGAAGGATCGGGCTAATAGCCTCGGCCCGGCCGGCGAGCAAGCGGCTGGCCGCGGCGGGCAGATCGGCGAACCGGTGGATGAGGGCGTCGGCGCCGAGCTCGGCGGCGGGGATCTCGGTGTAGCCGAAGCTCACCGCGGCCATCGGGACCCCCGCGGCGCGGGCGGCGTCGAGGTCGGTCTTGGAATCGCCCACCATCAGCGCCGCGGCCGTTCGCCCGCCTGCGGCCTCCAGCGCGGCGATCAGGTGACGCGGGTCGGGTTTCATGGCCCCGGCGGCGTCCGGGCCCATCACCGCGGCGAAACGGCCGGCCAGGTCCAGCGCCTCCAGCAGCGCCTTGGAAAAGCCGGTGCGCTTGTTGGTGCAGACCACCAGCCGGGCCCCGGCGTCCGCGAGTTCGTCCAGGGCTTCGGCGACCCCCGGGAACGGCCGGCTCTCCTCGGCGATCCGCCCCGCGTAGATCTCGATGAACCGGTCGAAGAGCGCCGGCCCCCGCTCGGCAGGGCCGCCGGCGGCGGCGAGGCCGCGCTCCAGCAGGGCCATGGCGCCGTGGCCGATCATCGGGCGGGCCACGGCCAGCGGGAGGGCGGGGCGCCCGCGCTCGGCGAGGACGGCGTTCAGGGCCCCGACCAGGTCGGGAGCGGTGTCCACGAGCGTCCCGTCGAGGTCGAAGGCGATGACGCAGCCGGAAAGGTCGCGGAGTGCGGGCGCCAAGGGGGGATCCATCTGTCGCGGGTCGAAAGCCGCCGCCGTTTCGGCTAAAGCCGCGCGCAAGACAAGCTCGCATGAGTCGCTCGAGGCTTGGAGGTCCGCCATGAGTCCGCGCGCCGCCGTCATCCTGGCCGCCGGCCAGGGAACGCGGATGAAGTCGCCGATCCCCAAGGTGCTGCACCCGGTGGGCGGGCGGGCGCTCATCGACCACGCCATCGACGTGGCGGTGGGGCTGGGCTGCGCGCGGATCGTGGTGGTGCTGGGTCCGGGCGTGACCGCGGTGCGCGAGCGGGTGGCCGCACGGCTGGGCGACAAGGCGATCGCGGTCCAGGACCCTCCGCTCGGCACCGGCCATGCGGTGCTGGCCGCCAAGGCGGCCCTGGGGGACTTCGAGGGCGACGTGGTCGTCACATACGCCGACAGCGCCCTCCTCACCGCCGAGGCGGTCGAGCCGCTCTTCGCGCTGCGGGCGGCGGGCGCCGATCTGGCGGTGCTCGGCTTTCACGCCGCCGAGCCCGGCGCCTATGGACGGCTGATTCTCGGCGAGGGCGAGCGCCTCCTGCGGATCGTCGAGGCCAAGGAGGCGAGCCCGCAGGAGCTGGCGGTGGACGCCTGCAACTCCGGGGTCCTCGCCGCCCCCGCGCCCCTGCTCTTCGAGCTGCTCGCCGAGGTGGGCTGCGCCAACGCCAAGGGCGAATACTACCTCACCGACGTGGTCGCCCTGGCGGCCGGGGCCGGCAAGTCCGTGCGCGCCGCCTTCGCGGCCGAGGAGGTGTTCCTGGGCGTCAACAGCCAGGCCGAGCTCGCCGCCGCCGAGGCCGCCTTCCAGCGCCGCCGGCGCGCCGAGCTGATGGAGGCCGGGGTGACCCTGATCGCGCCCGAGACCGTGCAGCTCGCCTGGGACACCCGGCTCGACGCCGGGGTCGTCGTCGAGCCCAACGTGGTCTTCGCTCCAGGCGTGGCGGTGGAGAGCGGGGCGGTAGTGCGCGCCTTCAGCCACCTGGAGGGCGCGCGTGTGCGCGCCGGAGCGATCGTCGGCCCCTTCGCGCGCCTCAGACCCGGCGCAGACATCGGCGAGGACGCCCACATCGGCAACTTCGTGGAGGTGAAGAAGGTGACGCTCGGCAAGGGCGCCAAGGCCAACCACCTCGCCTATCTGGGCGACGGAACGGTAGGGGCGGGCGCCAACATCGGCGCCGGGACCATCTTCTGCAACTACGACGGCTTCGACAAATACGAGACCCACGTGGGGGCGGGCGCCTTCATCGGTTCGGACTCCGCCCTGGTGGCGCCGGTGCGGATCGGGGCGGGCGCCTATACCGGCTCCGGCTCGGTGATCACCGAGGACGTAGACCCGGACGCCCTGGCGCTGGGCCGCGGGCGGCAGGTGCAGAAGGCGGGCTGGGCGGCCGCCTTCCGCGAGCGCAAGCGCCGGGCCAAGGCCGCCAAGGCGAGGACCGAATGAACGCCGAAGACCAAAAACGGGCGGTCGGCGAGGCGGCCGCGGCGCTGGTGGACGAGAGCATCGCCGTGCTCGGCCTCGGCACCGGCTCGACCGCCGTCTGGTTCGTCCGGGCCCTGGCGCAGCGGCTGGCGGCCAACGGCCTGCAGCCGCCCAAGTGCGTCGCCACCTCCAGGGCCACCGAGACCCTGGGCCGCTCGGTGGGCCTGGTGATGACCGACCTGGACGAGGCCGGCGCGGTGGATCTCACCGTCGACGGGGCCGACGAAATCGGGCCGGGCCTCAGCCTGATCAAGGGCGGCGGCGGGGCGCTGCTGCGCGAGAAGCTGGTCTGGGAGGCCTCGCACCGCTGCGTCGTCATCGCCGACGCCGGCAAGCGGGCGCCGGTGCTGGGCCGCTTTCCCCTGCCGATCGAGGTCATACCGTTCGGCCACGCCACCACCTTGAAGCGGATCATCGAGGGGCTGGCCGACAGCGGCGTCGCCGCCGAGCCGGCCCTCAGGCGCATGACCGACGGCGCGCCCTTCGTCACCGACGGCGGCAACTACATCTACGACGCCCCCTGCGGCGCCATCCTCGATCCGGCCGGCGTGGAGGCGGCCCTGAAGAGCATCACCGGCGTCGTCGACCACGGCCTCTTCCTCGGCCTCGCGGACGTGGCGCTGATCGGGACCGACGAGGGGGTGGTCACGCTGCGGCCGTGAGCGGTGAATTGTCCGCCAGCCTGGGTCGTGCTAGCGACGCGGCGATGCTCCGCCGCAAAGCTCTCGCAACCGCCATTTGCATCCAGGTCATGGCCTGGCGCGCAGGCGTGCGCGGGGGAGCGGGGAACAGGGTCTAGCCGCAAGGCTCGACCGATCCACCCAAGCCCTCCGCCGCGGAGGGCCCTGGGAGACCCTCCGCCGCCCATCCAGGACGACGGACATGACGCCGACCTATACGCCCGAGCTGCTGAGCGCGATGCTGGCCTTCGCCTTCGCCGCCTCCATCACGCCGGGGCCGAACAACGCCATGCTGATGGCCTCGGGGGCCAACTTCGGCCTGCGCGCCAGCGCCGCGCACATGTCCGGGGTGATCGCCGGCTTCACGGTCCTCCTCACCCTCTGCGGCTTCGGCCTGGCCGGGGTGTTCGCGGCCTTCCCGCCGCTGCATGCGCTCCTGAAGTGGGGCGGCGCCGCCTACCTCCTTTGGCTCGCCTGGAAGATCGCCAGCGCCAAGGGAATCGGCGCCAAGGCGGCGGGTCCGCGGCCCATGACCTTCGTGGCCGCCGTGGGGTTCCAGTTCGTCAACCCGAAGGGCTGGGCCATGGCGCTGGGCGCGGTCTCGGCCTACGTGCCGACGCGGGCGTTCGTCGCCAATCTGGCGGTGGCGCTCGCCGTCTTCGCGGCGGTGAGCGTCTTCAGCGTGCTCGCCTGGACGGCGTTCGGGGTGGCGCTGCGCCGGTTCCTCGATCGTCCGGCGGCGCTTCGGGCCTTCAACGTCGGCATGGCGCTGCTGCTGGTCGCCTCGCTCGTTCCGCTCTTTACCGAGCCCGGCTGATGCTGCGACGGTCCTTGAAGGTCCGGGCGCTTCCTCCAGAGGGGGGAGTGTCTATTTACAGAGCCTTGCAGCGCGGCCGGAGGATGCATGCCGAAATATGACTACGACCTCTTCGTCATCGGCGCGGGGTCCGGTGGGGTGCGCGCGGCGCGGCTGGCGGCCATGTCGGGCGCCCGGGTAGCCATCGCCGAGGAGCACCGGGTGGGCGGCACCTGCGTCATCCGCGGCTGCGTGCCGAAGAAGTTCATGGTCTACGCCAGCGAGGTCTCCCAGGCGCTGAAGACCGCGCAGGGCTACGGCTGGTCGAAATGCGAAGCGAGCTTCGACTGGCCGGCCTTCATCTCGGCCAAGGACATCGAGATCGCCCGGCTTTCCGGGATCTATGTCACCAACCTGCAGAACGCCGGGGCGGACATCTTCCACGCCCGCGCCGAGCTCGAGGACGCCCACACGGTGGCGCTCGCCGGACGCGAGGGGACGATCACCACCGACAAGATCCTCATCGCCACCGGGGCGCGGCCTTCCATTCCGCCGAGCCTGGAGGGCGCAGAGCACGTGATCACCTCCAACGAGGCCTTCCACCTGCCGCGCCTGCCCAAGAGCATCCTGATCGTCGGCGGCGGCTACATCGCCGTGGAGTTCGCCGGCATCTTCAACGGCCTCGGGGTCGAGACCACCTTGATGTACCGCGGCGCCAACATCCTGCGCGGCTTCGACAACGACGTGCGCTCCCACCTGGAGGCCGAGCTCGGCAAGCGGGGCATCACCGTGATCCTCGGATGCGAGCACACCAGGCTCGAGAAGACCGCTGGCGGCGTGAAGAGCTTCCTGGCCAGTGGCCACGAGATGGAGACCGAGGTGGTGATGTACGCCACCGGGCGGGCCCCCTACACGGCGGGCCTGGGGCTCGAGAAGGCCGGCGTCGCCCTCGACGAGCGCGGGGCGGTGGCGGTGGACGCCTATTCGAAGACCAGCGTCGAGAACATCTGGGCCGTCGGCGACGTCACCGACCGGATCAACCTGACGCCGGTCGCCATCCGCGAGGGGGCGGCCTTCGCCGAGACCGAGTTCTACGGCCGGCCCACCGCCTTCGACCACGAACAAGTGGCGAGCGCCGTCTTCTCCCAGCCGCCGGTGGGCGCGGTGGGTCTCACCGAGGCCGACGCCCGGCACAAGCACGGCAAGGTGGACATCTACCGGACCGTCTTCCGGCCCATGAAGACCGCCTTCTACGGCGGCGAGGAGCGGATGCTCATGAAGCTTGTGGTGGAGCAGGGCTCCGAGCGGATCATCGGCTGCCATATCGTGGGGCCCGACGCCCCGGAGATGATCCAGATGGCCGCCATCGCCCTCAAGATGGGGGTCACCAAGCCGCAGTGGGACGCCACCTGCGCCGTCCACCCCACCGCCGCCGAGGAGCTGGTGACCATGCGCGAGAAGTACGTCCCGCCGCAGCTGGCGATGGCGGGGTGAGAGGCAGGCGCGCGCTCGCGGCGCGGGTTGCAGATCGATAAGTATCCGCTTATTGTTTCGGCCGATGACCCAGGCCGACGTCTTCCGCGCCCTCGCCGATCCGACCCGGCGCGCCGTCTACGAGCGCCTAGCGGGCGGGGAGATGAGCGTCGCGGCCCTTACCGCCGGCCTGGATGTCTCCCAGCCGGCGGTGTCGCAGCATCTGGCGGCGCTGAAGGCGGCGGGGCTGGTGGACGAGCGGCGGGAGGGGCGCAAGGTCTTCTACCGGATCGAGCCGGCGGGGCTCGCGCCGCTGCTCGACTGGCTGGGCCGCCACCGGGCCTTCTGGCCGGAGCGGATCGAGCGGCTGAGGAGCGTTCTGAAGGAGATGGATCAATGACCGAGGCATCGGAGCTCCCGCAGGACCTGGCGTTCGAGGTCGAGCTCGACGCGCCTCCGGAAAAGGTTTGGCGCGCGCTCGCGATCCCGGAGATCCGCGCCGCCTGGCTGGGCGAGCCCGACGCGGGCGCGGCGGAGGCGCAGATCCTGGAGGCGGGAGCGCGGCTTTCCATTCGCTGGCCCATCGATCGCGGCGTGAGCCAGATCGTCATCGAGATCGCGCCGGCGGGGGCGGGGACCCGCCTGCGCGTGACCCACACGCCGGCCGCCTCCGCCGAGGTCGTCGCGCTGCCTGTCCGAGCCGGCGGCGGGGCGGTGATGGCCGCCGCTCTCAGGAGGGCCGCCTGATGAACCTCGTGCCCATGGTGGTGGAGGAGACGAGCCGCGGCGAGCGCTCGTTCGATATCTTCTCGCGGCTGCTGCGCGAGCGGGTGGTGTTCGTGAACGGGGCGATCGAGGACAACCTCGCGGCCGTGGTCTGCGCCCAGCTCCTGTTCCTGGAGTCGGAGAACCCCAAGAAGCAGATCGACATGTACATCAACTCGCCGGGCGGGTCGGTGACCGCGGGCTTCGCGGTCTACGACACCATGCAGTACATCAAGAGCCCAGTGGCCACGGTCTGCATGGGCTTCGCCGCCTCCATGGGCTCGTTCCTCTTGATGGCCGGCGAGCCCGGGCATCGGATCGCCCTGCCCAACGCCCGGATCATGGTCCACCAGGCGGCCGGCGGTTTCCAGGGCAAGGCCTCGGACATCGAACGCCACGCCCAGGACGTGCTGGAGACCCAGCGGCGGGTGAGCGCCCTCTACGCCAGGCACTGCGGCCGCACGCCGGAGGAGGTGGAGCGGGCGCTCGACCGCGACACCTTCTGGAGCGCCGAGGAAGCCATGGCCTTCGGCCTCATCGACCGGATCAGCGGCTCGCGCGAGGAGGGGACGTAGTCCCTCGGCCGCATCGGCGCTCGTCACCCCGGCCGCGCCCCGCCCCGGATCGACCCCGGCCCGAAGCTGGGGCACTCCGGGATGGCGAGCTGAAGGGCGCGCGCACACCCTGAAGGCTTGGCCGGGCGGCGTTCCAGATGGCCGTTTTTGCCTTCCCGCCCCATCTAAGCTAGAAACCCCGCCCTTCGAAGAAGGCCCTTGACGTCATGACCCAGCCCTGGACGCCCGCGTCCTGGAGATCGCTGCCCGCCAAGCACATCCCCACCGACTATCCGGACGCTTCGGAGGTGGCGCGGGTGGAGGCGGAGCTTCGGCGGATGCCGCCGCTGGTGTTCGCCGGCGAGGCCCGGCGGTTGAAGAGCCTCCTGGCCGACGTCTCGGCCGGCAAGGCCTTCCTGCTCCAGGGCGGCGACTGCGCCGAGAGCTTCAAGGAGTTCTCGGCCGACAACATCCGCGACACCTTCCGGGTGCTGCTGCAGATGGCGCTGATCCTCACCTTCGCCGGCGGCAAGCCGGTGGTGAAAGTGGGCAGGCTGGCCGGCCAGTTCGCCAAGCCCCGCTCGGCGCCCACCGAGACCATCGACGGGGTGACGCTGCCGTCCTACCGGGGCGACAACATCAACGGCATGGAGTTCACGCCCGAGGCCCGCGTTCCCGATCCGGAGCGGCTGCTGAAGGCTTACGGCCAGTCGTCGTCCACCCTCAACCTGCTGCGCGCCTTCGCCGGCGGCGGCTACGCAGACCTGCAGAACATGCACCGCTGGGTGCTGGGCTTCGTGGACGGCAGCCCGCAGGGCGCGCGCTACCGTGAGCTCACCGACAAGCTTTCCCAGGCCCTCGACTTCATGGCCGCGGTGGGGGTGACGCCCGAGACCTTCCCGTCCATGCGCCAGGTGGAGTTCTTCACCAGCCACGAGGCCCTGCTGCTGGGCTTCGAGGAGGCGATGACCCGCGTCGATTCCACCTCGGGCGACTGGTACGACACCTCGGCCCACCTGCTCTGGATCGGCGAGCGGACGCGCGATGTCGCCGGCGCCCACGTGGAGTTTGCCAAGGGGATCCGCAACCCGGTGGGGGTGAAGGTGGGCCCGACCGTGGAGCCGGACGAGCTGATCCGGCTGATCGACGCCCTGGACCCTGCGGGCGAGCCGGGGCGCCTGACGCTCTATGGCCGGTTCGGGTCGGACAAGATCGGGGCCCGGCTGCCGGCGCTGATGGACGCCACGCGCCGCGACGGGCGCCAGGTGGTCTGGGCGACCGACCCCATGCACGGCAACACCCTGGTGGCCAACAACGGTTACAAGACAAGGCCTTTCGACCGGATCCTCGCGGAAGTGCGAAGCTTCATCGAGATCGCCGAGTCCGAGGGGGTGCATCCGGGCGGGGTGCATCTGGAGATGACCGGCCAGAACGTCACCGAGTGCCTTGGCGGGGCCCGGGCGCTCTCCGAGGGCGACCTGGGCGACCGCTACCACACCCACTGCGACCCCCGCCTCAACGGCGAGCAGGCGCTGGAGCTGGCCTTCCTGGTGGCCGAGAAGCTGAAGGCCGAGCGTCTGGCGGGGCTGCAGGCGGCCGAATAGGCGCGCGTGAGAACCGCGGGCCTCTTGATCGTCGGATTTGGAGCGGCATTCCTCGTCATTCCCCTATTCGCCGTCGTCTGGGCGCATCACATGTACACGGTGGGCGTTAGCCGGCTTGGCTACGACTTGGCGCTGGCGGCGATACCTGGTGCGGCGATTCTCGCGCTCGGGTCGCTGCTCCTTTGGCTAGGCCGCACCCGCGCAAGTTCAAACTGAGCCATCGCCTTCGCATAACGTCGCTTGCTGAGCGGGGCGTCCTCCGCTACACCCCCGCGCTTCTTTGAAAGGCGAAGACCATGAGCGGCCCGGCCGCCGCCGCGACCCCGACGCTCGGGGCCGCGCGCCACCCGATTCTACGCGACCTCGCCCAGCTGGCGCGCCTCGCCGCGCCGGTGGTGGCCGCGCGCCTCGGAGTGATGGCCATGGGCCTCACCGATACGATCGTGGTCGGCCGCTACTCGGCCGAGCAGCTGGGCTATCTGGCGTTGGGCTGGGCCGGGGTCGGCGCGGTGCTGGGCGCGGCCATGGGATTGCTGTCGGGCGTGCAGGTGATGGCCTCGCGGGCGATGGGTGAGGGCCGCCCGGACCTTGCCGGGGCCGCGCTGCGGCGCGGCCTCTCCTACAGCGTCTGGGTGGGCCTGGCGGCGGGGCGGTGCTGGGTTTCGGAGGACCGCCGGCCCTGGCCGCGCTCGGCCTCAAGGGGCGCCTTGCCGCCGGCGCCAGCGGCCCGCTCGAGGTCCTGGCCGCGTCGCTGCCGTTTTTCGCGATCTCGTCGGCGGCCGCCTCGTGGCTCGAGGGGCTCGGGCGGATGACGCCGCCGATGGTGCTGATGTGGGTCGCCAACGGCCTCAACCTGGCGCTCGACCTCGTTCTGGTTCCGGGCGGCCTGGGCCTCGCGCCCATGGGGGCGAGCGGGGCGGCGCTCGCGACCTTCAGCAGCCGCACGTTCCTGGCCGTCGCCACGGTCGGCTACGCCTTCGGGATGAAGGATGCGCGTCGGTTTGGGGTCTGGGACAAGCCTGCGCCCTCGCGGGCGTTGGCGGCCGAGCAGCGTCGGATCGGCTACGGCGCCGGGGTCTCCAGTCTCGCCGAAATGGCCTCGTTCTCGAGCATGAACATCGTCGCCGGCTGGATCGGCGCGCTGACCGTGGCCGGCTGGAGCGTGACGCTGAACGTGGCGGCGATCATCTTCATGGTCCCGCTTGGCCTCTCCACCGCCACCGGGGTGATGGTCGGCAAGGCGTACGGCGCGCGCAACGCGCCGGCGCTTCGGCGCGCCGCCTTGCTGGGCTTCGCCGTCACCGCCGTGTTCGGCGTCGCCATCGGGTTCTTGGTCTGGCCGCTGGCGCCTCGGATCGCGCCTCTCTACACCGCCGACCCGACCGCCGTGGCGCTGGCGACCGGAGCGCTGGCGCTCGCCTGTCTCTTCTTTCTGCCCGACGCGATGCAGGTGGTGGTGGCCCAGGCGCTGCGGGCGCGCGGCGACGTCGTCGCGCCAAGCTGCACGCACCTGGCGAGCTATGTGCTGGTGATGATGCCGCTGGCCTACTGGCTGGCGATCCCTCAGGGCTGGGGCCTCGACGGAATCATGGTCGCGGCGATCGTGGCCAGCTATCTGTCGGCCGCGTTGCTGCTGGGACGGTTCTGGCTGGTCGACCGGCGCGCCTGAGCCTACACGCCGAGGATCCAGCCTTCCTCGCGCTCGGCGTCGACCACCATGTCCGCCGCCGCGTCTCGGGCATGGCCGAAGAGGGCGCCGAGCCGTCCGGCCTCGTCGAGGCGGGCGAAATTTTCCGCCGTGGCGCGCACCTGGGCGGTGTTCTTGAGCTCGCCCGGCAGGGGCGCGGCCTTGACCAGCGACGGGTCGACTTCAGCGGCGAGGACGTCCACCCCGGCGAGGTCCGCCTCGGTGAGCGCCTTCCAGCCGGTCTCGAACGGCCAGACCTTGAGCGTCTCCGGGCGCGCGATCTTCAGGCGCCGGAGCATGGGGATGCCGAGGATCGCCTGGCCGCCCAGCGAGCCCTGGTAATAGAGCTTCCAGACCGGGCTCGCCCCCTTGAGACTCAGCTCCACATGGCGGAACTCCGGCAGATCCTCCGGCCCGTGGCTGCGGCCCCGCTTGGGCTGCAAGGTGGTGAGCGCGTCCTTCGGGGGCACCCCCCAGAAAGGGAACGGGCCGCCGGTGAGCCGCCGGTTGATCTCCGAGCCGACCCCGAAGCGGTTGTTGGTGTTATCGGCCTTGTCCTTGACCATCCGGTCGAGCTGGTTCCACACCGCGCGCCAGGGCTCGTCGCCGGGCAGCTTCAGCCCCGCCGCCAGGCCCCGGGGGAACCCGAGCGGGAAGCCGACCCCGAGGAGCGTGCGCTCGGAGCGTTTGGCGCGGTCGTCCAGGACGGAGGCCAGCAGCTTCTCGCCCTCGGCCCGGGTGGGCGGGTTGTGGGCCTCGAAGGCCATGCGGAAGCGGACGTCGCGCTTCAGAACCCCGATCCAGATGGAGTCCGCGCCCTTGGCGGCCTTGGAGGCCGCGCTCCAGTCGACGATGACGTAGGCGTTGAACAGGCGGGCCACGCGGCGCTCCAGCGGAGGCGGGGCGGGAGCGCCCGGCCGGTCTTGCTTGAGGGGCGGGCTGTTGGAGCGCGGGGCGGGGCGGCTGTCAACCACGGCGCCGTGACAGACGCCGCCAGGGGCGGCTGCGCCTTGATCTTCGCCCCCGGCTCTGGTTTGGGAACGCCGCGTCGCAGGGTGATCGGCCTCGGCCGTCGCCGCGCGCCTTCGTGACTGAAAGCGGGGACATGAGTCAGAGCTTGCGCGCCGGCGTGATCGGCCTCGGCGTGTTCGGCGGATTCCACGCGGCCAAGTATGCGAGCCTCGAGGGGGTGCGCCTGGCCGGGATCTACGACCACAACCCGGCCCACGCCGCGGCCGCCTCCGAGCGGCTCGGCGTCCCGGCCTTCCCGAGCGAGGCGGCCCTCATCGCCGAGGTCGACCTGGTGTCGGTGGCGACCCCGGCGGTCGCCCACGCGGACGCCGCGCTAAAGGCGCTCCGGGCCGGCAAGCCGGTCTACGTGGAAAAGCCGCTGGCGGCGCGCCGGGCGGACGCCGAGCTGATCGTCGCCGAGGCCGATCGGCGCGGCCTGGTGGTCGCCTGCGGATTCCTGGAACGGGCCGGCTTCGCCGCCATGGGTCTCTTCGATATCCCAGAGCGGCCGCTGCGGCTGGAGGCGGTGCGGGTGGGCCCGCCCTCGCCGCGCAATCTCGACGTCTCGGTGGTCCTCGACCTGATGATCCACGATCTCGACCTCGCCCTGGCGCTCGGGGCGGGGGAGCGCGGTGCCCTCAGCGTCACCGGTTCCGGCGGAGGCAGGGGACTCGACGAGGCCGACGCCGTGGTGGAGTTCGAGAACGGCTTTGTCTGCCGGTTCCACGCCTCGCGCAACGCCGCCGATCGCGAGCGGACCATGCGCATCGTCTATCCGTCCGGGGCGGTCACCATCGACTTCCTGGTCCACCGGTTCGAGAACACCACGCCCTTCGCCCTGGACCCCGAATTCGAGTCCACGCCCGCCGGCCGCGACCGCCTGGGCGTCAGCATCGGCGCCTTCGTCGCCGCGGTGCGCGGCGAGGGGCCGGCTCCGCTCGCCTCGGCCAGGGAAGGGGCGGCGGCGCTCGATCTCGCCCTGGCGGTGGAAGAGGCCGCCGCGGTCAGGACTTAGCCGTCGTCTCCTTGGCCCGTTCGATGCCCTGCAAGATGAGGGCGCGGGCCTCCTGGGCGTTACCCCAGCGCACGATCTTCACCCACTTGCCCGGCTCCAGGTCCTTGTAGTGGCTGAAGAAGTGCTCGATCTGCTTGACGGCGATGGCGGGCAGGTCGGTGTAGTTCTCCACGTGGTCGTAGCGCTGGGTGAGACGCGGCGCCGGCACGGCGATCAGCTTCTCGTCGCCCCCCGCCTCGTCCTCCATCAAGAGCACGCCCACGATCCGGCAGCTCATGATGGCGCCTGGCGTGATGGCGCGAGTGTTGGCCACCAGCACGTCGCAGGGGTCGCCGTCCCCCGACAAGGTGTGGGGGATGAAGCCGTAATTCCCGGGGTAGCGCATGGCCGTATAGAGGAAGCGGTCCACCATCAGGGCGCCCGAGGGCTTGTGCATCTCGTATTTGATCGGCTCGCCCCCCAGCGGCACCTCGATCACCACATTGACGATGTTCGGCGGGTCGGCCCCGATAGGCACGGCGTCGAGGCGCATGGGAGTCTCCTTGGACGGCTCTCTTCCGCCATAGCCGACTTTCGCGGCGCCGGTCGCCGGTCCTTTGGGATTTCCGCGCCTCCTACAGTCCGCTAAAGGCGGCGGCAGCCTTGAGGACCTTGCCATGACGATCCGCAAACCCGATGGAACCTGGGACAAGTCGAAGCTTCCCAGCCGGCACGTGACCGAAGGCCCCGCGCGGGCGCCGCACCGCTCGTACTACTACGCCATGGGCCTCGGCAGCCGCGAGATCGCCCAGCCCTTCGTGGGCGTGGCCTCCTGCTGGAACGAGGCGGCGCCCTGCAACACAGCCCTGATGCGCCAGGCCCACGCGGTCTCGGCCGGGGTCAAGCAGGCCGGGGCGACGCCCCGGGAGTTCTGCACCATCACCGTCACCGACGGCGTCGCCATGGGCCACGAGGGGATGCGCTCGTCGTTGGTCAGCCGCGAGGTGATCGCCGACTCGGTGGAGCTGACCATGCGCGGGCACGGTTACGACGCGCTCGTGGGGGTGGCCGGCTGCGACAAGTCGCTGCCCGGCATGATGATGGCCATGCTGCGGCTCAACATTCCCTCGGTGTTCATCTACGGCGGCTCCATCCTGCCCGGGCGCTGGCGCGGGCGGGACGTCACAGTGCAGGACATCTTCGAGGGAGTCGGCAAGTTCTCGGCGGGCCAGATGAGCCTCGAGGACCTATGCGACCTCGAACAGCACGCCTGCCCCGGCGACGGCGCCTGCGGGGGCCAGTACACCGCCAACACCATGGCCTGCGTCTCCGAGGCCATCGGCCTCGCTCTGCCGCTCTCGGCCGCCTTGCCGGCCGCCTACGAAAGCCGCGACCAGTACGCCAGGGCCTCCGGCGAGGCGGTGGTCCGGTTGCTGGAACAGAACATCCGGCCGCGCGACATCTGCACCCGCGAGGCTTTCGAGAACGCCGCGGTGGTGGTGGCCGCCACCGGCGGGTCCACCAACGGCGCCCTGCATCTGCCGGCCATGGCGCATGAATGCGGGATCGAGTTCAGCTTGCGCGACGTGGTCGAGATCGCCCGGCGCACGCCCTACATCGCCGACCTGATGCCCGGCGGACGCTTCCCGGCCAAGGCCATGGGCGAAGCGGGCGGCATGCCCATGCTGCTGAAGACCCTGCTCGACGCCGGCTTCATCCACGGTGATGTCATGACCGTCACCGGCAAGACCATGCGTGAGAACCTGAAGGACGTCGTCTGGCGGGGCGACCAGGAGGTGATCCGTCCGGCGAACAATCCGCTGTCGCCCACTGGCGGCGTGGTCGGCCTCTGGGGCTCGCTCGCCCCCGACGGCGCGGTGGTCAAGGTGGCCGGTCTCCAGCACCGGGTCCACCGCGGCCCGGCGCGGGTGTTCGACGGCGAGGAGGCCTGTTTCGCCGCCGTGGAGGCGCGCGACTACAAGGAGGGCGACGTCCTCGTGATCCGCTACGAGGGCCCGAGAGGCGGGCCGGGGATGCGCGAGATGCTCTCCACCACCGCCGCCATCTACGGCCAGGGGATCAGCGACAAGGTGGCCTTGATCACCGACGGCCGCTTCTCGGGGGCGACGCGGGGCCTCTGCATCGGCCACGTGGGGCCCGAGGCCCAGGTCGGCGGCCCGATCGCCCTGGTCAAGGACGGCGACATCATCTCCATCGACGCCGACGCCGGGGTGATCGATCTGGAGGTCGATCCCATCGAGCTGGAGAACCGCAAGCGCCACTGGAAGCCTCGCCAGACCGACTACGGCTCCGGCGCGATCTGGAAGTTCGCCCAGGGCGTCGGGCCGGCCCACCTGGGCGCGGTGACCCATCCGGGCATGGCCGGTGAGCGCAAGGTCTACGCGGACATCTAGCTCGGTCCCATGCGCCGCGTTTCGGGGCAGTCCTCCTGCGAGACCTGCGTCTCGACGTTCGCCCGCGACTGGGCCGCAAGGCTGCGCCCTTCCAGCACCTGCCAGAGGGCGAGGGCCGGAACCCCGATCACGATGTCCCTGGCCCGCTTGATGAGCGATAGGGCGAGGGCGAACTCGGGGCTGACGCCGAACAGCGGCCCCACCAGGGCGTAGCCGGTCTCGATGACGCCGAGCCCCATGGGCGCGGCGAAGCCGATGGTGCGCAGGGCGTACATCAGCGCCTCGACCCCGACGATCTGGCGCAGGGCGTAGGCGTGGACTCCCGCGACCCAGAGCCCGGCCCAGACCAGGACCCCGCCGACCACCCAGGCGAGGAAGTGGATGAGCGAGCTGAGGGTCAGCGGCCGGGCGCGCTCGTAGAGGGCGTGCAGGGAGGCGGTGACGGCGCTGGTCTGGGCGAGCGCGCTGGGCGCCCAGCGGGCCACCGCCCGCTCGATCATCGCCGAGGCCCGGCGCTGGAAGGCGACGAAGACCACCGCCGCGACGCAGGCGGCCAGCAGGCCGAGACCGGCCCTGAAGAGGAAGTTGGCGTCCTCCTGCCGCGCCTCGGGCCGATAGGCCAGCAGGGCGATCCCGAGGGCGGTGAAGCCGAGCTGGCCGATGAACTCGGCGGTGACGTCGACGACCGTTGTGGCGATCGCGGTGGCCGGCTCGACGCCCCCGAGGATCGCCGCGCGCGCGCCGAAGACGAAACCGCCCAGCGAGGAAAACGGAAGCAGCTCCCCCGAAGCGTCGCGGACCAGGCGGCCCAGGAAGAAGGCCGGCAGCGTCTTCACCGAGGGCTTCGGGTGGAGCACCCACCAGGCCAGCGCCAGCACCGCGCTGGTCGCCAGAAAGCCCCCCGCCAGGGCGAACAGGCCGCGCCAGCCGATGCCCGCGAAGGCGGCGACGATCTTTCCGAAGCCGACGTAGGCGATGACGCCGGTGGAGAGGGCGAGCCCCAGGACGCCGGCGATCAACACCGTACGCCTGACGCCGACCCTGCGCGTCCTCTGGGGCGCCCCCAATCGCCGTCCCTCGCTCTTGCCGGCGCTGCGTGCGCTTGGCCGACTCTAGCCTCAAAGGCCGGCGGCGGCCAAGGCGGTGCGTCGCTACGGCGCCACAGCAAGGGTCCGCCCGCGGCGTTTGAGCCCGCCAGGCGTCGGCGGCCCTTGATCGCTGTTGCGACGACGCCTAAGTCGGCGGGGGCGCAGGAATCGCGGGCCTTTAGGCGTAACAGGAGCTGCTGTTGGGCATTCCCCTAGCGGTGACGGCGCGGGTGGGCGCCTACATCATGAAGAACCAGCTGCGGGGCGTTAAGCGCTACCCGCTGGTGCTGATGCTGGAGCCCCTGTTCCGGTGCAACCTCGCGTGCGCCGGCTGCGGCAAGATCGACTATCCGGACGAGATCCTGAACCAGCGGCTTTCGGTGGCCGAGTGCATGGAGGCCATCGACGAGTGCGGCGCGCCGGTCGTCTCCATCGCCGGGGGCGAGCCGCTGCTGCACCGCGACATGCCGAAGATCGTCGAGGGCTTCCTGCAGCGGAAGAAGTTCGTCATCCTCTGCACCAACGCGCTCCTGCTCACCAAGAAGATCGACCAGTTCAAGCCGGACCCGTTCTTCACCTGGTCGATCCACCTGGACGGCGACAAGGCGATGCACGACGCCTCGGTCTGCCAGGATGGCGTCTACGAGGTCGCGGTGAACGCGATAAAGCTGGCCAAATCAAAGGGCTTCCAGGCGAATCTGAACTGCACCCTGTTCCAGGGCGCCGACCCGGAGCGGGTCGCCCGGTTCTTCGACGAGATGAAGGCCGCCGGCGCCGACGGGATCACCGTCTCGCCCGGGTACGCCTACGAGCGGGCGCCGGATCAGGAGCATTTCCTCAGCCGCACGCGAACCAAGCAGCTCTTCCGGGACGTCTTCAAGCGCGGCCGGGGCGGCAGGGACTGGTCGTTCACCCAGTCGGTGATGTTCCTCGACTTCCTGGCCGGCAACCAGACCTACCACTGCACGCCCTGGGGCAATCCCACCCGCAACGTGTTCGGCTGGCAGCGGCCCTGCTATCTGCTGGGCGAGGGCTACGCCAAGAGCTTCCGCGAGCTCATGGAAGAGACCAACTGGGACGACTATGGCGTTGGCAACTATGAGAAATGCGCCGACTGCATGGTCCATTCCGGGTTCGAGGCGACCGCCGTCAGCGACATCGTCAAGCACCCGCTGAAGGCGCTTGGCGTGGTGATGCGCGGCGTGCGCACCGAGGGTCCGATGGCGCCGGACATTCCGCTCGACAAGCAGCGGCCCGCCCAGTTCGTCTTCTCCAAGCACGTGGAGGAGCGGCTAACCCAGATCCGGGCGACCCAGCCCCGGGCCAAGAAGGTCGCGCGCGCGCTCTAGGGCGTGGAAGCCGTCCTCGGCTTCGAGGGCGGTGCGGATCAGGGCCGGCGCCTGCCACGGATTGGCGCCCAGCGAGCTCAGCACCTTGCCGATCGCCGGCCGTCCGTCGGGTCCGAGCCCCACCTGGGCGGCGTGCGGCAGGGACCGGTGCGCCGCATCCGACACGGCCCTCAGCACCGCGAAGGGGACCCCGAACCAGCGGGCAAGCCGCCCGACCACGTAGGACTCCAGATCCACTGCCCCGGCGCCGGCGGCGCTTCTGAGCCTCGCCTTCTCGGCCGCGTCGGCCACCGGACGCTCGGCGTGGGCGAAGGCCGCGAGGCGCGCCTCGGGGATCGCGCCCTGCAGGGATCTGCGCCAGACCTCGTGGGTCTCGAAGACGCCCTCGGGTCCGATGACCGCGGATCCCACGAGGATGTCTCCCAGCTTCATCGCCGGATCGAGGGCGCCGCAGAGGCCGAAGCTGATCACGCCCGCGCAGCCGCGCGACAGGGCGCCCTCGAGCTTCTCGGCCAGGGCCACGGCGTCGCCGCCGCCGATGACGACCGGCAGGCCCTCGAGAATCTTGGCCTCCCGGGTCATGCCGACCACCGCCAGCAGGTCGGATCGTTGGGCCATCACATGCCGTAGGCGGGCCGCCGCTCGTTGCTGCGCCGCAGGTTTCGGTAGCGGGCGAGCGCCCAGAGCGGGAAGAACTTCGAATAGCCGTGGTAACGGAGGTAGAAGACCCGGGGGAAGCCGCCGCCGGTGTAGTGATCCTCCGGCCAAAAGCCGTCGTCCCCCTGCCGGGCCTGCAGCCATTCGATCCCCCGCGCCACCGCCGGATGATCGACCTCGCCGGCGGCCATCAGTCCGATCAGCGCCCAGGCGGTCTGGGAGGCGCAGGAGGGGTAGGTCTCGTAGCCGCGGTAATCGAGCTTGTAGCTGCTGCAGTCCTCGCCCCAGCCCCCGTCCTCGTTCTGGATGGCGATCAGCCACTGCGCCGCCTTGCGGACCATCGGCGCGTCCTTGCCGAGCCCGGCCGCGTTCAGGGCGCAGAGCGCCGACCAGGTCCCGTAGACGTAGTTGACGCCCCACCGCCCGAACCAGCTGCCGTCAGCGAGCTGCTCGCGCTCCAGGTAGGCGAGCGCGGCCTTCATGCGGGGGCTGTCCGCCGGCTCTCCGAGCTGGGCCAGCATGCTGACGCAGCGCGCCGCCACGTCGACGGTAGGCGGGTCGAGGAGGGCGCCGTGGTCGGCGAAAGGGATGTTGTTGAGGTAGTGGTAGGTGTTGTCGGCGTCGAAGGCGGCCCAGCCGCCGTTCTTGCTCTGCAGCCCCTCCACCCATTCCCGAGCCCGCTCGATGGGCGCATCGTAGGACTCGCCGTCTTTGCGGCGCGCCCGGTCCATGGCCATGACCACCACGGCGGTGTCGTCGAGGTCGGGGTAGTGGGGATTGGCGTACTGGAAGGCCCAGCCGCCTGGCCGCACGCCGGGCCGCGCCTCGATCCAGTCCCCCTCGACGTCCAGCACCTGCAGCGGCTTCAGCCATTCGAGGCCCTTGAGCGCCGCCGCCTCGGCCGCCGGCTCGCCCGCCTCCATGAGGGCATGGGCGATCAGCGAGGTGTCCCAGACGGGGGAGAAGCAGGGCTGGCAATAGGCCTCGTGGTCCTTCACCACCAGGAGCTTTTCCACCGCCGCCCGGGCGATGGCCCGGTGGGGGTGCTCCGGCGGATAGCCGAGGGCCTCGTACATCAGCACGCTGTTGACCATGGCCGGGAAGATGCCGCCGAGCCCGTCGTCGCCGTTCAGCCGCTCGTCCACGAAGGCGACGGCCTTGGCGATGGCGCGCTGCTGCGGCGCCTTCGGGAACCGCGGCTCGGCGATCCGCAGCACTTTGTCGAGGGCCATGAAGAAGCTCGTCCAGGGCTCCTTCTGGTGAGCGCCGCGCTGCAGGCCCTTCAGGGACTGCGGCGGCTCGACGAACAGCTCGTCGATGCCGACGCCGCGCGGGTTGCGGGCGAGCGGCCTCAGCTTGCGCAGCACCAGCAGCGGCACGATCACCGTCCGGGCCCAGTAGGAGATCTTCGAGAGGTGGATCGGGAACCACTTCGGCAGCAGCATGATCTCCACCGGCATCTCGGGCACGCAGCGCCAGGAGAGGATCCCGAAGAGCGCCAGCAGGATGCGGGTGAAGACGTTGGAGGCGGCCGCCCCGCCGCGGGCGAGCAGGGCCTCGCGCGCCCGCGCCATGTGGGGCGCGGCCGGATCGTCGCCGATCATCTTGAGCGCGAAGTAGGCCTTCACCGTGGCGCTGACGTCGAAGGCCCCGCCGTGGAACAGGGGCCAGCCGCCGTGCTCGCCCTGGATGCGGCGCAGGTAGACCCCGATCTTGCGCTCGAGCTCCAGGTTAGGCGTTTCGCCCAGGTAGTGGACGAACAGGACGTATTCGGCCGGAATGGTGGCGTCGGCCTCGAGCTCGAACACCCAATGCCCGTCCGCCCGCTGGAGCCGCAGCAGCGCATCGGTGGCGCGCGCGAGCGCCGCCTCGAGCCGGCTTGCGTCGACCGGCGGGGGCGGGCGTTCGTTCAGCGCGAGATCCGCCATTCCAACTCCTCGTTGCATCCCGCTATCGGCCTTCCAGCACGAGCGCCGCGGCCTTGTGACCGGAGCGGATGGCCCCTTCGATGGTGGCAGGCAGGCCGGTATCGGTCCAATCCCCGGCCAGCACAAGGTTGGGCCAGCCGGTCCGCGCGCCCGGCCGCTTGGCCGCCTGCTCGGGCGTGGCGGCGAAGGTGGCGCGCTTCTCCTTGACGATCTGCCAGGCCGGGAGCGGGCCGTCCAGGCCGTAGACCCGCGCCACGTCCCTCCAGAGGCGGGCGGCCAGGGCCTCGCGGTCCTGGTCGACCAGGTCGTCGGCCCCGCTCACCGTGACCGAGATGCGCCCCTCGAAGGCGAAGAGCCACTGGGCCGCGCCGCCGATCACGCCCACCATGGCGGGCGCGCCAGCGGGCGCCTGGATCCGGAAATGGCCGTTGACGATGGCCTTGAACGCGTCGGGAGTCTCGACGCCGGCCGCGAGGTCCCGCGTAACCCACGGCGGGGTGGCAAGCACCACCTGGTCGTCCGGCAAGAGGCGCAGGGTCTGCGAGCCGAGGCGAATGGCCGCAACGCGGCCGGCCTCGAAATCCAGGGCCTGGACCCGCTGGCCGAGGCGGACCTGGGCGCCGCGCTGCTCGAGGAAGGCGAGGGCGGGGGCGATGAAGGCCGCATCGAGGCTGGGGTGGGCGATGCGTGGCCGGCAGGCGTGGCCACCGAGCGCCAGGGTCTCGCGCACCACCGCCGCGGCGAGGGCGGCCGAGGCGCCGGGCGGGTCGGTGTTGAGCGCCGCCAGCAGGAAGGGATCGATCAGCCGATCCCAGAGCGTCCCCTCGCAAGAGATCGCCTGGTCGACGCGTCGCGCGCCCTGGGGGCCGATGAGCCGGGCGAAGGCCAGATAGTCGAGCGCGCGGGTGCCAGGGACGCGGCGGGCCGGATCGAAGATCCACCAGGCGAGGGCGCCGGTGTTAGGGCGCAAGGTCCAGCGGCGGCCGTCGCGCAGGTCGAAGAAGTCGAACACCGCCTCCTCCGGCCCGGCCACCCGATCCGCGGCCCCGATCTCGGCCAGGTAGTCGAAGGCGGCGCGGTTGCCCGAGAGCAGCAGGTGGTTGCCGTTGTCGATGGTCATGCCGAGGGCCGGATCCAAGTAGGACCGGCAGCGGCCGCCCGCCTGGGCGGCGGCCTCGATCACCGTCACCGCACGCCCACGCCCGGCGAGGCGGACGGCGGCGGCGAGGCCGGCGAGCCCCGCCCCGATGACGTAGACCTTGCCGCTCGTCATCAATCGATCAGGCCGTGGCGCAGCGCCAGCCAGAGGAGCCGGGCCCTGCCGATCTTGACCCGCTGGCGGGGCGGGGCCCAGCCCGCCGCCTCCATCCGCGCCAGGATCTCGTCATAGACCTCGCGCATCAGCCGGGGCGAGCGGATGCGTCCGGCCGGACGCTCCTTCAGCACCGCGTCCGCCTGCCGGTAGTGGCCGCGGGCGCGGGCCGCGACCCAGCGGCAGGCCGCGTCGATGCCCGGATGGTTGACGGCGGCGGTCGGCTCGCGCGTCTCGATCCCCGCGTCCGCCAGCGCCTCGGCGGGCAGGTAGAGCCGGCCCATCTCGGCGTCCTCGTCCAGGTCGCGCAGGATGTTGGTGAGCTGCAGCGCCCGCCCGAGGTGGTGGGCGAGCCTGCGGCCCGGCCCGTCCTGCATGCCGAAGATCCGCACCGACAGCCGGCCCACCGCGCTCGCCACCCGGTCGCAGTAGAGGTCGAGGGTCTCAAAGTCGGGTCCCCGGATCGGACCATCGACGTCCATCCGCATGCCATCGACGATGGCGACGAAATCCTCCAGCCGGAGCCCGAAGCGTCGCACCGGCCCGGCCAGGAACCGCGTCCGTTCGGGTGGGCGACCGTCGCAGAGCGCGGCGAGATCGGCCGTCCATCCATCGAGCGCCCGGTGGCGTTCGGCGTTGGTCGGCCCCGGATCGTCCGCGATATCGTCGACGATCCGGCAGAACGTGTAGACGGCGAACATGCCCTCGCGCTCGGCCGGCGGCAGCAGGCGCATGGCGGCGTAGAAGGAACTGCCCGAGGCGTGCTCCTCAGTGCTCCCGCTGGCGGGCTCCTCGGTGGTGACGGCGGCCATGGCGGGGTTTATGGCCCAGCTTGGCGGGCTTGCCGAGACGTGAGACGCGCGCCCAGCGCGCCGCCGGCGCCCAGCAGGGCCTCGACGAGCGCCTCGATCCTGCCGTGGTGGACCTTGTCGGCGAGCGGATCGCGCCGCCTCAGGCGCTGGGTCAGGCTCTCGGCCAGCCGCTGGATGGCGCCGACCTCGAGGGCGAGGCGCAGGTCGCGGATCTGCCGGGCGAAGGGGCGGGCCTCGTCCAGCAGCGCCGAGGTCTTCTCGGCGAGCTTCGCCAGGGCCGCCGCGAGGGCCGGGGTCGAACGCTCCGCCGCCAGCATCTCCACGCTCGCCCCGGCCGATTGCAGATGGTCGAGGGGCAGGTAGACCCGGTCGAGGGCCAGATAGTCCTTCTGGCAATCCTGGAGGTGGTTGATCACCTGCAGCGCCGCGCAGAGCGCGTCCGAGGCCGGCCAGGTGGTGCGCGCCTCGCCGTGGACGTCGAGCACGAAGCGGCCCACCGGCGCGGCCGAATAGCGGCAGTAGTCCATCAGGTCGGCCCAGTCGCGGTAACGCAGCTGGGTCACGTCGCGCCGGAAGGCGGTGAGCAGATCGAGCGTGTGCGTGGGTTCGAGCCCGCGGTTCTGCAGCGCCGCCCGCAGGGCCACCGACTCGGGCACGCGATCGTCGGCGCCCAGGAGCGAGGCTTCGATCTCGTCCAGGCGCGCCAGCTTCTCCTCGGGCCGGGCCGAAGGGTGGTCGGCGACGTCGTCGGCCAGCCGCGCCACGGCGTAGAAGCCGAGGATCAGCGGCCGGTGCCGGGGGGCGATCAGGTGCGAGGCCACCGGGAAGTTCTCGTCGGTCGAGCCCTTGCCCGAGGAAAGCTCCGCGGCCGTGCTCATCGCGACGCCGCCATGGCCTGGGCGCGGCCCTTCCACATGCCGCCCCGGCCGCGCCAGACCTGGACCGCCGAATCCACCGTGAAGGCGACATAGAGCGCGCCGATCAGCGGCAGCGCCGCGCCCCAGAGCGGTGAGAGCCGGTAGAACCTCAGCATCGGCTGGAACGCCGCCGCCATCATCACCCAGGCCGCGAGGCCCAGCCAGCGGGCGGGACCGTCGGCGAACAAGGCCAGCGCCGGCGCCGCGAGGTAGACGACGGCCATGCCGAGCACCGTGCCGGCGAGCAGGGCGGGCTGGTAGCGCAGCTGGGCGTAGGCGGAGCGGGAGATCATCCGCCCGATCTCGGAAAGGGTGGCGTAGGGCCTCAGGCTGACCGCGGCGTCGGTAAGGCCGAGCCAGACCGGCCCCTGCGCCTTCAGCCGGGCCCCCAGCGCGCAGTCGTCGATGATCTCGCCGCGGATCGAGGCGATTCCCCCGGCCGCCTCCAGCGCCGTACGACGCACCAGCATGCAGCCCCCCGCCGCCGCCGCGAGGCGCCGCTTCGCATCGTTCACCCAGGCGAAGGGGTAGAGCATGGCGAAGAAGAAGACGAAGGCCGGAATCATCAGCCGCTCGGGCCAGGTTTGCACGGTGAGCTTGGCCATCAGCGAGACCAGGGCGAGGCCGCCGGCTTCGGCGCGGGTCGTCAGGCGGCGCAGGTTCTGCGGGTCGTGGGCGATGTCGGCGTCGGTGATCAAGAGGTAGTCCGGAGCGGTCTGCGCGCGCGAGGCGGCCGCGACGCCCTGGCTGACGGCCCACAGCTTGCCGGTCCAGCCCGCCGTAAGCGGCGCGCCGGTGATCACGGTCAGCCGGTCGGAGGCGCCCAGGGCGCGGGCGGCGTCGAGCGCGCGCTCGGCGGTGCCGTCCTCGCTGGCGTCGTCCACGAGCACCACCCGCAGGGCGCCCGGATAGTCCTGGGCCAGCAGGCTGCCGATGGAGCGGGCGATCACGTCCGCCTCGTTGCGCGCCGGCACCACCGCGGTCACGTCCGGCCAGCGCTGCGGGGGGGCGGGCAGGCGGCGCGTGTCGCGCTCGGCGGTCAGCCAGAAGAAGCCGCGCCCCAGCAGCAGATAGGCCCAGGCCGCCAAGACGACGACGCCGACGAGCGTGGCCGCGTTCATTTCAGGTAGCCGGCCGCGTCGAACCAGGCGAGGGCCTCGGCGAGCGCCTCGCGGTGCGGGCGGGCGCGGTAGTCCAGCGCCCGCTCGGCCTTGGCCGAGGAGAAGAACATGTGGTGGGCGGCCATCTTCAGGGCGTCGCGGGAGATGAAAGGGGCCTTGCCAGTCATCCAGGCCACGCCTTCGGCCGCCCAGGCTAGCGGATAGAGCGGGGCGCGGGGCAGGCCCACGGTCGGGGCGCGCCGCCCGGTCAGCGCCGCCACCGCCGCCAGCATCTCGCGCAGGAAGAGGTTCTGGCCGCCCAGGATGTAGCGCTCTCCGGTCTCGCCCTTCTCCAGCGCGGCCAGGTGCCCCTGGGCCACGTCGTCCACGTGGACGAGGTTGAGGCCGGTGTCGACGAAGGCCGGCATCCGGCCCATCGCCGCTTCCACCAGGATTCGGCCTGTAGGGGTGGGCTTGACGTCGCGCGGACCGATGGGGGTCGAAGGGTTGACGATCACCGCCGGCAGGCCCTCGTCGGCGACCATACGCTCCACCAGCCGCTCGGCGGCCACCTTGCTCTGCTTGTAGGCGCCCACCGCCTCGGCCTCCTCGAGCGGCTGGCGCTCGTCGACCACCGTCGCCGCATCGGCGGCGCGCAGGGTGGCGACGCTGGAGGTGTAGACGATCCGCTCGACGCCCGCGGCCAGGGCGGCCTTCATCACCACCTCGGTCCCCCCGACGTTGGCGCGCTTCAGCTCTGACGGATCGCGGCTCCAGAGGCGGTAGTCCGCCGCCACATGGAAGACGTAGCGCATCCCGCCCATCGCTTGCGCCATCGCCTCGGGATCGGTGATGTCGCCGATGACCGTTTCGCAATCGAGCCCTTCGAGGTTGCGCCTGGGGCTGGTGGGACGGACCAGCACCCGCGCCTTCGCCCCCCGCGTCAGCGCGGCCCTCACCACCGCCGCGCCGACGAAACCGGAAGCGCCGGTCACCAGAATGGGATCGCCTGGCTGCAAACGTCTCTCCGACCGGCTTTGGCGCGGGCTTATGGGGCGAGCAGGCGGATATGCAATAGCGTATCGCCGGGGCCGGCCCAGAACCGGGTCGACTGCAGGCTGGGCCTATGCAGCAGCGGCCTGATGTTGTTGGAGAACCCGTAGGCCTCCCTGGGCCGGCCGAAGATGTCCTTGTCGATGCGGCCGTTGGCGTTGGCGTCCTGATAGACGACCAGCTCGTAGGCGCCGGGCGCAACGGTGTGGCAAAGGGTGGTGGATCGCTCCTGGGCGGGTTCGCGCCAATGAAACAGCTCCTGGTGATCCACCAGATAGCGGGCCTGGTCAGGACCGAAGAGCACCCCGACCACGAACCCCTTGGAAGAGGGAACGTCCTCCACTGTGACGATCAGCCGCGCGGAACTCTGCGGGCCTTGGCAGTTCAGGGTCTCGGACGCGGCCTTGCCGGCGCCGCCGCAGAGAATCACCAAAGCCGCGGCGAGCGCTCGGGCTGGAAATGACATTGGTCCTCTTGATGCTGGGCCAGAAGGCCGGAAGGGACTGATCGGTACGCGTCGGGCTGGCCGCCTGCGGTATCGAGCCGGGCGCCCCCTACGGGTCTAGCAACGCGGCGGCGCGCTGGCCATGGCCGGGCCCACCGGCCTATGGAGGCGCATGGCGACCATCGCGTTCGACGGCAGGGTTCTCAGCGAGCGCGGCACCAGCGTCGCCGTCTACGACTTCGCGGACGGCGCCGAGCGCCAGCTCGGGCATCGGTCGATCATTTTCCACCAGACCGGGACCGACGCCTACAACCCCCGGATCGTCGATCTCTTCGCTTCCCGCTTCGAGCCGGTGGGCTATTCCGATTTCGAGGATCTGAAGCGCAAGGTGCGCGCCAGCGGCGCGGATATCTTCTACGGCTTCGAATTCGCGCCCGACGACGACCGGCTGGTCCCCGGGGTGAAGAACGCACTGCACGTGCTTTTCCAGCACTACAATCCGCGCGGCGAGGTCTACGCCTACATCTCCAAGTGGATGGCCGAGCATGTGACGCAGGGGCGCCAGCCGTGGGTTCCGCTGATCGTCAACCTGCCCGAGCCCGACGAGGACCTGCGCGCCGCCTGGGGCTTCCCGGACGACGCGGTGGTGCTCGGGCGGCACGGCGGCTACGACCAGTTCGACCTTCCGTTCGTGAAGGGGGCGGTGGCCGCCGCGCTGGAACGCCGGGGCGATCTCCATTTCGCCTTCCTGAACACGGCGCCCTTCATCCAGCACGAGCGGGTGCGGTTCCTGGCCCCGGTCTACGACCTCACGGCCAAGTCGAACTTCATCGCCTCGTGCGATGCGATGCTGCACGCGCGCAAGTCCGGGGAGGGGTTCGGCCTGGCGGTGGCCGAGTTCCTGTTCCTGGACAAACCGGTGATCACCTGGGAGGGCGGCAAGGACCGCAACCACCTGCATCTCATCCCGGACCACAGCCTCGTCTACCGCACCGCCAAGGACCTCGTGCGGATCCTCACCGAGTTCCAGCCGCCGCCGTCCGACGGCCGGTTCCGGGCGGCGGTCGCAGACCTGGCGCCGGCCGCCGTGATGCGCCGTTTCCAGTCGGTGTTCGTGGACGGACCTGGGGAAGCGGCGGCGCGGCGGCCGCCGTCGCTGCCGTTCCGGATACGATCGAAGCTCGAGACGCGCGCGATCGTGCTCAGGGGGCGGCTGTGGCGCGACCGCGGCCTGCGTGAACTGAAGATGTTGGGCGCGGCCGCCTGACCGGGAAGCGGCGCTACCCGTAGCTCTGCAGAGGCCGGGCCTCCAGGCCGCCTTCGCGCTTGACGGCGATGGCCTGGGCCGCGGCCAGCGCCCCGGCGGTGGTGGTGTAGTAGGGGATCTTCATCATCAGGGCGCTGCGCCGCAGGGAGAAGGAGTCCTCGAGCGACTGGCGCCCCTCGGTGGTGTTGAAGACCAGCTGCACCTCGCCGTTCTTCATGGCGTCGACGATGTGCGGCCGGCCCTCCAGCACCTTCTTCACCCGCTCCACCTCAAATCCCGCCTGCTCCAGGAAACCGGCGGTGCCGCCGGTGGCGAGGACGCGGAAGCCGAGGCCGCTCAGCAGCCGGACGGGCTCGACGATCCAGGGCTTGTCGGCGTCCTTCACGGAGACGAACACCGCGCCGGCCTCGGGGAGCACCGTGCCGCCGGCGAGCTGGCTCTTGGCGAAGGCGCGGGCGAAGGCCGGGGCGAGATCCTCGCCGGGCCGGCGCCAGTCGAGCCCCATCACCTCGCCGGTGGAGCGCATCTCCGGGCCCAGCACGGTGTCGACGCCGGGGAACCGCGCGAAGGGGAAGACCGCCTCCTTCACCGCGATGTGGTCGTAGGTGGAATCGGCGAGCTGGAAGCTGGCCAGCTTTTCACCGGCCATCAGGCGCGCGGCGATGGCGGCCACCGGCTTGCCGACGGTCTTGGCCACGAACGGCACGGTGCGGCTGGCGCGCGGATTGACTTCCAGCACGAAGATCCGCGGCTCGGGCGCGTGCGGCTCCTCGATGGCGAACTGGACGTTCATGAGGCCGCGCACGCCCAGCGCCTTGGCGAGCGCCTCGGTCTGGCCCTTCAGCGCCTCCACCGTCTCGCGGCGCAGGGAGAAGGGAGGCAGGGAGCAGGCGCTGTCGCCGGAGTGCACCCCGGCCTCCTCGATGTGCTCCATCACTCCGGCGACGAACACCGCTTCGCCGTCGCAGAGCGCGTCCACGTCCACCTCGGTGGCGCGCGAGAGATACTGGTCGATCAGCACCGGGGAGTCGCCGGACACCTTCACGGCGTCGCGGATGTAGCGCGCGAGCTGGTCCTCGTCGCGGACGATCTCCATGGCCCGCCCGCCGAGGACGTAGGAGGGCCGGATCACCACCGGGTAGCCGACCTTGCGCGCGCCCTCGAACGCCTGTTCCGGCGTGCGGGCGATGGCGTTCACCGGCTGGGCGATCTGCAGCCTGTTCAGGAGCGCCTGGAAGCGCTCGCGGTCTTCGGCGAGGTCGATGGCGTCGGGGCTGGTGCCCATGATCGGCACGCCCGCCTTCTCCAGCGGATGGGCGAGCTTGAGCGGCGTCTGGCCCCCGAACTGGACGATCACGCCCAGCAACTCCCCTTGCGAGGCTTCCACTTCGATGAGCTCGAGCACGTCCTCGGCCGTCAGCGGCTCGAAATAGAGCCGGTCGGAGGTGTCGTAGTCGGTGGAGACGGTCTCGGGGTTGCAGTTGACCATAATCGACTCCACCCCCATGGCGTCGAGGGCGAAGGCGGCGTGGCAGCAGCAGTAGTCGAACTCGATCCCCTGGCCGATCCGGTTCGGGCCGCCGCCGAGGATGATGGCCTTCTTGCGCGGGGTGGGGGCGGCCTCGCATTCCGGCGCCTGGCCGAGCGCGCCCGACTCATAGGTCGAGTAGAGATAGGGCGTCAGGGCGGCGAACTCGGCCGCGCAGCTGTCCACCCGCTTGAAGACCGGCCGCACCCCCGCCGCGCGCCGCGTCTGGCGCACCCCTTCCTCGGCCGCGCCGGTAAGCGCGGCGAGGCGGGCGTCGGAAAAGCCCAGCGCCTTCAGCCGCCGAAGGCCGGCCGCGTCGGCGGGAAGCCCATCGCGCCTCAGCTTCGCCTCCTCGACGACCAGCTGCTCGATCTGCCGCAGGAACCAGGGATCGTAGGCGCAGGCGGCCTGCACCTCCTCGACGGTCAGCCCCAGCCGGAAGGCCTGGGCGATCACCCGCAGGCGATCGGGGGTGGCGATGGTCAGCGCCCGCGTCACCGCCCCGCGCGCCGCCGCCGGATCGTCCGCATCCTCGACCTCGATCTCGTCGAGGCCGGTAAGGCCGGTCTCCAGGCCGCGCAGGGCCTTTTGCAGGCTCTCGGCGAAGTTGCGCCCGATCGCCATGACCTCGCCCACCGACTTCATCGAGGTGGTGAGGTGCGGCTCGGCGCCCGGATACTTCTCGAACGCGAAGCGGGGGATCTTGGTGACCACGTAGTCGATGGTCGGCTCGAACGAGGCCGGGGTCGCCCCGGTGATCTCGTTCATCAGCTCGTCGAGGGTGTAGCCCACCGCCAGGCGCGCGGCGACCTTGGCGATCGGGAAGCCGGTGGCCTTGGAGGCAAGCGCCGAGGAGCGCGAGACGCGCGGATTCATCTCGATCACCACCATCCGTCCGTCCTTCGGGTCCACCGCGAACTGGACGTTGGAGCCGCCGGTTTCGACGCCCACCTCGCGCAACACCGCGATCGCCGCGGCGCGCATGCGCTGGTATTCCTTGTCGGTGAGGGTGAGCGCCGGGGCGACGGTGACCGAATCACCGGTGTGGACGCCCATGGGGTCCACGTTCTCGATCGAGCAGACGATGATGCAGTTGTCCGCCCTGTCGCGGACCACCTCCAGCTCGTACTCCTTCCAGCCGAGCACGCTCTCCTCGATCAGCACCTCGTGCGTGGGGGAGAGATCGAGTCCGCGCTCGACGATCTCGCGGAACTCCTCGAGATTGTAGGCGACGCCGCCCCCGGTGCCGGCCAGGGTGAAGGACGGGCGGATGATCGCCGGCAGGCCCACCATGGCCTGGGCGGAGAGCGCCTCCTCGAGGGATTGGGCGAGGCGCGACCTCGGGCTCTCCAGGCCGATCGCGTCCATGGCTTCGCGGAATTTCTGCCGGTCCTCGGCCTTGTCGATCACCTCGGCCCGGGCCCCGATCATCTCGACGCCGTACTTGGCCAACACCCCGGCCCGCTCCAGCGCCAGAGAGACGTTCAGGGCCGTCTGGCCGCCCATGGTGGGCAGGAGCGCGTCGGGCCGCTCCTTGGCGATGATCTTCTCGACCATCTCCGGGGTGATCGGCTCGATGTAGGTGGCGTCGGCGATCTCCGGATCGGTCATGATCGTCGCCGGGTTCGAGTTCACCAGCACGATCCGGTAGCCTTCGGCGCGCAGCGCCTTGCAGGCCTGGACGCCGGAATAGTCGAACTCGCAGGCCTGGCCGATGACGATGGGCCCGGCGCCGATGATCAGGATGGAGGCGATGTCGGTGCGTTTGGGCATCGTCTCTCGCGCAGCAAGGCGCGGGTCCCGCGCGGAGGGCGCGCCCGGCCAAGGTCAAACTTCAGGTTAAGCGGGTCGCTTACAGGGGCGGGGCCTGGGTGGCAAGGGCGTCTCCCGCCCGCCGCGCAAGGCCGAGCCGCGCTTTGCGCGCGCGCCGGCTGGACGGCGGCGGTCTTTGAGGCGAATCCTCGCAGCCAGACGTCCAGGAACCTCCGATGAAGCCGCACGTCATTTGCCACATGGTGACCAGCGTCGACGGGCGGATCCTCGGCCGCCGCTGGCGGCCCAAGGCCAGCGGCTTTGGCGGCGTCTTCGAGCGGCTGCACGACGAGATCGGCTGCGACGCCTGGCTGGTGGGGCGCGTCACCGGCGCCGAGTTCGCCCGCGGCCAGGGCTATCCGCCGGCGGATCGCAGGCTGCCGCGCGAGAACCATTTCGCGCGACGCGACGCGCCGGCCTACGGGGTGGTGCTCGACGCGCATGGCAAGATCGCTTGGGGCCGCTCCGACATCGGGGGCGATCCGATCGTGACGGTGCTTACGCGCGCGGTCTCGGACGCCCATCTGGCCGGCCTGCAGGCCGACGGCGTCTCCTACGTCTTCGCGGGCGACGACGCGCTGGATCTCGCCGAGACGCTGGCGCTGCTGAACCGGGAGCTCGGCGTGCGGCGGCTGCTCCTCGAAGGGGGTGGGATCGTCAACGGCGCCTTCCTGCGCGCGGGGCTGGTGGACGAGCTCAGCCTGGTCATCTGTCCGATGGTGGATGGCGCGAAGGGCGCCCCTTGCCTCTTCGATTCCACCGAGGCGGAGGCCGGCGTCGCCGCGCCGGTGCGCGCGATGCAGCTGCTCAGCTGCCAGCCCCTCGACGGCGGAGCGGTGTGGCTGCGCTACAGCCTCGAGAACGAATGAGATGCGCCAGGCGGCCCACAGGCTCGAGATCGAGACGCGCGGGCGGGGCCTCATCGAGATCACCCGGCCGGTGGCGGCCTGGACGACCGGCGCAGGCCTGAAGACCGGGCTCCTGACGCTCTTCTGCCGGCACACGTCCGCCTCGCTGCTCATCCAGGAGAACGCCGCCGCCGAGGTCCGGGCCGATCTCGAGGCCTACTTCGAGGCGATCGCGCCCGAGGACCCCGCGCGCTACCGCCACGACGACGAGGGCGCCGACGACATGCCCGCCCACATCCGCACCGCCCTCACCGGCGTGCAGCTCGCCATTCCCCTGATCGAGGGCGCGCTGGCGCTAGGGACCTGGCAGGGGATCTATCTGTTCGAGCACCGCCGCCGCCCGCACCGGCGCGAGGTCGTCCTGCACCTCATCGGAGAATGACCGCCGGCGCGAAGTCCGTGGCGCCTTGCAGTGGCGAAAAATGACGGCATTGAAGTTCGCGAACGGCTCGAACGGGAAAAGGATCAAGGCGCGTGGCGGACGACGAGGCGGGGGGCGGCTTCGCCCAGATCGGTGAGCGGCTGCAGCCGGGGGCGCTCGAACTTAGCGGCGGACTGGCGTATGGGCCGATGATCGAAGCCCTGCGCCGCTTCCTCGACCAGGTGGCGGCGGCCGCGCCTGACGCGGCGACGCTGCGCGAGCTTGCGCAGGATCTGGAAGCCTGGTCCGCGAGGCTGGAGCCTCTGGCGGTCCCGGAAGACGGGCAGTTCTTCGGCCGCCGTCCCGACCTGCCGGGACGCGGGCAGACGCTCTGGCCGGGCGCGGTGATCCTGGAGAGCGACGCGGAGCGCTTTCGGGGAAAGGTCACCTTCGGCCGCTACTTCCTGGGCGGCAACGGCGCCGCGCACGGCGGCGCGATCCCGCTGTTGTTCGACGAGCTCCTGGGTCGGTTCGCCAACACCGGCGGCCGCAGCCGGGCGCGCACCGGCTATCTGCGCGTGGACTACCGCTCGATCACGCCGATCGGGGCGGAGCTCGAGATCCGCGGATGGTTCGCCAAGGAGGAAGGCCGCAAGCGGCTCATGCGGGGGGAGCTCTGGCACGGCGAGACTCTCTGCGCCGAGGCGGAGGGATTGTTCGTCACCCTGAAGCCGGGCCAGCCATAGGGGGCCGAAGGCCATGAACCGCTACTGGACCCTGGCGCGCGGCCCCTTGAGCGGCCTGCCGACGCCGGCGAACTTCGAGCTTCGCACCGCGCCGGTCCCGGCGCCGGGGCCGGGCCAGGCCCTTTCGCGGACGATCTACGTCTCGCTGGACCCCTACCAGTGGGGCTATCGCAAGCGCGGCGTCGAAAAGCCCGGCGAGGTCTGCCACGCACGCACGGTCTCGCAGGTGATCGAGAGCCGGATGGAGGGATTCGCCGCCGGCGACCTGGTGTTCAACGTCAACGGCTGGGCCGAGTACGGCCTGATGGGGGAGGGGATCGAGCGGCCCTCCTACATGATCCCGCGCAAGCTCGACCCGGCCAGGGGGCGCATCTCCCTGGCGGTGGGGGTGCTTGGGATGCTGGGGCTCACCGCCTATGCCGGCATGACGCTCCAGTGCGCGCCGAAGGCGGGGGATACGGCGGTGGTGACCGCCGCTTCCGGCGGCGTCGGGCAGATCGCCGGCCAGCTCGCCAGGATCGCCGGCGCACGCGTGGTGGGCGTCGCCGGACGCGAGGACAAGGTCCGCTACGCGGTCGAGGAACTGGGCTTCGACGCCTGCGTCTCGCATCTCTCGCCGAGGCTCGCCGCGGACCTCGCGGCCGCCTGCCCGGGCGGGATCGACGTCTACTTCGAGAACGTCGGCGGGGCGGTGTTCGAGGCGGCCGCGCCGCTGTTCAACCGGGGAGCGCGCCTCAGCCTCTGCGGCCTCATCGCCCAGTACGGCGACGACTCCGATCCGGACCCCAAGGCCGCCTTCCTACGCCGCCACGAGCCGCTCTTCCAGGCCAAGGGGATGAAGGTGAGCGACCTCTTCGTGGGCGCCTTCGTCGCCGAGCATCAGGGGCCGTTCCTCGAGGAAATGTCGGCCCTGGTCGCCGCCGGACGGGTCAAGTACCGCGAGGACATCCGGCAGGGGATCGAGACTATCCCGGCCGCCTTCGCCGAGCTCATGGGCGGCGGCAACTTCGGCAAGATCCTGGTCCAGGTCGGCGCGGACCCAACCCTCTGATCGCTAATCCGTGAGCGCGTCGATCTCGGCGGCGCCAAGGCCCAGCTCCTCGAGGATCCCGCGGCTGTGCTCGCCGACCTCGGGCGCCATCCGGGGCGCCTGCTTGGCCTCGCCTTCGATCTGGAAAGGGCTGTCGACGGTGCGAAGGCCGAGCCCGTCAGCGAACTCGGGCAGCAAGCCGTTGGCGATCACCTGGGGATCGTCGGCGTGATCGGCGGTGGTGGCCATGAATCCGAAGGCGACCCCGGCCTCGGCGAGCCGCGCCTTCCAATAGTCCCAGGTCCGCGCGCCGATGGCCTCCTGCAGCCAGGCCGCCAGCACCGCGGCGTACTCCAGCCGCGATGCGATGGTGGCGAACATGGGCTCGTCCAGCCACTCGGGATGTTCCACCGCCTCGGCCAGCCTGGGCCACTCGCGGGCGGGATTGGTGAGGGCGAGCACGACAAGCCGTCCGTCGGCGGTCTCGTAGGTCTCGTTCAGCGCGCTCCTCTGCCCCCGCGGGCCGCGCGGCAGCAGCTGGATGTCGCAAAGCGCCGCCTGCACCTGGCAGGCGTTCGCCCAGAGCCCGTTTGCCAGCAGCGAGGTCGAGACGACGCCGCCCTCGCCGGTGATCTGGCGCCGGTAGAGGGCGGTGAGGATCGCGGCGTAGGTCGAGACGGCGGTGGGATGATCGCCCATGCCCGGCATGGAGAGCGCCGCCTCGGTCTCGCCGGTGGCGCGCACCATGTCCATCAGACCGGACCTCGCCCACCAGGCGGTGGTGTCGTAGGCGGTCCGGTCGCGCTCGGGGCCGGTCTCGCCGTAAGGCGAGAGCGAGGCGTAGACCAGCCGGGGGTTCAGCGGCGTCACGTCCTCGGCCCGGAGACGCAGCCGTTCGCGGATGGGGAAGGGATAGTTGGTGATGAAGACGTCCGCCTTGCGGATCAGCGCGTCCAGCGCCGCCCGCGCCTTCGGCGTCTTCAGGTCGAGGGCCAGGCTCTCCTTGTTGCGCGAGTCCGCCGTCCAGAAGTAGTCGACGGTTCCGGGCGGGGCGCGCACCCGGATGAGGTTGCGGTAGGCGTCGCCGAGGCCGGGCGGCTCGATCTTGATCACCCGGGCGCCGAAGTCGCTGAAGATGGTGGCCGCGGCCGGCCCGGCGATGAAACTCGCGCAGTCGATGATCAGGAGATCGCTGAAGAGGCCCATGCCGGCTGGTGTCCCGTGTCCGAAGCTCGCCCGATTGTGGGGGCGGACGCCGAGGCGAACGTCAAGCCCGTTGCATCAGGGCGACGCCGTCCGGTCCGCGCCGCGCGGGCGCTTGGCCGGCTTCAGCCCCGCGAAGGCGTGCGCGAACGCCTCGCGGCTGGAGGGGGTGAGGTCCGCCTCGCCCAGCACCACCCCCTTGGTGAGCGTCCCCTCGACGAAATAGGATTCGCCCGGATCGACCTCGAGGGTCAGGTGATCCTTCACCTCGGGCTCGGTCTTGGCGGTGTAGGTGTGGATGCCCGGATCGGTGACCTGCACGAAGTAGGCGCCGTTGCTGAGCTTGCCGAGCGGGTGGCCGTTCTCGCGCACGTTGAACCACTGACCAAGGCCCGTGATCGACTTGCGGCGGAAGAACACCACCTGACCCTCGCCGGGCGGCGGCGGGCCGATCTCGGCCACGCCGTCGGCCTCGCCGGCATCCCCGGCCCCGTCGGCGTCGGCGTCGTCCTCGGACTCCCAAGTCCGCGTCGCGTATCGCGGCGCCAAGTCCAGCGCCGGCAGAAACTCGTCGCGGGCGAGCTTTGCGGTGGCCCGCATCCCGGCGGGAAAAGTAACGTTCCCTCCCGGCACCGCCAGTCCCACGAACCCCAGGGGCGCGAAGGCGAAACCGCTGAGGCCCACCACATTGGCCGACCGGCTACGGTCGCGGCCGGCGCCGGAAAGCTGCAACCCCTGGAGCGGCAGCCTCTGGCCGTGGGCGATGAGGTAGCGCGCGGCCACCACCAGCTTGCCCGCTTTCCCGCCCATTCCTGGTTTCGAGGCCTGGATGACGACCCCGAAGCCGGGCGCGCCGGCGCGAAGCAGGATACGGCCATCGACGATCAAGGGGGCCGCCAGGCGCAGTGGGATGCGGTCGCCCGCGCGCTGGACCTTGGTGCTGACGTCGAAGGTGAGCTCTACCTGCACGGGCGTCCCGGCCGGGACGCGGCAGCAATCGCGGCCCGGCGGCGCCGGCTCGGCGAAGGACGTTGACAGGACGAACGATACTATCAGCCCGACGATCGAGGCCGCCACGCCCTTCATCGACTCTACAACTCCTGGTCAGGCCGCCCGCGCGCCCCACCGCGACGAGTCAGTATCGCATCGATCGCCGGATCGGTCACGCTCCCGGCCGGCCGCAAAAGGCGATGGGCGCCGCGCCTGCCTCGATATCGATCAGGCCGGGCCGCTTGCAGGTCTTTGACGCGCGCCGGCCGGGCGGCGCTCCGGCTCTCAAGAAGAGCGCTCGAGATTCTGGCCGACCTGTAAGCTTAACCGTTCGCGACCGGCTCCGGATTTCAGAAATTCGGGAGCTAAGTTTGGTCGAGAGACAAGAAATAGATCACGGTTGGTCACATTTGCTGGAAGCTTTACCGGGAACGGCCTCCACGACCGGGCGTTTGCGCTTGATCCTCAAAAGGGAGAGTGGAGACCCACCATGATCAGGACCATCGCCATCGCCGGCGCGACCGCCGCGCTCGTCATCGGCTCCATCGCCGTCGCCCAGACCGCGTCGTCGAGCAGCAACGGCAGCACCAGCGGCGCCAGCAGCTCCACCATGGGCGCCTCGAAGAACGCCAGCGGCGCCTCCACCAGCGCCGCCCCGAGCGCCTCGCAGAACGGGTCCGACACCTCCGCCACCACGGGCGCCACGGATCCCAACGCGTCGGGCTCCAGTTACAACGCCAACGGCGCTACCGACGCCAATCAGAACAGCTCCGCCAGCTCGGCCACCACCGGCTCGGCCAACACCGCCGGCGAACGCGGCTGACGGCCGCGGACGCGCCCCGGGGCGAAAGTCCCGGAGCAGGGCGGCGGCGACCGACCGCTCAGGCGGCGGGCGCCGCCGTCGCCATCGCGATCGGGGTCGTCCTCGGCCTGGCGCTCGCGCCGCTGGTGACGCCTTGGCTGCTCCATCGCTCTCCCGTCGCCGGCGCGTTGCGGGGCGAGCTCGCCCACGCTCCGGCCGACCAGGTGGCGGACTTCTACCGTCGCCGCGACTACCGACCCCTCTGGGTGGATCGCGGCGCGGTGCGCCCCGAGGCGCAGCGGCTCATCGCGGTCCTGCGCGCGGCGGGCGCCGACGATCTCGATCCGGCCGCATTCCGGCCCGACCGCCTCGCCCGGACGGTGGCCGCCGCTTCGGACCGCCGGCCCGCCTCGCTCGCCCATGCGGAGCTGGCCCTGGCGCGCGCCTTCACAGCTTATGTGGGCGCATTGCACCGCGCGCCGGCCGGGGCGGGCTTCAGGTTCGTCGATGCGGGCGTCGCGACGCCGCCCGTTCAGGCCAACGACATCCTGGAAGCCGCCGCCGCCGCGCCGATCGGTCAGGCGCTGGAGGCGGCGCGCCGGATGAACCCGATCTACCTGCAGCTGCGCGCGGCCCTGGTCGCGCGTCGGGCCGCCGGGCGCGAGGACGCCGCCACCAGGCTCATCGAGGCCAATCTCGAGCGGGCCAGGCCGCTGCCGGCGGACCTCGGCCGGCGCTACATCCTGGTCAATCCGGCCGCCCAGGCGCTCGAGGTCTATGCCCGGGGGCGCTCGCAAGGAATCATGCGCGTGGTCGTCGGAAAGCGCTCCGAGCAGACTCCTGAAATGATCGGTCTGATCCGCTACGCCCTCTTCAATCCCTACTGGAACGTGCCCCCCGACCTGGTGCGCGACAAGATCGCCCCCAAGTTCATGAAGGGCGGGTCCGCCTACTTCGCCGGCCAGCATTTCCAGGCGCTCTCGGACTGGTCGCCGCAGGCCAGGCCCCTCGATCCGGCGACCGTCGACTGGGCCGCCGTGGCGGGGGGCCGCCAGATGCTCCGGGTCCGCCAGTTGCCCGGCGCCGACAACATGATGGGGCAGGTGAAGTTCATGCTTCCCAACCCCTTGGGGGTCTATCTTCACGATACGCCGGAGAGGCGGCTGTTCGACGATGCGGAACGGGCCGACAGCTCAGGCTGCGTGCGGCTTCAAGACGCCGCCGCCCTCGCCCGGTGGATATTCGCCCGCCAGGTGGCCTTCGATCCGGCGGGGCCGCCCGATCAGCGGGTCGAGGTCGTCCCGCCTATTCCGGTCTATGTGGTCTATCTGACCGCCGCGCCGACGCCTCAGGGCGTCGCCTTCTATCCGGACATCTATGGGCGTGACCCGCTTCTGATCGCCCAGCTGGCCGCGAGGCGCGGAGCGGGCTCGGGGTGAATCAGCCTCTTGCGCCCGGCGCTTCGCGGGTGGAGCATTCCGAAAACCGCGGGGATCGCGCCCGAGGCGACGATCCCCTGAACCGAACGGGAGGCCGCCATGAGCGCTCACGCCCCCGGCCTCGTCCGCGCCGTGGCCCTGGTGGGCCCGACCGGGGCCGGCAAAACCAGCCTGATGGAAGCGATGCTGATCGCCACCGGTGCCCGCCCCAAGGCCGGCGGCGCGAATGTCATGGTGGGCGACTCCAGCCCCGAGGCGCGGGCCCGCGGGCACTCGGTGGAGCTGAACTTCGCGAGTTTCGACTATCTCGACGACCACTACGCGGTGGTCGACTGTCCGGGCGCGGTGGACTTCGCAGCCGAGGGCGACTTCGCCCTGCCGGCGGTGGACCTGGCGGTGGTGGTCGCCGCGCCCGACCCGGCCAAGGCGATCCTGCTGCAGCCGACCCTGAAGGCCCTCGAAGAGCACGGCGTGCCCCGGCTGATCTTCGTCAACCGCATGGACCAGGCGCGCCCGCCGCTCGCCGCCCTGCTGGAGGCGCTGGGCGCGGTGAGCGAGGTCCCGGTGGTCGCCCGCCAGCTGCCGACCTGGCGGGACGAGCATGTCACCGGCTACGTGGACCTGGCCCTGGAGCGCGCCTTCGCCTACCGGGACGGCGCGCCGGCCGACGAGGCGGCGGGGCCCGACGGAATCCCGGCCGAGGAGAAGGACGCCCGCTTCCACATGCTGGAGCAGTTGGCGGATTTCGACGACGAGCTCCTGGAACAACTGCTTTCCGACGTCACGCCGGACCAGGAGCTGATCTTCGCGGACCTGGTGCGCGAGCTGAACGAGGGACTGATCGCCCCGGTCTTCTTCGGCGATTCCGCTAAGGGCTATGGGATCGGCCGGCTCCTGAAGGCGCTCCGCCACGACGCCGGCTCGCCGCAGTCGGCCGCCCAGCGGCTCGGAATCTCGGGGACGGGCGCCTATGTGATCAAGACCGCCTACGCCGGCCAGGCCGGCAAGCTCGCCTACGCCAGGGTGCTCGGCGGAGCGCTCAACGACGGGGCCGAACTGGTGTCGCCAGACGGCGAACGGGCGCGGGCCGGCGGGCTCTTCGCGGTGCAGGGCGCGGCGCTGAAGAAGGTGAGCCAGGCCGCGGCCGGGGATGTCGTCGCCATCGGCAAGCTGGAGAACGCCCGCGCCGGTCAGTTCCTTTGCCTCGGCGGGACGCCGAAGGACATCGCCGTCAAGGTGGCCGCCAGGGGGCCTGTCTTTGGCCTGGCGATCTCCGCCAAGGTCCGTAACGACGACGTGCGGCTCTCCGGGGCCATCGCCAAGCTCGTCGAGGAGGATCCGGCGCTCAGCTTCAGCCAGGAGGCGGACACCCACCAGACCGTGCTCGGCGGCCAGAGCGAGGCCCACCTGCGGCTCGCCCTGGAACGCCTGAAGCGCCGGTTCGGGGTCGACGTGGCCACCGCCCCCACCGCAACGCCCTACCAGGAGACCATCACCGGCGCCGTCACCCAGCACGCCCGCCACAAGAAGCAGACCGGCGGTCACGGCCAGTTCGGCGACGTGACGGTGGAGATCCGCCCGCTAAAGCGTGGCGAAGGCTTCAATTTCTCCCAGAGGATCACCGGCGGCGTGGTGCCCAAGCAGTGGATTCCGGCCGTGGAGCAGGGGGTGCGCGACGCCATGACCAAGGGGCCGCTAGGCTTTCCCGTCGTCGACCTGGCCGTGACCCTCATCGACGGCAGCTACCACAGCGTCGACAGCTCCGAGATGGCCTTCCGGCAGGCAGGACGCATGGCCATGGACGAGGGCCTGCGCCGCTGCACGCCGACCCTCTTGGAGCCGATCGAGAAAGTGACCATCCACGTGCCGGGGTCCTGCACCTCGGGGGTGATCTCGATGCTGTCGGCCCGGCGCGGCCAGGTGCTGGGCTTTGGGCCACGCGACGGCTGGACCGGCTGGGACACGGTGTCCGCCTTCCTGCCGAGAGGCGAGCGGGGCGACCTGATCGGCGAGCTGCGGTCCCTTTCGCAGGGCCTCGGCTCCTTCGAGTTCGCCTTCGACCACATGGCCGAAGTCGCCGGGCGCCTGGCCGACGACATCGTCCACGGACGCACCGAGGCCGTGGCCTCCGGCTGACGAAGGGGCTGAAGGGCGCTAGCCCGCGGCGGCCTTCGCCTTGTCCATCATCTCGGCGAACCGGCGGAAGAGGTAGAGGCTATCGGTGGGGCCCGGCGAAGCCTCCGGGTGATGCTGGATCGAGAACACCGGCCGCCCCTCCACCGCCAGCCCGCAGTTGCTGCCATCGAAGAGCGATACGTGAGTCTCCTTCACCCCGGCCGGGAGGCTCTGGCGATCGACCGCGAAGCCGTGGTTCATCGAGACGATCTCGACCTTGCCGGTAATCAGGTCCTTCACCGGATGGTTCGCCCCGTGATGGCCCTGCTCCATCTTCACCGTCCGTGCGCCCAGCGCCAGGGCGAGCAACTGATGACCGAGGCAGATGCCGAACACCGGCTTGCCGCTGGCCACCAGCTTGCGGATCTCCGGAACCGCGTATTCGGCGGTGGCGGCCGGATCGCCGGGCCCATTGGAGAGCAAGATCCCGTCCGGGTTCTGCGCCAGGATCGCCTCGGCGCTGGTGGAGGCGGGCACCACCGTCTCGCGCGCGTCGATGGAGGAAAGGGCCCGCAGGATGTTGCGCTTTACCCCATAGTCCACGACCGTAACCCGCCATTTGCCGGGGCTGTCGGAAGCGTAGCCGTCCGGCCAGGACCAGAGGCCGTCGCGCCATTCGAAAGGCTGCAGGCAGGAGGCGTCCTTGGCCAGGTCGAGCCCCACGAGCCCCGGCCAGTCACGGGCCCTGGCGATGAGAGCCTCGAGATCGAACTCGCCGCGCCGATGGTGGGCGATGACACCGTGCGGCATGCCCTTTTCGCGGATCTTCTTGGTCAGCGCCCGGGTGTCGACGCCGGAAAGCCCGATCACTCCGCGCCGCCGCAGCCAGGAATCGAGGTCGGAGTTGGCCCGCCAGTTGGAGGGCGCGGTGGGCGCGTCGCGGAAGATCGCCCCGCGGGCGGCGCTCTCGGCGGCGCCGGAAATCTGTTCCAGGTCCTCGGCGTTGGTCCCCACGTTGCCGACGTGGGGGAAGGTGAAGGCGACGATCTGGGCCATGTAGGAGGGATCGGTGAGGATCTCCTGGTAGCCGCTCATCGCGGTGTTGAAGCAGACTTCGCCCACCGCCTCGCCCTCGGCGCCGCAGCCGACGCCCTGCAGCACCGAGCCGTCGGCGAGCGCGAGCACGGCGGTGACGCCGGGTATGAGAGTCGTTGCCAAAGACGGAACCTCCGGATCGGGCGCAGAGGTATGGACGGCGCGCGCCGGGGTCAATCTTAGATGGCGGGCGCCCAGCTCCGGGGTGAGGCCGGCGGAGGCGTCAGCGCCGATTGCATCGCCGCGAACAGGCGGGCGGCCGTGACCGGCTTGGCGATCACGCTGGAAAGACCGGCCGCCAGCCAGCGCTGGGCCTCATCCCTGTCAGGGGCGGCGAGACCGATGACCGGGGTGGCGGCCGCCGGATGCGGCAGGCTGCGGATTGCCTGCAGGGCGTCCAGGGCGGCCGCCCCGGCCAGCTCGACGCTCATCACCACCAGGTCGAATCGACGACGGTTCAGCGCCTCCAGCGCCTCGTCGCCGCTGCGGGCGGTCTCGCTCGTATGGTCGAAGAGATCGCAGTAGTTGGCGCAGACGGTCCGGCTGGCGTCGTGATCGTCGATGATCAGCACGTGCGGCCTGCTCGGCTCGGCGCAGATACTGGTGGTGCGTCCGCTTCCGCGGGGTATCAGGTGCTCGCTCACGCCGCGCCTCCTCGGCTCTCGGGCTCCCGTCCGGGACCTTCCTACGCCCAGGTCCGTGGCGCAAGCATGACCGAACGCCGTTCCTCGGCGCCTCCCTCTAAGGCTCACGCTCACAATCCGGTGAGCTGTGCCGACCCCCCCTCAGTCGTCCCCCAGCGCCTGGGCGACCGCCGTCAGCAGGACTTCGGCGCGGATCGGCTTGCCCAGATGCCCGTCGGCGCCGGCGGTCCGCGAGGCGGCGAGGTCGTCGGGGCCGCTGTTGGCCGAGAGGACGATGATGGGGCGGCGCGGGCGGCCCGCCTCGGCCTCGGTCTTGCGGATCTCGCGGATGGCGGCCAGGCCGTCCATCACCGGCATCATCAGGTCCATCAGCACCAGGTCGAAGTCCTCCTGCCGGGCGGCGTGGGCCGCCTCCGCGCCGTTCTCGACACTGACCACCTCGGCGCCGACCGCATCCAGGATCAGCTCCACCACCCGGCGGTTGGTGGGGTTGTCGTCGGCGAGCAGCACTTTGAGTGCGCGGTCGGGGGAGGGGAGGGCCGGCGGCCGGGCGAACGGAAGGCTCAGGCGGAAGCGCGCGCCCCGGCCGGGGGACCCGTGCGCCTCGATCCTGGCGCCCATCAGGCTCGCCAGGCGCTGGCAGATGGCCAGGCCCAAGCCGACCCCGCCGTGCTCGCGGGTGGGCGAGGCGTCGCCCATCTCGAAGCCGCCGAACAGCCGCTCGGCCTGGCCTTCATCGAACCCGCGGCCGGTGTCGATCACGTCGACGACCAGAACCGGCCCCTCGGCCGCCTCCTCGGCCGCAAGCCGGACGGTGATCTTGCCGGCGTCGGTGAACTTCACGGCGTTGCTGAGCAGCTGCTCGATGATCTGCGCCAGGCGGTCCGGATCGCCCAGGGCCTGGCCCTCGGCGTTGGCGACCTCGATCTCGAACGCCAGCCCTTTGGCCCCCGCCGCCGCTGCGAAAGGCGCCGCCGTGCGCCGGACCAAGTCCGCCGGCTCGAAGGCGAGGCCGGCGATCTCCACCTTCCCCGCCTCCAGACTGTTGAAGTCGAAGAGGTCGCCGAGCAGCCCGTTCAGGCGTCCGGCCGAGGATATAAGCTCGGCGACCAGGGTGTTCTGGCCCTCGTCCAGCGGCGTGCGGGCCAGGGCTTCGGCCAGGCCGATCACCCCGTTCAGGGGCGTGCGCAGCTCGTGGCTCATGTTGGCCAGGAACTCGGCCTTGGCGCGGCGGGCGGCCTGCGCCTGGGCGAGCGCCGCCTCCAGGGCCGTGGCCTGGGCCTTCATCTCGGTGATGTCGATCCGCAGCCCGATCACGCCCCCGTCGGCGGTCTGGCGCTCCTCGATCATCACCCACCGGCCGTCGCGGATCTGCTGCTCATGGCGCTCGGCGGTGGGGTTCTTCAGCAGCGCCAGGCGCTCGGCCAGCCAGGCCTCCTCGCGCCCCACCGCGGCCGGATAGTCGCCCCGCTCCACGCCGATCCGCAGCGTCTCGGCCAGCTGGCGCCCGACCCGGAAGAGGTCCGCTGACCGGTGGTAGATCTCGGCGTAGGCCTTGTTCCAGAGGACGTAGCGCCCCTCGGCGTCCAGGAAGACCACCCCTTCCGGCAGGGCGTCCAGCGCCTCGCGCAGGCGCTGCTCGGCCCGCCGCGCCTCGGCCTCCGCCTGGGCCAGCGCCCGCCAGGGATTGAGCGCGGTGAGCCGCCTCGCGAACCAGACGCCAAGACCCCGGGCCTCCCTCATGGACCGCCGTTTCCCTGCCCGACAACCGAGGCCACAATGGCGAGCGTCGCCGAATTGCATGGGCGCGGTCGGCTTGGCGCAGCGCCTGTTTGCGGAGCGGCGCCTAAGAAGAGGGCGTTTTGCCGCGGCCGGCGGAGCGCGGCGCCCAGGATTCGTCAGAATGCGGCGATGCTGGCGGTACGACTCAGCCCCGGCCAAGGCTATGATGGCGCGTGCGCTTCGACGACGCCTTCCTGGACGAATTGAAATCGCGCCTGCGGCTTTCCGACGTGATCGGCCGCACGGTGAAGCTGAAGCGTCAGGGCCGGGAGTTCGCCGGCCTGTCGCCCTTCACCAAGGAGCGCACGCCGTCGTTTTTCGTGAACGACGACAAGGGTTTCTTCCACGATTTCTCATCCGGCAAGCACGGCGACCTGATCAGCTTCCTGCAGGAGACCGAGCGGCTCTCCTTCGTGGAGGCGGTGGAGCGGCTGGCCGCGGAGGCGGGGATGGCGCTGCCGGCGCCCGATCCGCAGGCCGCGGAGGGCGAAAAGCGGCGCGAGGGCCTGGCCCACTGGCTGGAGATGGCCGCCGGCTGGTTCGAGGCGGAGCTGCGCCGGCCTGGGGGACGAACAGCGCGCGAGTACCTCGCCCGGCGGGGCCTCGCCGAAGACGAATGGAGCCGCTTTCGGCTGGGATACGCGCCGCCGGCGCGCACTCAGTTGAAGGATTACCTGGTGGCCAAGGGGGCTCTGCCTCAGGCCCTGATCGAGGCGGGCCTCCTGATCGCGCCCGAAGACGGCGGCCAGCCCTACGACCGCTTCCGCGACCGGATCATCTTCCCCATCGCCGACGGGCGGGGCCGGATCGTTTCGTTCGGCGGGCGGGCGATCGATCCGGAGGCTCGCGCCAAGTATCTGAACGGGCCGGAGACCCAGCTCTTCCACAAGGGCCGGGTGCTTTACGGCCTGCCCGAGGCGCGGCGGCTGCTGCACGCGGGCGGGGAGGGGGCCGCCCTGGTGGTGGTCGAAGGCTACATGGACGTCATCGCCTGCCAGCGCGCCGAAGTCGCCGCCGTGGCGTCCATGGGCACCGCCCTCACCGAGGAGCAGATGGAGGCGCTCTGGCGCCTTCACTCGGAGCCGACGCTGTCGTTCGACGCCGACCGGGCCGGCCGGGCCGCCGCCTTCCGGGTCCTCGACCGGGCCCTGCCGCTGCTGAAGGCCGGCCGGAGCTTCAAGTTCGCCCTGGCGTTGGGCGGCAAGGATCCCGACGAAGTCCTGCGTGAGGAGGGGGCCGCGACCCTCAGGGCGCGGCTCGCCGAGACCACGGCCTTCGTCGACCTGCTCTTCAGCCGCGAGCGCGACGCCGACTCCCTCGACACGCCCGAGCGCCGCGCCGGACTGAAGCAGCGCCTGCGCCAGGCCGCCCGCGCCATCGCCGATGCGGACCTTGCGGAAGTCTACCGCCAGGAGCTGGCGCGCCGTTTTGACGCGCTCTTCCCGCCGCCGGTCGAGGGGGCGCGCGGGCCCTGGCGCGGCGGCCGGCAAAGACCCGACCCTCGCCTCACCGACCAGGGCCGGGCGGCCGCACGCCAGCTCGCCGCCGCCGTCGCGCCGCTCTCGGCGGCCCTCGCCAAACAGGCCCTGATCGATCCCGAAGTGCTCGACGAACATCTGGAGGCCTTCGAGCTGCGGGGATTCGGCGATCCCCGGCTTTCGGATTTGGCGAAGGAAATCATTCGCCTGCGGCTCGAAGCCGAACACCTTGACACCGCGAGCTTGCAACGCCATCTCGCGGGCAGAGGATTTAGCGCGCTGCTGACAGACATCGACCGGGCCGCCGCAAACTCGGGCGCGCCCTTCATTCAATCGGATGTCCCCTCCGCCGCCGCCAGGTCCCAGTGGTCGCACGCCTTTTCGGTGCTGAACCGGTTGGCGGCGCTGGAGGACGCCATGGACGGGGCCAAGCGCGAGCTGGCCACGGGCGCCAGCGCCGAACGGGTCATCGCCCTGAAGACGGAGCGCGACGCACTGCGCCGGGCGGTCAAGACGGGTGCTATTTGGAGCGAAGAGGCGCCGATTTGACGCGGGGCCTTCAATTCTTCGACGCGTAAACCAATTTTCGGGGTTCCGCGCCCCATAGGAGCGCGGCCGATTCGGAGACCTAGATGAGCGAGACCACCACCCCTGAAGCGCCCGAGGCGCCGGTCAGCGACGGTCCGCTGCTCGACCTGACGGACGCCGGGGTCAAGAAGTTCATCAAGCAGGCCAAGACCCGCGGCTACGTCACCATGGACGAGCTGAACAAGGTCCTGCCCTCCGAGGAGGTCACCTCCGAGGCCATCGAAGACACCCTGGCGATGCTCTCCGAAATGGGCGTCAATGTGGTGGAGGCCGAGGAAGACGTACCCGAGCCCGAGGGCGGCGAAGTGGCCGTCCGCGAAGAGCAGGCGGTGGTCGAGACCACCAAGGAGACCGGTTACGACCGCACCGACGACCCGGTGCGCATGTACCTGCGGGAAATGGGCTCGGTGGAGCTGCTCTCGCGGGAAGGCGAGATCGCCATCGCCAAACGGATCGAGGCCGGCCGCGACACCATGATCCGGGGGCTGTGCGAAAGCGCCCTCACCTTCGAGGCGATCATGGTCTGGCGCGAGGAGCTGGCCCAGGGCCGGGTGCTGCTGCGCGAGGTGATCGATCTCGAGCAGACCTATGGCGGCCAGGTCGCCCAGGCGTTGTCGGACGAGGCGGTGGCCGGCGAGCAGATCGAGGCCGAGCCCGCCCGCGAGCGCGACGAGGGCGAGGAAGAGGCGGCCGCCGAGGCGGCGATCGACGACGACGACTTCGACGACGGCGCCGGGCCCACCATCAGCGCCATGGAGGGCGAGCTGCGCGAGGGGGTCATGGCCACCCTCGACGCCATCGCCGCCGAGTTCGAGGCCTTCCGGCGCCTGCAGGAGAAGCTGGTGGAGCACCGGCTGCGGGGCGAGGACCTCACCGAGGCCGAGCGCAAGTCCTACGAGGCCGCCACCTCGACCATCGTCAACCATCTCAAGACCCTGAAACTAAACAACAACCGCATCGAGGCCCTGGTCGACCAGCTCTATGCGATCAACCGGCGCCTGGTGGTGCTGGAAGGCCGGCTGCTGCGGCTGGCCGATAGCTACGGCATCAGCCGCGTGGAGTTCCTGAAGGCCTATCTGGGCTCGGAGCTCGACCCGGCCTGGAGCGAGAAGATCACCCCGCTCGGGGTCCGCTGGACCAAGTTCTCCGAAAACGAGCGCCACCAGATCGGCGACATCCGTCAGGAGATCGCCGCGCTCGCCACCGAATCCGGCCTGCCCATCGACGACTACCGCCGCATCGTCCAGACCGTGCAGAAGGGCGAGCGCGAGGCCCGCCAGGCGAAGAAGGAGATGGTGGAGGCCAACCTGCGCCTCGTCATCTCGATCGCCAAGAAATACACTAATCGTGGCCTTCAATTCCTTGATCTTATTCAGGAAGGCAACATCGGCCTGATGAAGGCGGTGGACAAGTTCGAGTACCGCCGCGGCTACAAGTTCTCCACCTACGCCACCTGGTGGATCCGCCAGGCGATCACCCGCTCCATCGCCGACCAGGCCCGCACCATCCGCATCCCGGTGCACATGATCGAGACGATCAACAAGATCGTGCGCACCAGCCGCCAGATGCTCCACGAGATCGGCCGCGAGCCGACGCCCGAGGAGCTGGCCGAGAAGCTCGCCATGCCGCTGGAGAAGGTGCGCAAGGTGCTGAAGATCGCCAAGGAGCCCATCAGCCTCGAGACCCCGATCGGGGACGAGGAGGACAGCCACCTCGGGGACTTCATCGAGGACAAGAACGCCGTGCTGCCCATCGACGCGGCCATCCAGTCGAACCTGCGCGAGACGACCACCCGGGTCCTGGCCTCGCTCACCCCGCGCGAGGAGCGGGTGCTGCGCATGCGCTTCGGGATCGGCATGAACACCGACCACACCTTGGAAGAGGTGGGCCAGCAGTTCTCGGTCACCCGCGAGCGCATCCGCCAGATCGAAGCCAAGGCCCTGCGCAAGCTCAAGCACCCGAGCCGCAGCCGCAAGCTCCGGAGCTTCCTCGACAGCTGAGGCTGAGGCAGGATGGTCGCCCCAATCCCAAGAGGCGACCATGCGGCTGGAAGGCGGATGCTACTGCGGGGGTCTGCGGTTCGTGGCCGAGGGCGAGCCCCTGATGAAGGCCCAGTGCCACTGCCGCGAATGCCAGTACATCAGCGGCGGGGGCCCGAACTTCATCATCGGCATGCCCGCGAACGGCTTCGCCTACGTCAGGGGTAAGCCGGCGAAGTTCGCGCGGGCCGACCTTGCGCACCCGGTGACCCGCGAGTTCTGCCCCACCTGTGGGACCCACCTGGCCACCAAGCCGCCGGGGGGGCCGATGGTGGTCATCAAGGTGGGGGCGCTCGATGATCCGGCGCTCTATGGCGGGCCCGAGATGGCGATCTATCTGCACGACAAGCAGAGCTTCCATCTGGTCCCCGAGGGGATTGCCGCGTTCGAGCGGTTCCCGCCCCGCTAGTGTCCCGATTCCGAAGTTCGCTAGCCTGAGCGGCGCCTCCGTTCGAACTTCGGAATCGATAAGGACACTAGCCAAGTATATGTTTCTAGTGTGGTTTACGGATCGGAAGTTCGCCACAGCGCCCGCCGCGACAATGGGGCGAACTTCTGATCCACCACACTAGATCGTGTTGGTAGAATCGAACAATCCACCCCGTCACCCCGGGCGAAGGGGGCCGGACGGGCCAAGCTGAAGTTCGCCTGAGAACCGGAGGGTCCGGCCCCGGATCGGCCTTGCAGGCCGTCCGGGGTGACGATGAGAGGAGCGATTCAGCCCCAACTCAACCCGTCGTAGGTTGCGCTCCCACCCGCGCAAGGGGGACCCCACACGAGTCTGGAGCCTAGATAGGCTCGAAAGCCCCCGCCTCGGTGATGATCAGGTCCATCCGCTGGTCGTGCGGGCCGGGCTGGATCTTCGGAAGCCTGCCGAGCTCGAAGCCGAGGCCGATCACGCGCGCGGGCGTCAGGGCGGCGAGGGTCCGGTCGTAGTAGCCGCCGCCGTAGCCCAGCCGGTGGCCGGCGGCGTCGAACCCCACCAGCGGGATCAGGATGGTCGCCGGACGCACCGGCGGGCCCTCCGCGGGGTGGGGGATCTCGTAGCGGCCGCCCGCCATCGGCGTCTCCGGTGTCCAGGGCCTGAATTCGAGCGGAGAGCGCGGCCCGACGACGGCGGGGAGGGCGACGGCGCCGCCGGCGTCGATGATCCGAGAGAGCAGGCGAAGACAGTCGACCTCGCGCCGGATCGGCCAATAGCCGGCCGTCAGCCCGAGCTCGGCGGGCTCGAAGCGTCCCCAGAAGGCCTCGGCGATGGCGGCGCAGGCGCGCTCATGGGTCGCGTCGGCCATGGCCAGGCGCTCGGCGATCAGCCGCTCGCGCGTCGCCCTGCGCCAGGGACGGTTCTCGAACAGGTCGGGGGCCAGCTCAGCCTCGCGAAGAATTCCGCTGCCATGCGGGAATAAACCCGCAGCGTCCTTCGTCCAGCCTCTCGAACAAACCGAGAGAGCTTCGATGAGCGAGTACCAAGGCGAGAGCCGGCGCGGCTTCCTGGGATGCATGGCCTGGGCGGGGACCGGGCTTCTCTGGACCGTGGCGGGCGGCGTTCCGGGCGCCGTCGGCCTGGAGGCGGCCGCCTCCACGCAGAAGTCGCGCGCGTTTAGTTTCGTGCAGATCAGCGACAGCCATATCGGCTTCTCGAAGCCGTTCAATCCAGATGTCCGCGTCACGATGCGCGAGGCGATGGCCAAGATCGCCGATCTGCCGCGGAAACCCGACTTCATCGTCCACACGGGCGACGTCAGCCAGCTCTCCAAGGACGAGCAATGGGACGACGCCGACCAGATCACCAAGGGCGCCGGCGTGCCGGTGTTCCACATCCCCGGCGAGCACGACATGCTCGACGAAGGCGACGGCAAGGCGTTCTTCGACCGCTACAACAAGCCCAACGCCGCCCAGAGCGCCGGCGGCTGGTACTCGTTCGACCACGCCGGCGTGCACTTCGTGGCGCTGATCAACGTCGCTAACCTCAAGGCGGGCGGCGCTGGCAATCTGGGGTCCGACCAGATCGCCTGGTTGAAGAAGGATCTGGCCAACTACGGGTCGTCGACGCCTCTCGTCGTCTTCGCGCACATCCCGCTCTGGGCGCTCTATCCTGAGTGGGGCTGGGACACCGACGACGGCGCCCAGGCGCTGGCGATGATGGCTCGCTTCGGTTCGGTGACGGTGCTGAACGGTCACATCCACCAGATCCAGCAAAAGGTCGAGGGCCGCGTCACCTTCCATACGGCCCTGTCGACCGCCTTCCCGCAACCATCGCCCGGCGCGCCCGGCCAGCAGCCGGGCCCGATGGCCGTGCCGGCGGAGAAGCTGCGCAGCGTGCTGGGCATTCGCGACGTGCGCTTCGTCGGCCGCGCGGGGCCGCTGCCGCTCGTCGACCAGACGCTCGCCTGATCGATACAATCCCCAGGAGCTCCTCCCATGTCCCGCATTCGTCTCGCCACGCGCGCCGCGCTGGTCGGCGTGCTCGGTCTCGCCGCCATCGGCGTCGCCCGCGCCTCCGGCCCCCAGGCCTCCGTGCAGATCGACAACTTCGCCTTCTCGCCGGTCCCCGTCACGGTGCTGGCCGGGGCGAAGGTCACCTGGACCAACGCCGACGACATCCCCCACACGGTGCGCGCCGAGGACGGGTCCTTCCACTCCAAGCCGATGGATTCGGGCGACAGCTACAGCGTCACCTTCGCCAAGCCCGGCGTTTACAGCTATTTCTGTTCGATCCACCCGAAGATGGTGGGCAAGGTCATCGTGAAGTCGCCCTGAGCCCCCCGTGAGCCCGCCGCTGTCCGATCCACCCGCCGCAAGTGGCCGCATCCTGCCTTTCCACAGGAGCTCCGCACGCCGCGACGCGCCCGGATCGGCGGCTGCGCGCGAGATCGGTCCGGGCGCCCATCCTCCCCGAAGCGGCGACCGACCGGGCGGAGCCGCGGCGCCCGCCCCCGCCCAGGCGTCGCGGTTCCGTATGCTGGTGCTTCCGCATCTGGATGCGGCCTATTCCCTGGCGCGATACCTGGCCCGCGACGCCGATGCGGCCGAGGACATCGCCCAGGAGGCGTTCCTGCGCGCCTTCCGCGCCTTCGATGGCCTGCGCGGAGAGCCGAAGCCCTGGCTGCTGGCCATCGTCCGGAACGCCTATTTCGACTGGCGGCGCAAGCGGCGCGGCTGGGACACCATCGCCGCCGAGGACGAGGGGGCGATCGAGCGGGCCGTCGACGCTGACGGCGAGACCGCCGAGGCGAGGCTTATCCGGCGCAGCGAGGCCGAGGCGCTGCGGGCCGCGATCGAAACCATCCCCGAACCCTTTCGCGAGGCCCTGGTGCTGCGCGACCTGGAGGAGCTGAGCTACCGCGAAGTGGCGGAAATCACCTGCGCCCCCATGGGCACCGTCATGTCGCGCCTCGCCCGGGCCCGGCGGATGCTGGGCGCGCGCCTGGGCGTCATGGAGCAAGCCCCATGAGCGCCTGCGCGGACAAGGCGCTGCTGCTGCACGCGCTGGCGGACGGCGAGCTGGACGCCGGCCATGCGCTCGCGCTGGAGGGCCACGTGGAGGGTTGCGCCGGCTGTGCGGCCGAGCTCGCGGGCATCCGGCAGGTGAAGGAGGCCCTTCTCGGCGCCCATCCCAGGTTCGCCGCGCCGGCGGGCCTCGTCGAGCGGATCGAGGCGGCGTTGGCGGCCGAAGCCGCGCCGCCGCCCGCGCGGCGCCGCTCCGCCGCCGAGGCGTGGGTTCTTCCCGGGACGATCGCCGCGCTGGCCGCCAGCCTCGCGGTGGTCGTGGCGTTGCCGCGCGGTCCGAGCCTCGAGGGCCAGCTGGTGGAGGCGCAGGTGCGCTCGCTGCAGGCCCAGCACCTGACCGACGTGGCGACCTCCGACCGGCACACGGTCAAGCCGTGGTTCAGCGGCAAGATCGATTTCGCCCCGCCGGTGGTCGATCTGGCGGCCCAGGGCTATCCGCTCGTAGGCGGGCGGCTCGATCATCTCGACGGGCGCCCCGCCGCCGCCCTGGTGTTCCGCCGCGGGGGGCACGTGATCAACCTGTTCATCTGGCCGGGCGCGGCCTCGGCGGCCCCGACGCTGGAGAAGCGGCAGGGCTACAGCCTGGTCTGCTGGGGGGCCGGCGGCCTCGTCTTCTGGGCGGTGTCCGACGCCGACCCGGCGGCGCTCCAGGGCTTCCAGCGCGCCTTCGCGATGCAGACGAGCGGCTAGCGTGTGGGCGCCAAGGCCCGATAAGGTCCGCCCATGCAAGCGACCGAAATTCCGCACGTCGTGGGGCGCGGCCGATGCTGAAGCTCCCGCCGCCGATCTGGACGCTGATCTATCTCGGCCTCGCCGCGGCGGTGAGCTGGGCGCTGGGGTGGCCCAAGGTCCCGGGCCTACCGCAGCCGATGATCGGCGGCGCCCTGTTCTTCATCGCCTGGATCCTGCCGGTCTGGGCCTTCCGCCTGTTCCAGGCCGAGGGGACGGAGGTCGATCCCACCTCGCCCACCAACCGCAAGCTCGTGGTGCGCGGACCTTATCGCTTCACGCGCAACCCCATGTACCTGGGCCTCACGCTGTCGACCGTCGGCCTCGCCATCTGGATCGGCGGCTGGCCGTTCCTGGCGGTCCCGATCGCCGTGTTCCTCACCGCCGAGTTCGCGCACATCCCCTTCGAGGAAGCCAAGATGCGGCGGCAGTTCGGCGACGCCTACGATCGGTACGCCGAGCGCGTGCGCCGCTGGGTCTGAGGGCTGGCTGGTGTCCCGGTTCAGAAGTTCGCCAGTGGATGGGATGGGCGCCGAGCGAACTTCGGACTCGACAAGGATACTAGCAAAGCATTGAATCTTGTGTGGTTTACGAATTTTTTAAGTTCGCTTCAACGCCGCCCCGTCCATCGAGCGAACTTCAATTCACCGCACTAGCTTCTCAGGCCTCACGGGGCCTTAAAGGTTCCCACGGCCTCGCCGTCCGCCACCACGTGGCCGCGCATAGCCGCGACCAGCGCGTCGCGCTCCGCGCCGGCGCCCAAGGCGAGCGGCGCGTCGAGGGCGAAGACCTGCAGGTGGTAGTGGTGGACGGGACCGGGCGGCGGATGCGGGCCCCAATAGCCCGACGCGCCGTCGCCTTCGTTGCGGCCCTGGATTGCGCCGGTCGGGCTCGTCAGCTTCGGCGCCTGCGGCAGGCCTTCAGCAAGCGCCGTCGCACCCGCCGGGATGTTCCAGACCAGCCAGTGGACGAAGGGCCTGGGGCTCGGCGCATCCGGGTCTTCGACGATGACTGCGTAAGCAGCCGCGCCCGGCGCGGCGCTCCAGCGGATCGGCGGGCTCACGTTGTCGCCGTAGCTGGAGTGGCGCGCCCCGATGGCGCCGTCCGGGCCAATGGCGACGGAGGCGACCTGAAGCTTCTGGGACGTCTTTGGGGCGCCGACATGGGCGAGGGCGATCCGGCCTCCAGCCTCGCCAGCGGCCCGGGCGGAGGAGCGAAGCGGCGAGGGCGAGGATCAGGCGCACCGGCTCAACCTCCCGGATCGGTGAGGGCCTCCAGCATGGCCGAGATCTTGGCCTCCGTCTCGGCGCGCTCGGCGGCAGGGTCGCTGTCGGCCACCACGCCGCCCCCGGCGCGGGCCTCGAAGCGCCAGCCGTCCGGCTGCTGAACGAAGGCGGCTGTGCGGATGAGGACGCTGGAGTCGAAGCCCCCGTCGAAGCCGGCCCAGAAGATCGCTCCGAACAGGGGCCCGCGCGGGGCCTCGGCGGCGGCGATCACCTTCATCGCCTGGACCTTCGGCGCACCGGTGATGGAGCCGGGCGGGAAGGCCGCCGCCAGGAGGTCGACGGCGGTGCGGCCAGGCGCGAGGCGGGCGCGGACGGTGGAGACGAGGTGGCTGACGTTGGCGAAGCGCTCGACCGCGAAGAGCTCGGGGACTTCCACCGCGCCGGGCGCCGCCACCTTCGAAAGATCGTTCCGCATCAGGTCGACGATCATCAGGTTCTCGGCCCGGTCCTTGAGCGAGGCGGCCAGGGCCGAGGCGAGGGCCGCGTCCTCCTCCAGCGTGCGGCCGCGCGGTGCGGTTCCCTTGATGGGCCGGGTTTCGGCGACAAGGCCCGCCTCTGCGACTCGCACCTGGAGGAAGCGTTCCGGCGAGTTGCTGACGAGCGCCAGGCCCGCCAGCCGCAGGTAGGCCGCGAACGGGGCGGGACTGGTCCGGGCCAGCCGGGCGAAGAGGTCGTAGGGCCGTCTTCCGGCGCGCAGGCGCCCCAGCCAGGCGCGGGCGAGGTTGGCCTGGAAGATCTCGCCGGCGGCGATGCGCTCCGTGGTCTCGGCCACCGCCGCCTCGTGCGCGTGGGGGGCCGGCGCCTCGATGGCGCAGGCTAGGGCGCCCGCAGGCGCAGGCGCGGGCGGCGCGGCCAGCCAGGCGAGGGCTTCATGCGCGGCGCTCTCATCCGGCCCGATGGCGACGGCCCGTCGGCGTGCATGGTCGAAGGCGAGGAGGATGTCGTAGCGGGCGCAGGCGAGATCCGGCCAGGGCGCCATCCGGCCAAGGCCGAGATGCTCGAGCCGGTCGCCGAGCTCGTAGGCGGCGAGGCCGGCGACGCCCCCCTGGAACGGCGGGCCATCGGGATGGGTCGGACGCGCCGGGCCGATCAGCGCCGCCAGGGCTGCGAAGGGATCGCGGGAATCGTCGGGGGCGAGGATCAAGGTCTGCGAGGGACGGCGGGCCAGATACGACCAGCGCCCGCGCTCTCCCTGGCCGTCGGAGAGCAGCACAAGCGCGAAGGGCTCGTCGGCGAAGGCCGAGGCCACGTGGGCCGGCTCGCGCCACGGCGCGGCCAGAAGCGTGGTCAAGCCCGTGCGCCCCGCTCCGCGTAACTCCTCGCCTTCCCACGCTGCTGACGCAGCGCGGGCCCCTTCCTCTCCCTTTGGGAGAGGTGAAGGTGAGAAAGGCGGTCTGGTCCCGACATGGTTCAGCGCCCGAGATCGTCGTCTTGCTGGCGCATGCGCAGCCGGACGGTGAAGACGGAGTCGCCGGAGAGCACGCCGCCGCGCGCCAGCAGCCGGCCCTGCTCCCAGTTGGAGAGGCCGAGCTCGGGTCGGTTGAGCGCGAACTGGCCGTCCACCCAGCGGGTCATCCCGTCGCCCACGAAGCCGGCCTCGATACGCTCGTAGAACCGCTGCTGGGCGGCCGGATCCTCCGAGATCAGCGAGGCCGAGAAGCGCGGGCTGAAGCGGTTGAAGAGCGCGATCGCCTCGTCGAGGCTCTCCACGACCTTCAGCGCGACTTCCGGGGTCTCCTCCCACTCCCACTCGCGCCCAAGAGCGTGCGCGGGCAGCAGCTCGGCAAGGGGCTCCTCGCGGTCGCCATCGGCCCGGCGGACCCTCGTGGTGGCGCTGAGCCAGGACGCCGGGACCACCGCCTCGTCGCCTTCGACGACGTGCAGCTTGCAGCCGTGCCCGCGCCGCTCGCCGGCCTTGCGGAGCGACTCCAGGAAGAGCGGAACCAGCTCGGCGGCTCTCTGGCGCACGATGCAGCAGACGTTGAGGGTGTTGCAGGCCTTGCGGTCCAGGGAATTGAAGACTGCCGCGGCGAACCTGCCCGCGTCGGCGGCCTCGTCGGCGATGAGCCAGGCGCCGCCGGTCCCGTGCAGGCTGACCGGGATTCCCGCCTGGCGCGCGACCGCCCCCAGCTGCGCCACGGCCGGTCCCGAACCGCGCGCCACCGCCAGCGCCAGGCGCGGATCGGAGAAGAGCGCCCAGCCGGCGGCGTGCTCGGCGCTTTCCACCAGCGCGCAGGCGCCCGCCGGCAGGCCCGCCGCGGCCAGCGCCGGATCGAGGGCGTCCCGGACGATGGCCTGGGCGGTCCGCAGGGCGTCCGATCCGATCCGGAAGACCACCGTGTTGCCGCCCCGAAGCACGCCGGCGGCGTCGGCGAAGACGTTGGGCCGTCCCTCGAAGACGAACCCCACCACCCCCAGCGGGGCGGTGACCTGCTCGACGCTCCAACCGGCGTGGCCCACCTTTTCGAGCAGACGTCCGCGCGAGGGCGCCGCATCGCGCCAGGCCCGGAGCCCGGCCACCATCTCGGCGCGCATCTTTTGGCTGGCGATCAGCCGGGTGACCGAGCGGCCGCGGGTCCTGGCGCTCTCGACGTCGGCGGCGTTGGCCGCTGCGATGGGCGTCCAGACCACATCGTCTGCGAGCAAATTCGCAAACCCGTCGAAAAAGGCGCTGATCTGGTCGTCCGAGACACCGGCCATGGCCGCGAACGCCGCCGCCGCCCGATCCGCGGCGGCCGATGCGATGGCGACGACCTCGGCTGGCGCGTGCAGCAGGTCGCCGGTCTCCTGAACGACGATCAGCCGGTCGCCGGCCTTGAAGGCGCCGGCCAGGGCGTCCGAGACGAGCGCCACCTTGTCGCCGCCGAAGAGGACGGGCATGCCGGGCGTCAGTCGATCGAGGGGCTCGAGGGCCATGGCCGGCCCTTACTCCAGCCCAGGCCCGGCGGAAAGCTCGGGCGCAGAGAGGCGGGCTTCGCCGCGCCCTGGATGCCGGCTAAAGGGGAAGCGGCGAGGCGAGGGAAGGAGAGGCCGATGCAGACCCGCGCGGCGGTGGCCTGGAAGGCGGGCGCGCCGCTTTCCATCGAGACGGTGGAGCTGGAGGGCCCGAGAGCAGGCGAGGTGCTGGTGGAGATCAAAGCCACCGGCGTCTGCCATACCGACGAGTTCACCCTGTCGGGCGCCGATCCGGAGGGGCTCTTCCCCGCCATCCTCGGCCACGAGGGCGCGGGCGTGGTGCTGGAGGTCGGCGCGGGCGTCACCAGCGTCAGGCCGGGCGACCATGTGATCCCGCTCTACACGCCCGAGTGCCGGCAATGTAAGTCGTGCCTCTCGCGGCGGACCAACCTCTGCACCGCCATCCGCGGCACCCAAGGCCAGGGCCTGATGCCCGACGGCACCAGCCGCTTCTCCATCGGCGGCGAGAAGATCCATCACTACATGGGCTGCTCGACCTTCGCGAACCATACGGTGCTGCCCGAGATCGCGTTGGCCAAGGTGCGCGAGGACGCCCCCTTCGAGACCATCTGCTACATAGGCTGCGGGGTCACCACCGGGATCGGGGCGGTGATCTGGACCGCCAAGGTCTGGCCGGGCGCCAACGTGGCGGTGTTCGGCCTCGGCGGCATCGGCCTCAACGTGATCCAGGGGGCCAGGATGGCGGGCGCCGACAAGATCATCGGCGTCGATCTCAATCCCGCCAAGGCCGAGACGGCCCGGCGGTTCGGCATGACCCACTTCGTCAATCCCGACGAGGTGGGCCGCGACAAGGTGGTGCAGGCGATCGTCGACCTCACCGGCGGCGGCGCCGACTTCTCCTTCGAGTGCATCGGCGCCGTGGCCACCATGCGCCAGGCGCTGGAATGCTGCCACCGCGGCTGGGGCGAGAGCGTGATCATCGGGGTGGCCGGGGCCGGCCAGGAGATCGCGACCCGCCCCTTCCAGCTGGTCACCGGCCGGGTGTGGCGGGGCACGGCCTTCGGCGGAGCGCGGGGCCGGACCGACGTGCCGAAGATCGTCGATTGGTACATGGAGCGGAAGATCGAGATCGACCCCCTGATCACCCACACCCTGCCGCTCGCCGAGATCAACAAGGCCTTCGATCTCATGCACGCCGGCGAGAGCATCCGCACGGTGGTGAAGTTTTAGACCGGGCGAACGAACCGCCCTCGCGGGCGTTCAGCCGGCGAGCGCAGGAGCGACGCCATGCCTGACCCGAACGCCACCATCCCCGCCGACGACAGCGTGCGGATCGACCGCGGCCAGCGGGTCCGGCGCGAGGCCGAGTTCGAGCCCAGTCACGACGGCAAGGCGCGAGCCGCCTTCGCGCGGCCCATGCGGCGGGGCCTGCTGGCCTCGGACCTCGACAACCACGGCCCGGCGCCGGTCACGGTGGAAAGCGTGGTCGAGGTGGACGAGGGCGGCTCGGCCTGGGAGGCGCTCGAGGACGATTAGATCTGAAGGGTCATTCCCGGGGGGCGTGCGCAGGCGCGATTCGGAGGATTAGTGTCCCGGGTGAGTGGATGGGGCGGGCGCTGAAGCGAACTTCAAATTCGTAAACCACACTAGATTCATGGCCTTGTTAGTGTCCTTGGCGAGTCCGAAGTTCGCTCGGCGCCGATCCCATCCACTAGCGAACTTCGGACTCGGGACACTAGACTTCAGGTCCGCCGATGCCGGAGGGCCGCCTGACCCAAGAGAAGGCCGACACCGCCGCCGCCCGCGCCGCCAGGCCCGCGAGTCCGGGGCTGGCGCGCTTGGCGCTGGAGACCCTGGTCTTCCTGAGGGGCGAGATCCGGGCGAGCGAGCTTTGGCTGGTGGTGATCGCCGCAGGCGTCGGCGCGGCGGCGGGGCTGGCCACCATCGTCATCGGCATGGCTGCGCACGGTTTCCAGCAGATCCTCTACGGCATCAACTTCGACGAGCGGCTCAGCGCCGCCTCCAAGATCGCGCCGGTGAGCCTGCTTGCCCTGCCGGCGGCGGGCGCGTTGCTGGCGGTCCTGGCCTGGGCCTGGGCGCGCGCACGGGGCACGACGCCGGTGGACGCAGTGGAGGCCAATGCGCTCCGGGGCGGACAGATGTCGTTCCGCGACAGCCTCTATGTCGCCGTCCAGACCATCGTCTCCAACGGCTTTGGCGCCTCGGTGGGCCTGGAAGCGGCCTACGCCCAGATCGGCGGGGCGCTCGCCTCGGGCGCAGGCAAGGCCCTGAACCTGCGCCGCAGCGACCTTCGCAACTTCGTGGGCGCGGGCGCCGGGGCGGCGATCGGCGCGGCTTTCGGCGCCCCCTTCACCGGGGCCTTCTACGCCTTCGAGATCATCATCGGCTCCTACACCATCGCCAATATCGCCCCCGTGGTGGCCGCCTCGCTGGCCGCGGTGCTGATGACCCAGCTCGCCCACTTCGAGCCGATGGTGGTGCGGGTGAGCGCCTCGCCGGACCTCAAGGTCTCCCAGTACCTGCTGTTCGCCGGCCTGGGCGTGATCTGCGCCTTCTTCGGCGTGGGGGTGATGCGGCTGGTGGGCTGGACCGAGCTCATGACCGGGCGGCTGGGGCGGTTGCGGCCGTTCAGACCGATCGTGGGCGGCGTGCTCCTGGCCGGGCTCGCGTTCCTGTCTCCCCAGACGCTGGCGGCCGGCCACGGGGCCATGCACCTCGACCTCACCGCAGAGCTCGGGATCGCGGCCCTGGTGTTCCTGATCGTCACCAAGGCGCTCGCCTCGGTGATCTCGCTGGGCTTCGGATTCCGGGGCGGCCTCTTCTTCGCCTCGCTCTATCTCGGATCGCTGGTGGGGCGCCTCTACGCCGCGGCGCTGGAGACCTTCGCCCACGTGAGCCTCGACCCGATGGCCGCAGCGCTGGTGGGCATGGGGGCGCTGGCGGTCACCATCATCGGCGGGCCCCTCACCATGTCGTTCCTGGTGCTGGAGACCACCGGCGACTTCGGTCTCACCGCCGCGGCCCTCACCGGCGCGCTGGTGGCCAGCGTGCTGGTGCGCGAGACCTTTGGCTACTCGTTCTCGACCTGGCGCCTGCACCTGCGCGGCGAGACCATCCGCAGCGCCCATGACGTCGGCTGGCTGCGTAGCCTCACCGCCGGGCGGATGATGCGCACCGACGTCCCCACCATCGCCGCCGACGCCAGCCTCACCGAGTTCCGCCGCCGCTTCCCACTCGGCTCGACCCGCCGGGTGGTGGCGCTCGACGAGACCGGCCGCTACGCCGGCGTCGTGGCCACCTCGGCCGCCTACGCCGACGCCGATCCGGCCCGCGCAGTGGGGACGGTGATGGGGATGCAGAGCGAGTGGCTGAGCCCCGAAATGACCATCAAGGACGTCATGCACGTCTTCGACCGCGCCGGCGGGGACGAGCTGGCGGTGCTGGGCGCGGGCCGCGAGGTGCTGGGGATCCTCAGCGAATCCTACGCGACCCGAAGGTACGCCGAGGAGCTGGAGAAGAACCGCCGCGACCTCATCGGCGGGGACTGACGGCTCGGTAAGCCTCGACGGCCTCGTCGAACCGGGCGGCGAGCCAGGGGCTGGCGGCCCGGCAACCCTCGACCACCTGTTGAGCCCAGGCGACATACTCCTCGCAGCGTTCGCGCGGCCAGCCGGCCGGCGGACTGGCCGTCAGGGCGCGCAGGTTGGAGATCTTGTCGGCGAGCTTGATGATCTTGGCGCCGTGCGAGGCGTTCGGCGCGTGCGCCACCTGCAACGCCTTGCGCTCCAGCCTCGGCAGGCGCTTGTCGTCGGTGACCTCGGCCACCAGGGCGGCGATCTTGGCCCCGAACGCCGCGCCGAGCTCTTCGAGGCTGGCGTCCGTGTCCTCGACCGTGTCGTGCAGGACCGCTCCCATCACGATATCCAGGTCGCCGGCCGAGGCGGCCGCCGCCAGCTCGGCCACCTCGGTGAGGTGATTCATATAAGGCTCGGCCGCCTCGCCCTTGCGACGGTGACCGACATGCTTCTCGGCCGCGAAGTGGTAGGCGCGGGCCAGCTGGATGATCGGATCGGCGTTGGCGGCCGGCCGCTTCATCCGCCGTAGGTCGTCGTCTGTGCGCCCGAAGCCATCCAGGCGTTGATGCCGCCGCGGTACCAGAAGATGTTCGTATAGCCGTCCTGCACCGCCGCCTGGGCGAGGGTGTAGGACATCGGGCATTTGCCGTCGTGGCAGAAGATCACGACCTTGGTGGCCTTGTCGGGGACCTTGTCCTCGAGGCCCTGGAGGGTGTTGGGCGTCAGGCAGAAGGCCCCGGGGATGGTGGGCTCGCTGGTGCAGCCGCGCGCGTCGACGAGGTCGAACGTCGCCCCGCCGGAGTCCCGGTCCTTCAGCGCCTGGGCCAGCTGGGCGGTGGTCACCAAGGTGGCGCCGGAGAGCTGCGCGGGCGGCCCGTCGTCGGTGACGACGTTCTCGTAGTAGCTCACCGCATCGGGGCTGACCGTCCCGGCGGCGGGCGCGGGCGGCGGGGCCGGCGCGGGGGCCGGGGCC
>JAFBAO010000072.1 GCA_019247715.1 Caulobacteraceae bacterium
CGAGGTCGTGGTCACCGAGGCCGTTCACCTCCACGCGCCCCAGCTCGCGCAGGCCGCCAAGTGGGACGCCGAGGACTCGGCCGAGGCGATCGTCTGGATCACCGAGCAGGGGTCGAAGCTTTCCGGCCGCGTGCTCGGATTCGACGAGCTCCAGTCCTTGGGTGCGCTCAAGTCGCACCGATCCGGCGCCTCCGTCTGAATCCCAGGCCGGACCAACACGGCTGATCGGAGGGCGAGCCATGTCGTCGCTCGAAGGCAAGACGGCGGTGATCACCGGCGCGGCGTCCGGTATCGGACGCGCCGTCGCCCAGCTGTTACGGCGCGAGGGGGCCCGAACGGTTCTGCTCGACCGCGACGCGGAGGAACTTGGCCGGACCCCGCCCGGGCCCGATGTTTACACCTTGGTCGTGGATCTGGCGGACCGGGCGGCGCTCGAACGGACGGCCGGCGAGGCCCTGGCGCATTTTTCTGGCGTCGACATTTTGGTGAACGCCGCTGGCGTCACGGGCGGGGGCGCACCCCTGCTCGAGACGACGGACGAGACCTGGGATCAGGTGCATGCGGTCAACAGCACTGCGCCCTTCCTGCTGATCCGCGCCATCGGCAAGCACATGGTCGAGCGCGGCAGGGGCGGGCGGATCGTCAACATCACCTCCAGCTCCGCCCATCGCGCCCTGCAGTCCAAGACCGCCTACGGCGCCTCCAAGGCGGCGCTGGCGCAGCTCACCCGGATCGCCGCCGCGGAGCTCGGCGCCTACGACATCAACGTCAATGCGATCGCGCCCGGCCTCACCCGCACGCCGATCGTCGCCAGGGCGTTCTCGGAGGAGGCGCTGGAAGCCGCCCTCCGCGAAGGCCCGCTCGCGAACCTGCTGCAGCGGATCTCCGAGCCGGAGGATATCGCCGCAGTGGTGTTGTTCCTCTGCCAGCCGGGCAGCCGGCAGATCACCGGCCAGACCCTGCAGGTAAGCGCCGGCGCCATCATCTAGAGTCGCGACGCCGCCTGGGAGCCCGGAGAGGAATGTTGCCGTCCCCTCCTCAGTGCTGCAAAGAGCATGCATGACCACGCCCGTGGAATCGCCGCCAGGTGACGAACTGCTCGCCGAGCGGGTGGGGCGCGTGTTGGTGCTGACCCTGAACCGCCCGGAAAACCTGAACGCCCTCAATCCGCCACTCATGTGGGCCCTCAACGGCGCGCTACAGGAGGCGGCGGCCGATCGCGCCGCCGGCGCGGTGGTCATCACCGGCGCGGGACGCGGATTCTGCGCGGGCGGCGACATGAAGCGACGAGCCAGGGCCGACGCCGAAAAAAGTGGGGAGACTAGCGCGGGCTCGTCCACCGCGTTCAATTTCGAGGGCGAGGCGAGCTTTTTGCGTCGCGCCGGCGAGAACGCGCGCCTGCTGTTCGACATGCCCAAGGCGACCATCGCCATGATCAACGGTCCGTGCGCCGGCGCGGGCCTCAACCTAGCGGGCGCTTGCGACTTCAGATTCGCGGCCGCTTCCGCAGTCCTGCTGACTGCTTTCCATCAGATCGACGCGCCGGGCGACTATGGCGGGCCCTGGCTCTGGAGCCGGCTGCTGGGCCAGGCCAAGGCGCGCGAGCTCTTCTTACTAGGAGAGCGGTTCGGGGCCCGCGAGGCATTGGCGTTCGGCCTAGTGAACCGGGTGTTCGACGACGACCGGCTGCGCGAGGAAACCATGGCGATCGCCGACCGTCTCTCGCGCAAGCCCAGCATCCGGCACCTGAAGGCCAACTTCCGCGCCGCCGAGCACTTGCCTTTCCCGCAGTACCTGGAATTCGAGGCCGCCAATCAGGTGCGCAACCGATTCTCGCGCGAATCCTGAGGTTCGCGACCGCAAGGTCTAGCCGGCCTCCCGCGCCATGGAGGCGGCGCGCGCGGCCAAACGCAGGACGAAGTTCGAGGTGGTTTCCTTCAGAGTCTGCTTGCCGGCGGCGGCGCGCGCCACCTGCCGCTCCATGATCACCGCCAGCTTGTACTGCGCGAGGATCATGTAATAGGCGAGGTTGCCGACATCGCGGCTGGTCCGCTCCGCATAGTAGTCGCGCAGCTCCTCGCGGTAGGCGTAGGGCGTGGGGTCGAAGTAACCGGCCGGCGGCTCGGCGTCGTCGCGCCCCCGGTAGCCATACAGCACCCAGCCTAGGTCCAGCAGCGGATCGGCGACGGTGGCCAGCTCCCAGTCGATCATGGCCGCGAGCCGGGGCGGCGCCCCCCAGTGGAACATGGCGTTGGCGAGGCTGTAGTCCCCGTGGATGAGGCCCGCCGGCGACATCTGCGGCGTGTTGGCCCTCAGCCAGTCGCCGGCGTAGGCGAGCCCCGGAATTTCGCGGCCCTCATAGCCCTCGGCCTCCCGGTAGGATTCGAGTTGCGAGCGCCACCGATCGGCCTGGCGGGCGAGAAAGCCCTCGGGCTTGCCGAAATCGGAGAGGCCCGCCGCCTGGTAGTCCACCTTGGAGAGGGCGATGATCCCGTCCATCAGGGCGAAGGGCAGGGTCCGCAGGGGCTCGCCCGGCGCGTCATAGGGCGGCGGGTTTCTTGGCAGGCCGTGGCCGAGCCAGCCGTCGATCCAGGCCATCAGATAGAAGGGCGCGCCCAGCACCTCGAGGTCCGACGAGGCGGCCTGCAGTCGGGGATGCGGCACGTCGCTGTCCTTCAGCGCCCCCAGCAGACGCGCCTCGCGCTGGATGATCTTGAAGCTGTCGGGGCGCGGCGCCCGCGGAGGCCGGCGCAGCACCATGGCCTGGCCGCCGCGGCTCACCTTGCAGACGAGGTTCGCGGTCCCCCCAGGCAACACGGACAGACTGAGGGGACCTTGCCCGAGCTGGGGGGCGGCGACATCGGCCCAGGCGCAGAAGGCCTCCGCCGGAACGAGGTCGGCCGCCGCTGGGTCGACCTGAGGCTCGTCCATGATGTCGCCTTTCTGCGAGGACTAGGTCAGGCGCTCTTGATGGCCGCGCGGCCGACGGGCGCCTCGTTCGACCTGACCGGCAGCACGAAATTCAGCGCCAGCCGGCCGCCGTCCACGTAAAGCGTCTGGCCGGTGATGAAGCTCGCTTCGTCGCTGGCCAGGAAGCAGATCGGCGCCGCCATTTCGTCGGCCTCCGCCCAGCGGCCGAGCGGCGTGCGCGACAGCATCTCCCGCCCGGACGCCGGATTGCGGCGAATGCCCTCCAGCAGCATGCGCGTGGCCGTAGGCCCGGGGCCGATGGCGTTCACCCGGATGCCGTGGGGGCCGAGCGACACCGCCATGCCCTTGGTGAGGTTGGACACGGCCGCCTTGCCTGGCCCGTAGGGGCCGGAGTTTCCGACGCCGAGCACGGCCTGTACGGACGATATGTTGACGATGGCCCCCGCGATTCCGCGCTCCACCATGTAGCGCGCCACCTCCTGGCCGGGCACGACGGCAGTCATCAGGTTGGTCATCATGCCGCCTTGCCAGGCCTCGTCGCCGACGTTCAGGAAGTCCCGCGGGTCTTCGCCGATCAGCGGCTGCAGCGGCTCGCCTTGCCCGCCGCCGCCGGCGCAGCAGATCAGGGAGTCGATCCGGCCGAACGCCTGGTCGGCCGTCCGAACCATCTGCTTGGCCACGGCCCGGTCGGCGGCGCTGCCGCCGACCACCTCGACTTTGGCCCCCCCGCCGCGAAGCTCGTCCGCCACCCGCGCCGCCGCCTCGGCGTCGAGGTCGTTGAGCACCAGGCCCGCGGCGCCCTCGCGCACAAATCGCTGTGCGCAGGCCTCGCCCATGCCGTTTCCGGCCCCGGTGATGAGCACGATCCTGCCTGCGTGGCGCATGGGCTCCTCCCTTTCTTTGTCGTCGCCGGCCTCAGACCAGGTCGCCGCCGGCCGCGGCGGCGGTGCTGCCGGTGCGCTTGTAGGTCTCGAGAACGGTCCGGCCGACCTTCCAGTCGTGCACTTCGTCAGGCCCGTCCACGAGGCGGTTTGAGCGGGCGGCGACATACCAGTGCGCGAGCGGCGTATCGTGGGTGTAGCCGAGCGAGCCGTGGATCTGCAGGGCGGTGTCGATCACGTGGTGCAGCATGTGGGCGATGTAGTTCTTGGCCATGGAGTTCTCCTGGGTGAGGTCCAGGCCGCGCTCCATCTTGTAGGCGATGTGCAGCACCATGAGCCGCGTGATGTAGAGCTGGGTGGCGCACTCGGCGAGCTGGAACTGCACCGCCTGGCGCTCGGCCACCGGCTTGCCGAAGGTGACCCGCTCAGAGGCCCGCTTGGCCGCCATGTCCAGCGCCGCCTGGGCCTTGGCGATCGACCACATCCCGTGGCGGAGCCGGCCGTAGCCCAGCCGGTGCTGGCCCATAGAGAAGCCGTTGCCGCGCCCGCCCAACAGGTTCTTGGCCGGCACCCGCAGGTTTTCGATCCGCACCTCCGCGTGGCCGCCGGTCTTCTCGTCCTTGTAGCGCTTGTGACCGTCCTCCCCCATGACCGGGATGTCGCGCAGGATCCGGTAGCCGGCGTTGGGAAGCTCCACCAGGAAGGTGGAGAACTGCCGGTGGCGCGGGGCGTCCGGATCGGTCTTGGCCATGACCAGGGCGAGCTGCGAGATGCTGGCGCTGGAGGAGAACCACTTCTCGCCGTTCAGCACCCAGTCGTCGTCGTCCTCGACCGCGCGGGTCTGCATGCCGGTGGCGTCGGCGCCGGCGGCGCGCTCGGTCATGGAAAAGCAGATGCGGATGTCGCCGTTCACCAGCGGCTTCAGGTACTTCTCCTTCTGCTCGGGGGTGCCGTGCTCGATCAGGGTCACCATCGTGGCGTCCTGGGGGCCCATGCAGTTCAGGGCCCAGGCCCCCAGGTGCGTGAAGGAGCGGCCGACCTCGATCTGCACGATGGCGTTGGCCAGGTGTCCCAGCCCCATGCCGCCCCATTCCTTGGGCACGAAGGGGCACCACAGGCCCTCGGCCCGGGCCTTGGTCTGCAGCTCCTTGACGATGTCGAAGAACGGGCGGGTTCCGATCTC
>JAFBAO010000087.1 GCA_019247715.1 Caulobacteraceae bacterium
CAACGGGGCGGGCAAGACCACCTGCTTCTACATGATCACCGGTCTCGTTCCGGTGGACTACGGGGCCATCTACCTGGACGGCGAGGACATCACCGCCCTGCCCATGTACCAGCGCGCGCGCGCTGGTCTGGGCTACCTGCCGCAGGAGACCTCCATCTTCCGGGGGATGACCGTCGAGCAGAACGTGCTTTCGATCGTGGAGCTGGGCGAGCGCGACCGGCGCAAGGCGCGCGACAAGACCACCGAGCTGCTCGAGGAGCTGCATATCGCCCACTTGCGGAACGCGCCGGCCAACTCGCTTTCGGGGGGCGAGCGGCGGCGCTGCGAGATCGCCCGCTCGCTGGCCACCGACCCGGCCTTCATGCTGCTCGACGAGCCGTTCGCCGGCATCGACCCGCTGGCGATCAACGACATCCGCGAGGTGATCTCCTACCTCAAGGCGCGCGGCATCGGCATCCTGATCACCGACCACAACGTCCGCGAGACCCTCGACATCATCGACAGGGCGTCGATCATTCATGCCGGAGAGGTGCTGTTCGAGGGGGCGCCCGAGGAGATCCTCTCCAACCCCGAAGTGCGCCGGGTCTACCTGGGCGACCGATTCGACTGAGGCGGCCGCGGGGGGGGCGGCGGCCGCTCATGCAATACTCGCGCCAGCATTAACTAATCGGATGCGGTTGGCGGCTATCACTTCCCCGATTGGCTGGCGGGGACGTTTAGAGTGGCGCTCGGACCACGACTGGAGCTGCGGCAGGGACAGGGGCTGGTCATCACGCCCCAGCTGCAGCAGGCGATCAAGCTGCTGCAGCTCTCCAACCTGGAGCTGGAGGCGTTCGTCGACGCCGAGCTTGAACGCAACCCCCTTCTCCAGCGCGAAGACCGCGAGCAGGAGGCCGAGCTCGACATCCCGGAGTCGGCCGGCCCAGAGTCCTACGAGACCGATCGGGTGTCGGACAGCGCCGCCGCCGCGGAGATGGACGCCGGGCACGACGATCTCTACGGGGGCGCTGCGCCCGGCGAGCGGGCCACCGGAGACGCGGTCCAGAGCGGCCCCGAGGAGGCGGGCGGCGCGGTCGACTGGTCGCGCGCCGGCCGGGGCGGGTCCTTCGAGGAGGGCGACGGCGAGCGAGAGACCGCCGGCGCGCGCGAGCTCAGCCTAGCCGAGCATCTGGACGCCCAGCTGGCGGTGGCCGGACTGGCTGCGCCGGAGCGGGCGATCGCCCAGGTCCTCATCGACGCCGTCGACGAAGGCGGCTACCTGCGGGCGGACCTAGGAGAGCTCGCCGAGCGGCTCGGCTGCGAGCTGCGGCTCGTGGAGGCGGTGCTGGGGCGCCTGCAGGGCTTCGAGCCCACCGGCGTCTTCGCCCGCGACGTCGCCGAGTGCCTCGCCCTGCAGCTGAAGGAGAAGGACCGGTTCGATCCGGCCATGGCCGCGCTCGTCGGCAACCTCGAGCTCCTGGCCCGCCGCGACATGGCGTCGCTGAAGAAGGTCTGCGGGGTCGACGACGAGGATCTCAAGGACATGATCGCCGAGCTTCGGGGCCTCACCCCCAGGCCCGGCGCGGCGTTCGGCGGAGAGCCGGCCCAGACGGTGATCCCGGACGTGTACGTCCGCGAGGGACCGGGAGGCGTCTGGCGGGTGGAGCTGAACAGCGAGACCCTGCCGAGGCTGCTGGTCGACCACCGCTACCACGCCCGCGTCTCGGCCGGGGCCCGCGGCGACCAGGAGAAGACCTTCGTCTCCGACTGCCTGGCCGGCGCCAACTGGCTGGTGAAGAGCCTAGACCAGCGGGCCAAGACCATCCTGAAGGTGGCCAGCGAGATCGTCCGCCAGCAGGACGGCTTCCTGGTGTTCGGCGTCGAGCACCTGCGGCCCCTCAACCTGAAGATCGTCGCCGACGCCATCGGCATGCACGAATCCACGGTCAGCCGGGTGACCTCGAACAAGTATCTTGCCACCCCCCGCGGGGTCTTCGAGATGAAGTTCTTCTTCACCTCCTCGATCGCCTCGAGCGACGGGGGCCAGGCGCATTCGGCCGAGGCGGTGCGGCACAAGATCCGTCAGCTGATCGAGGGCGAGCGGGCCGAGAACGACGTCCATTCCGACGACGCCATCGTCGAGATCATGAAGCAGGCCGGCGTCGACATCGCCCGGCGCACGGTGGCCAAGTACCGCGAAGCCATGCGGATTCCCTCCTCGGTGGAGCGAAGGCGGCTGCTGCGCGAAGCCTGTTGAGAACCTCCGGCGACGCTTGACACCCGATCGCGGCAGGCGCGTTGTTGGCGCATGCTGATCCAGGTTTCCGGCAAGCATATGGATGTCGGCGAGGCCTTGCGTACGCGGATCTCCGACGAGCTTCAGGCGAGCATAGGCAAGTATTTCGAACGCGGCGGCGACGCCGAGGTGGTGATGAGCCGGGACGGTCACGGGTTCCGGACCGACTGCTCGGTGACCCTCGCCTCGGGTCAACAGCTGCAGAGCCACGGGCTCGGCGGCGACGCCCATGGCGCCTTCGGCCAGGCCCTCGCCAAGATCGAGACCCGCATCCGGCGGTACAAGCAGCGCCTGAAGAGCCACTCGGTCGCCGCCGAGGCCAAGGCCGCCGAGCTCTCGGCCTCCTACGTCCTGCGGGCCCCTCCGGCGGACCAGGAGGACGAATGGGACCTCGGTGAAGGCGACTCGCCTCCCGCGGCCATGGTTATCGCCGAATCGCAGGCGGAGCTTAAGACCATGACCGTTTCGATGGCGGTGATGGAGCTCGATCTGACCGAACAACAGGCGATCCTGTTCAGGAACGTCGCTCATGGGGGTCTGGCGGTGGTTTATCGCCGCGCCGACGGCAACATCGGCTGGATCGATTCCCAGAGGACCGCACGGCTCAACGGCGGCGGTTCGTAGGGGCGTCACTAATCTGTGTTTTCGGGGAGCCGTCTGTGACTCCCGTGCGTTGCGAAGGGCCTTGTCGGCCTGCTCCTTTCGAACGAAAGCGTTATCGTATGAACATCGGTGATCTCCTCGACCGCGGCTCGATCGCGCCCCGGGTCAGCGCCTCCTCCAAGCGCCAGGCCCTGTCGGTGATCGCCGAGATCGCGGCCCGCTCCTTCGGGCTCAAGGCGCCGGAGGTGTTCGAGGCCTTGTTGGATCGCGAGACGGCGGCCTCCACGGGAGTCGGGCAGGGCGTCGCCATCCCGCACGCACGGCTCAAGGGGCTGACCCGCCTCAGGGGGGTTTTCGTCCGGCTGGAGCAGCCGATCCCCTTCGATGCGGTGGACGATGGGCCGGTGGACCTGCTCTTCACCCTGCTGGCGCCCCCCGACGCGAGCGGCGAGCACCTGCGGGCGCTGGCCAGGATCTCCCGCGGCTTGCGGCAGGCCGAGCTTCGCGAGCAGCTGCGCAAAGCGAGCGGAGCCGACGCGATCCACGCTCTCCTGGTCCATCAAGCCCAGCCGAGCGCGGCCTGACCGCCGTCGGGGACCCCTTCGGGGGCTCGCACACCAAGAGCGCAAGGCCTTTCCGCGCGGGCTCACCTTGGCGTGCGACGGCCTTCGTAGCGTCCCTTTTCCGCTTGAACCGTGTTCGCGGCCCTCAGTGCACCGAGACGGGCTCGAGCTCGTTGGCGAGCGCGGTTGCGACGGCGGTCTGCCGGTCCGTCATCACCGCGAGGCGGGCGCCGTCGGCGCGGTGGACCGCATACAGCGTCTGATCGGGCCGGATCTGGAATCCCTGCATGTCCTCCACCGGGGTATCGGCCAGTATCTCGGCGGCCTTGATGGGGCGGACATAGACGAGGTCCGGCGCGCCTAGGGCGGCGAACGCTTCGGTTGAAAGAACGGGCGTCATCATGACCACCTCCTCGTTACTCGAACGCTCTCGGACGGCGGCGGTTCAGCCCGCGGTCCGAATTGGTACTTGCCTCACCTTCCGCTCCGGCTCAGGACGATGGAGATCGATGTGCAGAAGACCGTGCTCAAGCACGGCGCCCTCCACCTCCATCCCGTCGGCGAGCACGAAGCTGCGCTGAAAGCCGCGCGCGGCGATCCCCCTGTGCAGGAAGGCCCGCTCGCCCTCGGCTTCCTCGCGCTTGCCGACGACGGTCAGCTGGCTGCCTTCGACCGTCACCTGCAGCTGGGCGGCGGAAAAGCCGGCGACCGCCAGGGTGATCCTCACCCGGCCGGCCCCGCGCTCCTCGACGTTGTAGGGCGGATAGCCCTCGGCGGCGCCCTTGGCGACGCGCTCGATCAGATCGCGGGTGTGGTCGAAGCCCAGCAGGAAAGGGCTGTCGAACAGGATACGGGTCATCGTCGAGCCCTCGCAGACAAGCGACTCCGCCGCTCCCGCCCCTGAAAGCGGCGACGCGAGCGGCGCCCCCACCAAGTAGTTATTGGAAACCGGCCCCGCAAGCGGCCGAGGTTCGCTCCAGACCCTTGAACGGAGACGCTCTCGCAACGGGACATGCGCGAGCCCGGTTGCAGGCGAGGCCGGGGCGCCGCCAGGATGGACGCCGCAACGCACGCCCCCACCCGAACGCCGCGGAGCCCTCCGATCGCCGCTTCATCGCCCTTTCGGCCGGCCCTGCTCGTCGTCAGCGGCAACCTGCTGGAGATGTACGACTTCACCGTCTACGGCTACTACGCCGGGGCGATCGCCAAGGCCTATTTTCCGGCCGCGGACACCTACGCATCCACCATGGCGACCTTCGCGGTGTTCGGCGCGGGGTTCCTGATGCGCCCGCTGGGCGCCGTGGCGCTGGGCGCGGCGATCGACCGCTACGGACGACGCGGCGGCCTGCTGCTCACCCTGTCGCTGATGGCGGCGGGGACCCTCGCCATCGCGCTGACGCCGCCCTACGCCCGGATCGGCCTCGCCGCGCCGCTGATCGTGCTGCTGGGGCGCCTGGTCCAGGGATTGTCCGCAGGGGTCGAGCTCGGCGGGGTGTCGGTCTATCTGGCCGAGATCGCTCCAGCCGGGGCGCGCGGCTTCCTGGTCAGCTGGCAGTCGGCGAGCCAGCAGGTGGCGGTGATCGCCGCCGCCGCCATCGGGCTTGGGCTCGGCGAGCGCCTCAGCGCCGCTGAGATGGCCGATTTCGGCTGGAGGATCCCGTTCCTGATCGGCTGCGCCCTGATCCCCTTCCTGCTCTTCGCGCGGCGAAGCCTGACCGAGACGCCCGAGTTCCTGGCGCGGCGCGAGCGCCCGTCGGCGGCGGCGATCGTCGCGCTGGTGGGACGCAATGGCGTGGTCGTCGGCCTGGGCGCCCTGATGACGACGCTCACCACGGTCGCCTTCTATACGATCACCGCCTACACTCCGACCTACGGGACGAGCGTCCTCCACCTCTCCAGCCGGGCCGCCTTCTTCGTCACCCTTTGCGTGGGCGCCTCCAACTTCGTCCTCCTGCCGGTCGCGGGGGCCGCGTCGGACCGGCTGGGCAGGCTGCCCTTGCTGCTGGCGGCGGCGGGGGCGGCGCTCCTCACCAGTTACCCCGCACTCCGATGGCTGGTGGAGGCGCCCTCGTTCGGCAGGCTGCTCGCGGTCGAGCTCTGGCTCTCGGCCCTCTACGCCCTCTACAACGGGGCCATGGTGGTCCACCTCGCCGAGGTCATGCCCCCTTCGGCCCGGACGTCCGGGTTCTCGCTGGCCTACAGCCTGGCCGCCGGGGTCTTCGGCGGTTTCACCCCGGCGGTCTGCACCTGGCTGATCCACGCCACGGGCGACAAGGCCATTCCAGGCCTCTGGCTCGCCGGGGCGGCGGCGGCGGGGCTCGCGGGCGCCTTGGGCCTTGCCCGGCTCGGCGGGCGGCAGAGCTTGCGGTCCAGGCAGGTCCGGCCTAGCGATCCGAGACCCCGTGGTGGCAAAGAGTGGCGCAGATGACCTACGAGACCCTGAACTACGCGGTGGGCGACGGGATCGCCACCGTCACCCTCAATCGGCCCGACGCCCTCAACGCCTTCACCGTCAAGATGGCGCACGAGCTGATCGACGTCTTCGGCCGCGCGAGCGAGGACGACGAGGCGCGGGCAGTGGTGGTCACCGGCGCCGGGCGCGCCTTCTGCGCGGGGATGGACCTCAATTCCGAGGGCAACGTCTTCGGGCTCGACGAGACCATGACCCCAACCCTCGACGACATGACGACGCGGCTGGACGACCCGCGGGTGATCGCCGGGGTGCGCGACACCGGCGGCCGGGTGACGATGGCGATCTACGACTGCAAGAAGCCGGTGATCGCCGCCATCAACGGCCCCGCGGTCGGCATCGGGGCCACCATGACGCTGGCCATGGACTTTCGCCTGGCTTCCGAGAGGGCGCGGATCGGCTTCGTGTTCGGCCGGCTCGGGATCGTCCCGGAGGCCTGCTCTACCTGGTTCCTTCCAAGGATCGTCGGCCTGGAGCAGGCCCTGGAGTGGGTCTATTCGGCCGACGTCTTCGATGCCGAGGAGGCCAGGCGCGGCCGGCTGGTGCGCAGCGTCCACGCGCCCGACGAGCTCCTTCCGGCCGCCTACGCCCTCGCGCACCGGATGACGGACGGCCGCTCGCCGGTGGCCGTGGCCCTGGCGCGCCAGATGATGCTGCGCAACAGCTCCCAGCCGCACCCGCTGGAGGCCCACCGGATCGACTCCCTGGCGATGTTCTACGCCAGCATCGGCGACGGCAAGGAAGGCGTCGCGGCCTTCCTCGAAAAGCGCCCGGCGAAATTTTCGGGACGGGCCTCCAAGATGCCGCCCTTCTACCCGTGGTGGTGAGGTGATCGCCTGCGCCGAGCGGTGTGCGCGGGCCTGGTGAGCGGCTTCGTCGGCCTGGCTGCTCCGTTCGACAGCCACGTCCCTGCGGGATCATGCGTTCCTCGCCCACCCGAAGCCGCTGCTGAGCAGGATCGTCGCCGCCTTCAAGAACCTCCGTTTGACCCGAAGCCGGGAGCCGTGCCACCAGGATCGGCGCGCGCTTGCACGGGAGACCCCACATGACGCCGGTTGAGCCGCGGCTCGCCTGCACGGTCCTCTTGGTCCGCGACCGGGGCGGCCTCGAAGTTCTGATGGTGGAGCGGCACGAGCAGTCGCATTTCGCCTCGGCCCTGGTGTTTCCCGGCGGCCTCGTCGGGCCGGACGACAGCGCGTCGGTCTGGGACGAGCTGACCGACGGCGGCGCCCATCTCGAGGCCGAGGAGCGGTCGGTGCGCATCGCCGGCTATCGGGAGCTCTATGAAGAGACCGGCGTGCTGCTGGCCGAGACGCCGAACGCCGCGGCCTGGCGGCCCCATTCTCCGGGCGAGCGCCAGCTCATGGAGGCGGTGAAGACGCTCGGCGTGCGGCTCGACCTCGACGCCATGCATGCGTTCGCCCATTGGATCACCCCGGATTTCGCGCCCAGACGCTTCGACACCCATTTCCGGATCTGCGGCCTCGACACCGGCCACGTCGCCATCTCCGACGGCGCCGAGACGGTCTCGGCCGAATGGATCAGCCCGAAGCTCGCCCTGGAGATGGGCGCGGCGGGAGAGCGCAAGCTCGTCTTTCCGACCCGCCTCAATCTGGAGCTGCTCGCCCAATCCTCCTCGGCCGAGGAAGCGATCGAGACTTCGCGCCGGCGGACCATCGTGACGGTCTCGCCGAAGCGCGAGCGGCGCCCTGAGGGGGTCTTCCTGGTCATCCCGCCGGACGCCGGCTACGGACCGGCCGAGCAGAAGCTGGACGCCCCTTAGGTCCGTCCCTCGGCTCGCCCAGGCGGCAGCCCGCCCGGAGCCTCAGGCCGGCGCGTGGCGTCCGACGAAGTCGATCACCGCGGTGTTGAACGCGTCGTTGTCGTCGCCGGCCACCATGTGGTCCGCGCCGGTGACGTCGACGTATTCGGCGTGCGGGACGAGCCCGAGGAAGCCGCGCGCGCCCTCGGGACTCACCACCTGGCTGAGGCCCCCCCGGATCAGCAGGGAGGGAACCGTCAGCCGCCGCGCCGCCGCCTCCAGCCGGTGGGCCGCGATCGATTGTCCAAGGCCCCGGCCTTCGATGAACTGAGGGTCCCAGTGCCAGTAGAGCCGGCCGTCCCGTTCCCGGAGGTTCTTCATCAGGCCGGTCGTATTGGCCGGCCGCGGCCGGTGCGGCAGATAGGCCGCCACCGCGTCCGCTGCTTCGTCGAGCGAGGCGAAGCCGTCCAGGTTGCCGCGCATGAAGGCGCCGATCTTCCCCGTGCCTTCCGATTCGAGCTGGGGGGCGACGTCCACCAGCACCAGGGCGCTCGCCGCAAGGCCCCGCTCGCCGATCGCGATCAGCGCCGTGAGGCCGCCCATGGACGCCCCGACGTAGGCGGCCGGCTCCGAGAGCGTCCTGGCCACCGCTTCGACGTCCTCGGCCATCCGGTCGAGGCGGTAATCGCCGTCCGGCGCCCAGTCGCTGTCGCCGTGGCCGCGCGCATCCAGGCTGATCGCCCGGTACCCCCGATCGGCGACGACGCCCAGGGCGCGCTTCCAGGCGGCCCGGGTCTGGCCGCCGCCATGCAGGAAGACCACCGGCCTGCCGTCCCCGGGGCCGGCGACGTCGGCGGCGAGGCTGAGGCCCGCGCCGGCGAGTCGGATCGTTTCCTGCTGGCTCAAGACCGCGTCCTCGCCTTTTCCCGTTTCCTCCAGCCGGCCGCGCCGGCGACGATCGCTTGCGCAGCCGTCCTGATGCTCTTGGCAAAGTCGCTCCGGCTTCGCAAGCCGATCTGCTGCCTGAAGTTCGGCGTCATCGATAATGGAAATTTGCTGTACTTGTCCGGGGTCTATTTTTCCTACACTTGAGTCAACGTAGATTAACTCCATCGATTAACGACAAGGAAATGCGGAGGGCGCAGATTTGGACCCAGAATAAGCGCAGATTAACACGGGCGGGTAGGGGGAGTAAATGCGTACTGGCACCATGGTCAGTCTCGGAGCGTCGGCGATGCTCGGACTGGGAGCGTTGATGGTGGCCAAGATCTGGCTGCCTCAAAGCTCGTCGGCGCGCCACGGCGATACGCGGGCTTCTTCGGCCGAGGGCGTGCCGGTGGTGGTCGCTGCGGTCGACATCCCCTACGGCGGCAAGCTGGACCCGGCCAAGCTGGTCGTGGAGCGCCTGCCGCCGACGGCGGCCCCGAAGGGCGCCTACGCCGACCCGGGACAGATCCTGAGGCAGCCGGGCGGACCGCCGATCGCGCTCACGCCCATCGTCGCCCACGAGCCGGTGCTGGCCAGCAAGCTGAGCGGACCCGGCGCGCGCCCGACCGTGGCGGCGGCCATCAGCGAGGGCATGCGGGCCTACACCATTGGGGTCAGCGAGGTCGCCGGCGGCGGAGGCCACATCCTGCCGGGCGACCGCATCGACGTGCTGCTCACCCACGATCCCTCGGCCAGTGAAACCGCTCAGCGCCGCATGGTCACCGACGTGGTCCTGCAGGACGTGCGGGTGCTGGGCATGGACCTCAACGCCGATCCAAGCTCCACCCAGCCGGCGGCCGCCCACACCGCGACCCTGGAGGTGACCGTCCAAGACGCGGAGAAGCTGGCGCTGGCCGCTCAGTCGGGCACGCTCTCCATGGCCCTGCGGCGAACCGGAAACGCCGAGGTCGCCTCCGTGCGCACCGTGGCGGCCCGCGACCTCGGGTCGGTGGGTCCTCGCGGAGCCAGGCCCCTCGGTGACGGCAGGCTCATTCCGGCTTCCTTTCGGCGGCCGCTGAGGGCGCCCCCGCCGGTTGTCCGGACCCGGACCGTCATCGTGGTCCATGGCGACCTACGCTCCCCAGTCGCCGTTCCTGCAGAGCGTTTCGGCGCCGGCGCCTGACGCGGCGACGGGCTGGAGACAGAAAAATGCGAAACCTCCTCATGCTCGCCGCCATCGCGGCCCTGACGGCTGGCGCGACTCCGACGGCGGCCCAGGTGGCCCAGGACCAGGCCGGCGACCGCGCGATCGTGGTGCCCAAGGACAAGTCCGCCGCCTTCCGCCTCGACTATCCGGCGAGCGAGATCGTGGTGGCCCAGCCCGACACCCTCTCGCTGGTCGCCACCACCGACCGCAGCTTCTACGTCCGGGGCAAGCAGCTCGGGGCCACCAACATCCTCGTCTACGACGCCCAGCACCGGCTGGCCCAGGTCGTCGACGTGCGCGTCGGCTACGACGTCGAGGGCCTCAGGGGCGACCTCGCCACCGCCCTGCCCGGCGAGCACATCTCGGCCGTCAACTTCGCCCAGGGGATCTTGCTGACCGGCGAGGCTTCCACCAGCGCGGTGGCCGCCCGCGCCGCGGCCATCGCCGAACGCTACGCGCCGAAGGCGGTCGAATCGGACCTGGTGGTCCGCTCCGCCCAGCAGGTGCAGGTGGACGTGCGGTTCTTGGAGGTCTCGCGCTCGGCCGAGAAGGACCTCGGGATCAGCGTCAACGTCCAGAGTCCCTCGGGCTTCAGCTTCTCCACCGCCCCCGGCCTGGTTAGCGGGTCCCCGCCGCAGGGGACCTTGAGCCTCCACACCAACATCGGACCGGTGACGATCGATGCGGCCCTCGAGGCGCTCGAGAACAAGGGCGCGATCCGCAACCTGGCCCGGCCCACCCTGGTGGCGATGTCCGGCCAGGAGGCCAGTTTCCTGGCCGGCGGCGAGTTTCCCTACCCGGTTCCGAACGGCCAGAACGGGGTGTCCATCGACTTCCGGCAGTTCGGCGTGCAGCTGAGGATCGTCCCGACGGTGGAGCCCAACGGCCAGATCCAGCTGAAGGTGGCGCCGGAGGTGAGCCAGCTCGATCCCGCCGACGGCCTCAACATCCAGGGCTTCCGGGTGCCGGCCCTGACCATCCGGCGCACCACCACCCAGGTGGAGCTTCGTGACGGCCAGAGCTTCGCCATCGCGGGCCTCTTCCAGCGCGACTACGCCAACACCGTCAACCAGATCCCCTGGGCGTCCGACGTCCCCATCCTCGGCGCGCTCTTCCGCTCCTCCCAGTGGAAGCGCAACGAGAGCGAGCTGGTGATCATCGTAACCCCGCACCTGACCGCGCCCAGCGACCGGATCGAGGATCTGCCCAATCCGCTGGCCCGTTCCAGCGAGGCCACCGCCCTCGACGTGATCTTGGACGGCAAGACCGCCCGTCCGGCGCCGCATGATCCCGAGGCGGCGCTTCGCCCGGGCCCGGCGTCCGCCGCCCCGCGGCCGGCTCCGCCGCCTCCCCCCATGCCGGTGGCCTCCGCCGCCCCGACAGGAGCTGCCAACCCATGAGCGCGCTGAGTTTCGACGGACGGCATGTCCTGGTGCTGGGCGAGCGGCTGGCGCCGCTGGCGCAGGAAGCGCTGGGCGCGGCGCGGTTCGAGGTCGCCAGCGCCGAGCGGCTGGACTTCCTGGCCGACTTGCATGCGGCGATGGAGCTGATCCTCATCGACGCCGAGGCCGCCGACCCCACGGCCCTGGTAGGGGCGCTCTCGGCCCTGGCGGCCCGCCCCAATCCGCCGGCCCTGCTGCTGGCGGGGGCCCATCTTCCGGCCAGCCTGGTGCGTGCGCTCATGAAGGCGCCGCGCTCGGACGTGCTGGAGCCGCCCTTCACCGGCGCGGACCTGGCCCGCGCGGCGTCCTCGCTGCTCACCGAGGTCTCGGCGCCAGCCGCCTCGCCGCACGACGCGCGCTGCTGGACGGTGATCGGCTCGGTCGGCGGATGCGGGGCGACCACCATCGCGGTGGAGCTCGCCACCACCCTCAGCCATCGCCTCCCGGGCGCCCGTGTGGCGCTGGTCGACCTCAACCTCGTTGATGGGGCGAGCGCCGCCTACCTCGGGGCGACCCCGAACATGATGCTCTCCGAGGCCGCCGCTACGCCCGAACGGATCGATGCGGCCATCCTCAGCGCCTTCGCCATCCGGGTGGGCGCCAGCCTCGACCTGCTCGCCACCCCGCGCGATCCGCAGGCCTTCGCCAGGGTCAACCAGACGGCGGTCTGCCGGGTGCTCGAGGTCGCCTGCCAGGTCTACGACTGGATCGTGATCGACCTGCCGCGCCACCAGCAGCCCTGGTCGCTCGACGTGCTGTCGGGCTCGGACGAGGTGCTGGTGGTCTCCGAGCTGACGGTGCCCGCGCTGCTCGCGGCCCGCTCGCTGGCCTCCGAGATCGAGGCGTCTATCCCCGACGGCCCTCGCCCGCGGATCATCCTCAATCGTCTGGCGAGCCGCGTCTTCGGGCCGGCGCCGTCGCTGGCGGAGGCGGAGAAGGCCCTCCAGCGGAAGGCCGACGGAGGAATCACCTCCGACTGGGAGGCGGCCGCCGCCTCGGTGAACCTCGGCGGCTCGATCAGCCACCACCGGCCGCGCTCGAAGATCGTTCGGGACATCGGGGTGCTGGTCGACCGCCTGACCCAGACCGCGCCCGAGGTCCGCGCGAGGCGCGCCTGATGGCCCGGTTCAGCTTCCGCCGCACGGAAGGGCCGCAACCCGAGCGCCTGATCGTCAGCGACCCCGCCGACGCGCCGGCGCCGGCCCCTCCGCCGCCGGCCAAGCTCAACATCGAGAGCGACGCCGAAGAGCGCGCCGCGCCCGCCGCCCTGGCCGCCACCGACGACATGCTCGACATGCGCCTGAAGCTGCATGGGCGGCTGATCGACGAAATCGACCTTTCCAAGCTCGACAAGCTCGACGAGGCCGAGATGCGCCGGCAGGTGCGCCGGCTGGTGGGCGATTTCGCCCGCACCGAGCGGCTGGCCCTCAACGCGGGAGAGCTCGACGAGCTGGGAGCGTCGGTCTTCGACGAAATGGTGGGCCTGGGCCCGATCGAGCCGCTGCTCAAGGACGACTCCATCGCCGACATCCTGATCAACGGCCCGTTCCAGGTCTACGTGGAGCGCCGGGGCGAGCTGGAGATGACGCCGGTCCGCTTCCGCGACAACGACCACCTTCTGCGGATCGTCAACCGCATCGTCGCCACCGTGGGGCGGCGGATCGACGAGTCCTCGCCCATGGTCGACGCGCGCCTGCCCGACGGCAGCCGGGTGAACGCCGCCATCGCTCCCATCGCCATCGACGGGGCGGCGGTCTCGATTCGCAAGTTCTCCAAGAAGCCCTACGATCTGGAGCGGCTGGTGGGCGTGGGCGCGATGCCGGCCTGCGTCGCCGAATTCCTCCACGGCGTGGTGCGCTCGCGGGTCTCGACGGTGATCTCCGGCGGCACGGGCTCGGGCAAGACCACCCTCCTCAACGCCCTCTCGGCGGCCATTCGCCACAAGGAGCGGCTGATCACCATCGAGGACGCCGCCGAGCTGCAGCTGCAGCAGCCGCACGTGGTGCGGATGGAGACCCGGCCGCCCAGCATCGAAGGCAAGGGCGAGATCCGCCAGCGCGAGCTGGTCAAGAACGCCCTCCGGATGCGCCCCGACCGTATCATCCTGGGCGAGGTTCGCGGCGAGGAGGCCTTCGACATGCTCCAGGCCATGAACACCGGCCACGAGGGCTCGATGGCCACCATTCACGCCAACACCCCCCGCGACGCCGTCACCCGTCTGGAGCAGATGGTCGCCATGTCGGGGATGCGGCTGCCGCCGGAAAGCATCCGCGGCCAGATCGCCTCGGCGGTGGGGCTGATCGTCCAGGTCATGCGCCTGTCGGACGGCAAGCGGCGGCTCACCAGCGTCACCGAGATCACCGGCATGGAAGGCCAGGTGGTCCAGATGCAGGAGATCTTCGCCTTCCATCGCCTCTCCACCGAAAGCGACGGGACGGTCGTCGGCGAGTTTCGCGCCACGGGCCTGCGTCCGAAGGCGATGGACGAAATGCTCCGCCGCGGCATCCGCTACGACGCCGGCAACTTCGATCCCGGCAAGCCCCTGGGCTGAGAGGCAAGGCTGTCCCTGTGCACGTCGATCCCCGTCTCGCCTTCCTCGTCCTGATCTTCGCCGCCGGCTTCTCCATGGCGCAAGCGGTCTGGGGTGTCGTGGGCGCGCGCCAGGCCAAGCGGGCGGTGAACCGGCGCCTGGCGACCGCGGAGCGGACCGGCAGCCTCGGCGAGCTGGTCCTGGAGCTGCGCAAGCAGCGCGGCCTGAACGAAGACGGCAAGTCGGTGTTCAGCTGGAACTGGCTCGCCGACCTGGTCATCCGCTCGGGCGTCAGGGTCGACCCGCGCCGCTGGGCTCTGGCGATCGGCGGGGCGGTCCTGGCCGGCGGCGTCGCGGGCCTGGTGCTGACCCACAATCCCCTTGTGGCGCTCGCCGGCGCCGTCTTCCTCGGGATCGGCGGCCCGCTGGGCTACCTCAAGTTCACGGCCGGCCGTCGGGCGTCGGCGCTGAGCGTCCAGCTTCCCAACGCCCTGGAGGTGATGGTCCGCAGTCTCGAGGCCGGCCACCCGATCCCCACCGCGATCTCCCTGGTGGGGCGTGAGCTTCCGGACCCAGTCGGCTCGGAGTTCGGGATGGCCGCCGACGAGATCGCTTACGGCGCCACCCTGGAGCAGGCGGTGGCGCGGATCGCCGACCGCTGCCGGCAGGCCGACGTCGACCTCTTCGCGGCGTCCATCCGTCTGCAGGAGAAGGCCGGGGGCAACCTGACCGGCCTTCTGAAGATGCTCGCCCACACGATCCGCGAGCGCACCAAGATGCGCCTGAAGATCCGCGCGGCCTCCTCGGAAGGCCGGGTGTCGGCCTACATCCTCACCGGCGCGCCGATCGTCTGCTTCGTCTTCATCAACGTCGTGCAGCCCCACTACTACTCGGACCTGCTGCATGCGCGCTTCATCCAGATCGGCCTCGGGTGCCTCGTCACCTTGCTCGTGGTCGGCAATCTGGTGATGCGCAAGATGATCGACATGAGGATCTGATCGCCATGGACAGCGCCCTCATGGCCGACCTCGTCTCGGACGCCGCGCTGGTCCTCATCGCCATCGCGGTGGGCGGCGCCTGCTTCCTCGCCATGAACAGCTTCGCCGCCGCCCAGCGGCGCCGGGCGCGCCTGGCCGGCGCAGCCGGACCCGTGGAGGAAGGGGGCGGGAGCGTCGTGGAGGCGCTTTCCGGCGTCGTCTCGGGGGTGAGGCGGCTGGGCGACCGGCTGGCGATCCAGGACCCCTCGCAGCTCCCAGCCTTGCGCGCCCGCCTGGTGCAGGCCGGCTTCTACAGCCGCGAGGCCGCGGCGATCTATCTCGGCGCGCGGGCGGCGGCGATGATCGCGGCCATCGTCGGCATGGCGCTCGCCCTGCCGTGGGCGATGCATTTCGGCGGCGGCATGGGCGCGATCATGGTCGGGGCGCTCTTCGCCCTGGCGGCGATCATGGGCCCCGAACAGGTGGTGAAGGCCCGCCGCCGCAAGCGCGAGCTGGAGTATCGGGAAGGCTTCCCGGACCTGCTGGATCTGCTGGTGGCCTCGGTGGAGGCCGGCCTCAGCCTCGACGCGGCGGTCTCGCGGGTGACCGAGGAGCTGCAGCGGCGCTACCCGATCCTGGCCGAGCAGCTGCACGTGCTGACGCTGGAGCTGCGGGCCGGCCGCTCGCGCAAGGACGCCTGGACGGGCTTCGCCGAGCGCCTGGGCATCGACGAGGCCAGGAGCTTCGCCACCATGCTGCGTCAGGCCGAGGAGATGGGGACCAGCCTCGGCGACACTCTCTCGGTGTTCTCCGACGACATGCGCTCCAAGCGGATGCTGCGCGCCGAGGAGAAGGCGATGGCGCTGCCGGCCAAGATGATGCTGCCGCTGATCCTGTTCATCTTCCCGTGCCTGATCGGGGTCCTGATGCTGCCGGCGATCTACCGGATCAAGATGACGCTGATGAAGTAGCGGCGCTTCCCGACCTCAAGGCCCGGGGCTAGGCTCTTCGCCAAAGCCGAAGGGAGGCGCGCCCCCATGTCCGAGCCCATCCTCGAGCCGGATCTGCCGATCTGCGATCCGCACCATCACCTTTGGGATCAGCCGGACCGGGGGCGCTATTTGTTGCCCGAGCTGTTGGCCGATGCCGGCGCGGGCCACAAAGTGCTCAGCACCGTCTTCGTGGAGGCGCTGGTCTTCTATCGCGCCTCGGGCCCGGCCGAGATGCGGGTGGCGGGCGAAACCGAGTTCGTCCGCGGCCAGGCGGCCATGGCGGCCAGCGGCGTCTATGGGCCGGTCCTCGCCTGCCAGGGCATCGTCGGCTTTGCGGACCTCAGCCTGGGCGCCGCTGTCGAGGCGGTGCTCGAAGAGCATATCCGGGCGGGCGGCGAGCGGTTCAAGGGGATCCGCCACGCCTACGCCTACGTGGATGACCCGGGCGTGCGCCGCAGCCACGCCGCGCCGCCAGCCGGCCTCCTGGGCCTCGCCTCGTTCCGGGAGGGCTTCGCCAAGCTCGGCGCGCTCGGGCTGAGCTTCGACGCCTGGGGCTACCATCCGCAGATCCCCGAGGTGGCGAGTCTCGCCGACGCCTTTCCGGCGGTCCCGATCGTGCTCGACCATGTGGGCGGGCCGGTCGGTATCGCCTCCTACCGGGACCGGCGGCAGGAGGTGTTCGAGGGCTGGCGGCGCGACATCCGCGAGCTCGCCAAGCGGCCGAACGTGTTCGTGAAACTGGGGGGGCTCGGCATGCCGCTCTGCGGGTTCGATCTGCACAAGCGCGCCGAGCGGCCGGGCTCCGAAGAGCTGGCGCGGCTCTGGCGCCCGTACATCGAGACCTGCATCGAGGCCTTCGGCCCCGAGCGCGGGATGTTCGAGAGCAACTTCCCGGTGGACCGGGCGTCCTGCGACTACGTGGAGCTCTGGAACGCCTTCAAGCGAATCACCGCCGGCGCCTCGGCCAGCGACAAGACCCTTCTCTACCGCGACACCGCGCGGCGGTTCTACCGGCTGGAGTAGGCGCCGCCGGCGCTGCGCATCGGCGTCGCGGCCAGCGTGGGGAAGCGGATCGGGACGCGGACCCAGCGGCCGGCGACCGGGCGCCCGTCGTCGTCGAGCGGCGACATCCTGAAGCGTCGCACCTGCGCTTCGGCGGCGCGGCCGATCCCCATGCCGGCCGGTTTCTCCGCCACCGCCCGGCAACGGCCGAGCGTTCCTTGGGCAGTGACCCGGCAATCGACGATCGCACAGGCGTTGCCGAGCTTGGCGCGGAACTCCGGATAGAAGTCGCCGAGGCGGACCGGCCTTGCGAGCCACTTCGGATGCGCGATCACCCGGGGCGGCTCCGGGCGGTGCGTCGCGCAGATCGGCGGCGAGGCCGCGACCGGGCCTGCCGCGGGGGCCGCGCCGCCGCCGGGTGTCGCCAGAGCCAGGACAAGCGCCGACGCGAGAGGCGTGAGCATCGTCTCTAAAGCTCGACCGGGCGGTCGGCGCCGGTCCGCATCCCGTCGCCGGGGAAATGGGCCCTGAGCGCCTCGCCGCAAAGACCTATGGCCTCGACGATGCCGGCGGTGGGATCGGGCGCGCGCATGCCCTGGCCGATCGCCGCCGCTGCTGCCTTCCAGACCGGCTCGCCAACCGCGTCGTGGATCGCCTCATCGGCGATGATCTCCACCTGCCGGTCCTCGAAGGCGACGAAGATGACCACCCCGGTGGCGCCGCTGCGGGCGTGCGAGGAAGCGGCGGCGAAGTGGTGGTAGGCGGCCTTGCGGACCCGATGGCGCTTCAGGAACCGCGGCGTCAGCCGCCGCCGGATCGGCGCCCAGGAGACCAGCAGGGTCACCGCTCCGAAGAGCAGGATCTGCAGCATCGCGTAGGCGCTGAGGGCGAGGGTCAGCTGCGGCCGCAGGGCCGCGGCCTGGCCGGCGGTCCAGCCGCCGCCCACCGCGCCGGTGAGGGCGTCGAGGCCGAAGGCGAGCGCGATCGGGGGGGCGAGCAAGGCGATCGCCGCGCCCCAGGCCAGGGGCACTTCGCGGTAGGTGGAGACTTCCCTGGCCAGGACGCACAGGATGTCGCCGGACGTTCCGGCCTCGGCCTCGGCCACCGCCGCCTCGATCCGGGCCCTGTCCGCCTCGGTCAGCACCTCACCAGCTCCCCGAGGAGCCGCCGCCCCCGAACGAGCCGCCGCCACCCGAGAAGCCGCCGCCGCCGCTCCCCCAACCACCTCCGCCGCCCCAGCCGCCGCGGTCGCGGGCGCCGCTGGAGAGGATCATCATCGGCAGCCACCAGCCCATGCCGCCGCCGTGCGAGCGGAACAGGCTGAAGAAGACGAAGGCGAGGATGATCAGCCCGAAGATCGCCCCGAAGGGGGCGCCGTGCGGCTGGTTCTGCTGCTGGGCCCGGGTGACGTTGGCCTCGGCGCTCGCCTGGTCGAGGCTCAGCTGGGTGATCAGCGCGTCGGTCCCGGCCGCCACCCCGCCCTCGACGTCGCCGGAGCGGAACTTCGGCAGGACCTCGTTCTGCAGGATGACGCTGGAAAGCGCGTCGGTGAGGATCGGCTCCAGCCCGTAGCCTACCTCGATCCGCACCTTGTGCTCGGCCGGGGCGACGATGAAGAGCACGCCGTTGTTCTGGCCTTTCTGGCCAATCCCCCAGGCCCGGCCCAGCTGGTAGCCGTAGTCGGCGATGTCGTAGCCCTGCAGGCTCGGCAGGGTGACCACCACGAGCTGGCGCCCGGTCTTGGCCTCCAGGTCGGCCAGCTTCTGATCGAGGCCGGCCGCCGTGGCCGGCGAGAGCACATGGGCGTCGTCCACCACCCGGCCGGTCAGCGCCGGAAAGGCCGGCGCGGCGGCGGCGGGGGCGGCGAGGAGCGCCAGGACCAGCGCCGCCAGCGCCGCGGCGACGACGATCAGCGAGTGGCGCGCCGTGGTCACGGGGCGGCGTTCGAGGGCGGCGCGGCTGCGGGGCTGGCGGCGGAGGGCGGGGCGGCGCCGGGGGAGGGGGCGGGCGGCCCGAGGTTGAACTGGACTTGCGGCGCGGTCTGGGCCGTCTCGCTGGCCGCGAACCCCTGCATGGGCTTGGCGCTGCGATAGAAGGTGGCAGCCCAGATCGAGGTCGGAACCACCCTGAGCGTGGTGTTGTAGTCGCGGACCGCGTCGTTGTAGTCGCGCCGGGCGATGGCGATCCGGTTCTCGGTGCCCTCCAGCTGCGACTGCAGGGCCAGGAAGTTCTGGTTCGATTTCAGGTCCGGATAACGCTCGCTCACCGCCAGCAGCCGCCCCAGCGAGGCCGAGAGCGCGTCCTGGGCCTGCTGGAAGCGCTGGAAGGCCGCCGGATCGTCGAGCTTGGAGGCGTCGATGTTGACCGAGGTGGCCCGCGCCCGGGCGTTGGTGACCTCGGTGAGCACCGTGCGCTCCTGCTGGGCGTAGCCCTGCACCGTCGCCACCAGGTTCGGGATCAGGTCGGCGCGGCGTTGGTAGTCGGCCTGGACGTCGGCCCACTTGGCCTTGGCGGTCTCCTGCTTGGTCGGGATGTCGTTGATCCCGCAGGCGGCCAGCGTCAGCGGAAGGGCGAGGGCGGCGAGGACGCGCAAGGCGCGTCGGGCGATGATGTGCAAGGCGGGCCCCAATCTCGATAGCGCCGCGAGGGCGGCGGCGCCCGCGAATCTAGGGCTTCGCCGCCGGCGCCGCCAGTCGGTCGGCAAGCGCCGCCGGTTCGCCGCACCCTGCGGGAATGGTCGAGGCGGCTCGCCGGCGCAGCTCGGCGAGCGTGCAGGCCCCTGCAGGGCCGGAGCAGCCATCGAAGCGTAGCGGCAGGCGCACGGCCTGCCTCGGCGCGAGCGCGCGCATCTGGGCCAGGGTCTCGTAGTAGACCGCCGGCTTCACGTAGCGGGCGCCGGTGGCCGGGTCGCGCCAGAGCTCGAAGGCCAGGGTGGCGGCCGGGGCGGTGGAATCCGGCTGCCCGGGTAGGGCCCAGTCGAGCCCGAAGACCGCGCCTATGAAGGCGAGGTTGCTGTCGTGGCCGGCCAGCGCCACGATCTTCGCCTTCGGGCCGAGCGGAGGTCCGGAGGCGGCGCCGGCGCGTCCGTCCAGCGCCGTCAGGATCAGCTTGGCCATGGGAGCGCCAAACCGGCTGGCGATGTACGGGGTCTTCAGGATCAGGAAGAAATTCCGCTCGTGGACCGGCATCACCGCGTCGATGTCCTGCGCACCGGCGCGGCCCCAGGCCACGTCGGTGGGCGCCATGCCCTCGGCGTATTCGAGCAGAAGGTTCTCCGCCAGGCTGGACGTCTCGGCGATCGGACCGGTGATCTTCACGCCGGCGTAGCCGCCGGCCTCGACCGTGTCCTCGCCGGCGAAGCAGGTTCCCGCGCCGCCGGCGCAGGCGCTGGGCGCGAGGATCGCCTGGAGCCGCGCGAGCGCCTGGCGGGCGGCGGGAGTCGCAAGGCCCCCGGGGCCGGCTCGCGACAGGATCGCCGTTCGGGCCGCGGCCGGGTCCACCCGGCAGGCCGCGGCGCCGTTCCCGCCGAAGATCGGATCGCGCGGATCGGGCGGGGCCCATCCGGTCCGCACGCCGCAACCCGGCGCCAGGGTCTGGGCCAAAATCTCCCCGCTGCGGCGGGTCCGCTGGTCGGTCCCGTCGGCCCAGACCTGGACCTCGCCGGGCTTGGGACAGCCGCTTGCCTCGAGAAGCCCGTCGCCCACGTAGGTCCGCCGGAGGGTCTCGCCCATGAGCCGCACCACCTCGCCGCCGTGGGGGGTGAGCTCCCCGGTGGGGACGGGCCAGCCCGGCCAGGGCTTGTCGGCGTACTTGGCCAGCGCCTCGTTGCTGACCACCGGCGGGCGAACCCCGTGGCGCTGAACCAGGACCACGCGCTCCAGCACCAGCGGCCCGGCGGTGGGCGCCGCGGCCGGCGCGATCGCCGCGAGGGCGGCGGCCAGCATCGCCAACAGGAGTCTCACGGCGCGACGTTCTCCAACGGACGACGGGTGACCCTGGGCGGAGGGGATGTCGGTCGTGTTGCGGGGTTGCGAAGTTTTGATGACGGCGGCTCAGGTCATGGTGGGCGTTCGGTCGGCGCGCTCGTCGCCTTCGCCCGGCATGTCGTCGAAGGAGCCGTGGGCCGAGGCCCAGAGGCGGGCGTAGAGCCCGCCGCGGCCGATCAGGGCCTCGTGGCGGCCCTGCTCGACGATGCGTCCCTCCTGCAGGACCACGATCTCGTCGGCCTCGCGGATGGTGGCCAGGCGGTGGGCGATGACCAGGCAGGTGCGGCCGGCGAAGAGGGCCTTGAGGGCCCGCTGGATCTCGAGCTCGGTGAAGCTGTCGATATTGGCGGTGGCCTCGTCCAGGATCAGGATCTTGGGATCGGCGACGATGGCCCGGGCGAAGGAGACCAGCTGGCGCTGTCCCGCCGAGAGATTGCGGCCGCGCTGTCCGACCTCGGTCGCATAGCCCTCCGGCAGGCGGACGATGAAGTCGTGCGCCCGCACCACTTTCGCCGCCGCGATCACCGCCTCGCGAGGCGCCCCGCTGGCGTAGCGGATGTTGTCCTCGATGCTCCCGCTGAAGAGGAAGGGCTCCTGGGGGACCATGCCGATGGTGGCGCCCAGCGAGGCGAGCGACACCTCGCGAACGTCCCGGCCACCCACCCGCACGATGCCCTGGTCGGGCTCGTAGAACCGCCGGACGAGGGCGGCGATGCTGGTCTTGCCCGAGCCGGTGGGGCCCACCAGGGCGACGACCTTGCGAGGTTCCGCCTTCAGCGAGATGTCGTGAAGGACGGGCCGGTGGGGGAAATAGCCGAAGGTGACGTGGTCCAGCTCGATCGTCGGTTCGGGATCCTCGAGCCGCGTCGCGTCCGGACGGTCGGCGATGGCGACGGGCACGTCGAGCACCTCGAAGATCCGGTGCCCGGCCGCCATGGCCCGCTGCATCACCGTGTACTGCATCGACAGCATCCGCACCGGTTCGAAGAACTTCTGCACGGAGAGGACGTAGAAGATCAGCGCCCCCACCTGCATCTGGCTGCGCAGCACCTCGGCCCCGCCGGCCACGATGATCGTTGCCATGGCGAGGCCGGTGAGGATGTCCACTGTGGGCGTCATGATCTGGGAGAGGAAGGCGCTGTCGATGGCCGCCTGCATGTTCTCCCGGGCCTTCTCCTCGTAGAGCTTGAAGTTCATGGCCTCGCGGCGCGTCTCCTGGACGGTGCGCACTCCGTTGATGTTCTCGGCCAGGGCGCCGTTGGCCACCGAGGACGCGTCCCGGGCCCGCCGGAAGGTCTTGCGGGAGAACGGCAACCAGACGGCGCGGATGGCGATCAGGGCCGGCAGCACCAGCAGGGTGAGGAGGCCGAGCTTCCAGTCCACCGCCACCATGAAGGCGGCCGTCCCCGCGAGGACGGCGAAGTCCCCCAGCGAGCCGGTGGAGCTCTCCAGGAAATCCTGCAGGGCGCCCACGTCGCCCTGAAGGCGGCTCATGATCCGGCCCACGTGGGTCTTGTCCATGAACGTGAGGGCGACGTCCTGGAAATGGGCGAACATCGCCCGGCGCACGTCGAAGATGACCTTCTGGGCGAGCCGGGTGGTCATCCAGCCCTCCAGGAAGGAGGCGGCGGCCGACAGCAGGATCAGGCCCCCGAAGGCCGCCAGCAGGTGGGTGAGCGCGGCCACGTCGCCGCGCACCGCCGCGCTGATCGTCTGGCCGGTGAGGTAGGGGACCAGCACCTGGGCGCCGGCCGAGACCAGCACCGCGACCTGGGCTCCGGCGATGAAGCCGCGGTGCGGCCTCAGGAAGCTCAGGAACCGGCGCAGGATCCGGGTGTCGAAGGCCGCGAATATCTCCTCGGCGTCGGCCGCGCCGAGGTTGGCGTTGGGCCGCTTGGCGGGATCGCCGCTTCGGATGGCGACGTCGCTCATTCGACCGGCTCCGCCACGGGCCGGCGCAGGCGCTCGCCGGCGATGGAGAGGCCCTCGGCGCTCCTGCTCTGCAGGTGGAAGAGGTCCGCGTATTCGCCGCCCATCGCCAGGAGCTCGGCGTGCGTCCCGCGCTCGACGATCCGGCCCTCCTCGAGGACCAGAATCTCGTCGGCGTGCATCAGCGAGGAGAGCCGGTGGGCGATGATGATGGTGGCCTTGGCGCGGGTGGCGCCGGCCAGCGCCTCGCGCACCCGCTGCTCGGTCACCGCATCGATAGACGCCGTGGAATCGTCGAAGACCATGATCCCGGGTCCCGGCACCACGCCGCGCGCGATCGACATCCGCTGGCGCTGGCCGCCGGAGAGCTGCACGCCCCGCTCGCCGACCCGGGTGTCATAGGCGGCGGGCAGGCCGGCGACGAAGCCGTGGATCTGCGCGGTGCGGGCGGCCTCCACGATCCGCGCCTCCTCGGCCCAGGGATCGGCGTAGGCGACGTTGTTGGTGACCGTGGCGTCGAAGAGAAAGGCCTCTTGCTGCACGAGCCCCACGTATTCGCGCAAGGAGGCGAGGGTGACATCCCGTATGTCGACCCCGTCGATGGTGATTCGCCCGCCGCCGGGCTCGTAGAACCTTGGGATCAGGTTGGCGATGGTGGACTTGCCGCCGCCCGGCGGCCCCACGATGCCGAGCGTGCGTCCCGGGGCGATCTCGAAGCTGATGTCGTGGAGCACCGGCTTGCCGGAGACATAGGCGAAATCGACGTGCTCGAAGCGCAGCACCCCTTGCGTCGGCGCCAGCGGCCGGGCGTGCGGGCCATCGACGATGGCGGGCTCGAGGTCGAGGATCTCGAAGAGGCGGCCGCCGCAGCTGGTCGCCCGCGCCGCCGAGATGACGATCATGGCGATCTGCCGGATCGCCGGCTGCAGAAGGGTCATGTAGAAGACGAACTCGGTGAGCCGCCCGGGCGTGATCGTGCGCCCGGCCACCGCCCGCCCCCCCGACCAGAGCAGGGCCGCCATGGCCGCGCTGTAGAAGATCTGGATCGCCGAGACCGAGCGGTAGCGCATCACGATGCGCTTCAGCGACTCGGCCAGGGCCTCGCTGGCGGCCTTGTCGAACTTGGCGAGCTCGAAGTCCTTGGCCGCGAAGGCGCGCACCACCCGGATCCCCTGCAGGTTCTCCACCATGGTGAGGGTGAGGACGCCCATCAGCCTCTGGATGCGGGACCAGGCGATCCTCAGCCGCACGCCCATCCGCGCCAGCACGAAGGCCGAGAAGGGCGTGAAGGCCAGCGCGATCACCGCCAGCCTCGGGTCGGTGGCGATCATCAGGTAGGTCGCGGTGGAGAGCAGCAGGACGAGGGTCAGGAACTGCATCATCCCCTGCTGGATGAAGCCGCGCGTCCCTTCGAGGTCGAGCATGCCGCGCGAGATCAGATCGCCGGAATGGGTCTGGTCGTGGAAGCCGAAGGAGAGCTTCTGGAGCTGCTGGAAGAAGTCGAGCCTGAGCTGGTAGGCGACCTTCTGACTCACGAACTCCGCCTGGTAGCCGCCGAAGCCGGTGAGGACGCCGCGCGCGGCGCTGGCGACGACGATCAGGAGGGCGGAGATCATCAGCGCGTGCTCGGCGCTCCGGGTGGCGAGCGCGATCTGGGCCGCCGGCGCGTGGGCGGCCCTGGCGAGGGCGGCCTTGGCCAGCAGGCTCTGCACCTGGTCCACCGCGTGGCCGAACAGCTTCGGCAGGGTGAGCGCGGCCACCGAGGCGCCCAGCGAGGCGCCGATCGCCAGCGCCACGCGGGCCGGCGCCGCCTTCAGCGCCATGCGGACGATCCGCCGAAGCACCTTCGGCATCGCCCGCACATCGACCACCCGCACGGGGGTCCCAATGGGCGCAGCCGACGCCGCGCCGCCAGACCGAGACATCCAGTATTCCGCCTATCCGCTGGCTATAGTGGGGAGCCGCGGCGCCGATGGCAAATCGGCCGGCGCTTCCGTGGTCTTCACATACGCCCCGCTCAGGTGGCGCACTCGCTGTCTCTGGAGAAGCCATGGCCAACACTCGGAACGCCGATGGCAGCGCCGGTGACGCGGACTACGGGACCATCGGCGCAGGCTATGCGCGCTTCCGCCAGCCCGATCCTCGGATCGCTGCTCTCATTCGGGCGGAGCTTGGTGGCGTCGCGAGCGTCCTGAACGTGGGCGCGGGCGCGGGATCCTACGAGCCTCAAGACCTTCAGGTCGTTGCGGTCGAACCTTCCGAGACCATGCGCGCGCAGCGGCCGTCCCATCTGGCGGCGGCCGTCGGCGGACGCGCCGAGGCCTTGCCCTTCAAGGACAACAGTTTTGACGCTGCTATGGCGCTCGTCACCGTGCACCAATGGTCAGACTTAAGAGCCGGGCTAAGGGAGATGAGGCGGGTCGCCCGCGGTCCCGTGTTAGTGATGACCGCCGATCCCCAAGCTCTTGGGCGTTTTTGGCTTAGCCGGTACGCGCCCGAGGCGATTTCGGTCGAGGCGAAACGCATGCCGGCGCCAGAGCAGGTTCTGGAAGGGCTTGGCGGCGACGGCGACATCATCCATGTGCCCATCCCGCTCGACTGTCGCGACGGCTTCAACGAGGCGTACTACGGCCGCCCCGAATGCCTGCTCAATCCGGCCGCACGCCAGGCATGCTCCTCTTGGAGCTTCATCGGGGCCGCAGCCACTGAGCGCTTCGAGGCGGCGCTTCGTGCTGATCTCGCAAGCGGCGCTTGGGATGCTGAGTGGGGCTCACTGCGTCCGACTCCGCAGTTCGAAGGATCACTTCGCCTAGTAATTTCCCGACCGAGTTGACGTCGGCTTCCCTTCTGTCCGCGATGGGGATCGTAAGCCGCTTCGGACCTCCCGCCGGGAGCCGATTAACCGGCCCGCCGGGTCGTATGGAGCAACCCGCCTGCTACGCCAGCGCCCGCCCGTAGAGCGAGATAAGCCGCCCCCAGGCGCGTTCGGCGGCGGCGGGGTTGTAGGTGGGGTTGTCCTTGACGCACCAGCCGTGGTTGGCGCCGGCGTAGACCTCGATCTCGGCCGGCACGCGCGCTCCGTCGAAGGCGCCGCGCAGCTTGTCCTTGGCGTCGGGCTGGCGGGCGTCGTCGTTGGCGGCGATGCCGAAGTAGTAGGCGGCCTTCAGCTTGGGGACCAGCAGGTGGGGGCTGTCGGGCTTGTCGGTGACGAGGTTGGCGCCGTGGAACGAGGCGCCGGCGCCCACGCGGTGCGGGGCGAGGGCCGCCGCGACTAGGGTGTAGGGGCCACCCATGCAGAAGCCGACGACGCCAGTCTTCTTGCTGCGCTCGACGGCGGTCTGAGCGTTGAGGAAGGCGAGGTAGGCGATGCAATCGTGGACCATCGCCTCGCGGGTCAGGGGGGCGGTGAGCGGGGTGAGCTTTGCGCGGTCGGCGGGATTGGAGAAGTCGAAGGGGCCCTCGAGGACCGGCGCCTTGCGGGTCCGGTAGAACGGGTTGGGGACCAGCACCGTGTAGCCTTCGCCCGCCAGCCGCCGGCCCATGTCGCGGAACACCGGACGCAGGCCGAGGATGTCGGTGAAGATCACCACCGCCGGCCAGGCGCCCTTGCCGGGCGGATGGAAGAGAGCCGCGTCGCAGACGCCGTCGGCGGTCTTCACGTCGACGTCGGTCTCGACGATATCCGCCGCCAGAGCGCCGCCGGCGGCCAGGAGCCCGGCGCCCACCGAGACCGCCGCGAGCTGGCGGCGGGAGAGCGCGCCGGGATCCCTGATGGAGGCGGGGGCGCCTTCGATGTCCATCGGGATCACTCCACGATCGCGGCGTAGACGAGGCTCTTCAGCTGGCCGCGGAAGTTGAAGATGCGGCTCGGCAGCAGCTGGGTCATGAAGACGACCACGAGGTCTTCGGCCGGGTCGATCCAGAAGAGGGTCGAGGCTGCGCCCCCCCAGTAGTAGTCGCCGACGTTCGGGGTGTCCGCCTTCACAGGATCGAGGGTCATGGCGAACCCGAGCCCGAAGCCGACCCCGGTCTGGGGACCGTCGACGATCCCGTCCACGGTGAGGCTCGCGATATCTTGGCCGTCCTTCAGGTGGTTGCGGCGCATCAGCTCTATGGTCCGGGGGCCCAGGATCCGCGCCCCGTCCAGCTCGCCGCCCCGGCGCAGCATCTCACAGAACCGGAGGTAGTCTTCGGTGGTTCCGACGAGGCCGCCGCCGCCGGAGAAGAAGGCCGGCTCGGTCCGATAGGGGCTGGTCGCGGGGTCGTCCTGAAGCATGAGCTTCTTGTCCGGTCCGCGTGTGTAGGCGGCGGCGAAACGCGAGGCCTTGTCGTCCGGCACGAAGAAGGCGGTGTCCCGCATCCCCAGGGGGCCGAAGATCGTCTCCTCGAGGAAACGGTCGAACCGCTGGCCAGAGATCCTCTCCACCAGCGCCCCGCAGACATCGGTGGCGTACGAGTACATCCAGCGCTCGCCGGGCTGGAAGCGCAGGGGCGCCTTGGCGAGCTTGTCGACGAAGACCGAGAGCGGCTCGTCACGGTTGCGGGTCATGCCGAGGTCGGCCCAGATCCGCTCCACCGGATCGAGGCTCATCGGGGCGCCCAGCGCCGAAAGCCCACCGCCGTAGGTGAGGCCGGCCGTGTGGCTGAGCAGGTGGCGGACGGTCATCGGCTGGGCGGGCTCGACGCTGTTCATCAAGACGCCGGAGCCGGACGTCCAGACCCGCTGGTCGGCCCAGGCGGGAAAGAACCGGCTGACCGGATCGTCCAGCTGGAACTCCCCCCGCTCCCAGAGGCTCATCAGCGCCACCGAGGTGATCGGCTTGGTCATCGAATAGATGCGGAAGATCGCGTCCTCGGCCATGGGCCGGCCGCGCTCGCGGTCCATCTGGCCGAACGAGCGCAGGTAGGCCAGGCGGCCATGGCGGGCCACCGCCACCTGGGCGCCGGCGATCTTGCCGGATCCGATGTAGCGTCGCTCCAGGTGCTCGGTTATCCGCTCGAGGCGCGGGACCGAGAGGCCCGTGTGCTTGGGGGCGAGTTCCATCGACGATCCTTCCCTGACGACTAAAACCTCCCGCCTAGGGACGGCGCCGTCAAGGCGAGTAGGCTTGCGCCCATGGCGCCGCCACCCCACCTGCGCCGACGTGGGGGCCTCAAGCGCCGGCCGGGCGCGGAGTTCGCAGCTTGTGGCCTGGAGCATCGAAAAATGAGCCAAACGGCTCGATCTGAGCGGATTCACCTTCGCAGCGGCGCCCCGGAGCGCGCATTTTGCGGATGAAATAGGGTCAGACGCCGCCGGGCCGGCCCCTTTGATCGTGTCACAGTCGACAGAGTCGGGGCAGAACCTGTAAATGCGGCCCGAAGGGGCGGCAATCCAGGCGCGCCCTCAGTTTTAGGACGGGTTGTTCTGGATGGCGACGCCGCCACGGCAGGGACTTTACGATCCGCGTCACGAGCATGACGCGTGCGGCGTTGGGTTTGTGGCCAATATCAAGGGCCGCAAATCCCACGAGGTGGTGGAACGCGGCCTGGAGATCCTGGTCAACCTCGACCACCGGGGCGCGGTGGGGGCCGACCCCCTGGTGGGCGACGGCGCCGGCTGCCTGATCCAGATCCCCGACGCCCTGCTGCGCGACTGGGCCGCCGGGGCCGGCGTCGACCTGCCGCCGCCGGGCGACTACGCGGTGGCCATGTGCTTCCTGCCGCAGGACGAGGCCGCCGCCGAGCTGGCGGTGGGGCAGTTCGAGCATTTCATCCGGGTCGAGGGCCAGCAGCTGCTGGCCTGGCGGGACGTGCCGGTGAACACCGCCGGGCTCGGCAAGGCGGTGCTGGCGGAGATGCCGCTGATCCGCCAGGCGATCATCGCCCGCGGCGCGCGGGTGAAGGACCAGGACGCCTTCGAGCGCAAGGTTCTGGCTATCCGCAAGCAAACCCAGAACCCGCTGGCCGAGCTGGCCGCCAAGCACGGACTGCCCACGCTCACCGACTTCTACATGCCCTCGTTCTCGTCGCGGACGGTGGTCTACAAGGGCCTGCTGCTCGCCCACCAGGTGGGGAGCTTCTACGAGGATCTGCGCAACCCGCTGACCCAGTCGGCGGTGGCCTTGGTGCACCAGCGGTTCTCCACCAACACCTTCCCTTCCTGGAAGCTCGCGCACCCCTACCGGTTCCTGGCCCACAACGGCGAGATCAACACCGTCCGCGGCAACGTGAACTGGATGAACGCCCGCCGGCGGACCATGGAATCGGACTTGCTGGGGCCCGACCTCGACAAGATGTGGCCGCTGATCCCTCACGGCCAGTCGGACACCGCCTGCCTCGACAACGCCCTCGAGCTGCTGCTCGCCGGCGGCTACCCGCTCGCCCACGCGATGATGATGCTGATCCCGGAGGCCTGGGCCGGCAATCCGCTCATGGACCCCAGGCGGCGGGCTTTCTACGAGTACCACGCAGCGCTGATGGAGCCCTGGGACGGGCCGGCGGCGGTGGCCTTCACCGACGGGCGGCAGGTGGGCGCGACGCTCGACCGCAACGGCCTTCGCCCGGCCCGTTTCGTCATCACCGACCAGGACCACGTGATCATGGCCTCCGAGGTGGGCGTCCTGCCCATCGAGGAGGAGCGCATCGTCCGCAAGTGGCGCCTGCAGCCGGGCAAGATGCTGCTCATCGACATGGAAGAGGGCCGCATCGTCGAGGACGAGGAGATCAAGCAGTCCCTCGCCGAGGCGAACCCTTACGAGGAGTGGCTGCGCGGCACTCAATTCAAGCTGGCCGACCTCCCAGAGCCGCCCGCGTGGGAGCCGGCCTTGGCGAACGATCCCAAGGCCTTCCTGGATCGCCAGCAGGCCTTCGGCTACACCCAGGAAGACCTTTCGTTCTTCCTGGAGCCGATGAGCCAGGACGGCGACGATCCGGTCGGCTCCATGGGGACCGACACGCCGATCGCAGTGCTCTCCAAGCGCCCGAAGCTTCTTTACGAATACTTCAAGCAGAACTTCGCCCAGGTCACCAACCCGCCGATCGATCCGATCCGCGAGGAGCTGGTGATGAGCCTGGTCTCCATGATCGGGCCGCGGCCCAACCTGCTCGGCCACCACGCCGGCGCCCACAAGCGCCTCGAAGTGACCCAGCCGGTGCTGACCAACGCCGACCTGGAGAAGATCCGCTCGATCGCCGAGCTCGCCGACGGCGCCTTCCGCACCGCCACCCTCGACGCCACCTGGCCCGCCGCTGAGGGCGCCGCCGGGCTCGAGCGGGCGCTGGAGCGGCTCTGCCACGAGGCCACCGACCGGGTGCTCGCGGACGCCAACATCCTGATCCTTTCCGACCGCGCCACGGCCGAAGACCGGATCGCGATCCCGGCGGCGCTGGCCGTCGCGGCGACCCACCATCACCTGATCCGCCAGGGCCTGCGGATGCAGACCGGCCTCGTCGTCGAGACCGGCGAGGCGCGCGAGGTGCACCACTTCTGCGTTCTGGCCGGCTATGGGGCCGAGGCTGTGAACCCCTACCTGGCCTTCGAGACCCTGGAGCAGCTCCGCGTCCAGGGCCGCTCCAAGCGCTCGGCCAAGGACGTCCAGAAGAACTACATCAAGGCGATCGGCAAGGGGGTGCTGAAGGTGATGTCCAAGATGGGCATCTCCACCTACCAGTCCTACTGCGGCGCTCAGATCTTCGACGCGGTGGGCCTCTCCTCGGCCTTCGTGGAGAAGTACTTCACCGGCACCGCCACCACCATCGAGGGCGCGGGGCTCGGCGAGATCGCCGAGGAGTGCGTGCGCCGGCACCGCGACGCCTACGGCGATGCGCCGATCTACCGCCAGATGCTGGATGTCGGCGGCGCTTACGCCTGGCGCCTGCGCGGCGAGGACCACGCCTGGACGCCCGAGAGCGTCTCCAAGCTGCAGCACGCGGTGCGAGGGAACCTGCCCGGGGAGTACCGGGCCTTCGCCGCCCAGATCAACGAGCAGAACGAGCGGCTGCTCACCATCCGCGGGCTGATGCGCTTCAAGTGGGCGGACGAGCCGATCCCGCTGGACGAGGTCGAGCCGGCCTCGGAGATCGTCAAGCGGTTCGCCACCGGGGCGATGAGCTTCGGCTCCATCAGCCGTGAGGCGCACACGACGCTGGCCATCGCCATGAACCGGATCGGCGGGCGCTCGAACACCGGCGAAGGCGGCGAAGAGGCCGACCGCTACCGGCCGCTGCCCAACGGCGATTCCATGCGCTCGAAGATCAAGCAGGTGGCGTCGGGCCGGTTCGGGGTGACCGCCGAGTACCTGGTCAACTCCGACGACATCCAGATCAAGATGGCTCAGGGCGCCAAGCCCGGGGAGGGCGGCCAGCTGCCCGGCCACAAGGTGGACAAGAACATCGCCCGGGTCCGCCATTCGACGCCGGGCGTGGGGCTGATCTCGCCGCCGCCGCACCACGACATCTATTCCATCGAGGACCTGGCCCAACTCATCCACGACCTGAAGAACGTCAACCCAAAGGCCCGCATCTCGGTGAAGCTGGTCTCGGAGGTGGGCGTGGGCACCGTGGCGGCCGGGGTCTCCAAGGCCAAGGCCGACCACGTCACCATCTCCGGGTTCGAGGGCGGCACGGGCGCTAGCCCGCTGACCTCGCTCACCCACGCCGGCTCGCCCTGGGAGATCGGCCTGGCCGAGACCCAGCAGACCCTGCTGCTCAACGGGCTTCGGACGCGGATCGCGGTGCAGGTGGACGGCGGGGTGCGCACCGGCCGCGACGTCGCCATCGGCGCCCTCTTGGGCGCCGACGAGTTCGGCTTCGCCACCGCGCCCCTGATCGCGGCCGGCTGCATCATGATGCGCAAGTGCCACCTGAACACCTGTCCGGTGGGGGTGGCGACCCAGGACCCGGTGCTGCGCGCGCGCTTCACCGGCCAGCCCGAGCACGTAATCAACTACTTCTTCTTCGTGGCCGAAGAGCTGCGCCAGATCATGGCCGAGATGGGCTTCCGCACGGTCAACGAGATGGTCGGCCGCGTCGACCGCCTCGACATGCACCAGGCCGTCGACCACTGGAAGGCCGGCGGCGTCGACCTCTCCCGCATCCTCTTCGCCGTCCCGGCCGAGGGCCAAAAGGGCCTCTGGAACCAGGACCGGCAGGACCACGGCCTGGCGAAGGCCCTGGACCACGTCCTGATTTCCGACGCCAAGGCGGCGCTGGAAAAGG
>JAFBAO010000013.1 GCA_019247715.1 Caulobacteraceae bacterium
GGCAGCACCCCGCCGTGGCCGGGCTTGGCCCCCTGGCTGAGCTTGACCTCGATCATCTTCACCTGCGGCTCCAGCGCCTGTCGGCGGAAGAGCTCGGGATCGAAGCGGCCGTCGGCGGTGCGGCAGCCGAAATAGCCGGTGGCGATCTGCCAGACGATGTCGCCGCCGTGCCGCCGGTGGTGTTTGCTGATCGAGCCCTCGCCTGTGTTGTGCGCGAAGCCGCCCAGCTTGGCGCCCAGGTTGAAGGCCATGATCGCATTGGCGCTCACCGCCCCGAAGCTGGTCCCCGAGATGTTGAGCACCGAGGCGCTGTAGGGCTGGCGGCAATCGGGGCCCCCGATGACGACGCGGAAGTCGTGGCTGGAAAGCGACTTCGGCCGGATGGAGTGCGAGATCCAGCCATAGTTGACCGCCGCCGGGTCCAGCACGGTGCCGAACGGCTGGGCGTCCAGGACGTTCTTGGCCCGGCGGTAGACCAGCGCCCGCTGCTCGCGGCTGAACGGCAGCGGGTCGCGATCCTCCTCGACGAAATATTGGCGGATCTCCGGACGGATCGATTCCAGCATGAAGCGGATGTGCCCGATGATCGGATAGTTGCGCAGGATCGCGTGCGCCGGCTGCAGCAGGTCGGCGACCCCCACCGCGAGCAGCGGGACCAGGACCGCCAGGGGCAGCGCCCACCAGGGGCTGAAGGCCAGCCCCAGCCCGGCGAACACCAGCGTCAGCAGCGCGACGCTCTGGAAGACGAAGTAGCGCGAAACCAGACCGCCCATGGGTTTTCCCCCTCTCTCGCGGCAAGCCGGGTCCTTGTAGACTCTACGGTATGACGAATCCGTGCACGCGGCGCCATGCGCGGCCGGCCTCAAGGCCCGAGCCTGGGCGCCCGCCGGCGAAGCCGTCCGAAATCGGGGGGAACCAGCCACAGCAGCGCGAGCACATAGGCGAAAACCGCCAGGTAAGCGGCGTCGAACACCCACATGGGCAGCGCCCAGAAGACCAGCCCGTTGACCCACCGCATGACCAGCGGCTCGCCGCCCCTCAGCCCGTTCAGCGCATACTGCCACTCGGTGAGGAAGCAGAGCTGTCCCAGGGCCGCCTGGACCGCGACGACCGCCAGCGAGGCGGCGTGGACGAGCCGCCAGACGGGCTCGCGCACGAACGACCAGCCGCGCCAGGCCCCGAGCGGGACGGCGAAAAGGCCGAAGAGGTTGAAGCCGATGATCGCCAGGTGGACGGCGAGCACCAGCTCGGCCGGGGCCATGCTTTGGGCGGACGGCATGGAGGGAATCTAACACGCCGGGGTGGCCCGCGCTTCGAGCCGCCTGCAAAACGCGCCTGGAAACGGCCGGCTTTTCGACGTCTTCTACAAGCGGCGCTGAGCGGGAACGGCGGGCGCGCCGCCGGCGTTTCGGCTCTTCGCACCGGCGTGATCGGCGCTAGAAAGGCCATGGTGAATAAGATGCGCATCGCGATCCTGGCCCTGGTCGCCGCCGCCCTTTGCGGGTGCACGACCCAGCAGGGCATGGACGCCCGGTTCGAGGGCCTGGTGGGCAAGCCGGTCAAGTTCGCCATCGATCGGCTGGGTCCGCCCACCGGCTCGGACGAGACCGGCGTTCCGCGCTCCTACTTCTGGGCGGTGAACCACGACGAGACCTTCTCCACCGCCGAGCCGCCGAACCGGTTCGGCATCAACGATCCGGTGGCGGTCAGCGAAGGAAACACCCGGCCGGCCAGGACCACCACCTACCATGTGCAATGCTGGATCCGGATAGAGGCCGGCGCGGACGGTACGATCACCGCCTACGACTGGTCCAAGAACGCCGCCGGTTGTGGGCGTTTCGCCGCGCGGCTGGGCCTGTTCTAGGCGTTGGGGGCCGCGGGGCCTCCGGGCGCGGCCCCGCGGGCGAAGCGATCAGGGCGTGGCGCCGCTGGGTGGGCTGGGCGCCGGTTGGTCGCCGCCGGCGGCTGGGCCGGAGCCGCTCATGCCCGGGTTGGTCGGCGGATTGGGCGAGCCGGCGTTGGACGAGGGGGTGTTGGGCGGGGCGGCAGGCGAGGTTCCGCCGGTCGCGCCCGCGCCGCCCTGGGCCGAAGACCCGGTTGCGTCGGTGCTTGGCGGCGCCTGGCTGGAAGGTGCGCCCGCGCCGGGCGCCATGGCGCCGGCCGTCCCTTCGCCGGCGCTCGGGTTCCCGGTCGAGGGGCTCGCCATGCTGGCCGCCCCAGCGTTCGGATTGGCCGTCGCCCCGGACGGGGCCGGCTCGGTGGCAGACGGAGTCCCGGGCGCCATGGAGCTGGCGTTCTGCGAGCTCCCGCCGGCCGCGCGAGCGTAGGAGTCGCTGTTGAACTTCCCGCTCGCCCGTTCGCTTGGCGTCGCGTTCAGGTAGGCGTCCACCTGGCTGTAAGGGATCGGTTGATCCGGCGGGGCGTATTTGCCCGCCGTCTCGGCCGTTCCACGGTGGTGATGGTGAGTGGCCGCCGAAGCGGCGCCGCCGGCGAGGGCCGCAACGGCCGCGCCCGCGCAAATGCCGATCACTAGCTTCATGCTCTCTGTCTCCCTCGGACCGCGCCGCCCCCAATCGAGGCAAGCAACGCTCGGCGGCTGATCTCGTTGCCTTGAGCTGGCGAAGAAGGCTGCGCGCTCACGCCCCGCAGGCTCTGGCGGGCGGCGGGATCGGGCCGCGAGGGGTCCTGCGCCGCGCCAGCAGCCCGGCGACGGCGTCGATCAAGGTCACGCTCGCGGCCGGCTTGCCGATGATCGGGACGCCCGGCCAGCTGGCGAGCAGCGGGTCGGAAACCGTCTGTCCGGTGTAGAACAGGAAAGGCACGCCCCGCTGGGCGAGCCGGCCCGCCACCGGCTCGATCGAGCCCCGCCCCAGCCGGCAGTCGAGGATGGCCGCGGAGATCTCGGCCTCGCCGGTCAAGGCGAGCGCCTCGGCCAGCGCGTGCGCCGGCCCCACGATCTGCGCCCCGACCTCCGAGAGGTCGTCGCAGAGCTGCATGGCGATCAGCACCTCGTCCTCGGCGATGAAGATCCGCGCCCCGTGCAGGCGAAGGCGCGCGGTCTCCCCCGCCCAGGCTTCCGAGCCGTCAGTCCGGTGCGCCCCCGTCTTCCGCTGGCGGAAGCGGGACCTCGATCTCGCATTGAACTCCCTGCGGAAGGAACTCATGCTTCACTGTCGCCCCGGCGAGTCCTTGCCGGATCAGCCGGCTGCCGAAACCACTTCCAGACGGCGCCGCCACGGGCGGACCGTCATGCTCACGCCAGACAACTTTCAGTAACGGCCGTTGGTTCCGCCGCGAGACACTCCACGCCAGATCGACCTCGCCCTTGTCGCCGGACAGCGCGCCGTATTTGGCGGCGTTGGTGGCGAGCTCGTGCACCACCAGGCCGAGCGGGGTGGCGAGGTCGGGCGGGAGCATCACCGAGGGCCCGCTCAGATGCACCCGAGCCGCCGCGTTCGGCATGTAGGCCATGGCCTGGTTCTGGATGAGCGCGCGCAGGTCCGCGCCCCGCCACTCCGACTCCACCAGCAGATTGTGGGAGTCGGCCAGGGCCGCGACACGCCGGTCGACCCGCTCGATGAAGTCGTCGCGCGAGCCGCTGCGCCAGGTCTGATGGACGATGCTCTGCACGATGGTGAGCACGTTCTTCACCCGGTGGGTGAGCTCGCTGAGCAGCAGGCGCTGACGGGCCGCCCAGGCCTTGCTCTGGGCGATGTCGCGCGTGCTCTCGAGCACGTAGCGGCGCCCGCCGTTCGACATCAGCTCGATCTGCGACTCGGCCGGGAACTTGCGGCCGCTCTTGGTCTCCTGATGGATCTCGCCTTCCCAGACGCCGGTCTCGAGGAGCGCCGCCTTCACCGCCTCGAAGGAAGAGTTCGGAACGCTCGGTTTCAGCAGCTCCTCCCGGTCCCGCCCGACCGCCTCCTCCTTGCTGTAGCCGTAGAGATCCTCGCAGCCGCGGTTCCACTGCAGGATGCCGCCGTCGAAGTCCCAGATGAAGATCGGCGCCCGGGAAAGCTCCACCAGGCGCATCTCCTGGCGCAGCGCCTCCTCGCTGACCCGCAGCGCCTCCTCCATCCTGAGCCGATCGCTGATGTCGACGAAGGTGGCCACCACCCCGTCGATCTTGTCGTCCGTGGTGCGGTAGGGCCGGAACCTGGCCAAATACCATTGACCGGCGCGGCTTCTCACCTCCTTCTCGATCGTGATCAGATCCTTCAGGACCTTCAGGGCGTCGCCGGCGAGGTCATCGTATTCGAGCTGGTGGGCGAAGTCGGTGATCGGGCGGCCGATGTCGCCGGGCGTCAGGCTGAAGAGCTCCACCAGTCTCGGCGTGAACCTTTTTATCCTGAGGCCGGAATCCAGGAACAGCGTCCCGAAATCCATGGCGGCGACCAGGTTCTGCAGGTCGCTGTTCGCCCGCGAGACGGTGTCCAGCTTCAGTTTCAGCTCGGCGTTCACGGTCTGCAGCTCCTCGTTGATGGACTGCAGCTCCTCCTTGCTGGTCTCCAGCTCCTCGGCGGTGGACCGGTACTCCTCGTTGATCGACTGAAGCTCTTCGTTGGCGGCGCGCAGCTCCTCGTTGGCTGTTTCCGATTCCTCGCGGGTGGTGCGCAGCCGCGACCGGGCGAGCTCCAGCTCCTGCATCAGCCGCTGGACCGCGCCGCTGGCCCCCTGAACACTGGCGTCCGTCCCCGGGGGTTCGGCCGCCTCCCCCTCGATGAACAGGATGAGCGCCCGGCGCCGCTCCTTCTCCCCCTCGAGCCCGCCTACCGGCTTGACCTGGATGTAGACGCGCACCGGCGAGCCGTTGAACTGGACGTAGAGGGTCGGCGTCAGGCTCGGCGTGTGTTGCTCGAGGGTACGGTTGAGCGCCGCCCGGAGCTCGAACCTCAGCTCCTGACGGACCAGGTCGACGATGTCGGCGGTGAGTGGACCGCCGGACGGCTGCAGGTAACGGCCCGCCGTCTCCGAGAGGTGCAGGACCCGGTGCGCATCGTCGACCAGGATGCTCGGCGGGGCGGCGGCCTCCAGCGCTTGGCGGTGGGCGTTCTGTACGGTGCGGACGGCGCCGAGGTTCGGCGGCGCCAGGATGCTCGCCAGCTCCGGCGGGTGCGCGCCCATCAGGCGCGGCAGCGGCGGGACCCGGTCGTGGCCGCGGCCGGTGGACTGGTAGATGCGCGCGTCGCGATCGACCACCCGGAAGATCCCCTCGGGATGCTCGCCGGCCTCGGAGGTGCCGAGGAACAGATAGCCGTCCGGGTTGAGCCCATAGTGGAGCGTCGAGATCACCTGCTGCTGCAGGTCCCGGTCGAGGTAGATCAAGAGGTTGCGGCAGGAGATCAGGTCGAGCTTCGAGAACGGCGGGTCCTTGAGGACGCTGTGGTTGGCGAACAGCACGATGTCGCGCAGCTCCCGCTTGACCCGGTAGTAGTCGTCTTCCCGGCTGAAGAAGCGGCGCAGGCGATCCTCGCTGACGTCGGCCTCGATGGCCGCCGGATAGCGGCCGTCCCGCGCCACCGCCAGCGAGCGGGCGTCGATGTCGGAGGCGAACAGCTGGATCTCCGGCCGCACGTCGTGGCGCGCCGCCTCCTCGAACAGCAGCATGCCGATCGAATAGGCCTCCTCGCCCGTCGCGGAGCCGACGATCCAGCCGCGGATCGGCTCGTTCGGGGCCCGGTCCGCGAACAAGGTCGGAATGACCCGCTTGGCCAGGACGTCGAAGGCCTTGGGATCGCGGAAGAAGGTGGTCACCGAGATCAGCAGGTCGGCGAGGAGCGCCTGGGCCTCCTCCGCGTTCTCCCGCAGATGGCTCCAGTAGTCCTCCAGGGTCTCCTCGCGGGTCACCTGCATCCGCCGGGCCACCCGCCTCAGCACCGTCGAGCGCTTGTAGTGCTGGAAATCGTGGCCGGTTCGCACCCGCAGATGCGCCAGGATGCGCCGGAGGACCTCCTCCTGGTCCTCGCCGATCTCCGAGGCGGTCTGCTCCCTGGCCTTGATGAGCCCGTAGAGCTGGTTCGCCAGCGTCTTCACGGGCAGGATGAAGTCGGCGACGCCGGTGGCGATCGCGCTGCGGGGCATGGACGGGTACTCGGCCTCGTCCGGGTCCTGGACCAGGATGATCCCGCCCCCCTCCTTGACCGCCTTCACACCCACGGCGCCGTCCGAGCCGGCGCCCGTCAGGATCACCGCGAAGCCGTCCCGGTGCTGGTCGGCGAGCGAGCGGAAGAAGAGGTCGATGGGCGCCCGCTGGCCGCGGGGCTCGCGGAACGGCTCGGCGGAGATCTCCTCGTCCGAAATCCGCAGCTGGCGATCGGGCGGTATGACGTAGATGCAGTTCGCGCTGAGCTTGGTCGTCTCGGTGACTTGTGTGACCGGCATCTTGGCGCGGGCGGCGAGGATCTCCGGCAGCTCGCTGCGCGCCTGCGGATCGAGATGGACGATCACCACGAAGGCGGCGCCGGGATCGGGGGGCAGCGCCTCGAAGAACGCCTGCAGCGCGTTCACGCCGCCCGCGGAGGCGCCGACACCCACGACCGTCACCGCAGGATCGGGCGGCGGCGTCTTCCTGCTCCCGCCGTTCCGGCCTGGGCGTGCTGCGCGCGCCATCGCGTCGTCCCTGTGCTGCCGTCGGTCACCGCTGAGAATGCGCCGTCGCGGGCTATTTGAACTCCGGCCCCTCGGGGAAGCAAGTCCGGCCCAGCCTGTGGGGGAATCGGCGCGGCGGATCGAACCAACCGTGCGCCTGCGCCTTTAGCCAGGGGGCCTGGAGGCCCGCCATGAACCGCATCATCGTCGCAGGCGCTTCGCAAGGCGGCGTCCAGGCGCTTCGGCGGTTGGCGGCGGGCCTGCCGCGGGGCTTCACCGCGCCGGTCTTGATGGTCCTGCACGTCGGCGCGTCCGAAAGCATCCTGCCGTCGATCCTGAACGACCTGGCGGGGTTGCCCGCCTCGCACGCGAAGGACGGGGAGCCCATCCTCCCGGGCCGCATCTATGTCGCCCCGCCCGACCGCCATTTGCTGGTGGCGCGCGGTCGCCTGGAGCTCAGCCACGGGCCGCGCGAGAACTGGGCGCGCCCCGCGATCGATCCGCTGTTTCGAACCGCCGCCGAATGGTGGGGCCCGGCGGTGGTGGGCGTGGTGCTGAGCGGCGCGCTCAACGACGGAACCTCCGGCCTCTACGAGATCAAGCGCCGCGGCGGCCTGGCGATCGTGCAGGACCCCGCCGAGGCCGAGGCGCCCTCGATGCCCAAGAGCGCGCTGGACAACGTACCGGTCGACTATCGGCTGCCGGTGTCGGAGATTCCCCGGTTGCTGATCGACCTCGAACGCCAGGAGGTCCGACCGCGCGAAAAGATTGAAGTTGGAGCGTCTGCGATGGCCAAGACAGCTCAGCGTTTCACCGAGCCCACCGCTCAGACCTGCCCGGAATGCGGCGGCGCGATGCGTCAGGAAACGCAAGGATCCCTGACCCGCTTCCGGTGCCACATCGGTCACGTGATGACCGCGGAGGTGCTGGCCGCGGCCCAGCTCGAAGTCCTTGAACAGGACCTTTCCGTCGCCCTGCGCACCTTGAAGGAGCGGGTCGCGCTTTGCGACGAGATGGCCGACAAGCTGGCGGCGAAGGGGGACGGCGCCGCGGAGGCCTGGCGCGAAGCCGGCGCCGAGGCGCGCCGGCGCTCCGACGAGGTCCGCAAGCTGACCGACCTCGACTGGACGAGCCCCGAGGCGGCGCCGTCCTAACCGCCGGGCGCCGCCGCGCCGCCCCGCTGATGGACGAACACCACGGGCGTACCCGGCTTCAGCGCCGACGAGAGCAGCAGGGCGTCCCAGTTGGTGAGCCTGACGCAGCCATGGCTGGCGGTCTTGCCGATCTTGTCCGGGCGCGGCGAGCCGTGGATCCCGTAGCCGGGCGCGTTGAGCGCGATCCAGACGAGGCCCACCGGATTGTTGGGGCCCGGCCTGATGGTCAGCTTGCCGTGGCCCTTCGGACCCCAGGTGAGCTTCGCGGGATCGTAGACATAGACCGGATCCAGGGAGACGCCGACCACCTTGTGGACCCCGCGCGGCGAGGGGCGCTCCACCGACCCCACGGTCGCGGGGAAGCTGCCCACCATCGCGCCCTGCGCGTCGTAGGCGCGCAGCGAAGCCTGCGCCTTGTCCACCTGGACGTGGTCGACGGGCGGCAAGGCCGGAACCTCGGGCTGGGCCACCGCCAGGCGGGTTCCGGCGGCCTTGAAGTCGGCGCCCGGATTCAGGGCCTCCAGCAACGCCTCCGACATGTGGAAGCGGGCCGCGATCGCCTCCTCGGGGCTCGAATAGCCGAGCGCCCGCAGCTTCGCCGCCGCCACGAAATTCTCGCCGACGTCCGGATAGAAGGGCCCGGCGACGTCGGCGGCGCTCTCGGTGTAGACGGCGAATTCCGGGGGCGACGCTGGCGCCTTGAGCCGGGCCCAGACCGTCTCGGTGAGCTGGCCGTCGGCCGGCAGCCCGACCATCGCCTCGAAGGCGAGGATCGCCCGTCGGAGGTTGGTCCCGGCGACCCCGTCGATCACTCCTGGCGAGGCGTGCGCCCGCGCCAGCAGCACCTCGGCCTTCACCACCACCGGGTCTGGCTGGAAGAGGCCCGGCGTGGTCGCCGCCGGCGTCGGCGGCAAGATCGCGCCGGCAAGCTCGGCGCCGTTGATCGCCTGCACCCGGGCGCTCACCGGGTCCGGCGGCGGGGCGCGGGGCGGCGCCGCCGCCTGCTGCCCCCGTCCGCATCCCGCCGCCGCCAGCGCCGCCAGAGCGGCCATCCAAAGCAATCCGCGCCTCGCCATTCGTCCGTCCGTCCCATCGACCGTGGCCGGATTGAACGCGCGTGGCGCGGCTATGGATGCCTTCAGCCTGCTTCGACGAGCCGGTCGCCCGGCGCGAGCGTGTCGGGCGCGATGTCCGGCAGGCCCTCCAGCTCGACGTAAAGGGGCGCGAAATCGGTCTCGATCGTCTGTCGGAGCAGATCCTCGAAGCTGTGGATGACGAAATAGACCTGCTGGAAGTCGTCGATCCGGTAGCGGGTGCGCATCACCCGGCGAAGGTCGAAGGCGATCCGCGCCGGCGCGGGATCCTCCAGGGCATAGAGCGCCTCGCCGTGGCTGGAAAGGATGCCGGCGCCATAGATCCGCAGGCCCTCCGGCTCGCTCACCAGCCCGAACTCCACCGTCCTCCAGTAAAGGCGGGCGAGCCGGTGCAGCGCGCCCAGGGAGAGCGAGCGCAAGCCGCCTTCGCCGTAGGCCTGCAGGTAGTCGGCGAACTCGGGGTCGGCGAGCAGCGGGACGTGGCCGAAGAGGTCGTGGAAGACGTCCGGCTCCTGAAGGTAGTCGAGCTGGTCGGGCCGCCGGATGAACCGGCCGGCCACAAACCGGCGCTGCGCCAGATGGTCGAAGAAGACCGCGTCCGGCACCAGGCCCGGCACGGCGACCACCGACCAGCCGGTCAGCCCCGCGAGCCGCTCCGAGAGCGCCTCGAAACGCGGAACGCCCGGCCGGCCGAGCTTAAGCACCTCGAGACCGGCCAGGAACCTCGGACTCGCCCGGTCCGGAAGCAGCGCCGACTGGCGGGCGAAGAGCCGGTCCCAGACCGCGTGCTCGGCTTCCGTATAGTCGTCCCAGGCCTGGTCGATGGTCCAGTCCGCCCGCGCCCCGGGCGGCGGCTCGGGCTGGAGGGTCAGGTTCTCGGCGGCCAGCATCTTCGGGCCTTCCTCGGAAGATTAAACCGCCCGCGGGGCCGGCGGTTGCAGTCCCGCCGCGGCGGCGTTCAGGAACCAGCGCAGGCGTCCGATCATTTCCAGTCGGACGAGACGTAACAAGAGGGTGATGCTCATGGCCGACAATTCTGGCGGCGGCGCCGGGCTGGGGGTAATCGTGGGCGGATTGCTGGTGGCGGTCCTGGTGATCGGATTCCTGGTCCTGAACGGCGGCGGAATCGGGGGAAGCAAACACGTCGACATCAACGTGCGCGCGCCGGATATCTCCGCCCCGGCCGCCCCTGCCGCGCCGTCGTCCGGCTAGCGTCCCGAGTCCGAAGTTCGCCAGGGGATGGGCCGGCTGAAGCGAACTTCAAATTCACCACCCTAGAAAGCTACGAGGCTCAGCCGCCCGGCTCGAGATCGAAGTCGACCACCAGCGGCAGGTGGTCCGAGGCCTTGCGCGCCAGCCGGTCGTCCGGGACGTAAACGGAGCGGACCCGGACACCCTCGCTGACGAACACGTGGTCGATCCGCCCGAACGGCATCCGCGAGGGAAAGGTCGCGGCCCGCGGCCGATGCTCGGCGGCGCGCCGGGCGTCCTGGAGCCGGTGGACGAAGGACCGGTAGACGGCCGTCCTCACCCCGGCGTTGAAATCGCCCAGCAGGATGGTCGGATGGCGGTGCTCGGGGTGGGCGAGCCATTCGTGCCCGACCAGGGCCTGGGCCTGCAGCTGCTGCTCGCGGGGCACGAGGCCGAGGTGGGTGTTGATCACCTGCAGCTCGGCCTGGCCGAGCTTGACCGCCACCCAGAGCGCGCCACGCGGCTCCAATTGCGGAAGCCGCCGATAGCCCGGCAACGGGGCTGCCTTGACCAGCCGCTCGGGCAAGGCGGTGAGCAGGGCGTCGCCGTAGGCCTCCTCCTCGACCCGGATGGTGGCGTTGAAGCGCGACGACATGCCGAGCCGCTCGGCGATGGCCACCGCCTGGTCGACGCCGCCGGTGCGGGCGCGCCCCACGTCCACCTCCTGCAGGGCGACGATGTCCGGCTCCTGGGCGGCGATCACCGCGGCCACCCGGTCGACGTCGAGCCGGCGGTCGGTCCCGACGCACCGGTGGACGTTGTAGGTGAGGATGCGGAACACCTAGCCCGACGCGCCCGAGGCGGCGGCCGGACGCTCCGGCGTCGGCGCGCCGTCTCCCGCCATCGCCAGGTCCCGCATCGCCTGAGCCGCCGCCAGCCTGCGGTTCTCGAGGGCCGGCTTGCGCTCCCAGGGCTTCCAGGAGTCGGGCGCGCCGATGGGATCGCCCAGGTGATAGGAGGCGATGAAGGCGGCCAGCGGCCCCAGCGGCTTGGGCGACAGCGGCTTCAACCGCGTCTGGCCGCCCTGGCGCAACCGCTCGATCGCCAGGCCCAGCGCCCCGGTGGCCGCCAGCGCCTGCTCGACGGCGCGGACCGGCAGCCCCAGCCAGTGGGCCACCAGCCGGCTCCTGAGCCCCGCGATGATCTTGTGCGAGGCCTCATCGGCGGGATCGGCCTCGAAGCTCAGGTCGCACTCGGTGTCGAAGCCGCCCGAACGGTTGTTGAGATTGGCCGAGCCGATCCTCAGCAGGCCGTCGTCGATGATCGAGAGCTTGGCGTGGACGATCATCGGCCGCCCCCTAGCGGTGGTGGGCGTGTAGGCGTGCAGCCGCCCGTGGATGTCGCTCGCCCGCAGCCGCTTCAGGAACACCGAGCGCGTGCGGTCCATGGTGACCCGGTCGAACCAGCTCGGGGAATGTTCGGCGCCGATCAGGATCACCTCGGGTCCATCCGGCTCCACGAGCCGCGCGGCCAGGACGTCGGCGATCAGCGGCGAGGTGAAATACTGGTTCTCGAGGTACACACACCGCCGCGCCGCCGCGATCGCCGCCACGTGCAGGGCCTCGCACTCGCGCGCCTCTACCTCGTCGCGCCATCCGGGCTGGGTGCGCGAAACGCCGGCGTCGATGGCCCCGAGCTGCGGGGGGATCGCCGAGGGCCACAGCTCGGCCGCCCCCGCAGCGACCGCCGGAGGAAGCTCGCCCGCCGCTCGCCGCCAGCGCTCACGGAAGAGCTCGCCCAGGGCTGCGGCCGGCGGGCCCTCCACGAGGCCCATCACCTCATGCCGCGATACATAGGGCCGATGTCGCCAGCCCAGGCTCCGGCGGCGCGGATCGTCGTCGAGGTGCTCGGCGGTGTCCCACCGGTCGGGCGCGATGTCCGCTCCGCCGCAGAAGGCCAGCCGGTCGTCGACGATGATCATCTTCTGGTGATGGCATGCGCCGAGCGGCACGGTGGCGTCGAGCAGAAAGCGCACCGGCGAGCCCTCGAAGCATTGCTTGGCGCGGTGGGGGAAGAATCTCTGGGTGGCGGCGATCGGCAGCGCAGATTTCCAGCAGAGGATGCGCACGTCGAGCTCCGGCCGCTGCTCGGCGAGGCGCCTCAGGAAGGGACCGAAACGCTCCTCCGCCGGCGCGGGGCCGCCGGCGGCGGGGGCGAAGGGGGTGTCGGGGTCGAAGGCCCAGTTCAGCAGGTGGATGGTCGAACGCGCCTTGAGGAACGCCTGGCGGGCCGCGAGGTAATAGTCCGCCATGTCCACGATCAGGGCGGCCCGATCGGCGCGCTCCACTCGCCAGCAGGTCTCGCCGGCCCTCAACAGCATCTCAACGCCTTCGCCTGGTCACTGGGCCAGCTGCTCCATGCCGCACTGGCGCGGCGACTTGTCGGGCCGCAGGCGGACCAGGCGCACGCCGTGTCGGAACCTCCCCCCGGACGCGTGATCGTAGGCCACCTCCACCACCAGCTCGGGCCGCAACGGCGTCCAGGCGCTCGAGCGCTCGTCCGACGACCAGCGGCTCGGCCCCCCGGGCGCGGCGCCGGTGAAGCCGGGCCCGCCGCGCAGCCCCATCACCCGCTGCGTCAGGTCGGCGCGGTCCACCGCCGCGAGACCCGAGGCGAACCCCACGTGGTCCAGCAGACCCTGCGTATTGTAGAGCCCGAGCAGCAGCGAGGCCACCGGCGTTCCGTCGCGCCCTCCTCTGAAGCCGCCCACCACGCAGTCGGCGGTCCGGGCGCGCTTGACCTTCACCATCGCCCGCTCGCCCTCGAGGTACGGCCGTCCAGCCGCTTGGCGATCACCCCCTCCCTCCGCCGGTCGTCGAGCCAGGCCTGGGCCTTGGCGCGATCTTCGGTTCCTTCGGTGAGAGGCATGGCGGCGTCGCCGAGGCTGCGCACGAAAGCCACGAGGGCGGCCCGCCGGGACCTGAATGGCGCCGGCCTCAGATCCTCGCCGGCGGGGCCGAGCAGCATGTCGAAGAGCACCAGCAGGGCCGGCGTCTCGCGCGATAGCCGGCGGACGCGGCTATCGGCCGGATGCAGCCGCATCTGCAGCGCATCGAACGAGAAGCCGCCGGCCACCGCGATCAGCAGCTCTCCATCCACGACGAAGCGCTTGGCCGCCACCGCCGCCAGCCGGTCGACGACCTCGGGAAAATAGCGGCCCAGCGGCTTGCCCGACTTCGCCCGCAGCTCGACGGCGCCGTCCTCCTTGAAGGCCAGGCACCGAAAGCCGTCCCACTTGGGCTCGAACCACCATCCGGGGCCGTCCGGCAGGGCCGGCGCGGACCGGGCCTCCATCGGGCGCGCCTCGATCATCGCTGGCTGAACCGGAAGATCGCGAGCCGGTTCCCTGTGGGTGGAACCGGCGGAGGCCCGGCCAACTTGTGAGCGGCATGTACGAGAGAAATCTTGCGAGCCTCGATCCGGCGTCGAGGGACTGCGTCGCGAACCCGAAGACGCCGGACATCTCGGGCGAACCTTCTGAGCGTGGGGAAGCCAAGGCGGCGGCCGAGGAAGCCGGCCTCACCTACGCATCGCCGGACAGCGCGGGCGTCAGTCGCCGGCGCGCCGGCAAGGGGTTCACCTACCGCGATCCGCAGGGAAAGCGGGTGACCGACAAACAGACTCTGGCGCGGATCCGGGCCCTGGCCGTGCCTCCCGCGTGGAAAGGCGTCTGGATCTGCCCGGACCCGAACGGCCACATCCAGGCGATGGGCTTCGACGACAAGGGTCGGCGCCAATACCGCTACCACGCGAAGTTCCGGGCGTTCCGCGAAAGCGTCAAGTACGAGCACATGCTGGCCTTCGCCGAGGCGCTGCCGCGGCTGCGCGCGCGGGTCGCCGCCGACATGGCGGGCCCCGGCCTCGGGCGCCCTCGGGTGCTGGCGACGGTGGTCCACCTCCTGGAGACCACCATGATCCGGGTGGGCAACCGCGAATACGCCAGGGAGAACCAGAGCTTCGGCCTCACCACCCTGGAAAAGGGCCGGCACGCCGAGGTCGAGGGCGCCCGGCTCAAGTTCCACTTCAAGGGCAAGGGCGGCAAGGTCTGGAATCTCGACATCCGCGACCGTCGCGTCGCCAAGATCGTCAAGACCTGCCAGGAGCTGCCCGGCCAGCATCTCTTCCAGTACCTCGATGCGGACGGGACGCCCCACGCGGTCACCTCCGCCGACGTCAACGCCTACCTGAGGGAGATCACCGGGGAGGACGTCACCGCCAAGGACTTCCGCACCTGGAACGGCACCGTGCTCGCGGCCATGGCGCTGTTGGAAATCGGCGCCGAGCCCCGCAAGAGCTTCGCCAAGAAGAACGTCACCCGGGCCATCGAGCGGGTGTCGACCCGGCTCGGCAACACTCCGGCCATCTGCCGCAAGTGCTACTGCCATCCGCAGGTCGTGGCCGCCTACCTCGACGGCGGCCTCTCGCTCGAGGTCGGGGCGGAAACGGATGACGGCCAGCTCCGCCCGGAGGAGGCCGCGGTGCTCGCCTTCCTGCGCGCTGGGGTCGACTTGCCTACGCGAAGCGATCCTGGCCGGTGACGTCGGATTCCTTGAAGACCTCGGCCGGTGCGATCGCCTTCATCATGACGAGCGGGATCTGGCGCGGCGTGGCGCGCTGGTACTCGGCGTAGGCGGGATAGATGTCGACCATGAAGGCCCAGACCTTCTCCCGCTCGGCGCCCGCCGGCTCCCGCCAGGTGGCGCGAAAGGCTTCCGTGGCGATCTGGAACTCCAGCTCCGTACAGGCAAGGATGTTGAGGTACCAGACCGGGTGACGATCGGCGCCGCCACGCGATCCGACGACGACCACCTCGCCGCCGATATCGCCGTAGATGAGCGGGGTCACATAGGTCTTCCCGCTCTTGCGGCCCCTGTATTTGATCAGGCAATTGGTGGTGAAGGCATGGCCGCGCACGTGCGAGATGTCGGTGATGTGACCGCGCACGCCGCCCGAGGAAAGATAGGTCTTTCGGTGCTCGATCAGCCATTGACGGTTGGCGTCGACAATGGCGGCCGCGGTCTTGTCGCTCATCTCGAACCGGCCTCCTTGGGTGCTGCCGGGCGGTTTATCAGAGCTTACCCTTCCGCCGAAGTGGATCGCTCCCAAGATCAGAAATCGCTCCGAACCTATTGAATCTCGAGCTTACACCTTGCCCAGCCGTCTGATGGCCTCGGCGAGCGGACGCTCGGCCTCGCCGTAGTCCGCCCAGGCGCTGAGCTTGGGAAGCAGATCGGGGGCGGTGCGAAGCGAGTACCGGGCCGGGTCGAGGCCGCGCTTCACCTGGCGCCAGGTTAGCGGCATGGAGACCGGCGCGCCCGGCCGGCCGCGCGGCGAGAGGGGCGCGACCGCGGTCGCCATCCGGTCGTTGCGAAGATAGTCGAGGAAGATCCGTCCTTCCCGTTGCTTCTTGGCCATGTTGATCAGGAACCGGTCCGGGGCGTCGGCCGCCATGGCCTTGCAGACGTCGCGGGCGAAGGCCTTGGCGGTCGGCCAGTCGACGCCCTCGGCGCTGATCGGCGTGACCACGTGCAGTCCCTTGCCGCCGGTGGTCTTGCAGAAGCTGACGAGGCCCAGATCCTCCAGCCGGTCGCGCATCTCCCGGGCCGCCTCGATCACCGTGTCGAAGGCAAGGTCGGGCGCCGGATCGAGGTCGAACACCAGCCGCCCCGGCTGCTCGGGCTTGAAGGGCTCGCAGTTCCAGGGATGCAACTCGACCGCGGCGATCTGGGCGGCCGCGATCAGCGCCTCGGGCCGGTCGATCTGCAGGTAGGGCTTCTGGTCGCCGAACACCTGCACCTCGCTGAACAGCGAGGAGGCGCCCTTGGACGCGTGGCGCTGGAAGAACCGCTCGCCCTCGATCCCATCGGGCATGCGGATGATCGAGCAGGGGCGGCCGCGGATGTGGCGAATGATCCACTCGCTGGCGGCCTCGTAGTAGCGGGCTAGGTCGAGCTTGGTCGCCTGCCGCCCGTCGCCGCCGTCGGCCCAGAGCGGCTTGTCGGCGTTGGAGATGGTGACGCCCTGGACCACCGAGGCGCCTTTCGCCGAAACGATCCGCGCGGGCGCTGGCTGTGGCGGCGCGGCGGCCGGCGAGGCCAGCGCCACGGCCGGGGCCGGGCTCTCCGCCTGCACCTCGGCCGCCGGCTTGTCCTCGCGCAGGCCCTTGTAGGCCGCTTGCCGGATCGAGCCGTCGGCGGTGAAGCCCGCGTACTCGATCTCGGCGACGAGCTCGGGTCGGACCCAGCGGACGCCGGCGCCCCTCCGCGGCGCGTCCTTGCCGCCGAACGGGCTCTTGTCGGTCTCCAGCGCCCGCAGCTTCGGCAGCAGCGCCGCAAGCTTGTCGCGCCCGAACCCGGTCCCGATCCGGCCGACATGGATCAGCTGGCCGCCCTCGAAAACCCCGGCGATCAGCGAGCGGAAGGCCTCGCCGGTGGTGGTCCAGCCGCCGATCACCACCTCGTGGCCCTGGCGGCACTTCGACTTGATCCAGGCGTCCCCGCGCCCCGACCGGTAGGGCGCGTCCAGCCGCTTGGAGATGATCCCCTCCAGGTCCATCCGGCAGGCCGACCGCAGCACGGCCTCGCCCGGATCGGTGAGGTGCTCGACATAGCGGATGTTGGGCGCCGCCAGGTTTTCGATTACCGCCCGCAGCCGCGCCTTGCGCTCCTTGAGCGGCAGGGCGCGCAGGTCCTCGCCTTCCAGGAACAGCAGATCGAAGACGAAGAACACCAGGGCGTCCGTCTTCTGCTCGGCGATGGCCGCCTGCAGGGCGGCGAAATTGGGCGCGCCGGTGTGGTCCAGAGCGACCACTTCGCCATCGACGATGCTGTCCGGCAGCCCTGCCCCGGCCTCCACGATGGCGGGGAACTTGGCGGACCAGTCGAGGCCCTTGCGGGTCAGCAGGGTGGCGCGGCCCGCCTCGGTCCGCAGCTGCATCCGGTAGCCGTCGAACTTGATCTCGTGTCCCCACCCGGTCCCCCGCGGCGGGGTCGAGGAGAGCTTGCACAGCTGCGGCTCGACGAACTTCGGCATCGGCGATGCGCTGCGCGCGGCGGCCTTGCCGGACTTGCGGGATGTGGCGGCCTTGGACGGCCGCGTCGCGGCGGGCGCGGCGGCGGCTGTGGACGCGGCGTTCTCGTAGCTCTGCCAGACTGCATCCGGAGCCGTCGCCGCTCTGGTCATGAACGGCCGCGCCGCCCTGCCCTTGCCGGCGGCGATCTCGTCCATCGTCCGGCCGGAGGCCACCGACTTGTCCAGCGCGGCCACGGCCGCGCCGCCCGCATCGATCGCCGCCGGATCGCGGTGCTTGATCAGCAGCCAGTTGTTCCGCTTTGAGCCCGCGTCGGGGCGCAGCCGCACCAGCACCCAGCCGCCATGCAGCCGCTCGCCCTCCATGACGAACTTCAGCTCGCCCTTCTTCAGCGCCGCATCGACGTCCTCGAAGCCGCGTTCCGGCGCCCAGTAGCCGCGGTCCCAGAGCTGCACCGCCCCGCCGCCGTACTGGCCCTTCGGGATGACGCCCTCGAAGTCCCCGTAGTCGAGCGGGTGGTCCTCCACCTCCACCGCGAGGCGGCGGTCGTGGGGATCGAGGGACGGCCCCTTGGTCACCGCCCAGGACTTGAAGACGCCGTCGTACTCGAGCCTGAGGTCGAAGTGCAGCCGCGTCGCCGCATGCTTCTGGACCACGAAGCGGAACTGATCGGAGGCCACGACCTTGCTCGCCTCGCCGGAGGGCTCGGCGGTCTTGCCGAAGTCCCGCATCTCTCGGTAGCGGGCGAGTTTCGCTCTGGCCATGGCCGCTCCGGCGCCGTCGTCACCGGCTCAAACGGTCTGACGGCCCTGATGATCCCCTATTCCCGGTGGTTGCCCACCAGCCGCAGGAATTCCTGCCGGGTGCGCGGGTCGTCCCGGAGCTCGCCCAGCAGGGTGCTGGTGGTCAGCGTCGAGCCGGGGGTGTTCACCCCGCGCATGGTCATGCAGCTGTGCTCGGACTCGATCATGACGCCGACGCCCTTGGGCTGCAGGATCTCCTGGATCGCCTCGGCGATCTGAGCGGTCAGCTTCTCCTGGATCTGCAGGCGCCGCGCGAAGCCGTTCACCACCCGCGCCAGCTTGGAGATCCCCACCACCCGGTTGCGGGGCAGGTAACCCACGTGCGCGCGCCCGAGGAACGGGAGCATGTGGTGCTCGCAGAAGCTCACCACCCGGATGTTGGCCAGGACCACCAGCTCGTCGTAGCCGCCCACCTCCTCGAAGGTCCGCTGCAGATACTCGCGCGGATCGGCGCCATAGCCGGAGAACAGCTCCTCGTAGGCGCGGACCACCCGGTCCGGGGTCTCCTTGAGCCCCTCGCGATCGGGGTCGTCGCCCGTCCACGCGATCAGCGTGCGGACCGCCTGCTCCGCCTGGTCCCGGGTCACCCTCCCTACGGTCTGCGCCAACGTCCCCTCCTCGTGCAGATCGGGCCCAGGGCCCCTTCAATCATCCCCCAATTGTGACGACCAAGCCTGCGACGCAAGAGCAGGCGCTTGCGCTGCGCGCCCGGCTTCGCGCAATGATGAGGCCCGATCTGTCGCCGTCTGCCGCCGAGTTCAGCGTCGCCGCCCAGGTACGCGCCACGGCGGACGCTAGGAGTCGCCCATGGCGTATGCCGCCCGCAAGGCCCCGAACAACCCAGGGGGTCCGTCACCGCTGAGGCGGCCGGGCTCCATCCGCCGCACCTCCACCATCGACACCGGGTGGCCGGAGGGGATGGGCAAGCCCATGCGCATGCGCGGGCGGGCGCGCGATCTCTTCACTTCGCCGGGCGGCGCCGCCCAGGTGCTGGCGGAGGATTCCATGGACATCCTCTCCACCCCGGCCCGGCAGATCGAAACCATCTCGACCAGCCGGCGCAACGACGACGCCCAGCAGTTCGTCGGGGCCCGCGGCGGCGGCCACCTGCGGGGCGAAATCACCCGGCTGATGCCGGACGAACAGAGCGGCACGACGCCGCTGAACCTGATCCTCGACGACTTCTCCGGCGCCAGCCTGGTGGCGAACTGGGCCTGGTCGCGGTGGATCACCGACTGGACGACCCGCATGCGCGAAGCGGCCGCGGCGGCCGGCGCCGAAGCCATGGGCCCGCGCCGGATGGAGGGGATCTGCTCGGGCTTTCGCCCCGGCTCCTCGGCCCTCACCAGCGACGGCGGGCCGCAGAGGGACCAGAGCTTCGCCCTCGTTCCTCCCCTGCCCCATCCCGAGGACCCTGCGGGCTGGCACGAGTTCACTCCCCAGGCCGAGGGCGTGGGCATGCGCCGGGCCCGGCGGATCGACGCCTGGTTCGACGGCGACTTCGTCAAGCTCGACATCGGCTTTCAGGACAGCGCCACCAACCCGGCCGGCGGCCCCAACCGCATCGCCATCCACGAATACCGGGTCCACGCGCTCGCCGACCCGGAGACCTTCGAGCTGCTGTCGATCCAGGTCGATCCGCGGGTCCTGCCGTTCCGGGAGTGCCCCGGCGCCACCCCGAACGCCTCGCTGATGGTCGGGGCCGACCTCACCAGCTTCCGGCTGAAGGTGGTGGAGGTGCTGCCCGGCACCATGGGCTGCACGCACCTCAACGACGTGCTGCGCTCGATGGCCGACGCCACGGGCCTCACCCGACGCTTGAGGGCCGAGCTCTCCAAGCTCGCCGAGCCCGCCTGAACGTCTAGGCCGCAGGTCTTCAGGGCGACGCCCCGTGGCGTCGGGAGCGATCCTTCTTCAAACCTCAGTTATGATGGAGGTCGGGAGGCGCTCAATGCTGTCGCACGTTCACATAGGCGTTCGCGAATTCGATCGGGCGCTGGAATTCTATGCCGCTGTGCTGGTCGAACTGGGTTGGCGCCTCAAGTTCGTTGAACGGGAACGGCCATGGGCGGGCTGGCGGCCGATGGGTTACGATCGCCCTCTCATCCTTATAGGCCAACCCTATGACGGAGCGCCCGCCAACCCGGGTAATGGGCAGATGGTAGCGCTTCTTGCCCCCAATCGGGAAGCTGTCGATCGATTTCACGCGACGGCGCTCGCGAAGGGCGCGGTTGACGACGGCGCTCCGGGGCTCAGACCCGAATATCACCCGAACTACTACGGCGCGTACGTCCGCGACCCTGATGGCAACAAGATATGCGTTTGTTGTCACGACCCAGAATAGATTAACTGCTGCGCACCCAAGGTCCGGGTCAGGTCGAACTACGTCAGCGCGCTCGAGGCCGCAAAGCCGACCCGCCCCCTCATCCCCCGTGCGCCACCCTCGGGCGGCGCTTCGGGCGGACTTCGGCGCGGCCGATGCTCACGTAGGTGAAGCCGCCAGGGCGCATCTCGTCGAGGCGGTAGATGTTGCGCAGGTCCACCACCAGCGGCTGGCGCATCAGGGCCTTCACCCGGTCGAGGTCGAGGGCCCGGAACTCATCCCACTCGGTGATGATCACCGCCCCGTCCGCGCCTTCCAGGGCCTCGTAGGGGCCGGACTTGAACGCCACCCCAGCCAGCAGTTGGCGCGCCTCGTGGGCGGCCGGGTCGTAGGCCTGGATGCGCGCCCCCATGGCCTGCAGGGCCGGGACGATCTCCAGCGAGGGGGCGTCGCGCATGTCGTCGGTGTTGGGCTTGAAGGTGAGCCCGAGCACCCCGATGGTCTTGCCCTTGACGCCGCCTTCGAAGGCCGCGGCGACCTTCTCGGCCATGGTCTTCTTGCGCCTGTCGTTGACCGCCTGGGTGGTCTCCACCAGCGAGGCCGGCGCGCCGGCGTCCCGGGCGGTGCGGATGAGGGCGAGGGTGTCCTTGGGAAAGCAGGAGCCGCCGTAGCCGGGGCCGGCGTGCAGGAACTTGGATCCAATCCGCTTGTCGAGGCCGATGCCGCGCGCCACCGACTGGACGTCCGCCCCCACCGCCTCGCAGAGGTTGGCCATCTCGTTGATGAAGGTGATCTTCATGGCCAGGAAGGCGTTGGCCGCGTACTTGGTGAGCTCGCTGGTCCGCCGGTCGGTGTAGAGCATCGGCGTCTCGTTGAGGTTGAGCGGCCGGTAGAGCTCGGCCATCACCGCCCGCGCCCGCTCGTCCTCGAGGCCCACCACCACCCGGTCGGGCCGCTTGAAGTCCTCGATCGCCGCCCCTTCGCGCAGGAACTCCGGGTTGGAGACCACCCCAAACTCGGCGTCCGGCCGCGCCCGGCGCAGGATCGCCTCGATCTCGTCGCCCGTGCCCACCGGCACCGTCGACTTGGTCACCACCACCGTGAAGCCGTCCAACAGCGGCGCAATCTCCTCGGCCGCGGCGTAGACGTAGGAGAGGTCCGCGTAGCCGTCCCCGCGGCGCGAGGGGGTGCCCACGGCGATGAACACCGCGTCGGCCGCCCCCACCGCCCCGTCGCAGCCGGTGGCGAAGGTCAGCCGGCCGGCCTCCACGTTGCGCGCCACCAGCACGTCCAGGCCGGGCTCGTAGATGGGCAGCGTCCCGCCTTCCAGCCGGCGGATCTTCTCGGCGTCCTTGTCGATGCAGCAGACCTCATGGCCGAAGTCGGCGAAGCAGGCCCCCGAGACCAGGCCCACGTACCCCGTCCCGATCATCGCTACGCGCATGAGTCGTCCTCTCTTTCGACGTCCAGGTCTTAAACGCTCACCGACGCTTCGACGACGGTGAAGTCGCCGGACCGGTCCAGGCCGGCGTGACCGCGCCCTGCCGCTTGCGTCTCGAATGTGATAGCCCTGAGAATCGCCTTGGAGGGGCGATGGGCCACGACGTCTTCATCAGTTACAGCTCGCTGGACAAGCCGGCGGCCGACGCGGTCTGCCACGGGCTGGAAGCCAAGGGCATCCGCTGCTGGATCGCCCCGCGAGACCAGTTCGCCGGCCAGCCCTACGGCGAGCAGATCGCCGCGGCGATCCATGCGGCCAGCGTCATGGTGCTGGTGTTCTCCGACAACGTGAACAAGTCGCCAGCGGTCCACAACGAGGTGGACCTGGCGGCCAGCGCCAACGTCACCATCGTGCCGTTCCGGATCGCTCACGCGGAGTTCAACCCCGAGCTCCATTTCTATCTTGGCAGGGTGCACTGGCTGGACGCCTTTCCCCCGCCCATCGACCACTACATGGACAATCTCGTGGCCACGGTGCGGCGCAATCTTGAGCGCACCGGACGTACGCCGCCGCCCGAGCCCGAGCCGGTCGCGCCGCCGCCCCCGCCGCCGGCCCCGCCGGTCGAAGAGATCGCGGTGGTCGCCGCCCCACCGGCGCCGCCGCCCAGCCCGCCGCCGCCGAGCCCGCCCCCGCCGCGGCCCGCGCCGCCAAAGCCACCGCCCCCGCCGCCAAAGCTTCGCGTCGAGCCGCCCCGACCCGGCGCGAGAACCGACCTTCGCCCGTTGATGGTCGCGGGCGGCGGGTTCGCCCTGGTGACCGTCGTCGCCCTCGCCGTCGCCTTCACCGGGACGGGCGAGAACGGCGTGGGGGCGGCTCCGGCCGCGCCCCCGTCCGCGCCGGCCTCCCCGACGCCGGCCCCGGCTCCGGCCCCGGCCCCGGCCCCCGCGCCGGCCCCG
>JAFBAO010000009.1 GCA_019247715.1 Caulobacteraceae bacterium
GCCCAGACCAGCGCGCGCGCGCTGGTACATGGGCAGGGCGGTGATGTCCTCGCCGTCCAGGTAGATGGCCCCGTAGTCCACCGGAACGAGACCGGTGATCATGTAGAAGCAGGTGGTCTTGCCCGCCCCGTTGGGGCCCAAGAGGCCTGTCACCTGGCCTCGCCGCAGGCCGATGCTCACGTCGCGAACCACCGGCCGGCCGCGGAACGACTTGCCGACCCGCTCGGCCATCAATCCGTCGCGGGCGGGCTCGGCGCCGGGCGCCTTGCGCGCCGGGATCGTCATCCGCCGCTCGCGCAGCGGCGCGTCGGCGTCCGCGACAGGACCAGGGTCGGCCATTTCAGGGTGGTGCGCCACAGGCCGGACTCAGGGCGGGGCCGCCGGGGCCGGCGCGCCGAAGCTGGGCATGGTCGGCCCCCGCTGCGACGATTGGCTCGGGTAGAACACCGCTCGCACGCGCCGGCCCTTGCCGGGCCCAGGGCTCGCCGCGGCCATGGTCGCCTCGTGGGTGGCGGTCTTGATGGTCAGGCGGTCGCCGGTGACCACGTCCTTGCCCTGGATGACGATGACGTTGCCGGTCATCACCACGATCCCGGCGTCGGCGGTGTAGACCGCATGGTCGCCCCGGGCCGACTGGGTGGGGGTGACATAGTAGACATCGTCGTCGGCCTCGATCCGATCGGTGGCGCCGCAGGCGGCCTGGCCGTTCGCATCCGCGCCCTTGCGCTTGGAATAGGTCCGGATCACGTGCGCCCGCAGCCGGGTGTCGCCCTGCAGGGCCTCGGCCGAGCCGGTCCAGGTCGAGCGGCACTCGGAGTTGACCACCTCGACCTGATCGGCGGTGATGTCGATAGGGCCGTTCGACGGCGCCGGCCCCGCCGGCGCCTGGGCCCGGGCGGCCTGGCCGACGGCGAGACCAAGGCCGATGGCGAACAGCAAGGCTCGTGTGAGATGGGTGCTCATGGAGGCCCTCCGCCCATGGCGGCTGCGGCGCCGCCGTTGAGGCGGGCGCGAACGCCGCCGCGCAGAACCAGCCGATCCCCCTTGTCCGTCACCGAATAGTCCTTCGCCTCGATCGTCCCGTTCGGGCTGGCGCCGGCGATGGGACCGAACCCGGCGACCGTGCCGGCCCGGGTATCGACGACGGCCCGTTCAGTGGCGGCCGACGCGCCCTTGGCGTCCTCGAGACGCACGTGGCCGGCGAGGCGCAGGATCCGGCTGTCCTCCCGGAAGACCCCGGTGTCGGCCGTCAGCCGCGTCTGACCGCGACCGACTGCGTTCATCACCATCACCGGCTGGGCCAGGAACACCTGCTGCAAGTCGTGGTCGTCGCGGGTCGCCTGGCGGGCCGAAAGGTCGAAGACCCGCCCCTTGTCGTCGCGGCCGAGGAAATGCGGATTGACCATGCGGATCTCGGTGGGAACCTCCCGAGGGCGGGCGGCGATGTTCCGCATCGCCTCCAGGGCGACAAAACCGCCCAACACCCCGACGATGGCGAAGATTGTCGCCGGCAGCAACCATCGGAGGAGTCGGACGAGCCGGCTGTGGGCGTGCGCTCGGCGCCAGAGCGTCGATCTGTCCGCCGTCTGGCCAGGGTTGACGACCGTGAAGCTCAAGGAAGGCCTCAACTGTGCGCGAAGATGTCGAGGTCCGCCCATCCGGCGACGTCGAGGGCGGCCCGGTGCGGGAGGAAGTCGAAACAGGCCTTGGCCAGCCCCATGCGTCCCTCGCGCTCGAGCATCTCGTCGAGACGCGCCTTCACGGCGTGCAGGGAAAGCACGTCCGAGGCGGCGTAGGACACCTGGTCGGCCGTCAGGACCGCCGCTCCCCAGTCCGAGCTCTGCTGGGCCTTGGACAAGTCGATATTCAAGAGCTCCTTGACCACGTCCCTCAGCCCATGCCGATCGGTGTAGGTGCGGGCGATCTTGGAGGCGATCTTGGTGCAATAGACCGGCCCGGTCAGCACCTTCAGATGCAGCAGGAACATGGCGATATCAAAGCGGCCGAAGTGAAAGATCTTCAGCATCTTCGGATCAGCCAGCAAGCGCTTCAGGTTGGGCGCGTCATAGGCGGGCCGGCCCAGCCGCACGACATGGGCCTCACCGTCGCCGGCGGAGACCTGGACGACGCAGAGCGGGTCGCGTCCGAGGACGAGGCCCATGGTCTCCGAATCCACGGCGATCGACGAAGCGCCTGCGAACAGGCCCTCCGGCAGGTCGCCTTCATGGAGGTGATTAGCCACGCTCGCGACTACTCCGTCAAAGAGACGCCCGGCGAGCACTCGCAAGCAACGCACGCGGGCGCCCGGTCAGCGACTTTAGCCGCGATTCGAGCGCTCCGCCGCCCAGGATCCGCGCGCGCGCCCGCAAGAGGGGCGCCCTGGAAATGCCTGGTGCCCAGGAGAGGACTCGAACCTCCACGGCTATTCACCACTGGTACCTGAAACCAGCGCGTCTACCAATTCCGCCACCTGGGCGCGCGCGACCGCCGGGTCGGCGCGAGGCGGGGACGCATAGGGCGCCGGCCCCGGGCCGTCAATGCGCCCGCCTCCGGCCGCTGCCGCGCTGCGGCGTTGCGCGCCCGGGCCGGCTCGGCTATCGCAGCCCCAGGATCTCATCTCAGCCCAGGGCCTGATGCGCGGTCTCGTCACCATCTTCGGCGGCTCCGGCTTCATCGGCCGCCAGACCGTCCGGGCCCTGGCCAAGAAGGGCTGGCGCCTGCGCGTGGCTGTGCGCCGGCCGTGGGAAGCCTATCGCCTGCGGCTGCTGGGCGACGTGGGACAGATCGAGATCGTCCAGGCCAACGTGCGCAGCCCCGCCTCCGTCGAGCGGGCGATGGAGGGCGCCGAGGCCTGCGTGAACGCCGTCGGCGTGCTGTTCGAGAGCGGTCGCCAAAAGTTCCAGAGCCTGCATGCGATGGGCGCGCGCAACCTCGCCGAAGCGGCCGCCCGGGCGGGCGTCGGGGCCTTCGTGCAGATCTCCGCGCTTGGAGCCGACCCGAACTCCCCCTCCAAGTACGCCCGCACCAAGGCCGCCGGCGAGGCCTCGGTCCGCGAAGCGGCGCCGGCCGCGACGATCCTCAGACCGTCGGTGGTGTTCGGCCCCGAGGATGATTTCTTCAACCGGTTCGCGACCCTGGCGACGCTGAGCCCGGCGCTGCCGCTGATCGGCGGCGGCCACACCCGCTTTCAGCCGGTGTTCGTCGGCGACGTCGCCGCCGCGGTCCGGGAGGCGCTCTCCAACCCGGCCACGGCCGGCCGGACCTACGAGCTCGGCGGGCCGACGGTCTACAGCTTCCGCGAGCTCATGGAGCTCACCTGCAAGGAGATCGGCCGGCCGCGCCTCCTCATGCCCGTGCCGTGGGCGATCGCCCGGCTGATCGGCGCGGCAGGAGACCTGGCGGCCGGTTTCGGCCTCCCTCCCCCGCTCACCGGCGATCAGGTGGCGCTGCTGCGCGCCGACAACGTCGTGGCGCCCGGCGCTTCAGGGCTTGCAGACCTGGGCCTCGCCCCAACGGCGCTCGAGCCGATCATCCCCACCTACCTCTACCGCTTCCGCAAGGGCGGCCAGTACGCGGACCTGACGCTCCCTGCGCAGGCCTAGCGCCCCCGAGTTCCGAAGTTCGCCAGTGGATGTGACGGGCGCCGAGCGAACTTCGGACTCCACAAGGACACTAGAGCACGATGCGATCAGACGGAATCGTCTGATCGTTGAATCGTGCTCTAGAATCCAAAGACTTGGAGCGCGTTCTCGTCGCAAAAGCGGTTCCACTTTTGCGGAACGCGCTCTAGCAAAGCTTTGAATCGAGTGTGGTTTACGAATTTCAAGTTCGCTTCAGCGCCCGCCCCATCAATCGAGCGAACTTCAAATTCACCACACTAGAAACATATGTTTGGCTATTGTCCTTATCGATTCCGAAGTTCGACCGGAGGCGCCGCTCACGCTAGCGAACTTCGGAATCGGGACACTAGCGGTCGAGCAAGGCGAGCGCCTCCTTGGCTCGCTCGCCGTGGCGTGCTTCTTCCTTGGCGTTCTGGAGCAGGAGCTGGGCCACTTGCCGGTCTGCGGCGTGACTGGCCCAGGTCTCGTAGAGACTAGCGCCCTCCTCCTCGCCCTGCGCCAGCCTCTCGAACATGGCGCGATCCGCCTTGGCGTTGAACGGGCCCTGCGCGTAGGGGTTCTCCGCGGCGGCCGGCACGCCGAACGCCTCGCCCGAAAGCAGCTTGACCGCCTTGGCCACCCGATGGGCGTGGGCCAGCTCCTCGCGCCCGTTCGCCTCCAGAATGCGCCGGACCGCCTCGTTGGGCGCAACCTTGGCGAGCGCGCCATAGAAGACCTGGCCGGACGCTTCGAGGTAGACCATGGTCTTCAAGTCATCGAGGCTTGGATTCGCGACGGCGTTGATGCGCGCGAAGGCCGCCCCGGCGTCGGCGGGGGCGTCGGCGGGCAGCTGGGGCATGGGTCGGGCGTCCTTTTTGAAGGAGATCGCCCCCGAGTTTCAGACGTCCGCCGAACAATGTCCACCGACGACAAGCGCGGGCCTGCCGGCCGAGATCAAGCGAAGGCGCCGCGCTAGTGTCCCGATTCCGAAGTTCGCTAGCGTGAGCGGCGCCTCCGGTCGAACTTCGGAATCGATAAGGACACTATCCAAGTATATGTTTCTAGTGTGGTTGACGGATCAGAAGTTCGCCACAGCGCCCGCCGCCACGATGGGGCGAACTTCTAATCCACCACACTAGTCGTCGAGCAGCGCCAGGGCCTGCTTCGCCCGTTCGCGGTTGCCCGCTTCGTCCTGCGCGTTCTGGCGCAGAAGCGCTGCGGCCTGCGGACTGGCCGCGTGACTGGCCCAGGTCTCGTAAAGGGCCGCGCCGGTCGCCTCGGCCTGCACGAGCACCTCGATCATCCTCGTTGGGCGTCGTCTTGGCCAGCTCCGCATAGGAGACCTGCGCGGAGGCCTGCAAGAAGACCATGGTCTTCAGGTCGTCGAGGCTCGGATTCACCACCGTGTAGATCTGCGCGAACCCGTCTGCGATGTTGTCGGGGGCGCTCGCGGGCAGCTGGGGCATGGTTGGCGTTCCTCGTAGCGGATCGCCAGTGTCAGGCTATCGCCGAACGATGTCCATCCAGCCGCGAGCCCCCCGGGGCGCCGCCTGCTCCCGGGGGAGCGATCCCGATCAGCGGCAGACCTGAACCTGGCGGTATTCGACCCGGCCCCAGCCGTCCGGGCGGGCCACGGTCCGCCAGTAGCAGTGCGGCCCATAGTAGGCAGGCTGATAGGCGGGGTCATAGCCGTAGGCGGGCGGATAATCATAGCGGGGGCCGTCGTCGTGGCTGCTCGCCAGGGCCGCGCCCAGGACGAGGCCGAAGAGCCCCGCCGCCACCGCCGCGCCGGCGGCGTCGCCGCCGCGATGATAGGGATGGGCCGAGGCGGCCATGGGGGCGGCCACCAGGGCCAGGCCGGCTGCGGCGGTCACCAGAATCTTCTTCACGGTCATTCTCCTCCAGTTGGCTCGGGCGCCGATGACGGCGTCCGTCAGGATCGGACCATGCGCCGGGCCGCCTGAACCGCGCCGGAGCGCGGCGTTGTCGGCCGTTCATCTGTCGAAGGCCGCCGGCGGCGGGCCGACGTAACGGGCCCGGGGGCGGATCTGCCGCCCGCTCTGGGCCTGCTCCATCGCGTGGGCGACCCAGCCGGCCGAGCGGGCGGCGGCGAACAGGGCGAACGGCGCCTCGGGAGGCAAGGCCAGGGTCCGGCGCAGGGCTGCGAGGGCGAAGTCGACGTTGGGCCGAAGGCCCGTCTCCGCGCCGATCGCGCCCGCCGCCTCCCGAAGCTGGGCCGGCGCCTCGAAGGCGGCGAGCAAGGCCGCGGCGCGCGGATCGCCGTCCGGATAGAGGGGGTGTCCGAAGCCCGGCGGCTGGGAGGCCTGCGGCCACCGCGCCAGCGCCCCGGCCGCCCCGCGCCGCTGGGCGGCCTCGAGGAAGCTCTCCACTCGTTCGGACATCCCTCCGTGGCGCGGCCCCGAAAGAGCGCCCAGACCGGCCAGAAGGCAGGCGGCGAGCGAGGCGCCGGTGGAGGCGGCGATGCGGGCGGCGAAAGCGGAGGGGTTGAGCTCGTGGTCCGCAAGCAGGACGAGGGCCCGACGGATGAGGTCCCAGCGCTCGCGGGGCGCCTTCCAGGCCCGGCCGAACCGCTCGTGGATGGGGCCCTCGTCCTCCTCCCCGACCGCGGCGGCGGCCATCAGGTCGAGGAGTTCGGCGCCTTCCTGGGCCACGGCGGCGACGGGCCGTCCGGTGATCGGCAGGGCGGTGGCGGCCCGGGCCGCGAGGACCGCGAACATTCTGGCCTGCACGGTCGGGCCCGCGAGCGGACGTTGCGGCGCGTCCGCCGGATCGCCGAGGCCGCCGCGAAGCAGGCGCGCGACGTGCTCGAAGGTCTCGCTCTCGGCCAGGTCCGCCGCATCCCGACCGCGATAATAGAGCCGCCCATCGATGATGGCGGTGATCGCCGAGGGCAGCACCGGCTCGCCCCAGGCGATGGCGGCGCTGGCGACGTCGGCGGCCTTGCGCCCGCGGGCGCCGCGTTCGGCCAGGGCGGCCACGTCGCTCGCCCGGTAGCGGCTGCGGCGCGGCTCGGCGGGATCCGGTTCGGCGCGAACTCGGCCGCGGCTGACATAAGCGTAGAGGGTCTGCGGCCGCACCCCCAGGCGCTGAAGCGCCACTTCACGGTCGATCCAATCGGTCATGTTGATTGATTTAGTTGATCAAGATTGACGTAGTTTGATGAGGGTCGCATTGGAAATACGGCTATTCAAGGGAGAATACGTTGATCGACGCACTTGACGGACTGGAGGGCGTGGTCGCCGCCGAAACCATCCTCTCGGAGGTCGACGGCGCCGTCGGCCGGCTCACCATCCGGGGCCATTCCTTGGACGCGCTGGCCGGCAGGGTTTCCTACGAGGCCGTCGTCCGCCTGTTGCTTGGCGGCTTCTTCCCGGACCTGCCGCAGGACGTGCGTCCCGCGCTCGGTGCGGCGCGCGCCGAAGTGTTCGCCGAGACCCGCGCCATCGATGCGGCGCTGGAGCGCCTGACGCCCACCGAGGCCATGCGGGCGCTCACCGCCCGGATCGCCGACGGCGAGGATCTCGGCGCCGCGCTCCGGCTGATCGCCGCCCCGGCGGTCTTCACCACCGCCGTCCTTCGCCGCCAGGCCCGGGAGGCGCCGCTGGCCCCCGACCCGGCGCTCGGCCACGCCGCCGACATCCTGCGGATGCTGCGCGGGCGTCCGGCCGCGGCGGCCGAGGCGGGGGGCCTGGACACGTATCTGGTGACCGTGAGCGACCACGGCCTCAACGCCTCGACCTTCGCCGCCCGCGTGGTGGCCTCCACCCGGGCGGGGCTGACGAGCGCGGTGCTGGCCGGGGTCAGCGCCCTCAAGGGCCCGCTGCACGGCGGCGCGCCCGGACCGGTGATCGAGATGCTGGACGCCATCGGGCGCCCGGACAACGCCCGGGCCTGGCTCGAAGCGGCTCTCGACCGCGGCGACCGGCTGATGGGCTTCGGACACCGGATCTACCGGGTCCGCGACCCCCGGGCCGACGCGCTGAAGCGGGCGGTGCGGACCCTGATCGAGGGCTCGAACGCCCTGCCCGGACGCCTCGCCTTCGCCGAGGCCGTCGAACAGGCGGCGCTCGGCATTCTGAAGGACCGCAAGCCGGACCGCTCCTTGGAGACCAACGTCGAGTTCTACACCGCCCTCCTCCTCGAGGCGCTGGCGATCCCGCCCAGCGCCTTCACCTGCGTCTTCGCCATGGGCCGGGTTGCGGGCTGGATCGCCCACGCGCGCGAACAGCTCCGCGCCGGCCGCCTCATCCGCCCGCAGTCGCGTTACGTCGGCGAGGTCCCGAGGGCCGCCGCCTGACATCCCTTGCGAGTCGTTCGCGCTACGGGGCTGGCGCGTCCGGCGTTATAATATTGATATGCCAGCGGCTTTCGCACTGCCGATCGACGAGAGCGCCCGCCTCACCCGGCGCGTGACGGCCTTCTCGGTGGCGACCGCGGCCCTGCTCACCGCGCTGAAGGGCGGGGTGTGGGCGGCGAGCGGCTCGGTCTCGGTGCTGGCCTCGTTCGCCGATTCCGGTCTCGATCTGGTGGCCGCGCTCGGGACGTTCTGGGCTGTGCGGTTCGCCGCCTCGCCTCCCGACGCACAGCACCAGTTCGGCCACGGCAAGGCCGAGGCTTTCGCGAGCCTCATGCAGGCCGGGCTCGTCTTCGCTTCGGCGGCCTTGATCGGCCAGGAAGCCGTCCGCCATCTGGTCGAGCCTCACCGGCTCGAGCGCCCGGTGCTCGGCGTCGCGGTCATGGCCTTTTCCACCGTGCTGACGCTGGCCCTGGTCACGGCCCAGACCTGGGTGCTCCGCAAGACCCGCTCGATCGCCGTGACCGGAGACCGGGCGCATTATCTGGCCGACCTCGCCTCGAACCTGATCGCGCTGGCCGCCATCGGCGCCAGCGCCCTCGCCGGGATCGGCGGTTTCGACGCGTTCGGGGGCCTGGCCGTGGCGGCCATCCTGCTCTGGGGCGCCATCGACGTCTTCCGGCGCGCCTCCGGGGAGCTTTTGGACGAGGAGCTGCCGCGCGAGGCGCGCGCCCGGATCGTCGCCCTGATGACCGCCGACCCCAGGCTCACCGGCGTTCATCAGCTGCGAACCCGCGCCTCGGGGCCGATCATCCACATCCAGATGCATGCCGACCTCGACCCGGAGCTCTCGCTGGAGACCGCCCACGAGGTGGTGGTGGCGGCCGAGAAGCGCGTGCTTGGCGCCTTCCCCGCCGCAGACATCCTGATCCACGCGGATCCGCGCGGGCGCGCCGAGCCGCACGGCGGGGCCTTCGCCGAGAGCTATGATGCGCGGGAGCCGGCAAGGTAAAGGAAGCCTTAAGCCCCTTTCGGCTCTTACTGATCCTGGAGTTGGCGAGCGTCTGGCGCGTGGAACGCATCCTCTATCACTTCCCACTCGATCCCGCCTCGCGGCAGGTCCGCCTGGCGCTGGGCGAAAAGCGGCTCGCGTTCACGCCCGAGCCGGTGCGCTATTGGGAGCAGCCCGCCGAGCTGGCCGCGCTCAACCCTTCGGGCCTGACGCCGGTGCTGGTGGAGACCGACGCCCGGCGCCGCCTCGTGGTCTGCGAGTCGCGCGCCATTCTCGACCACCTGGAGGAGCAGCATCCGAGCCCGGCGCTGCTCGGCGACGACCCGGCCGAGCGGGCCGAGGCGCGCCGGCTGATGCAGTGGTTCGACCGCAAGTTCGACAGCGAGGTCAACGCCCTGCTGCTGTACGAGAAGCTCGAGAAGCGGCTCGCGAAGCTGGGCGCGCCGGACCTAGCCCACATGCGGCTGGGCCGCGAAGCGCTTCGGGCGCACCTCACCTACCTGGACCGGCTGCTGGCCGAGCGCGACTGGCTGGCGGGCCGTCGCCTCAGCCTGGCGGATTTCGCCGCCGCCGCCCACCTCTCGGTGATCGACTACTTCGGCGACATCCCCTGGCGGGACGTCCCCTCGGTCAAGACATGGTACGTGAAACTGAAGTCGAGACCCTGTTTCCGGCCGCTCCTCGCCGACCGCTGGCCGGGCCTCGCCCCCGCCGGCCACTATGACGACCTCGACTTCTGAGGAGACCAGGGCCCGGATCCGGGAGCACGCGCTCAGCCTCGGCTTCGACGCCTGCGGCTTTGCGGAGCTCGATGCGCCCTGGCCGGCCGCCGCGCGTCTCGTCGACTTCATCGCCGCGGGGCGACACGGGACGATGGACTGGATGGAGCGGACCGCCGAGCGGCGGACGCACCCGGCGGCCATGTGGCCGCAGGCCCGCTCGGCCATCGTGCTCGGCGTCAACTACGGGCCCGACGCCGACCCCCTGGCGGCTCTCGAGCGGGCCACCTGCGGCGCCGTCTCGGTCTATGCGCAGGGCGACGACTATCACGACCTGATCAAGAAGCGCCTGAAGCGCCTGGCGGGCTTCGTCCAGGCCCGGTTCGGCGGCGAGGTGAAGGTGTTCGTCGACACCGCCCCGCTGATGGAGAAGCCGCTGGCCGAGGCGGCGGGGCTGGGCTGGCAGGGCAAGCACACCAACCTCGTCTCGCGGACGTTCGGGTCCTGGCTGTTCCTGGGCTCGGTGCTGACCACCCTGGAGCTCGCGCGCGACCCACCGGAGGAGGATCACTGCGGCGCCTGCCGGGCCTGCCTTGACGTCTGCCCCACCGACGCCTTCCCCGCCCCCTACCAGCTCGACGCCCGCGCCTGCCTTTCCTACCTCACCATCGAGCACGACGGCCCGATCCCCGAGCGCTACCGGGACGCGCTCGGCAACCGCGTCTACGGCTGCGACGACTGCCTGGCGGTCTGCCCCTGGAACAAGTTCGCCAAGGTCTCTCGCGAGGCGGCGCTGCACGCCCGGGAAAGCCTGCGCGCGCCGGCTCTGACCGAGCTCGCCGGCCTGGACGACGGCGCCTTCCGCGCCCTCTTCGCCAAGAGCCCCATCAAGCGGATCGGCCGCGACCGCTTTGTGCGCAACGTCCTCTACGCCATCGGCAATTCGGGCGAGCCGGCGCTGGCGCCCGCCGCGGCGGCGCGGCTGGGCGATGCTTGCGAGACCGTGCGGGAGGCGGCCCAGTGGGCGCTCGAAAAACTGCGACGGTTGATTTCGATCAAGGCGTCCGACCCGGAGGCCGGGTCAGGCTGAGGCGATGCGGCGGAACATTCTTATCGGGCCCTCATCGGCGGGGCGATGGGCGATCGCCCTGTTCGCGGCGGTCGCCGCCTTGGCCGGCGCCGGAGCAGGCGCGGCTCAGTCGCTCAGCCACGGCGCGGCGCTCCTGCAGCGCAATTGCGCCATGTGCCACGCCGTCGGCGCCACCGGCGACAGCCCCAAGCCGGGCGCGCCTGCGTTCCGCGAGCTCTACAAGCGCTATCCGGTCGAGAACCTCAGCGAGGCTCTGGTCGAGGGCATCCTGACCGGGCACCCGCAGATGCCGGAGTTCCGCTTCACCCCCGAGGAGGTGAGCGACATCATCGCCTACCTGAAGAGCATCCAGACCAATCAGCATGCGCGCGCGGGCGACTCCGCGGCGGCGCGATCGGCGAGGGTCCTGCGGCCCTAGGGGGCTATCGCGTCAGCGCCTCGACCAGCCGGGTCATGAACGCCGCCCCGCGCTCGAGTTGGGCCAGCTCCAGGTACTCGTCCGGGCGGTGGGCCTGGTCGATCGAGCCTGGCCCGCAAAGCACGGTCGGAACGCCCGCCCGCTGAAACTGGCCAGCCTCCGAGGCGAAGGAGGCCGCCCGGCGCGGACCGTTGTCGCCGGCCAGCGTTCGCACGAAGGCCTCGGCCTCGCCGCCCGGATCGGGCGCCAGCGGCGGCACGTCGGCCAGCGGCTCGACTTTCACCCCGCCCTCCGGCGCCCGGGCCTTGATCTCTTTGTCCACGCGCCTCGCCAAGGCGAAGAAGGGGGCCAGCGCCGCCGCCGGATCGAGGCCGGCGCCGGCGCGCAGGTCGAAAAGGAAGGCGCACTCTCTGGCGAGGATGTTCGCGGCCTCGCCGCCGGCCACCTGGCCGATGGTGAGGCTCGCGCCCTTGGGCTCGAACGGCGAGGCCGGATCGGCCTCGCGCTCCAGGCGCCTGGCGATCGCGACCAGCTTCGCCATCAGCCGCGTCGCCTCCATCACCGCAGAGGCCCCCAGATGGGTCTGGGCCGAGTGGGCCTCGCGGCCGGTGACGGTCACCCGCCAGACGGAGACACCCTTGTGGGCGGCCACCACCTCCAGATTTGTGGGCTCGCCCACGATGCAGAGCGCCGGCTTCGGAAGGTCGGCCGCGATGGCCGCGATCAGCGCCGGGGCCCCCAGGCAGCCCACCTCCTCGTCATAGGAGAAGGCCAGATGCGCCGGCCGCTTCAGCGGCGCGGCCAGAAGGTCCGGCGTCGCCGCGAGCGCCAGGGCGAGGAAGCCCTTCATGTCCGCAGCGCCCCGCCCGACCAGCCGCCCGCCCCGCCGGACAAGGGAGAAGGGTTCGCTGGTCCAGGCCTGGCCGGCGGTCGGCACCACGTCGGTGTGTCCGGAGAGCACGATCCCGCCCTCGACGGGCGGCCCGATGCTGATCAGCAGGTTGGCCTTGCCGCCGTCGGCGCTGGCGATCCGGCGGGGCTGGAGGCCCTGGGCCCGAAGGTAGTCCTCCGCCCACCCGATCAGGGCGAGGTTGGAGTTCTGCGAGGTGGTGTCGAAGGCGACAAGCCGTTCGAGGATCGGCAGCGCGCGCCCCGCGAGGCTCTCGGCGCGGGAGGGCTGGGCGGCCACCTCAGCCGCTGCCCACCGAGGCGTCGGCGGGCAGGATGGCGATGAGCTCGATCTTGAAGACGAGGGCGCTGTTGGGCGGGATGGGCCCCGCGCCCTCCGCCCCATAGTCGAGGGCGGGCGGCGAATAGACCATCCACATGTCGCCGGGGCGCATCCGCTGGAGCGCTTCGGTCCAGGCCGGCACCAGGCCCGCCAGCGCGAACGCCGCCGGCGCCCCGCGCTTGTAAGAAGAATCGAACACCTTTCCGTCCGGCAGCCGACCCTCGTAGTGGACCAGCACCCGGTCGCCGAGCGTCGGAGAGGCGCCGCCGACGGGGCCCGAACGCAGCACCCGGTACTGCAGACCCGAGGGCAGGGCGACCACGCCCGGCAGCTTGGCGTTGGCGGCCAGGAAGGCCTGGGCGAAGCGCAGGTTCGCGCCCGCGCCCCGGTCGCCACAGGCAGAAAGCGCCAGGCCGCAGAGCAGGGCGACGAGCAGGGGGCGCATCGCGCCAGCGCGAATCCGACCAGCGGGCATCAGACGGTTCGCGGCGGATAGCCCTCGGCCCGCAGCGCATCCATGATCTCCTGGGTGTGCTGGGCGTCGCGGGTCTCGATCATGATGTCGAACTCGGCGCCCTTGGCCGGCACGTCGAGGGCGAGGCGGTTGTGCGCCACCTCGATGATGTTGGCGCCGTGGCTGCCCACCACTTGCGAGACGGTGGCCAGCAGGCCGGGCCGGTCGTCGCCGACGATCCGCAAGGAGACCAGCCGCTGGGCGCGGACCAGCTCGCGGGTCAGGACCGAGGCCAGCAGGCGCGGGTCGATGTTGCCGCCGGTGAGGACGAGGCCGCAGCGCTTGCCGCGGAAACGCTCCGGATAGGCCAGCAGCGCGGCCAGGGACGCGGCGCCCGCGCCCTCGGCGATGGTCTTCTCGACATTGCAGTAGAGAGCGATGGCGCGCTCGAAGAAAGGCTCCTCGAGCAGCAGCACGTCGTCGATGAGGGGCCTGGCGGTCTGGTAGGTAAGCTTGCCCACCTCCCGCACCGCGATGCCTTCGGCGATCGTCTGGCCGCCGCAGGGGGCGTTGATCCCACGCATCCGGGCGACGAAGGACGGGTACATGGCCGGCTCGAGCCCGACCACGCTGATGCTCGGATTGACGGCCTTGGCGGCGGTGGCGAGACCGGCGATCAGCCCGCCCCCGCCCACCGGGGTCGGCAGCACCTCGAGGTCCGGCACGTCCTCCAGCATCTCCAGCGCGATGGTGCCCTGCCCCGCCATGACGGCGTAGTCGTCGAAGGGATGGACGAAGGTCAGCCCCCGCTCGTCCTTCAGTTTCAGCGCGTGCTCGGAGGCCGCATCGTAGCTGTCCCCGTCGATCACCACCGTCGCCCCGAAGTCGCGGGTCTGCTCGACCTTCACGAACGGCGTTCCGCGCGGCATGACGATGGTTACCGGCACCCCCAGCCGCTGACCGTGGTAGGCGAGCCCCTGGGCGTGGTTGCCGGCCGAGGCGGCGATCACCCCGCGCTTCTTCTCCTCGGCGGTGAGCTGCAGCAGGCGATTGAGGGCGCCGCGCTCCTTGTAGGAGGCGGTGAACTGGAGGTTCTCGAACTTCACCCAGACCTCGGCCCCGGTGATCGCCGAAAGGGTCTTGGAGCGCCGGCACGGCGTCCGTTCGATGTGGCCTTCCAGCCGGGCGGCGGCTGTCCTTATGTCGTCGATGCAGAGGGTCATGGCGGGCTCAAAAAGGTCGGGCAACCTAGTGGATGGCGCCGCGCGCGCCAAGCGCAACCGCCCGGCTCACCTCAGACCGCGCAGCAGATCCAGCCGGCGCATCGCCTTGCCGGGCAGGTGGGACACTTCGCCGAGCGGCAAGGCCTCGGCCGCGCGCCGGACCCGGTAGGCGGCGCCCCGGACCAGGGCGGCGGGTGAGGGAATGGCTACGTAACCGTGCATGAGGCCCTGGCGGCCGTTGGCGAGCTGGCGCTTGAACCGGTAGTCCCCCGGCCCGAAGTCGAGCCGGTCGTACGGGGTCTCGTCCATCCAGCGCAGCATGCTCTGGAAGAGCAGCAGCCCAGGCGAATAACGCTCGAAGGCCGGCTCGTGGGCGATCAGCCAGGCGTGCAGGCTGCGAGCCCCGGCCAGGTTGAACTGCGCCGCCGCCAGCCGATCGCCGATGTGAAGCGTGAAAAGGCCGCCGCCGAAATCGGGCTCGCGGGTCCGGAAGAGATCCTCCACCAGGCGCAGCGGCCAGCCGGCCGCGAAGATGTTGGTCTGTCCGGTGGCCAGGAACTGGGCCCGCTTCAGGACGAGCAGCCGCTCGAAGTCGGCCCGCGAATCGGAAAAGGCGGTGAACACGACGCGGCCGCTCTCCCGCTCGGCCCGACGGCGCTTCTTGTCCAGGTCCTTGAGCGTGTCGACCCCGGCGGCCTTTCGCTCAGCGGCGTAGGCCTCGTAGCCGTCGGCGAGGTCGCAAATCCAGGAATCGGCGCGGCCCTGGGCGTGGGGCGCAAAGGCGCTCTGGGCTTCCAGCATGTGGGTGAAGTCGAACCGGTGAACCCCGAGGGCCCGGGCCAGCTGCTTGGGATCGACCATCAGGCCCGGCTCGGCCACCAGGCCCTGGTAGTCGCACATGGGCGCGCCGGCGGCCATGGCCGTGACCCCGCCGGCCCGGGCCGCCATGAAGCCGCAGAAACGACCGGCCACCAGCAGCGCGGCGACCCGCACCCCGCCGTCGGGCACGCCGCGGGCCCGCTCGGCGGCTTTGGCCCAGAGGGGCGAGAGGAAGGGTGAATCCCAGGCCGGATCCAGCCGCTGCAGGGCCCGCCAGCGGTCGGTCATGTCCGGCGGCAACAGGCGCGGGTTGATGACGTCGATTTCCACGCGGGGAACTCTTCAAGGAGCGCTCTTTGGGCGTCCTTAGGCGCGGAACGGTTTCGGCGAGGTTAGTGTGGTCCCTGCGGACTTCCCTAGGTCTCGGCGCCGTGCTGGGCGACGACCACGATACGCCGGTCGGCCTGCCACACCTCCACGGACAGGTGATGGGCCGACTCCTCGAGCACCCGCTGGGCCAGCTGGCGAGCGCGCGCCTCGCTGGCGGCCTGCAGCATCCGCAGGTTCGGGACCGAATAGCGGTCGTCCTTCACCAGCAATACGAAATCGATCATCGGCGCGCCCTCCGCACTAAGAACGCCCCGTCCCGGCCGAGGACGGCGGGACCCCCGCGGACACTCGCGAAGACGCCCGAAGAGATGGGAAGGCCGGCGCCGGTTTCCAGGGGCGTCTTGGCGATATGGCCGGGTGCGTCTTCCGGCGCCTGGACGGTCGGGCCGAAAGGCGTAGCCTCCGGCCGTCGACCGGAGGCTGCGCTGTCTCAAAGCTACGACTCGAACAGCCGCCGTGAGGATGAGCGACCGTCGCCGACCTCTTAGCGGTCGGAACCGGCTGCGAGCCCTGCGGTCTTGCGACGCAGCTCCAGCTTCGGCCCCTCTCGAGGCCGTAGGCGCAGCGGCCGATCGGATCAGTTGACGTTCCGGCGCGAGGACGTGACCTTGGCCGCGCGCAGCCGCTCAAGGGCCAGCTCGAGCAGCGCGGTCAGGTCGTCGACGGCGACCGGTTTCGCAAGGTTGCGGTCGTAGACCGGCGGGAGGGCGGCCGAGGGGGGATCGGTGGTCCAAAGCACGATCAGCGAGCCGGCCGACGGGCCGCCCGTTTCGCGGATCGACCTGGCCGCCTCGTCGCCGTTCCGGCGCGGCATGTTCCGATCCATGATGATGAGATCGAATGGCTGCAGGGAGGCGATGTCGCTGGCCTCGAGCCCGTCGGCGGCGAGCGACACGGCGCAGCCGAACTGAGAGAGCAGCGTTTGAAGCACCAGCCGGTTGGTCGGATGGTCATCCGCCACCAGCGCCCGGACCTGCATTTCCGCGCCGACCTGCACGCCTTTCCTCCTCGAAGAAAACGTCTCTACGGGAAGGTGCACGCCTAGTGGTTAACCAACCTCGTGTGCTGAATTCGAAATCCGCGGGTGGGGGCCGAGGCGAACCGGCGGCGGCTCGCCGAGCGCGGGAGCGACCCGATCGGCCCCAGCCCTCCTCGGGAGCGAGCAAGCATCGCCGCCGAAAGAGCGGTCTTTGGCCAGGCGCGCTTCCAACCCCGCGCGCCCAGGTCGTTGACGGTGAATTCCAGTCCCGCCTCTGGACGGCGGGCCCGCATATACAAATCTTCGTTCGCGACTTCTAGATAGCAAGTGCCGAGCTGAGCGACAGCGCGGCCAAAATCCGCGATTATTCCGAAAAATTCTGGAGATACGAATGGATAATTCTGATCTGTTCCAAGTATTACATTCGGCTCTCCCCAAAATAAGCCCGTAACTTATTCGGCTCGGATCACGATTATTGGAAGGTGACGATTCGCCTGCCAGGTGAAAAGCGCGTTCACCATGAAATTCGTCTTAACAAGAGCTCGGATTGCCGTTAGCTTGGCCGTGGGCTGATAAGGAGGGGGGAATGATCCTCCTTTCCGCAAATTGTGAGGACACCATGCACAAGCTTCTCCTGGGCGCTTCGGCGCTCGCCTTCGGTCTGGCGCTCGGCGGCGGCGCCATGGCCCAAGACATCAACACGTCGATCGGGCCCACGAGCCAAGGCTCCGGCTCGGCCAACAACGACAGCGCCTCGGTGCTGTCGGGCAACACCTCGACCAAGACGTCGAGCAACAGCCAAGGCGCCGGCTCGGCCAACAACGACGGTCTCTCGGCTCTGTCGGGCAACACCGACAGCGGCAGCAACAGCCAAG
>JAFBAO010000097.1 GCA_019247715.1 Caulobacteraceae bacterium
CCGCCCCGCCGCTTCGCCTGCGCCTGGAGATGGCGGTCAACGCCCTGCGCTGGACTGTGGCCGAGCGGCTGGCGGCCGACGTCGATGCGGCGATGGGCGGGCGGGCCGGCGACGCTGCGGGCCTCGCCGTCGCGGTCACCACCAGCCACCAGGACTGGCTGAGCCAGGATGCCCGCGAGGACCTGCGCACCGCGGGCCTCGCCCACATGCTGGCCATCGCCGGCCTGCACACCGCCGCCCTGAGCGGCTTCGTGTTCTTCTTCGTGCGTCTGGCCATCGCGGCCTGGCCATCTCTGGCGGTGCGCGTGAACGGCAAGAAGGCGGCGGCGGCCGCGGGGCTGGCGGCGGTGCTCGCCTATCTGGTGCTCTCCGGGGCGCATCCGCCGGCCCGCCGCGCCGCGATCACCGCCTCGGTGGCCTTCGCCGCGATTCTGCTGGGCCGGCGGGCGGTGAGCCTGCGCTCGCTGGCCCTGGCGGCGCTGGTGATCCTGGCGACCGAGCCGGAGGTGGTGGTGCAGCCCGGGTTCGAGATGTCCTTCTGCGCCACCGCCTCGCTGGTGGCCCTGGCCGAGATCTGGCCGCATCGGCGCACGCCGGCCGGCCTTTCCGGCCCGATCGCCTGGCTGCAGCGCGGCCGCGACTGGCTTCTCGCCCTCTTCATGGTGAGCCTGGTGGCCGGAGCGGCCACCACACCCTTCGCCATCCAGCACTTCAACCGGGTGGCGAACTTTGGCGTGCTCGCGAACCTCACCGCCGACTTCGTGGCCAGCGCCCTCATGATGCCGGCCCTGGGCCTCGCCCTGCTGCTGGAGCTGGCGGGCCACGCCGCGGCCTGGCCGGCCCTTGCCGCCGGCGGCTGGGCGGCCAGGGCGGTGATCGCCATCGCCCATCTCTTCGCTCACGCGCCGGGCTCGGCGACCGCAGCGCCGGCAGGGCCGGAGGCGGCGCTCGCGCTCTCGTACCTCGGGATCGTCTTCATCTGCCTTTGGAAAGGGCGGCTCCGCTGGCTGGGCGTGCCGCTGGCCGCCGCGGTGCTGGTCTGGCCGCATCCTGCCGCGCCCGTCGCCTGGATCGCCTCCGACGGGGCCGACGCGGCGATCGTCTCGGAGGGGCGTGAGATCGTGCTGCGACCGGGGGTGCGCGGCTACGCCACCGACCTCTGGGCCCAGCGCCGGGGCCTCGCGGTTCCGGCCGACCCGGCGGCGGCGCGCGGGGCGCTCTTCGACTGCGACTACTGGTCCTGCCGCGCCCGTCCGGGCGTCTCGCCGGCCATCGGGATCTGGTGGACGCGCCGCGCGCCGAAGCCGGCGTGGCTGGCGGCGCTCTGCGCCGGCAGCGACATCCTGGTGATGCGGGCCGAGGTGCGGCTGCTGGGCGCCTGCCGCGAGACCCTGACGCTCGGCCCGGCCGACTTCGAGCGGGGCGGCGCGGCGGAGGTGTTCGCCGCCAAGCGCGGCTGGCGCCTCGCCTGGAGCCAGCCGTCGCGGGGCCGCCGGCCCTGGACCCGCGCCGGCGGATAGCTCACGTCCCGCCGCGGGCCCAGACCGGCTTTCGCCGCTCCCGGAAGGCGCGCGGGCCTTCGGTGCAGTCGGGGTGGGGCCAGTGGCTCTTGATCAGCGACCAGCCGTGTTCCAGCGCCGCCTCGTGGGACATCTCCAGCGATTCCCAGATGGCCCGCTGGGAGAGCTCGACGGCCCGGGGCGAGGCCTCGCAGATCGCCTGGGCCAGGGCGAGCGCCCGGGCCTCGGCGGCCTCCACCGTCGGCTCCAGGAAGTCGGCGAGGCCGAGCTGGTAGGCGCGCGCCGCGTCCATCCGGTAGCCCTTGCCGGCCAGGGTCATGGTCAGCGCCGCGCCCAGCCCCGCGCGCTTGGCGACCCCGATGGCGTCCAGCGCCCCCACCTGGCCGACGTTGACGTGGGTGTCCATGAACTGGGCGTGGGCGGCGGCGACCACGATGTCGGCGTCCACCACGTGGTGCAGGCCGCCGCCGGCCACGAGGCCGTTCACGATGCAGATCACCGGCTTCCAGATTCCGCAGTGGCGGGCGGTCCAGTTGGCCCCTTCCGAGCGCGGCATGTCCATCCGCCGCGCCTCCCCGGCCTGGGATCCCAGGGCCTCGGCCGCCGCGCCGGTGCAAAGGTGCCGCTCGCCCGCGCCGCGGAAGATGGCGACGCGGATGTCCGGATCGCGCCCCACCTCGGCCCAGATCTCGCTCAGCGCCTTGGCCATGGCCCGGGTGACGGCGTTGCCGGCCTTGGGCCGGTTGAGCACGATCCGCGCGACGCCGGCCTCGACCTGGAAGACCACCGCTTCGCTGCTGCTCTCGAACACCATCCGCCTGCTCCCTAGGGCTTTGCCAGAGAATGTCGCGACGGGCCCATCGTCTCAACCGTCACCTGGGAGGGCCTTCCAACGCCCCCAACCGCCCGGCGCCTCCGAAAGGTTCCGTCAGCTTGTTTGCGCGACAACGCGCGCTTTGATTGAGCCCTCCAAGGAGGGCTCGGCAGTCCAGTCACTGACCTGATCGCTGGAGAGAGCGCTCGATGGGATACCTGTTGTTTGTGTTGCTGCTCGGACTGGCCTTCGCCGGAACCTACATGTTCCGCTCGGCGAGCCTCCGGCTACGGCGCGCTGGGGCGCAGAGCCGGCAAGGGGAAGCGACAGGCTCCTTCGCCGCCATCCCGACGGTCGCTCTCGCCGCCCAAGTGGCGATCGGCATCGTGTTCATCGTGGTGACCTTCTTCGCGATGTTCAAGCAGGTCCCGACCGGCAACGTCGGCGTCGTGTACTCCTTCAACCGGATCGTCGGGCAAACCGCCGACGGCGCGCAGTTCGTCCTTCCGTGGCAAGCCTTGAAGCCTGCCACCATCCAGGTCCAGGGCCACAAGTTCGATGAACAGCAGTTGAGCTCCTTCTCGAAGGAGTCGCAGCTGGTCAATGTCGCCGCGACCCTGAACATCAGCGTCTCGCCGACACACATCCAGCAGCTCTATCGGACGGTGGGGCCGGATTACTTCAATATCCTGGTCGCCCCGCGCGTGCGTCAGGCGTTCAAGGACGAGACGGTGAAGTACGAGGCGGTGGACATCGCGCCGCACCGGGAGGAGATCCGGCAGGCCGTTCGAGAGCGCCTCGTGCACGAGCTGTCAGCGGATTCCATCGACGTCCGCGACCTGCTCATCGACGACATCGCGTTCACCGAGGCGTTCCAGAACTCGATCGAGGCCAAGCAGGTCCGCACCCAGAAGGCGCTCGAGGAGCAGGCCGGCATCGAGGTGGCCAAGGCGCAGGCCCAGCAGGCGGTCGAGACGGCGCGCGGCGAAGGTCAGGCGGCGCTCGCGCGCGCCGAAGCCCAGGCGCAGGCCAACCGCGAGCTCGCCGCTTCGCTCACCCCCCTGCTGGTACGGCAAAACACGGTGGACAAGCTGGCCGGCAACGCCAGGGTCGTGGTGGTCCCGAGCGGCCAGAGCCTGATCCTCGGCGCCGACACGGTGAAATAGGGGCGGGGATCGGTGATCTTTTTCCCGAAAGACGACGTCCGTCGGGTCCCGCTTGGCTTCAGGCGAATATCTCGCTGATTTGGCTTTCGGAAGCGTGCGTTCGGGCCTGCGCGCGGTAGATCTTCAGAAGCACGACCAAGAAGATTGCGGTCGCTGCGCAGTCGATCGCGTAGTCGATCATTTGCGCCTGGGTGCTCATGATCAGCCCGGGTATGTCGTTGGTCGCAGATCGGGCGATGATGAGTACGATATAGCCGACGAAGCCGACGATGAGCCAGCTGGCCCACCACCAGCGGAGCAGATTCGGAGGTCGCTGCAGACGCCATTTGGCGGGGGCCATGCTGGCCTGCCAGATCTCCTCCATCGCCGTGAACGGTTTGAACAGGCACATCACCGGCACGAAGTACCAACCAACCGCCCAGCCCGGCGATGATTGCAGCCCACGTGCGCCGAGAGCGCGGACGTTGCACGCCGCCCGGTATATCCAAAAGGCGCTGATCACGTAGCTGGCCACGACGCCGACCATGAAGAGAGACGCCAAGACGCCGACGATCGCGTCGCTTTGCCGTAGAGCGCCCAGCATCGACGACCGCTCGGCCCGCGACAACGAGGCTGCCTGAGCGATCAAGCTCCAGCGTTGTCCGAGCGCCGGCAATTGCAGGGCCGCCGCCAACAGCTTGACGCCGAGCAGCCCGACCGCGGCGTAGGTCAGCCTCTTCAATGAGCTGTATCGATACCGCCGCTCCGGCGCGGCCGTGCTGATTTCGCGGAAGATCGGACCGGCCTCGCCGGTTGTCGCGCCGTCGCTCATGTCGTCCCCCAGCGCCGCTCCGGTCAACCGGAAGGCGCGTGCTGCTCCGTTTCGATCATGGCATGTTGCGGTGACGCTTCAAGCGCGCTCGCCCAACCGGCTGTGCGCGCAGTCGTTGGTGAGGCGATGTTGGCACGTCCAGTCCGACTGGCGCGGAACGTAAGGCGGCGGGCAAGTGGGGCGCGCTCGGGGAGGCCCATGCCTCGGTCCCGAACGTCCGCTTCCGAGCATCGCGGCATCGGCGGCTCGCGGACCCGAAGCTGACTCCCAACTGGGTTGGCGGGTGCAACCGGATCGCGATCCGATCCCTCGGCGGACGTTCGCGAAGGGCCGGCCTAAGCTGCGTCATTTGAGCGAGTTGCTGGACTCAATGTACCGAGGATCATCGACTTGGCGGGATCGATTCGCGCGGTCGCGAACAGTCTGGGTGCTTCATGAAGGCGGCAACTTTCGCTCTGGGTCTGTTGCTTGCCTCAGCCGCCGTCGCCGTTCGGGCGGCCGATTTCTACATGGTCGATGCCTCGTCAGAGCAGGTTGTGTTGCTCGACCCCAGCTCGATCGGAACGTCGCCGGACGGGGACAAGACAGCCCATCTGGCCGGCGGCGATACGTTGGACCGCTCGTCGATAGACGGCATGGTCGGCGTTTGGAACGAGGTTAAGGACCACACGACCGGGTCGCTGCTGTTCGATTCAGTCTGCCGTTGGTCGCCGAGCATGCTAAGTGGCGACCACGTCTTCTCCGCCGCCGATTTTGAGTCCGCACTCCACAACATCTCGTCAAAGTTGACCGAGATGCAGGGCGGCCGATAGGTCGACTGCTTTGCGGTATCCAGGCAACGTCCGCTCGGCACCCATCTCCAGTCATTCAGAAGGTCCGTTCCTGGGACCTTTCAGGCGGTCACGGATGGCGCCGGCGCTTCACGCTCTCTGTCGAGCGCTGCGGCCTTGATGACGGACAGAGAGAGAGGGGGGGGCGGACGCCTCCGGCGCGCGTCCCTAGTGGTATCGCCGGATCAGGCCCACCAGCTTGCCCTGCACCTGGACCTGGTCGGGGCCGAAGATGCGGGTCTCGTAGGCGGGGTTGGCCGCTTCCAGGGCGATCGAGGCGCCCTTGCGGCGCAAGCGCTTCAGGGTGGCCTCCTCGCCCATGACCAGGGCGACGACGATCTCGCCGGAGTTGGCGGTGGTGGTGCGGCGGATGACCACGAAGTCGCCGTCGAGGATGCCGGCCTGGATCATGGAATCGCCCTGCACCTCGAGGACGAAGTGCTCGCCGGCCCCCAGGATGCTCTCGGGCACCTGCAGGCGGTCGCGCTCGTGCTGGATGGCCTCGATGGGCGTGCCCGCCGCGATCCGGCCGAGGATCGGCAGCTCGCGCACGTCGTTGGCCGGTTCCTCGGGGGCCGAGGGGCGGGGACCGGTGTCCACCAGCTGTGGGCGGAAGGCGCCCCGACCCTTGGGCGGAGCCGCGGCCGTGGCCTGCTCGGGGAGCTTCACCACCTCCAAGGCTCTGGCCCGGTGGGGGAGGCGGCGCAGGAATCCGCGCTCCTCCAGGGCGGTGATCAGCCGGTGGATCCCGGATTTCGAGGCCAGATCCAGGGCCTCCTTCATCTCGTCGAAAGACGGCGAGACGCCGGTCTCCTTGATCCGCTCGTGGATGAACATGAGCAGTTCGTGCTGCTTGCGCGTGAGCATCGTCGCCGCCTTGCCTTGGTCTTCCCGAGCCGGTCGGGAACAAATCAAAAACCTTGGCGATGTTCTCTAGGTGTTCCGGGTTAATGTCAAGTGAAGGGAAAAAGCTTGGCGATTGAAGCGCTTCGGGCCGGCGGCGGACGAATCGTCCCGGCGCCCCCGCAGGGGTGTTGACTGGGGACCCGGCCCCCCGGCCAATGGGCCGAGGAGACCTGCCGATGAAGGTCATGGCGCTCACGAAGGTCGGCCGGCCGCTGGAGCCGGCGGAGCGCCCCGATCCGGTCCCGGGACCGGGTGAGGTGCGCCTGAAGGTGCTGGCCTGTGGGGTCTGCCGCACCGACCTGCACGTGGTCGACGGCGAGCTGCCGCATATCGCCACGCCCATCGTTCCGGGGCACGAGATCGTCGGCGAGGTGGAGGCGACGGGCGAGGGGGTGGCGCTCCAGGCCGGGCGGCGGGTGGGCGTGGGCTGGCTCGGGCGGACCTGCGGACGCTGCGCGTTCTGCCTTTCGGGGCGCGAGAACCTCTGCGATGCGCCGGTCTTCACCGGCTACACCCGCGACGGCGGCTTTGCGACCAAGGTGCTCGCCGACGCGGCCTTCTGCTATCCGCTTTCTGAGGACCAGCCGCCCGCGAGCCAGGCGCCGCTGCTCTGCGCCGGCCTGATCGGCTGGCGCAGCCTGGTGATCGCCGGCGCGGCCGAAAAGCTCGGCATCTACGGGTTCGGGGCGGCGGCCCACATCATCGCCCAGGTGGCCCGCTGGCAGGGCAGGCGGCTCTTCGCCTTCACCCGACGCGACGATGTGGCCGCCCAGGCTTTCGCGCGCCAGATGGGCGCCGAGTGGGCCGGCGCCTCGGACGCGCCGCCGCCCGAGCCGCTCGACGCGGCGATCCTCTACGCCCCGGCTGGCGAGCTGGTGCCGGCGGCGCTGCGGGCGGTGCGCAAGGGCGGGCGGGTGGTCTGCGGCGGCATCCACATGAGCGACATCCCGTCGTTCCCCTACGAGATCCTCTGGGGCGAGCGGGAGCTGGTCTCGGTGGCCAACCTCACCCGCGAGGACGCCCACGCCTTCCTGAAGCTGGCGCCGCAGGCCGGGGTGAAGACCGAGGTGACGCCCTATCCGCTCGGCGAGGCCAATCAGGCCGTGGACGACCTGCGCGCCGGGCGCCTGCAGGGGGCGGCCGTGCTGGTTCCCTAGTGTCCCGATTCCGAAGTTCGCTAGCGTGAGCGGCGCCTCCCCCGATCAGAAGTTCGCCACAGCGCCCACCGCGACAATGGGTCGAACTTCTGATCCAACACATTAGGGCGGGGCGCCAGCGAGGATCGAGCGCGCACGCTTTTGCGCCGAGGGGGAAGGGTTCAGCGGGCGCAGCGCGCCGGCGGCCGATTCCGCATAGACGCTGGCGCCCCTACCGGCCGCCGGCCTCCGCGGCTTTCTGCGCGCCCTGCCTGAAGCCCTCCAGGACGGCGAGCGCGGTTTTGGCGCGCTTCTGGGTCTCCGGCCGCGGGTCGCGCTGCTGCGCCTCTCGGTACCAGTCCTCGATCGCCTCGATGTCGCTCACCGGGATCGCGCCCCGGAACGCGTAGGTCCCGCCCCCCGGCGTGCGCCCGCCGGTGAGCTGCGAGAAGAGCTCGTCGGCCACCAGGATCGGCGTCAGCGGATCGCCGCCCTTCTCGGCCGTCCGCCAGAGCTCCATGGCCCGCTTGGAGTCGCGCTTCCCGCCGTCGCCGGCGGCGTACATGCTGCCGAGCTTGCGGGAGGCTTCCGGGCTGCCCTGCCTGGCGGCCATCTCGTACCAGCGCCGCGCCTCGGCCCGGTCCTTCGCCACGACCTTGCCGGCGTAGTAGGCGTCGCCGAGCTTCAGCTGCGCGCCCACGTCGCCCGCCTGCGCCCCCTGCCTGCACAGGTCGACGCCGCGCGCCGCCTGGGCCGGATCGTCCAGCAGCATCTGGCCGAGCGCGCACTTGGCCGCCGCAAATCCCATGTCGGCCGCGCGGGAAAAGGCCGCCTTGGCCGCTTCCGGGTCGGGCTTGCCGCCGACGCCCCGGCGCCGGCACTGGCCCACCAGGAACATGGCGTCGGCGCGCGCGGCCGAGGCCTTCTGCGCGTAGGCGCAGCCGCGCGCCGGGTCCGGGGGTGCGCCGCGGCCGTTCAGGTACATCAGAGCGGCATAGTACTGGGCGTCGGCGCGGCCGGAGTCGGCCAGCGCGGTCAGGTCGGCGGGTGTTCCGGCGTCCGCCTTCTCCATCGCCGCGCGCAGGTCGGGGGCGACGGCGGGAGCGGGCGCGGCGGCCGGCGCCTCCGCGAGGGCCGGCGTCGTCAGAGCCAGCAGGGCCAGGGCGGGCGCAAAGCGGGCGGGCGCAAAGCCGGCGCGCGCCCAGCGCCGGCGCTCCCGAACCGTCACAGCCTTCGCCGGCGCCGCTTCCATTCCGCCCGGACCGCCAGACGCGTCCCCCCCTTGAAGCTACGTCTGCGGCGAGCCCGTCCAATCGGGTCAACCCCTGAGCCGGGGCGGCCGCACGCCCGGCGCCGGAAACAACCCGCCGTGGGCCGCGTTTCGCCAGTCCGCCGAATATCGAAGGGAATGACCATGCAAGGCTTCGACGCCCTAGCGGTTCGGTTCATCGCCGGGTTCGGCCCCATCGTCCGGGACGCCGCCGCCAGCCGGAAGCTCTACGCGGACGACCTCGCCATCCCCTTCAAGGAGGAGGCGGGCGGCTATCTGCACACCGAGGCGCTGAAGGGCGCCAAGAGCTTCGCGCTGTGGCCGTTGTCGCAGGCTGCGCAGTCCTGCTTCGGCCGCGACGACTGGCCGGACGATACGCCGGTCCCGCAGGCCTGGCTCGAGTTCGAGGTGGACGACGTGGAGGAGGCCACCCTTCGCCTGGAAGGGCGAGGCCATCGCGTGCTGGTCAGGAACAGGACTGAGCCCTGGGGGCAGGTGGTCAGCCGGTTCCTGTCCCCCGAGGGCCTGCTGACGGCGCTGACCTTCACGCCGGCGCTGCGGGCCGACACGTCGGAGCTGAAATCCTGATGGCTCATCCGAAGAGTAGCGTCCGCTTCGGGAGAGCTGGCGAAGGGAGAAGTTCGACGCCTTCCGGAGCGAACGACGCTCTCGCGGCGGGCGCCGACCGTCAGCGACAGACCTTGACGCCGCCGCTCCAGTAGCAGCGCGGCGTGGCCACCACGGGAGGCTTCGTCACAACGGCGCCGTTCGGTCCCACACAACCGGCGCGGTACACGCCGGCCGCGCACGTGACCGGCGCGGGGTGGACAGGCGCAGGTCGCCTCCACGGCGCCGTTGGGACCGGCGCATCCAGCGCGGTAGACGCCGGCGGCGCAGCCGGCCGCCGTGGCCTCCGAAGCTAGTCCGGCGGCGCCCACGGCCAAGAGGGAAAGGATCAGGATGCGCTGCACGGAGGATTCTCCTTCCGGCCAACTGACGCGACGCCGTCATCCTAGACGCGGCCACGGCGGGCTGACATCCGGCAAAGCCCCTGCGGCGGGCCGCCCGATGAGGAAGAACCTGTCCGGGGGTCTTTGCGAACGGTCGGGGCGAATTTCGCCGGATGCCCGTTCACCTTGGGCCATGGCTTTGGTCTCGTGGTGGTCCGAGGCGCGCTCCGGTTTGGCCGTCGCCACAGCGCCGGGCGTTCGCGGCCGGTCCAGGCCCCCCTCAGCCCAGCAGCGCCCGGGTGGCGGCTTCGACGTCGGTCTGGCGCATGAGGCTTTCGCCCACCAGCATGGCGCGGGCGCCGGCGGCGGCGAGGCGGGCGGCGTCGGCGGGGCCGGCGATCCCGCTCTCGGCCACCAGCAGGGCGCCGTCGGGGGCCAGCGGCGCGAGGCGCTCGGTGACCGAAAGATCGGTGACGAAGGTGCGAAGGTCGCGGTTGTTGACGCCGACGAGGGCCGCGCCCAGGGCGGCGGCGCGGGCGAGCTCGGCCTCGTCGTGCACCTCCACGAGGGCGTCCATCCCGAACCGCGCGGCCTCGGCCATCAGCTCGCGGGCCAGGCCGTCGCCCACCATGGCGAGGATCACCAGCACCGCGTCGGCGCCCAGCGCGCGCGATTCGGCCACCTGCCAGGGGTCGACCAGGAATTCCTTGCGCAGGGCCGGCAGGGCGACGGCGGCGCGGGCCTCGGCGAGGTAGGCGTCGGCGCCCTGGAAGCTCGGGCCGTCGGTGAGCACCGAGAGGCAGGCCGCGCCGCCGGCTTCGTAGGCGCGGGCGAGCGCCGGCGGATCGAAGTCCGCGCGGATAAGGCCCTTGGAAGGCGAGGCGCGCTTGATCTCGGCGATCAGCGCCAGCTTGCCCGGCCGCGCCGCCCGCTCCAGCGCCGCACGGAAGCCGCGGGGCGGGGAGGCGGCCTTGGCGGCGGCCTCCACGTCGGCCTGGCTGCGCCGGGCGCGGCGCTCGGCCACCTCCTCGCGCTTGTAGGCGGCGATCCTCGTGAGGGTGTCGCTCATGGCCGGTTGCTGATCTCCACGAGCCGCGCCAGCGCCTGGCGGGCGCGGCCCTCGTCGATGGCGGCGGCGGCCAGCGCCGCGCCGTCGCGCAAGGTCTCCACCTCGTCCGCCACCAGCAGGGCGGCGGCGGCGTTGAGGATGACGATGTCGCGGTAGGGGCCGGCCGCGCCGGCCAGCAGCGCGATCAGCGCCGCGGCGTTGGCGGCCGGGTCGCCGCCCACCAGGTCCGCGGGCGCGGCGCGCGCGAGGCCGACTGCCTCGGGGGTGACGGTGAAGAGCCGCACGCCTCCCTCCCGCCACTCGGCCACCGAGGTGGGGCCGGTGGTGCTCATCTCGTCGAGGCCGTCGCCGTGCACCACCCAGGCCCTCTTGCTGCCCAGCGCCCCCAGCACCCGGGCGAGGGGCTCGACCCAGCGGTTGTCGAAGACGCCCAAGAGCTGGCGCTGGGCGCCCGCCGGGTTCGAGAGCGGGCCCAGCAGGTTGAAGATGGTCCGGAACCCCAGCTCCTGGCGGATGGGCAGCACGTGGCGCATGGCCCCGTGGTGGGCGGGGGCGAAGAGGAAGGCGACCCCGGCCTCGTCCAGCGCCTGGCGCTGGCGCGCCGCGCCCGCCTCGATGTTCACCCCGAGCGCGGCCAGCACGTCCGCCCCGCCCGAGCGCGAGGAGACGGCCCGGTTGCCGTGCTTGGCGACCTTCACTCCGGCGCCCGCGACCACGAAGGCCACGGCGGTGGAGACGTTGAAGGTGTGGGCGCCGTCGCCGCCGGTGCCGCAGACGTCGATCACCTCGTAGGGATGGTCGAGCTTCACGGCGGCCTTGCGCATGGCCCGGGCCGAGGCGGCGATCTCGCCCACCGTCTCGCCGCGCAGGCGCATGGCGGTGACGGCGGCGGCCACCTGGGCGGGGGTCGGCTCGCCCCTCAGGCAGGCCTCGAAGAAGGCCTCGGCGTCCGGCTCGTCGAGGGTCGCCCCGTCGGCGAGCCTGGCCAGCAGCGGCTTGAAGGCGTCGGACATGGACGCCGGTCAGACCTGCGCCAGCCGCCTGGCGCCGGCGAGATCAAGGAAGTTGCCCAGCAGCCGGTGGCCGCCTTCGGTGGCGATGCTCTCGGGATGGAACTGCACGCCGTGCACCGGGCGGGTCTTGTGCTGCAGGCCCATGATCTCGCCGTCCTCGGTCCAGGCGGTGACCTCGAGGGTCGCGGGCAGGCTGTCCCTGGCCACCGCGAGGCTGTGGTAGCGCGTGGCGGTGAAGGGGTTCGGCAGGCCGGCGAAGACGCCGGCGCCGGCGTGATGGATGGCGCTGGTCTTGCCGTGCATCAGGGTCTTGGCGCGCACCACCTGGCCGCCCATGGCCTGGCCGATCGCCTGGTGGCCGAGGCAGACGCCGAGGATCGGCAGGCTCGGCGGCGCCTGGCCGATCAGGGCGAGGCAGATCCCCGCCTCGTTGGGGGTGCAGGGGCCCGGCGAGAGCAGCACCGCCTCGGGCCGGAGCGCCAGCGCCTCGGCGACGCTGAGGGCGTCGTTGCGGCGCACGAGGGTCTCGGCTCCGAGCTCGTTCAGATAGTGGACGAGGTTGTAGGTGAAGCTGTCGTAGTTATCGATCACCAGGATCATGGCGCGGGCACCTCTGGCGCGCCTTCTAGAGCGCGTACGGCGAAAGTGGAATTGCTTTGCCGGCGCGGGCAGACTCCTCGCCGATGCCCAAGTCCGATTCGCAGGTCCGAAGGCCGCGCGCCGAGCCGGCCGAGCCGCCGCCCGGGGACGGCCTGGGCGGCATGCTGGCGGCGGCGGCCTTCTTTGCGCTGAGCGCCCTGGCGCTGGCGGCCATGGTGATCGCCATGCCGCCGCAATGGCGCTAAGGTAGTCTCAAGCAATCTAGGGAGGCGGCCGATGGCGCTTCGGGGCCTTGACCACATCACCGTCCGCTGCGCGGACATCGCCCGATCGCGGTCCTTCTATGCCGAGGCGCTCGGGCTTCGCGACGGAGAGCGGCCGGGCGTCAGCATCCCGGGCGCCTGGCTCTATCTCGGCGACCGGCCGGTGGTGCACCTCTTCGCCGCCGTCGAGGATGCGGGCGAGGCGGCGGGCGCCGGCTTCGACCATTTCGCCTTCGAGGCCGACGATCTGCCCAACGTCCGCGCCCGCCTGGAGCGGCTCGGGGTGGCGTTCCGGGAATCCGACATTCCCGACATGCGCCTGCATCAGCTCTTCCTGCGCGATCCCGACGGCGTGAAGATCGAGATCAACTTCCGCGGCTGAGCCGGCGCGCGGCCGCGAGGCAGGGAGCCAGGCCGATGGGACGCTTCGTCAAGGCGACCGACGCACTGATGGAATACCTCTCGCGGGTCGGCGCGCGCGAGCACCCGGCCCAGACGCGGTGCCGGGAGGAGACCAGGGCGCTGGGGCGCATCTCCGGCATGCAGATCGCTCCGGAGCAGGGGGCGTTCCTGGCCCTGGCGGTGAAGCTGATCGGCGCGGCCCGCTGCTTCGAGGTGGGGACCTTCACCGGCTACAGCGCCCTCAGCGTCGCCCTGGCGCTGCCGCCCGAGGGCCGCATGGTCGCCCTGGACGTCAGCAAGGAGTACACCGACCAGGCGCGGGGCTACTGGCGCGAGGCCGGCGTCGAGGGGAAGATCGAGCTGCGGCTGGGGCCGGGCCTGGACTCGCTCGACCGCATGCTGGAGGCGAAGGAAGGGCCCTTCGACTTCGCCTTCATCGACGCCGACAAGGCCAACTACGACAAGTACTACGAGAAGGCCCTGCGCCTGGTGCGCCCCGGCGGGCTGATCGCCTTCGACAACATGCTCTGGGGCGGCACGGTCGCCGACCCCGCCAACACCGACCCCGAGACCAGCGCGATCCGCGCGCTGAACGCCAAGATCCAGGCCGACCCGCGCGTGGACATGGCGCTCGCCACCATCGGCGACGGCGTCATGCTGGCCCGGGTGCGGTAGGGCATTTCGCGCTGGCGCGCGAGCCCGGCGCTTGCGCGCCCGGCCCCCTCACCCCGCCTTCGGCGGACCTCTCCCCGCTGCGCGGGGCGAGGGCTACTCGCAGCGACACACCGCCCTCTGAACTATCCCTCTCCCCGACCGCAGGTTGGGGAGAGGTGAGGTGAGGGGTTCAGCGGAGCCGCGTTCGCGCTGGCGCGCGAGCCCGGCGCTTTGCCGCCGGGCCCCTCACCCGCCTTCGGCGGACCTCTCCCCGCGTCGCGGGGCGAGGGTTACGGCAGCCAGCGGACGTGCGCCTCGGCCGCGTCCAGCCATTGTTGCGCGAGCCAGTTCTCCTGGACGCCCCGTCCGTGGTTCTGGATCACCAGCGGCCAGGCGGCGCCGCGGCCAGCAGCCCGGCCACATGCCGTCGGCTGGGCCGAGCCCTCACCCGAACCGCCAGGCCTCGGCGGCGGCGTTGCGCAGGGCCTGGGCCTTGTGGAGGGTCTCTTCGTACTCGGCGTCGGGGTCGGAGTCGGCCACCACCCCGCCGCCGGCCTGGGCGTAGACCACGCCGTCCTTGAAGAGGGCGGTCCTGAGCACGATGCAGGTGTCCACCGAGCCGTCGGCGCCGAAGTAGCCCACGGCCCCGGCGTAGCCGACCCCGCGCTTCTCGCTCTCCAGCTCGTCGATGATCTCCATGGCCCGCACCTTCGGCGCCCCCGAGAGGGTGCCGGCGGGGAGGGCGGCCATCAGCACGTCCACCGGGTCCAGACCCTCGGGCGCGTCGCCCTCGACGTTGGAGACGAGGTGCATCACGTGGCTGTAGCGTTCCACGAAGAAGCTGTCGGTGACCCGCACGTGCGGCCCCTTGGCGGCCGGGGCGTTGCGACCCGCCTGGTTCAGCATGGCCACCCGCCCCACGTCGTTGCGCCCGAGGTCCAGCAGCATCAGGTGCTCGGCGTGCTCCTTGGGGTCGGCTGTCAGCTCGGCCTCCAGGGCCGCGTCCTCCTGCGGGGTCTTGCCGCGGGGGCGGGTGCCGGCGATGGGGCGGATGGTGATCTTGCCGTCCCTGAGCCGCACCAGGATCTCCGGCGAGGAGCCGGCGAGCTGGAACTCCGGAAAATTGAGGAAGTAGAGGAAGGGCGAGGGGTTGGTGCGCCGGAGCGCCCGGTAGAAGGCGAAGGGGTCTTCCTGGAAGGGCGCCCGCAGCCGGTGGCTCGGCACCACCTGGAAGATGTCGCCGGCCCGGATGTATTCCTTCGCCCGCCCCACCAGCGCCTTGTAGGCCTCGCGGCTCACCGGCGAGGTGAAGGTGTCGGGTCCGGCGGGGGGCGTTCCGGGATGCGGGCGCGGCGTCGGGGCGGCGAGCGCCTCTGCGACGAAATCGATCCGCTGGCGGGCCGCCGCATAGGCCTCGGCGGCCGGCGTGGCCGAGGGCCGCACGGTGGTCACCAGGATGATCTCGTGGGCCACCCCGTCGAAGATGGCCACCATGGAGGGGCGGATCAGCACCGCGTCCGGCAGGCCGAGCGGATCGGGATTGACCGCCGGCAGCCGCTCGGCGAGGCGGATCATGTCGTAGCCGAACACGCCGAAGACGCCGGCCGCGATCGGCGGCAGGCCGGCCGGCAGCTCCAGGCGCGAACGGGCCACCAGGTCGCGCAGGGACTCCAGCGCCCCGCCCGGTTCGGGGGTGAACCGGCCGGCCCCGATGTCCGCGCCCTCGGCGGTCTCGGAGACCCCGTCCCGGCAGCGCCAGACCAGGTCCGGCGCCATGACCAGCGCCGAGTAGCGCCCGCGCCAGGCGCCGCCTTCCACGGACTCGAAGAGGAAGCTGTAGGGCGCGCCGTGGGCGACCTTCAGATAGGCCGAGACCGGCGTCTCCAGATCGTCCACCAGGCGCTGGAACACCACCTGGACCTGGCCCGACCGGTAGGCGCGTTCGAAGGCCTCGAACGCCGGCTCCAGGCTCACTTGGCGAGCCCCGGCTTGCCGGAGACCAGCTTGGGCCGCGCCCGGGCCAGCATCGCCGGGTCCGCGCCCATGGCCGCGTCCGCCAGCGCCAGGTTGGTGCGGGGCTTGATCAGCCGCGCCGAGGCCGACACCGTCGTCCCGGCCAGGCCCTCCAGATAGGACTGGTTGATCTCCGCGCGCGCGGCCGCGAAGTGGTCGGCCATCGCCTTGGCGTCGGCCGGGCGGATCGCGTCCACCCGCACCACCAGCATCACCGGTCCGGCGGGCGCGCTGAACAGCTCGCCCGCCTTGGCCTGGAACACCCTGGCCACGAAGGTGGGGCCGAGGCTCTGGGCGTACTGCTGGGCGCCGAGCGGCTGCATCCCGACCTGGTGGTAGATCCGCGCGCCCTTGGCGGCGCTCTCCAGCGAAGCGCCCCCGCGGATCGCGGCGAGCGCGGCGTCGGCCCTCGCCTGGACGGCCTTGGTCAGGGCCCTTTGCAGGTAGATTTGGGTGAGCAGCTGGCGCTCTTCCGGGGTGGCCGGATTGAGCGGGTGCTGGGCGACCACCTGGTCCACGTGCACCGCGTAGTATTCGCCCTTGTCGGCTTCCCGCTCCAGCTCGCTGTCGGCGCCCTGGGCGAGGCGGAAGGCGGTCTGCAGCACCTTCTGGGTCAGCCGCGGATCGGGCTGGGCGGCGGTGAGGCCCTGGCCCTGGTTGTTGATCGGGCCGAGGCTGACGGCGGTGGCGCCGACCTTGGCCGCCGCGTCGGCCACGCTGGCGCCGGCGTCGCGGGCGTCCTCGAACTTGGTGGTCTCCTCGTAGACCTTGTCGATGGCGCTCTGCTGGCGCAGCTCCGCCTCGATCTGCGGGCGGACCTGGTCCAGGCTCGCGGCCTGGCCGGCGGTGATCTTGGTCACCTTGAGGATCACCGGGTTGAAATCGCCCGGAACCGGGCCGCGGATCTCGCCGACCGCCATGGAGAAGGCGGCCTCGGCGGCCTTGACGTCGGGGATGGCCGTCTTCGGCTGGTCGGCGTAGGCGATCGCCGCCACGCCGATGGAGCGGGCCACCGCCGCCGGATCCTCGCCCTTCCCGAGCCGCGCCCTGACCTGGTCCGCGAGCTTCGGATCCTTCAGGGGAATCTCCACGAAGGAGCGCTCCTCGGGCCGGTTGTAGGTGGCGGCGCGGGCCCTGTACTGCTGCTCCACCGCCGCCGGGTCCACCGGCATGGTCGGGGCGAGCGCCTTGGCGCTGAACTGCACGAAGGTGATCCGCCGCGTCTCGGGGAAGGGCGAGACTTGCGGGACGAGCGCCTTCAGGTCGGCGTCGGTGGGAGGCGCGGGGCGGGAGGCCGGGTCGGGCTGGACGGCGAAGAAGCTGACGTCGCGGTTCTGCATCTCGGCGGCCATGGCCACCGCGGCGTAGATCTTCGGCGTCTGGAAGCCGCCGCCGAGCGCGGCCTGGAACTGGGCGCTGGCGATGTGGTCGCGGCGCTCGCGCTGGAAGGTGTCGAAGCTGATCCCGTTCTGCCGCAGGAAGTTCTGGAGGAGCTGCGGCCTGAACTTGCCGGACACCGAGTCGAACATCTCGGCCATCTGCGGGTCCTGGCCGGACTCGGCCGAACGGCGGAGCTCCTGGGCCACCACCGTGTCGGAGGGGCGAACGCCCGCCCGCGACAGCATCTCGGCGTGGGCGTTCTGCGAGGCGAGGTCGTCCACCAGCTGGCGGTCGATCCCCTTGCTGATCACGTCCTCCAGCGGGAAGGCCGCCTGGTTCTGGATCTCCCAGTCGCGCTTGAGCTTCTCGAACAGCCGCTGGAACTCCTGCTGGCTCACCACCCGCGCGCCGGCTTGCACCACCGCGTTCTGCAGATGTCCGTTCAGCACCTCCCGGATTCCCGTCGACGGTCCCAGGATCAGGAAGGCGAACGTCACCAGCCCGAGGATGATCGGGCCGAAGGTGGAGGTGGCGAAGGCGCGGAAGAGCCGAAGCATCGGGGTGGGTATAGATGGACGGCGTCCTTTGGCAACTGCGCTCGCTGCGGCCCGATGGTGACACCGCCGGTGCCATCGCTTAGTTGCGGCGCCCGCTCGCCCTCGGAAAGGTCCCTCCATTGAGCCAGCCTCGCCGCCTGATCGCCGGAAACTGGAAGATGAATGGTCTGGGCGCCGCGCTGGACGAGGCGCGGGCGATCGCGGCGGCGGCGGACGAGCATCCCCCCTCGGCGCGTGTGGCCCTCTGCCCGCCGGCGACGCTCATCACGCGCATGGCCGAGGTGCTGGCGGGGACCGGGATCGAGCTCGGCGGTCAGGACTGCCGGCCCGAGCCCGAGGGCGCCTTCACCGGCTGCATCGCCGCCGAGATGCTGGTCGACGCCGGGGCGCGGCTGGTGATCCTCGGCCATTCGGAGCGCCGCGGCTATTACGGCGAGACCGATGCGGAGGTGGCGGCCAAGGTCGTGGCGGCGCTCAGGGCGGGGCTGGAGCCGATCGTCTGCGTGGGCGAGAGCCTGGCCGAGCGCGAGGCCGGCCAGGCGCTGCCGCGGGTGCTGGCCCAGGTGGGCGCCTCCCTGCCGGACGCGCTTCGGGGCCGGGCCTTCTCGATCGCCTACGAGCCCGTCTGGGCGATCGGCTCGGGCCAGACCCCTACGATCGCCCAGATCGAGGAGATGCACGGGGCGATCCGTCAGGCCATCTGGCGGCGCTGGGGCGAGGCGGGCGGCCGGGCCCCTATCCTCTACGGCGGCTCGGTCAAGGGCGCCAACGCCGCTGAGATCCTGGCCATCGCCGAGGTGGGCGGGGCCCTGGTGGGCGGCGCTTCCCTCACCGCCGCGCAGTTCCTGCCGATCGTGGCGGCGGCCTAGCGGCCCCTCACCTAACCTCTCCCCGCGACGCGGGGAGAGGGATACCGAAAGGGCTATCCCTCTCCCGCCGCGCGGGAGAGGTGGCCGGGCGCGTCAGCGGCCGGCCGGTGAGGGCCGGGGCTGTATCCCTCTCCCGCCGCGCGGGAGAGGTGGCCGGGCGCGTCAGCGGCCGGCCGGTGAGGGCCGGGGCTGTATCCCTCTCCCGCTGCGCGGGAGAGGTGGCCGGACGCGTCAGCGGCCGGCCGGTGAGGGCCCTTCGCAGGCGGAAAGGATGCTCATGCAGATGTGGTCCAGAGCCCCGCCCCAAACCCCGTCGCTGTCGAACCGGATCACCCGCAGGCCGTGGCGCTCGAGAAACCGCGTCCGGCGGGCGTCATAGTCGGCCTGGTCCTGATGCTGGGGACCGTCCAGTTCGACCACCAGGCAGGCGGACGGGCAGTAGAAGTCCACGACGAACGGCCCGATCGGCGCCTGCCGCCGCCATTTCCAGCCGCCTAGCCGCCGCCCGCGCAGCTCCCCCCAAAGCCGCCCCTCCGATTGGGTCTGCGCCGCCCGAAGCCGACGAGCGCGGGCGACTTCGGCCGACGCCATGGCGGCCTCCTTGTTGGAACAAAAAGAGAACATATCGGCGCGATCTCTGATTGTCCAGCGGCCCCTCACCTAACCTCTCCCCGCGACGCGGGGAGAGGGATACCGAAAGGGCTATCCCTCTCCCGCCCGGCGGGAGAGGTGGCCGGGCGCGTCAGCGGCCGGCCGGTGAGGGCCCGCCCCTAAAGCAGGATCCCGAAGATCTTGCAGTCGCGGCGCTGGCCGGCGCGCTGGACGTGGCCGCGCAGGTAGCCCTCGGGCTCGAAGCCGAGCCGCTGCAGGAGGCGCTCGGAGCGGTCGTTGCCGGCGTGGGTGCGGGCCCAGAGCCGGCGAAGGCCGAGGGCCGCGGCGTGGCTCACCACCGCCCGCATGGCCTCCAGCGCGAAGCCGTGGCCCCAGGCCTGGCGGGCGAAGAAGAATCCGACCTCGCCCCGATGGTGGCGCCGGTCGATGTCCGCCAGGTCGCAGCCGCCCAGGACGGCGCCGCCCCCATGCTCCACCGCCCAGTAGTAGCCGCGGCCGGCCCGCATGTCCTCGATCTCGGCCGCCACCATCCCGGCGCAGACGTCGGGATCGATGACCTCCGGACCGTCCCAGTGGGCGACCACCACCGGATCGCTGAGGATCGGGTAGAGCGCGCGCCAATCGTGGGCCACGATCGGGCGCAGGACCAGGCGTTCGGTTTCCAGAATCACGGAACTTGGATCGAAGCGGGGAGGGCGCCAGGATGGCGCGAGCCGGCCCGGAACGCCAGTTCCCTTTGCGCCGCCGCGTCGCGGGCGGGGCGATTTGCCGATCGCGGGGCGGGCGCCTAAATCCGGGCTTTGGCTCCGCCGGTGTTGATCATTGGCGAGCCGCCTGTGCTAGAGGGCCCGCAAAGCCCAAGTGTCCCGTTCTTCGAAGGTCAGGTTCCTCCATGCTGTCCGGTCTGCTCATCGGCGTGATCATCTTGGTCTGCCTCGCCCTGATCGGGGTTGTGCTTCTCCAACGTTCGGAGGGCGGCGCCTTCGGCATGGGCGGCGGGCCCTCCGGCCTGATCACCACCCGCGGGGCGGGCGACCTTTTGACGCGCACGACCTGGATTCTGTTCACGATTTTCGTGCTGCTCTGCCTCGGCATGACGCTGCTCGACGCCCACAACCGGGGGACCTCGTCGCTGCTGGAGCGGATGAAGAACGAGATCGCCAACCCGAACGCCCTGAACCAGACGCCGCCTCCGGCCGCGCCTGCGCCCGGCGCCCCGGCCGCGCCCGCCCCTGGCCAGCAGGCCCCCGTCGCCCCCTTCGCGCCGGTCCCGATGACGCCCCAGGGGCCTTTCGCCCCCTCGGGCGGTCCGGTCTTCGCGCCCGGCGCGCCGGCTCCGGCGGTCTCGGCGCAGAGCCCCGCCCACGCGGCCAGGCGCGCCAAGCCGGCGCCGGCGGCCGCGGCCGGGCCCATCATCGCCCCGCCGCCGACCGCGAGCGCTCCGAGCACAGCCGCCCCCAGCGCGCCCGCCCCCAGCGC
>JAFBAO010000032.1 GCA_019247715.1 Caulobacteraceae bacterium
CGCCTATCGCCAGATCCTGCGCCTGCACCCGGCCGACGCCCAGGCCCGCTTCTCCTTCGGCCGGTTCCTCACCCGCAAGGGCGCCCACGGGGAGGCGAGGGCGCTGCTCGCCGCCGTCGTCGAGGCCGAGCCCGGCGGGCAGGAGGCCTGGCTGTGGCTCGCCCGGGCGCTGCAGGGGCTGGGGGACGCCGAAGGGGCGCGGGCGGCGCTCCGGCGGCTGCTGGCGCTCGATCCCGGCCACCAGGAGGCCAAGGCGCTGCTGCTCCAGCTAGGCTTCGCGCCGAAGGCGCCGGCCCTGGCGCCGCTGCTGGGCGCCGCGAACCCCGGCGCCGCCGCGCAGCCCTTGCCGGACGCGGAGGCCTTCCTGCGCGGACTGGCGGTCCCGGACCCGCTGGCGCGCTATCGGCGTTAGCCGGCTTTCACCAATGGGTCAGCGGCGCACGCGGAATGACGCCGCCAATCGTCGCTACCTGCACCATGATCCCGACGCTGATCCTGGACGACGACGATTGGAAAGCGTCACTACGGCGCGGACTGACGCAGTCTGAATTCCCCGATCTTGAACGCCAATCGAGAGGGCAGCCCGGTTTTCGTGTGTCAGGATAACCGGAAACCCCGCAGCGGCAGCCCATCCTGCGTTTCGCCCTGGCGGAGGCTGATGGTGGAACACCCCCATGATGGGTGCAGGTCAGCCGCCTCGATATACGGCTGTCAGAACGCCGTCGAAAGGCGCTCCCCGTAGTCTGTTCATTTGGGGATTTGGCGATTTGGGGGGACACGATACCTAATTCCAAAGTTCCCGCTGCTCGGCCGTGGACGCCGGCTTCGGCGCAGGCCCGGGTCGTCCTCGGGCGAGCTTGCGGCCGAGGCCTACATCGCAGTGGGCTCGGTCGTCGTCGGACGGTCGGCGGCCCTAGGCGCCCGGCGGGCGGCGGAAGCTGGCGCGGCGGAGCAGGCCGCGGCGGAAGACCTTGTCGATGTAGTCTTCCCGCGCGCCTGGCCCGTGCGGCTCGGGGCTCGGCTCGGTGCGGGGCTTCGGTTCAATCCCGGCGGCGGCGCCGGCCTCGCCGCACCGGTCGGCGATCTCGTTCATCACGCGTCCCTCGTACTCAAGACGCTGCTGCAACGGCCCGCCGATCGGCCAGGTTCCGGGTCCGCCCGCCTGGCTCGCGCGCAAGTGAACCGGTGGGCCGCGGCAGGGTACTAAGAGGCGAGCTCCTCCCAACCCGTCCCCTCGATGCAGAGGCGCTCCAGGGCCCCCGGCGAGCTAAGGCGCCGGGGGTCTTGTCGTTTGGAAACCCCTCACCCTCCCAGCGCTGCGCGCTGGGCCCCTCCCTCTCCCGATGGGAGAGGTATGGAGGGGAGAGGCTTGGAGAGGGAAGAGGTCAGCCGGCGGCGCGGATCGCCTTGACGGCGCCCTCCGCCAGCTTCCGGCTCGCCTGGCGCTTGGGCATGCGGTTCCAGACGTCGAGGGCGGCGATCTTGTAGGCCTCGGCCAGGGTCGGATAGTTGAAGGTGTTCTCGACGAAGTAATCGAGCGTGCCCTGGAGGTTGAGCACCGCCTGGCCGATGTGGATGAGCTCGGTGGCGCCCTCGCCGACGATGTGGACGCCCAGCAGCCGCCGGGTCTTCAGCGAGAAGATCATCTTCATGAAGCCCGCGTTGAGGCCCATGATGTGCCCGCGCGAGATCTCCCGGAAGCGCGCCACGCCGCATTCGTAGGGAATGCCGCGCTTGCGCACCTCTTCCTCGCTCATCCCCACGGTGGAGATCTCCGGCACCGAATAGATGCCGTAGGGAAAGAACTCGGGGGCGGGGGGCGCCGGCTCGTCGAAGGCGTGGCAGGCGGCGATGCGGCCCTGCTCCATGGAGGTGGAGGCCAGGCTCGGAAAGCCGATGACGTCGCCGGCCGCATAGATGTGGGGGCAGGCGGTCTGGAAGGTGTCCTTGTCCACCGAGACCCGTCCGCGGGCGTCGGCGGCCAAGCCCGCCGCTTCGAGGCCGAGGGTGTCGGTGGCGCCCACCCGGCCGGCGGCGAACAGCACCATGTCCGGATGCAGCTCCCGCCCGTCCTCGGCCTCGATCACGCATCTGGCTCCGTCGGCGTAGGCGGCCTTGACCTTGCAGCCGAACCGGACGCTGACGCCCCGGTCGCGCAGGTCGTGGATGAACTCGTCCGCCAGCTCGCGGTCCACGAAGGGCAGCATCCCCTCGCCGGGCTCGAAGATGGTGACCTTGATGTCGAGCGCGCTGAAGATCGAGGCGTACTCGACGCCGATGACGCTCGCGCCGATCACCGCCAACTGACGGGGGATGCAAGGGAGGTCCAGGATCTCGTCGCTGTCGAGCACCATCCGCCCGTCGAAGGCGATGTGCGAGGGCCGGTACGGCCGGGTGCCCACCGCGATCAGGAACCGCTCGGCGGCGCAGATCTCCAGGCCGCCGTCCTCGCGGAGGATCTCGACCCGGTGCGGGTCGATGAACCGGGCCGCCCCGCGGATGGTCTCGACGCCGTTGCGGGCGAACTGGAGCTCGAGGATCTCCACCTCGTGGTCCAAGGTCATGTGCAGGCGCTTCAGCAAGTCGGCGGCGCAGATGTCCTGCTTGACCCGGTAGTTGGCCCCGTAGAAGCCCCGCTCGCGCCAGCCCGAGAGGTTCAGCACCGTCTCGCGCAGGGTCTTGGAGGGGATGGTGCCGGTGTGCACCGAGACCCCGCCGACCCGCCGGCCGCGCTCCACCACCAGCACCCGCTTGCCGAGCTTGGCGGCCTGGATCGCGGCCCGCCGGCCGGCCGGCCCGCTGCCGATGACGATCAGGTCGTGGACCGTCGCCGCCTGGCCCGTTTGCGCCGCCACTTGCCCCTCCGCGCCGATTGCGCGCTCACCTTAGCGCAGGCGAGTTAAGTAAATCAGACGCCGCCGCTCAGGACCTTCGCCGTGGCCGCCGTTCGAGCTCTTTTTGGGCAGTGGTCTTGGGTAGGCCCGACAAGGTGAGGAAGCCTTCGCCGTGGGTGTCAAGGGTGGCGAAGTGCATGTCGGCCAGCTTCAGGAAGTTGGCCTTGGTGATGTAGCCGTTGAACTGGAAGTCGGCGGCGGTGATCGGTTCGGGCTCCTGGAAGAAGCTGTAGGGGGCCGCGCCGGTCTTCGACTCGTCGAGCGTCTTGGGCTTGGAGGACGACGAATCCTCGTCGCTGCTGGGGGCCTCGTCCATGCCGCTCGGCGACTGGGCCAGCCAGAGCCGCGGCCTCGGCGGCGCGGCGGCGCCCACCTGGACGCGGTAGCCGAGGATCTCCGGGGCGACCCGATGCTCGTAGAACTGCACGTCGAAGTTATCGAGGACGCCGTCCTTCGAGCGGTCGAGGAGCTTGAAGAAGGCCTCGGCGTCGGCGACGAACTCGGCGCGATCGAGCTTGCCGTCATGGTTCGCGTCGGCCTCGGCGAACCAGGCGGCCACCGGATAGGGGGCGCCGTCGCGCGCCCGGAACGGCTTGCCGGCCGGGCTGATGAAGACATTCGGCCAGGTGTCGTCGTCATCGGCGAAGGCGGCGAGGCCCGGGGCGGCCGCCGCGGCGGCCGCGAGGAGCGCCATGAGGCGGCGGCGTGTGCACAGCATCGAAATCATGCACGGGCCAGACTAGGCCCTGAGCGGGCCACGGCCAAGCAGCCAGAACGGCCGGCGCCTCGCTTTACAAGCCGCCGGGTCTGCCGCTAGGTGCGACGATGCGTCTCCGCCGAAAGGCCAGGCCGTGAGCGTCGAAGCCAACGGCCGCATCGCCGACCACGACATCGATCCGGCCTTCCTGCATCGCTGGTCGCCGCGGGCCTTCACCGGCGAGCCGATCGCGCAGGACGTGCTGATGAGCCTCTTCGAGGCCGCGCGCTGGGCGCCCTCGGCGTTCAACCTGCAGCCCTGGCGCTTCGTCTACGCGCGGCGGGGCACGGAGGACTTCGAGCGGCTGCTCTCGGCGCTCATCGAGTACAACCAGATCTGGGTCCGCGGCGCCTCGGCCCTGGCGTTCGTGATCTCGGATCGTTTCCGGCGCAAGGAAGGGGCCGAGCCGCAGCCCCTCTACAGTCACTCCTTCGACGCCGGTGCGGCCTGGGCTTATCTCGCCCTGCAGGCCCGCCATCTCGGCTGGGCCGCGCACGGGATGAGCGGCTTCGATCCGGCCAGGGCCTATGAGGTCGTGGGCGCGCCGGAGGCCGACTATCGGGTCGAGGCGGCCATCGCCATCGGCCGCCCGGCCGACAAGGAGACCCTGCCCGAGCCCTACCGCTCGCGCGAGGTCCCCAGCGGCAGGGCCGCGGCGCACACCTTCGTCTTCGAGGGGCGCTTCCGCCCATAGGGGAAACTCGTCACCCCGGGCGATGCGCAGCGTAGACCCGGGGCCGGACGGGCCGGTCATAGGCGAATTCCAACTGGGTGGCGGCGCTTGCGGCCCCGGGTCTGCGCCGCTTCGCGGCTCCGCCGGGGGGACGGCGCAGAGGCGGGGCGCAACCACGGCTAGCCGCTTGCGCTGGACATAATTCGCTGTATTGATGTCCCTTAATTCTTGCGGATTTAATTGTCAATCTGAAATGTTTCAGTTGCCGGAGGGGCCGCTTTTGCCGGAACAACCACAACTGAGGGCGCGGGGGCGGCGAACCCGGGACCCTCATGCCGTCGAGCCCGGCTGGGCGCCGGAGCTCCAGAAGGCCCGGGTCTATGAGCAGATCCTGCTCGACGTGATCCTGGGCGAGCTGCCGCCCGGCGCGCGGCTGGACGAGCAGGCGCTGGCCAGGCGCTATGATGCGGGTCTGGCGGGCGTCCGCGAGGCGCTGGGGCGGCTGGCGCTGGAGGGCCTGGTGGAGCGGCGGCCGCGGGCCGGCACCACGGTCGCCCCCCTCGACCTCGTGGACGTGCGCCAGGCCTTCGAGGCCCGGCGCCTGATCGAGCCGCACTGCGCGGCGCTGGCGGCGCGCCACGCCACCCCGGCCGACGTCGCCGAGCTGCAGAGCGCCCTCGAAGGCGCCGCCGCCGCCGCCCGGGACGGCGATGCGCGCGCCCTCGTCGAAATGGACCAGCGCTTCCACGCCGCCATCGCCCGCGCCACCCGCAACCCGACCCTGGCCAGGATCGTCCTGCCGCTCCAGCACAAGGCGGCCAGGTTCTGGATCTATTCAATGGTCGAGGACACGCTGGAGGAGCGGATCGCCGAGATCGGCCGGCACCTGGTGGTGGTCGACTGCATCGCCCGCCACGACGAAGAGGCCGCCGAGGCGGCCATGCTCAACATCCTTGGCGCGTTCTCGGACAACGTGAAGCGTTCCACCTCGGGTGCCCCCCGCTCGGGAAGGGCGCTTTCGTGACCGGCGCCGCTGTCGCCAGGCGGCGGCTCGTCTGGCTCGCGGGGACCTCGCTCCTCGCCGCCGGCGCCGCGCACGCCGCCGATCCGGCCGGGACGCCGCAAGCAGGCGGCGCGGGCGGGACCACCGTGAGCGAGGTCGTGGTCACCGCCGACAAGGCCGGGCTCCTGGAGCGCCGGCCCTCGGACACGGTGCTCGGCCTCACCAAGCCGCTCATCGAGACCCCGCGGGCGGCGAGCCTGGTGAGCGCCGCCACCATCCAGCGCTATGGCGTCAAGACCATCAACGACCTGGTGGACGTCTCGCCCAGCACCTACACCGCGAGCTTCTACGGCGTGCCGGGCGCCCTGGACGTGCGCGGCACCCTGGCCGAGAACTACTTCCGCGGCTTCAAGCTGATCGAGAACCGCGGCACCTTCTCGACCCCGATCGGCGACGCTTCCCAGATCCAGGTGGTGCGCGGCCCGCCGTCGCCGATCTACGGCCCCGGCAAGGTCGGCGGCTTCCTCAACTTCATCCCCAAGTCGGCCGCCACCGAGAACCTCACGCGCCCGAGCGGCGAGATCGAGGGGACCTTCGGCAGCTACCAGAAGAAGAACTTCAACGGCCAGTTCGGCGCCCCGCTGACCTTGGGCGCGGTGACGGGAGGCGTCTACGCCTACGGCGAGATCGACGACTCGGGCAGCTTCTACAAGGGGATGCATCCGCGCCGGCAGCTGGGCGAGGTCTCGGCCGACTTCGACCTCGGCGACGGCTGGCGGGTGTTCGGGGACGTCCTCGTCTACCACTCCACGGGCGACATCCAGACCCCGGGCTGGAACCGGATCACCCCACAGCTCATCGCCACCCAGACCTACGTCACCGGCCGCAACACCACCCTCACGGCCAGCCCCGGCGCGCCCTACCTCACCCCGAACCAGGCGAACCCCGACGCCTTCGGACCTTATCCCTTCATCTTCACGCCGGCGGGGGTCGGATTCCTGGCCATCGATCCGGCCATGCCGCCGGCCGCCGCGCCGACGGCGAAGTTCCAGCTGACGAGCCCCGGCGCGGGCGCCATGGTGCGGCTCAGCCCGCGAGACGTGTCGCTCGGCTATGGCGACTTCTCGGACACCTTCTCTCCGACCGTGGTGGCGGGCGTTTCCAAGGCGCTGCCGGGCGATTCCGAGTTGAAGCTGCAGCTCTTCTACAACGGGCTCTCGAACAAGCGCTTCGTCAGCTACGGCTTCCCCGCCTGGTTCCGGGCCGACGCCTTCGAGGCGCGCGGAACCTACGACTTCAAGCTCAGCGGCTTCGAAGGGGCGGTGAGCGCCGACACCATCGCCGGGATTTCCTACCGCCACTACCAGGGGCGCATCCGCCAGAGCTTCGAGCTCGGGCTCATCGCGCCGGACCGGCGCGACGTCTTCTTCGGCGAGACGCCCGCCGACACCCTCTGCGATCCCTTCGTGGCCGGCGTCGTGGGCGATCAGGTCCCGGCGAACTGCCAAGGCTGGGAGTTCGACGTCCACAGCGCCCAGTCGAACGAGGGCGTCTTCGCCACCACCGACATCAGCATCCTGAAGCGGCTCGATATCATCCTGGGCGGCCGCTACGACGGCTACCAGGTGAAGAGCACCGACACCGGCATCCTCGCGAGCCCGGCGGTGGGCCTGGACTTCAACCCGCCGGGGCCGGCGTCGGCCTCCAAGGGGGCAGGGACCTGGTCGGCGAGCGTCAGCTACAAGCTGGGCTTCGGGCTCATGCCCTACTTCACCTACGCCCGCGACAGCGCCATCGAGTTCGGACAGGGCGGCGAGCTCAACCCGGCGCAGATCACCGGGAACGGCTGGCTCAGCCGCTCGCAGCTCACCGAGGGCGGACTGAAGTTCCAGCTCTTCAACCACACCCTGGTGGGGTCGGTGGACGCCTACAGCCAGCGGCGGACGGGGCTCGCGGGTCTGAACAGCATCGTCCAGTCCACGCGCTCCACCGGCTTCGAGTTCGAGGTCCGCTACCTCGCCACCAGGAACCTCAGCTTCACCCTGTCGGGAAACAGCCAGCACACCCAGGTGATCGGCCCGGACGCCGGCGCCTACTACCTGCCGGCCTATGCGGTGTGCGCGAACAACCTCGCCTGCGAGCTCAATTCCTGGGGCGGCTCGTACCTGACCTTCAATTTCTCGAAGTCGCCGATCGGCCGGCCGGGGAACTACGAGCTGACCACCATCCCGCACAGCGTGATCAGCGCCTATGCGAACTACATCACCGACGAGCACGAGTGGGGAAGGGCGGGGGTGACGGTGGGCCTCACCCACGTGACCCACACCTCCGGAACCATCGTGAACGCGGTGGTCTATCCGGCCTACGACCTCGTCAACGCCTCGGCCTTCTACCAGAAGGGGCCGTGGGAGATCGACTTCAACGTCGATAACCTGTTCGACAAGCTCTACTTCACGCCCAACTCCGACCCCACGTTCTCGAACGTCGGCGTGCTTCCCGGTCTCGGCCGCGAGTGGCGCGTGACCCTGAAACACAAGCTGTAGGAAAGGGAGCTCGGCCTGGCCGGCGCCAGGGCGAGCCGCCGAAGCGATGTCCAACACCGAGTGGCGGGCCTGGGTTCTGGTGGGGGCGTTCAGCGCGGTGCTGTTCCTGGCCACCGCGGCAACCTACAACGCCCTCGGCGTCGTGCTGCCGGCCATGGTGCGGGAAGAAGGCTGGAGCTGGACCGAGGCGGGCTTCGGCTTCACCCTGCTGGGCGCGGCCACCGGCGGCTCCTCCTTCATCCCCCCGATCCTCATCCGGCGGCTGGGGGTGCGAGCCACCCTCGTCTGCGGCGCGGCGGTGATGGCCGCCGGCTTCGCCTGCCTGGCCGAGACCCGGTCGGCGCTCGTCTACTTCGGCGGCGCGACGCTCTGCGGGACCGGCTACCAGATGCTGGCGCTGATCCCCGGCACCCATGTGCTGGCGGCGCTTTTCCCGCGCCGGGCCTTCCCGTTCGGGATCTATTTCACCTCCGCGGCGGCGGGCGGGGTGGTCGGCCCGCTGCTGGCTTTCGGGCTCACGGCGGTGTTCCACGGCGACTGGCGGGCCTTCTGGCTGACCCAGGCGCTCGTCACCCTGGCGGTGGGCGGCGCCTGCGCCGTGCTGGTGGGCGGGCGCCGTTGGCTCGCCGAGGCTTCCGAGAAGACCGACCGGGCGCTGGCCAGTGAGACCGCCGCCAAGCGCTCGGCGGTCTACAGGACCCCGACGGACTGGAGCGTGGCCGAGGCGCTGAGGACCCCGCAGTTCTACGTCCTGCTCGCCGCCTATTTCGGCCACCTGCTGATCGGGGCGACGGTGGCGGGCGTCTCGGTGGCGCATCTCAGCCAGCGCGGCGTCGCCGAGAAGGTGGCGGTGGTGATGCTGAGCGTCGAGGCGCTGATGCAGGGGGCGGGCCGCTCGCTGGGGGGCCTGATCGGCGACCGTATCGACCCCAAGTACCTGCTGATGGCGGCGCTGGCCTCGCTCGCCGCCGGATCGGCCGCCCTCAGCATCGCCAGCGACTATCCCACCATGCTCGTCTACGCGGTGGGGAGCGGGGTCGGCTTCGGCCTCACCCTGCTGGCGGTGACGGTGCTGCTGCTGAACTACTACGGCCGAAGGCACAATTTGGAGATCTTCTCGCTCACCTGCCTGATCGGCGCGGTCTCGGCGCTAGGCCCCACCATCGCCGGCGGTCTTCGGGACCTCACCGGCAGCTTCTCCGTCGCCTTCCAGCTCTTCGCGGGAGTGATCGTCCTGGTGCTCCTGGCCGTGGCCTTCATGCGCCCGCCGCGGCCGGCCCGTCCGCGCGAGGCGACGGGCAGCAACGTCTCGCGTTCGACCCCCAAAATCGTGCAAGCTGCGCTCATGGAGGATGAGCGCCATGACTGCTCGCAAGAAGCATGAGTTCGGCGTCTTCCTGCCCGTCGCCAACGGCGGGTGGATCATCTCGAACGCCACGCCCCCGCTCGACGGGCTCTGGAAGCAGAACCTCGCCGCGGCGGTGACCGCCGATCGGGTGGGGCTCGACTTCGTCATGTCCATGGGCAAGTGGCGCGGGTTCGGCGGCGTCACCGACCACTGGGGCGTGCAGATGGAGTCGCTGACCCTGATGGCGGGCATCGCCCCGGCCACCCGGCGGGTGAAGCTCTGGGCGACCCTGCATCCGCTGCTGCAGAACCCGGCGGTGGCGGCCAAGATGATCACCACCTTGGACCACCTCTCCGGCGGCCGGGCCGGGCTCAACATCGTCAGCGGCGCCTACAAGGCCGAGTTCGACCAGATGGGCGCCTGGGACGACGCCCTGGGCCACGACGACCGCTACGAGCTGGCGGAGGAATGGACCACGATCCTCAAGCGCCTCTGGAGCGAGCCCAGCGTCACCTACGATGGCCGCTTCTTCCAGATGAAGGACTGCCGCTCCGAGCCCAAGCCCCTCTCGCGTCCGCGCCCCGACCTCATCAGCGCCGGGATGTCCCAGCGCGGCTTCGACTTCGCCGTGCGCCAGACCGACGCCTGCTTCATCGGCGGCCGCACCCAGGAGGAGCGGCGCGACTCCAGCCGGCGGGGCAAGGCGGCCGCCGCCGGCTACGGCAAGACCATCAAGACCTACGCCATGTGCACCCTCGTCTACGCCGAGACCGACGCCAAGGCCGAGGCGCTGGCCGAGCGCTACGGCGAGGGCGTGGACATGGGGGCGGTGATCGAGATGCTGAAGAACTGGGGCGCGCCGCCCGAGAAGCTCGCCGAGTACGCCCGCGAGCAGGGCGCCTTCATGACCCAGACGGCGGTGGGCTCGCCGGCCACCTGCCGCGACCTGATCCGGCATTTCCTGGACGACTGCGAGCTCGACGGGCTGATGCTCATCTTCCCGGACTACGTGGAGGGCCTGGAGATGTTCGGGGCCGACATCCTGCCGGGCCTGGACGCGCGGGCGGCTTGAGCGGCGTGGCGGGTCAGCCGGACGCGGCGGCAGGCGAGGGGCTGGCGGCCTGGATCGATCCGCGCCGCGCCGCCCTCCTGGTGGTGGACATGCAGGCCGACTTCGCCGCGCGGGACGGGGCGATGGCGCGGGCGGGCGCGGACCTGACGGGCCTCCCCGCGGCCCTGGCGGCGGCCGAGCGCCTGGCCGCCGCCGCGCGGGCGGCCGGCGCGCCGGTGGTGTTCGCCGTCACCGAGACCCGCCCCGAGACCGACCCGCAGGCCTGGCGAGAGTGGGTCCGCCGGCGGGGCGGCGATCCGGCGGTGGAGCTGGCGGTCTGCCGTGCCGGGAGTCCGGGCGCGGCGCTGGTGGGTCCGGCGCCCCTGCCGGGCGAGCCGGTGGTCTTGAAGCGCCGCTACAGCGCCTTCCGCGACACCGACCTGGACGCTCGCCTGCGCGGGATGGGGATCGACACCCTGGTGGTCTGCGGCCTCACCACCGAATGCTGCGTCGACGCCGCCGCCCGCGACGCCTTCGACCTGGGCTACCACGCCTTCGTGGTCCGCGACGCCTGCGCGGCCTACGGCGCGGGCCTGCACGCCGCGGCGCTGCGGGCGCTGGAGCTCAACTGCGCGATCCTCACGGACTCGGCGGCGGTGCTGGCGGCCTGGCGCGGCGGGCCGGCGCGCTGATTCCCAACGGCGCGGGGCGAGCGGGGTGGGGATGCCGCTGATCTGGCGCCTCGTTGGTGGCCGAACCGGGCGAGTGTCCGCTTTTTGGCGGTGATCCAGGGCGCAAGAACGACCCCGTCCGGACCTTGGATTGACGGCTTGGTCAGGCCCATCAATCCTGTTGGGATGCAACCTGGGCTCGCCAGATCGCTTCAATCGTTGACGTTTTGGGCTGTGGTTATCGGTCTACTGATCACGGCCCTGGTGGCTCGACATCTGGGCTCGCCAAGCTGGTTGCCCGACGTCGCAGTCGCCGTAGCGTTCGTGTTGTTGCTGCCGGTCATGGTCGATACGCTGACCTGCGGCCTCGTGGGTCGACGGTTCGTAACGGTGCGGCACAGACGATGGGCGATAGCAGCGTACGTATTCGCGCTATCCGCGCTTTGCGCACCCAGGCTCCACTGGCCTCTATTCGTCTCGTGGCTAAGCGGTTCGTTCGCGCTCGTGATCACGGCATTGCTGCTGCTTGCGGAGCACGTGGGGCGGCTAGGTCGTCGGGAAGTCTCGTAGCCCGCGGCCGGTATCGGGAATGTCCGCTCCGTAGCGGCGAGCTGGGGGGGGGAATCGACCCGTTGCGGACAGCTCGGGTTAGTTTGAAACAAGCAGGTCAGGCAGCGTCGGGAAAAGCGCCCAGACGACTAAGACTGCGCCCAGCAACGAGACGGCGAACCAGAAGAGGCCGGGCTGCTCGCTTCGCTTGATCCAGTATCCTTTGGACGGAACCCGGCCAAACTTCAGGGCCAGCCCGATGGCCGCCGCCATCAGGCCTGCGAACTCCCAGAGTTGCACTCTATCCGACACCTTTCGTCGGCTACCGCCTGTGAACGCAACTTGTTCAACGTGGGCGAGTGGCCCGGTCCGACTCCGAGCCGACCTTGCCGGCGAAAGCCGCGAGCGGCTATCGTCGCCCGCGTTGTGGAGCAATGGCCAAACATGACGGCCGAGACGCCGCGAAGGACAGAAGGGCGTCGCGGGATCGCTTCCATCGAGAGGGCAACGGCAACCGGATCAGTTAGTGAGCGGCCACAAACCATCTTGGGCAGATCACTACCTCGGCCTCCCCTCACACTTATACGATAAGTATGCGCGACATGGACGCCCTGATATGGGCCAGTAGATTTGACCAACGCAGCATACTTTATGATGTCGCTTGGCCGACTGGACAGCTGTGCTGGGCTGGTCATTGCCTGGAACACGACGTCTCCGTCGCCCCTCAACAGGGCTTGAGCGACGGCGAGCGCAGCGCCATCAGCAGAAGACCGATCAGACGCCGGCACCTCGGTATCGACTTCGCACCGAGCCGCATAAGCCACGGGCTGAGCCAAGGATGGGGATGCCATGCCAGGGAACACGGAAGCCAGGGTAAAGAGAAACATGTACTTTCGTGAAGTCGCCATCCCGCCCCCAACGCCGATATGCGCGCATGGTTAGCCAGCAAGTCGACAATTACAACCGAAACCCCACATTCAAACGCATTGCCCGCCTATGTGGATTTCTGATTTCCACCGAGGCTGTGTGAGAACGCGTTCCCCGGCGCGGCCGGGACTGAGGAAGCTGGCGGCTCCTCAGGCCCTCATGACTTGGATGAGCGGGGCGACGCCAAGGATCGAGATCATTCGCTTCAGATTGTAAGCGAGTACGTGCAGGCT
>JAFBAO010000019.1 GCA_019247715.1 Caulobacteraceae bacterium
GCCGCGGGAGAGGTCCTGGGCTCGTTCGTCGCCCCTGGGCCGCTGGCGGCGGCGGTCTTCGCGATCCAAGCGCTGCCGGAGGAGGAGCGGGGCCGCGTATCGACGGGCGAGGCCATCGTCTCCCTCGGCGCGCCGCCGCTGATGCCCTGGCCCGATCACGCGCATATCTTCCTTGGGGTGAGCGGCGGCGAAGTCCGCGGCTTCAACAAAGTCGGCGAGGCTCGCCCTGCGCCGGTCCCGGGCGGAGAGCCCTGGGCGTACATGGAGCTCGCGCCCGCCAACTTGGTCGGCCCCGCCGGGCGCGCCTGGGCGTTCCGGGACGTCTTCCTCGCCGCCTACCTTGTGGGCGCGGCGGACAGGCTGGTGCGGAGCACCGCCGAATACGTCGCCAGTCGGCGCCAGTTCGGCAGGACCCTGGCCCAGTTCCAGGCGATATCGCATCCGCTGGCCGAATGCGCGATCCGCCTCGGCGGCGCCCGCGCCCTCAGCCGGCTGGCCGCGCATGAACTGGACCTCGCGGCTGCCAATGCGCCCGCTTCGGCGGCGACGGCGCGTATTTCCGCCGAAAACGCGGCGCTCATGTCGATGTACGTCTGCCACCAGAGCCATGGCGCCATGGGCATGACCGCCGACGGCCCGGTGGGCTATGTCTCCCAGCGCGTACGTCAGCTGGTCAACCAGCAGGGCGCGGACGCCCACGGGGTCATGGACATCGAGCGCGCGTACCTGGGCGAGAGCCTGCCCTCCCTGAAAGTCCTGGCGCGCTGAGGAAGGCCGATGAATTCAAGATTTTCGGATGAGGAGGAGGCCTTCCGACGGGAGGTCCTGGAGCTGCTGGCGCGTCACCCGGACGCCCAGGACTTCTACGAGGGCGGGGACAAGGCCGCGGTCCGGGCCCTCTACGCGGAGCTCGCCGAGCGGAACTGGTTCGCCCTGAGCTGGCCGGTGGAGAATGGCGGGCTGGGGCTTCCCTTGAGCTACGAGTTCATCCTCTGGGACGAGATGGGCTATGCGCTCGCCGGACGCCCCCCGCTCGCCTCCGGCATCATCGCCAAGACGCTGATCCGGTTCGGCGACGAGGCGCAGAAGGCCAAGTGGCTGCCCCCGATCCGCGCCAATTCGGTGAAGTTCGCCCTCGGCTATTCGGAGCCCGAGGCTGGATCCGACCTCGGCAACCTGCGCACCCGCGCCGAGCTCCGAGACGGCCGCTACGTCATCAACGGTCACAAGATCTGGGGGAACGCGCACACAGCCGACTATATGTGGCTGCTCTGCAGGACCGGCACCCAGGAGAGCCGCAGCGCCGGCCTTACCCTCTTGATCGTGGACCGGAACGCGCCGGGGCTCGAGGTCCGGACCGATCGTCACTTCGACGGCCACGTCTTCAGCCAGGTGTTCTACACCGACGTGGAGACCCCCGAGGAGAATCGGATCGGCCCCGAGAATGGGGCCTGGCGGATGATGACGGCGGCGCTTGCCGACGAGCGTCATGTCCAGTTCCCGAGCGGCCGGGCCCGACGCGATTTCGATGACGCGGCGGCTTGGCTGAAGGCGAGGGGTCTCCACACCGACCCGGTGGTCCGCGCCCGGTTGCTCAGCTTGCGCGTTCAGCTCGCCGAGGCCCATGCGCTCAATCTTCAGGTCCTCAGTGACATGTGCGCCGGGCGCGATGCGGCCGTCTCGGCGGCCATGAGCAAGGTGGCGCACACCGACATCCTCCAAGCGATCGCCCGGTTCCTCATGGATGTCGGGGGCCTGGAGGCGCTGGTTCAGACGCGTCCCGAAGACCCGGCGCTGACCTGGAGGCAGACCATGACCGAGAGCGTGGGGGGCGGCACTTCGGAGATCATGAAGAGCATCGTGGCGCGCCAGCGGCTGGGGCTGGCGTCCTAAGCTAGCTCGCAGGCGGCGAGCCGTTCGGCCAGGAATCGGACGAAACGGGCGGCGTCCGCTCCGTTGATCAGCCTGTGATCGTAGCTCAGGGACAGGGGCAGCATCTTGCGCCACGAGAGCCCTCCGGACCCGTCCGGCGCCGCCCGCGTCTGGGTCGCCGAGACGCCGAGGATGGCGACCTCCGGCGCGTTGATGATCGGGGTGAAAGCCGTGCCTCCGATATGGCCCAGGGAAGTGATGGTCATGCAGGGACCGGAAATCTCCTTGTACGACAGCCCTTTGCTCCGGGCCTTGGCGGAGAGGGCGACAAGCTCCTCGGCGATTTCGGGGACGCTCTTGCGGTCACAGTCGCGCACCGCGGCCACCATGAGGCCTCTCGGCGTATCGATGGCGAAGCCGACATGGAAAAATTTCTTCATCACCACCCGCGCGCCGTCCGGCAGCAGCGAGGCGTTGAATTGCGGGTAGGCGGCCAGGGCTTCGGCGAGCAGCTTGCCGAGCACCGGAACGTAGGTGACCTTGCGCTCCGGATGCGCTGTGTTCCAGGCGGTTCGCCGCAGCTCGAATTCGGTTATGTCCGCTTCGTCGTGGTGGGTGACATGCGGGATGCTCGTCCAGTTCCGCGCGAGCCGGGCGCCCGCGATCTGGTGGAAGCGTGGCACATCGGCAATCTCGATTTCGCCGAACTGCTTGAATTCCGCCAGGATTTCACTGAAGTCACCGCTCATCCCGCCTTCAGCTTCGGCCAAGGCTGCCTCTCCTATGGTGCGCCAGGCCCCCAATTTATCGCATTCTGATCCGGGCGCCATCGCCGGCCCCGCGGCCGTGGCGGACGCCGCCTTGATATTTTTGTGGCGAACATCCAGTCTACCTTGAAGTAGAAACCCTGCGGGAGGGAACCGTGGACGCAGAACTAGCCGCTCGCCTCGATCGGGTTGAATCGACGCTGGCGATCCAGCAACTGCCCGTGCGCTACGCGATGGCTCTGGACGCCCGGGACTCCCATGCGTGGGCGTCGCTGTTCATCGAAGACGTGAATTGCGGACGCCATGGGGTGGGACGCGATACGCTGCGCCAGTGGATCGAGCGCGGGATGGCGACCTTCTATCGCTCGATGCACCAGATCTGCGGGCACAAGATCGACTTCACAGACGCCGACCACGCGACCGGTCAAGTTTATTGCCGCGCTGAGCACGAAGACAACGGCAAGTGGATCGTGATGGCGATCTGCTATTTCGACACCTACGAGCGGCGCTCGGGCGAGTGGCTCTTCGTGCGCCGCAAGGAGCGGCACTGGTATTCGCAGGACATCGCCGAGCGGCCGACTGCGCCGTTCGACAACTGGCCGGGCAAGGAGCAGCCGCCGACGTTGCCGGCGGCGTTCCCGACCTGGGCGGGGTTCTGGCGGGACGTCGACGAGGCGCAGATCGGGCGGCTGACCTCGGCGCCGGTTCATGCGGGGGGTTGAAGCCTGCTAGCTAGATCCGGTGCGGGTGCGGGCCGAAGTCCGCGTCGTAATAGGGGACGATGACTCCGCCGCGCGGAACGATACGGTCCACGGCCTTCCGGTCCTCGTCGGTGATCGCGACCTGCGCTGCGGCGAGGTTGTCCTCGAACTGTTCAAGCGTGCGCGGGCCGGTCATTGGTGAGGTGATGCCCGGTTGCGCCATCACCCATGCGAGGGAGAACTGTGAGACCGTGCAGCCCTTGGCGCGCGCCAGCGCCTCGAGGCTCTCCACGGCCGCAAAGGCGTTCTCCACCCACTTGGCCCGATCAAGCGGCCGGCCGGGCCATCTGGCGTAACGGGAGTCCTCCGGCGGCGGCTGGCCGCGCTTGTACTTGCCGGTGAGCAGGCCAGCCGCCAGCGGGCTCCAAGGGGTGATGGCGATGCCGTAGGTCTGGGCCATCGGGACCAGCTCGCGCTCGATGCGCCGGTCCAGGATATTGTAGGGGGGCTGTTCGGTCACGAAGCGGTTGAGCCGCAGCCGATCGGAGGTCCAGAGCGCCTCCGTCAGCTGCCACGCGGCGAAGGTGCTGGTTCCGATGTAGCGCACCTTGCCGGAGGTCACGAGGTCGTCGAGGGCGCGAAGCGTCTCGTCGATCGGCGTCGCGGGGTTCGGGCGGTGTTGCTGGTAGAGGTCGATCCAATCGGTCCGCAGCCGTCTCAGGCTCTTCTCGCACTGCTCGATGATCAAGCGGCGGCTGGAGCCCATGGTGTTGGGTCCCTCGCCCATGCTCATGTAGTACTTGGTGGCCAGCACGACGCCGCCGCGCCGGCCGCCCTCGGCCAGGAACTCGCCGATAATCTCCTCGCTCGCCCCGTTGCCGTAGCTGTTGGCCGTGTCGAAAAAGTTGATTCCGGCGTCGAGCGCCCGGTTCATGATCCGCAGGGATTCCTCGCGTGGCGTCATGTGGCCGAACATGGCGCCGCCAAGGCCGAGAGCGCTCACCTCCACGCCCGTGCGGCCGAGAAAGCGGTATTCCATCAGGCTGCTCCAGTCACACAAAGGATCGGCGCGAAACGCCGTTCAGGTCGAATTCGAGATGGCGAACGGCTCAGGCCAGCGGACCGCGAGGATCGTCCGGCGGGTCGCGATCCGTCCAAGCGAGGGTGAGGCCGACGGTGTCCTTGGGCGAAGTGACGATTTCGCCGCTGGCCGCATCGCCGCGCAGCACGCCAACGCCCTCCCGAGCGAACACACGCGCGGCGCCCGGGAGGTCGCGCACCCGCAGGGCCGCGGCGTGGAGACGGGGCCGGCCGGCGGAGCTGCCCCAGAGCCGCCGCTCGGTCTCGGCATCGGCCGGCAGCCGGTAGAGGTTGAAAAAACCGTCAGGCAGGGGAAGGGAGGCGACCGCTTGGTCGTCCGGGGCGTCGAGGCGCACGAAACTCGGGCGCACGCCGAAGATCGCCGCCAGGCGCTCGACCGAGGCCTTCGGATCCTCCACCAGCGCGCCCCACCAGGCGACCCGGGGCGCTTCGATCAGCGGCGGGGGGCCGGGCTGCGGCTGGTGGCCAAAATGCGGATCCCACTCCGGATTATGGGTGTCGGCCCATTCGAGATGGAGACCGCAGCTCGTGGAGGGCCGCGTGAAGGTGAAGTGGTTCTCCGGGGGCACGACGATCCCGACCTCGTGCTTGGCCAGCCATTCGGCCGCCGCGACCAGGTCAGCCACCTGGATGGCCAGGTTGTAGAACGAAGGGCCGCTCTTGGCGAGCCAGCGGCCGATCGACGAATTCGGATCGTTCGACTGCATGAGCTCGAGCATGGTGTCACCGAACGTGCAGCAGCCGCCGAACCGATTGATCGGCGGACCGGCGTCGCTCGATTCGAGGGGAACGAGGCCGATGAAGCGGCCCAGCCACTCGACCGCCGTGTGGTAGTTCTCCACCAGGGCCGTGCCATGGAAGGTCCAGCGGATGCCGGGAGGCGGCAGCGACTTCGCATCCACGCTCGCCCTATCGGCTGTCGTCATTGGATCCCTCCCATCAGTTGTCGCCCGGAGAAGCCGGCTGCAGTTGTTCCTACTCTACCGTTGCATAGCGGACTACCCAGGAAATATGCTGGCGCCGGCCGGGGCCCTGGATCACGCCTCGCCCGTACGAACAGGGAAGGGATGCGGATGGCTGACGTCGGCGAAGCGGAGCTGATACGAGAGCTCGTCGCGCGCGCTTGCTTCGCCCTGGACAGCGGCGACACCGAAGGCTGGGTTTCCTTCTTCACGGAAGACGTCGAGTGGGAGGCGGAAGGGGTGGCCAAGCTGCGCGGCCGCCAGGCGATGCGCGATCTGCACAAGCGCTATGCCGGCGGCCCGGTGCGGGCGCGGCACGTAGTAGGCAACCATATCGTCGACGTGCGCGGGGACTCCGCCAGTTTCAGATCCTACATCACCGTCTTCCGCGTCGAGCAGGGGGCCGAGATAAAGGTGATGACTTCGGGCAGCTACCATTACGAGTTCGCGAAGACCGACGGTGTCTGGCTTGCCCGGCGCTTCAAGTTCGCCCTGGATATCCCCGTTCTGGAGGACCACGCGCAGGCCCGTCGGCGGAGGGTGCCCGACCCGTGACGGCGATCTCGCCGCGGTCCATGAGCTGGCCGCCCGCGAGGGGAACCGCCTGCGAAATCGATCAGCAATCTTGCCATTTCATGCCGTCACCGCCCGCCTACTCCGGCACCATTCCTGAAGCCCTGGCCAGAAGCGCCGTCTTCGGCGAGCGCGATTTCATCGTCGACGGGGACCGACGGCTCACGTTCCGGGAGGCGGACGCGGCGTCGCGTCGGCTCGCGCGGCGCCTGCTGGCGGCCGGCGCCGGCAAGGGGACGCGCATCGGCCTGCGGTTCGCGAACGGCGCCGAGTTCATCCTCTGCTGGCTGGCCGTCTGCCGGATCGGCGCCATCGCCGTCACCTTAAGCACCCTCTACAAGCCACCGGAGCTCGCCGCCGTGCTGCGCCGCAGCGACGTGCAGTTCCTCCTCACCAACGCCTCGCTGCTCGGCGTGGACGCCACGCAGGCGCTCGAGAACGCCCTGCCCGAGCTCAGCCGCGCCGCCGGGCCGGATCTGCGTCTGCAGGAGGCCCCGTACCTGCGCCGGATCTTCGTCTTCGGCGCCTCAGGGGCGCCCTGGGCGACGCCGATCAGCCTGGATGACGAGACGCCGGACGCGGACGACGCTTTGCTGGACGCGATCGAGAAACAGGTCGTTGCTTCCGACCACGCGATCCTGATCTTCACCTCCGGCACCAGCGCCGAACCCAAGGGCGTGCTGCACACCCAGGCCACCATGCTGCGGCAGGGCATCGACTTACTGGCGCGGGATGGGACCCCGCATCGCTGCCTAGCCGTGGCCCCCTTTTTCTGGGTGGCGGGCCTGACCGCGGTCGCCTCGGCCCTGCAGCAGGGCGCGGCGCTGATCACCCTGGAGAAGCTCGACCCGGAGCGCGGCCTGGAGCTGGCCGAGCGCGAACGGGTGAGCTTCGTCCACATCTGGCCGTCCCTGTTCGAGCGTTTCCGCAAGCATCCGAGCTTCGCCACCAGGGACCTGAGCTCGATCCCCGACCTGGCGGCGGCCACGCCTCCGATGGCTACCAAAGAGGAGCCCACGAGCAACCTCGGGATGACGGAGACGATGGGGTCGCACGTCGGCCAGACCAACGTCGAGCGCAAGCTGATCGACCCGGAGACGGGCCAGACCGTCCGCGACGGCGAGATAGGCGAGATCAGCGTGCGCGGTCCGGGCGTCATGGTGGGGTATTACAAAGCCGACCGCGAGGCCGTTTTCGATCGCGACGGCTGGTTCCGAACTGGCGATCTGGCGCTGACGCGCGGCGCCGACCTTTACTTCCAGGGGCGCCGCAACGAGCTCATCAAGGTCGACGGCGCCAACGTCTCCCCGCTGGAGGTGGAACAGGCCCTGCTCCAGGAGAGCCGCGTGACTGCGGCCTTCGTGTTCGGTCTGGACGACGCCGAAAGAGGCCAGATCGTCGGGGCCGTGGTGGTCGTGCAGCCGGAGGCCGACCTGGAAGCGGAGACGCTGGCGCGGGCCGCGGCCGGCCGGCTGTCCAGCTACAAGGCGCCCCGTCGCCTGCTTCTGCTCACGGGCGACGAGACACCGACGCTGCCCTCGGGCAAGCCCGACAAGCGCCAGCTGCGGCAGATGCTGGAACAGAAAGGAGTCAGGGTGCTGTCGTGACTTCCGTCGGCGGCGACCCTGCACCCCGAACCGAGCCTTCAACCTGAGAGGATGCAATGCATCACGAACGACCCCGCACCTACGAAGAAGCCAATCTGACCTGGCTTCCGCAGCCCGAGACCTTCCTTCCGCCCTCCGATCACGAGACCGTCCTTTGCTCGGTCAAGGACCGTATCGCGATTCTGACCCTGAACCGGCCGGAGCGGCTCAACAACATCACGACCCAGATGAAGCACGAGTTCGGCGATCTCTTGCGCCGTTGCGACGCCGACGATTCGGTCGGCGCGCTCGTGATCACCGGCGCCGGACGGGCCTTCTGCGCCGGCGGCGAGATGGACGCCGCCAATCCCGCGTCGTTCCAGGGCGGATCTCGGCCGGACGCCAAGAGCGAACCGATCTGGACCTCGCCCTATCAGCTGCGCAAGCCCGTGATAGCAGCGATGAACGGGACGGCGGTGGGGGCCGGCATCAATCTGGCGATGCAGTGCGACGTGCGCATCTGCGCCGAAGACGCGAAGGTGGGCTTTCCGTTCGCGGCCCGGGGGATCGTGGCCGAGCTGATGGGCCACTGGTTCGCCCCGCGGATCATGGGCGTGGAGAAGACCCTCGAGCTGTTCATGAGCGGCCGCATCTTCAGCGGCCGGCAGGCCGCCGAATGGGGGCTGGTCAGCCGCGCCCTGCCAAAGGAGGAGGTTCTGCCCGCGGCCCTGGCGCTGGCCCGGGAGATGATCGAAACCAGCGCGCCGGTGGCGCTCGCCTGCATCAAGCGGATGGTCTGGGAGTCGCTGGAGACCGGGCTCACCACCTCCGGGCGGCGCGAGAAACACCTGATCAACATCCTGCGCGAGATGCCCGACACGACGGAGGGGGTGCGGAGCTTCTTCGAGAAGCGGCCCGCGCGCTGGAGCGGCAGCGTCGCCCGCGACACGCCGGCCTGGCCCGTCCACATAGCCTAGACGCGGCGCCCGGCCGGGGGGTTCAGAGCGCCTTCCAGGCGCGCAGCAGGGCGGGCGCAGCGTCGACCAGGGTCATCTCGTCGACGAAGACGTGCTGGGTGGCCGCGGCCATGTCGCGCGAGACGCGGTTGATCGCGGTTCCCCATCGCAGCGCTTCCGAACCGGCCCAGCGATGCGCGAAGCCGATCGCCGCGCTCGCCACATGGTGCGCCCAGGTGTTGACCTGGCGCAGGCGCGCTCGATGCTCATCGGTGACCGGCGCGCCGGCCAGTGCGGCCTCTTCTGCCTCGCCGAAAGCCTTGAGCACGTAGGCCCGCGCCCCTTGGTAGCTCGCCTCGTGCTCGGCGAAATCATGCCTGAAGACGTGGCTTTCCGCCACCGGCCCGACGTAGCCGGGACGTTGCTTGCCATCGGCGATGATGGCGCACTCGTGCAGCGCGCGGCGGGTGAGGCCAAGGGCGACCGCGGCGTGGCCGGCGGAGGCGGCCCCCGCGACCCCGAGCCTGAACGCCTGTGAGCCGCGCTTGGGCTCCAGGGTCGTGCGCTCGAAGGACCACGCGCCTGGGACGAACTGCCGCGGGACGAGGTAGTCGAAGCTGCCGGTGCCGATCAGGCCGCTGACGTTCCAGTTGCCAAGCACTTCGACCCGGTCGCGCGGCACCCAGCAGACCTGGACCTCCGGTAAGCCGCTTGGCAGCCGCCGCGGCCCGCCTTCCTCCATCACCAGCATGCCGGCGCCGATCCAGGTGGCGTGACCCATTCCGCTTCCGAAGCCGAACTTGCCCTCGGCCTCGTAGCCGCCGTCCCGCGCCTTGCACTTGCCGGCCGGCCCCAGCATACCGGCGGCGATCGGCGGCTCCGATCCGCCGAACATCGCTTCCACCGCCGCCTCGCCGAGGAAGGCCGCGGCGATGGCCGCGCTGGCCATGTTCGCCATCACCGTCCACCCGGTCGAGCCGTCGGCGTAGGTGATCTCCTCGATGATCTCGATCGACGCGGTCAACCCCAGCCCCTCGCCGCCGAGCTCGCGCGGCACGCACATCCAAAAGAGCCGCTCCCGACGCAGGGCGTCCACGGCCTTGGCCGACAGCGTGCCCTCCGCCTCGGTGGCGGCCGCTTCCGCCATGAGAAGGGCCCTCAGCGAGCGGGCGCGCTCGAGGCAGTCGCCGCCACGTTCGTGGGACGGGTGGTGGGCCGCGGCTTGAAGTCCGGTCACGCCTTGGGTCCCTTCCTGCGAAGCCCCCCCGGCTTCACACCGCGTCGAACTCGACGAAGAGATGGTCGGGAACGCGCAGCAGATGGCCTCGGATGTCGGGGCCGGGCCTGGAGGCGTGCAAACGCAGGTTCGGCAGGCGATCGATGATCGCGTTCAGCGCCCGGGTCATCTCCACCCGCGCCAGGTGCTGGCCGATGCAGACGTGCGGTCCGCTGGCGAAGGCCAGGTTGCGGACCGAACGATCGCGGAAGATGTCGAAGGCGTCGGGATTCTCGAACTTGGCGGGGTCGCGGTTGGCCGAGCCCAGCACGACGTTCAGGATGGCGCCCTTCGGGACGGGCGTCCCTTGGATCTCTGCGTCCTCGGACACGTATCGCCAGGTTGACGCCACCGGGCCTTCCCAGCGCAGCGCCTCCTCGATCGCCTGAGGGATGAGACGGCGGTCTGCCGCCACCGCGGCGAGCTGGTCCGGATGGGTGAGAAGACCGGTCAGAAGCACGCTGGTCCCGCGATAGGTGGTGTCGCCGCCGGCGTTCATCAGCTGGCGCAGGAAGGAGATCAGCACGTCGTTCGGCAGCCGCTCGCCGTCGGCCTCGACGGTGGCCAGATGGCTGACGAGATCGTCCTTGGGATCGGCCCGGAGCTTCTCGATCAGCGCCTCGAAGAAGGCGCCGAGCTTTCCGGAGGCCTCCGGGCCCTCGGGGGCGCCGATCGCGCCGAGGCTCTGGGCGATGGCCAGCCGATGAAAGATCGGGGCCTGATCTGGCTCCAGGCGCAGCTGCCGATAGATCACCTGGAACGGATAGTGATGGGTGAAGTCCTCGATCAGGTCGGCCTCACCGCGGGAGGCGAAGGCGCCGATCAGGTCGTTGATCACCGGTTCGACGACGCGTTGGCCCCACTTGGTCACGACCTGCGGGAGAAAGGCCTTCTGGAAGATCCTGCGGTACTTGGGGTGCTCCGGCGCGTCCATGACCGTCACGGTGTGCCCGAACGAGCGGCCGATCGTGTACCGGAACGCACCGTAGTTGGTGAACACCTCAGGCCTGGTGAGCACCTCCTGGCAGGCGTCGTATCCGAGGACGAGGTAGTTCTCCTTGTCGCACATCACGTCGCGGACATCGGTGAACAGCAGGCGATAGGCGCCTTCGTGAACCGGCCCCCTGGCCCGAAGCTCGTGCAGGAGCGGATAGGGATCGGGGTGCGTCCCGTGATACTGCCGCTCGACCGTGAAGGGATCGAAGGCCTTGTTCTCCAGGTCGGGAAGTCTCAAGGGGGCGTTCATTCGGGGGGCTCGACGCCGAGGACGGACATCACGACCTTGCTGATCGGCAGGATCGGATCGAGGTCGCGTTCCTGGTGTCGAACAGCCGGTTGTGGCATACGGCCACCGCGAGCCGGTTGTCGGGATCGGCCCAGCCGATCGATCCTCCGCGTCCGGGATGCCAGATCGCCCGGGGACTGCTGACGCGATCGCCGCCGAGCCAGTAGCCGCCGGCGCTGATCGGCAGGGGGAAGTCGAACATGACGCCGTCCGGTTCGTCGTTGTTCTCCCGGAAGGTCGAGAACGAGGCCACGCGCTCCTTCGAGAGCAACCTCACGCCGTCAAGTTCGCCCCCCTCGGCCAGCATGGCCCAAAACCGCGCCTCGTCGCGGGCGTTGAAGATGCCGCCGACGGCGGCGATGCAGGCGCGCTGCACGTCGGGACGGTCGAAGACTCGCGGCTTCAGCGCCACGGCGTGGGGCATGGAGCGCATGTAGAGGCTGTCGGCCGGCGGCTCGGGATCGTTCTCGTTGCGGTCGCTGTACTTGGCGACGCGCGGGGCCGCTTCGGCAGGGATCCCCAGCCAGAGGTCCTTGAGGCCCAGCGGGGCGCAGAGCTCGTCCAGAACGAACTGCCGAAAGTCGCGCCGTTGCGGGTCGGAGCGGCGGACGATCTCGCCCACCAGCCATCCGAAGGTCATCGATTGATAGAGGGCCCGCTCCCCGGGCGGCGCCAGCGGCGCCATCCGGGCGAGGGCGTCCACCATGAATTCCCAGTCGCACATCTGTTCGGGGGTGATCCCCTCGGGCATGGCGGGGAGCCCGGTGCGGTGGGTGATCGCATGACGCACCGTCGCGGCGCCCTTGCCGTTGGCGGCGAACTCCGGCCAGTAGGTGGCGATCGGGGCGTCGTACTCCACCAGGCCCTTCTCGGCCTGGATGTGCAGGGCGGTGACGGTCACCGCCTTGCTCACGGAATAGACGTTGTAGAGGGTGTCCGCCGTCGCCCGTCGCCCCGACGCCGGATCGGCCAGACCGTCCCAGATGTCGATCACCTTACGCCCGCGGTGGTAGGCGACGACGTGGACGGCCTCTTCGGCGCCGGATCGGATCGCTGCGGCTACGGCCTCGGCGACGAGGGCCTGCGGATCAGTCTTGGCGTGCACGTTCATAGGCGGCTCCTCGAACTGGGCGACCCTAGGCGATACCCAGGAGGAACTTGCCGGCCGGATCCTCCAGGGCGCCCACGTAGACCGAGGTCGTGTAGCCTTGGTCGGTGACCAGGTTTTCGCCGGAAACGCCGCTCGCCATCGGACTGCAGAGGAAGAGGAGCGCCGCCCCCATCTCGGCGGGGTCGATGTGTTTGAGGCCGGTCTGCTTGCGGAAGTCTCCCGCAAACTCGAGCCAGCCGCCGGTGATCCGCGCCAGCGGGGTGTCCGTGGAGCCGGGCAGGATCGAATTGATCCGGATTCCCTTCGTCTGAAGCGCGAAGCACTGGGTCGCCACATAGGCGCACATGGCGCGCTTCAGGAACGTATAGCCCTCGGCGTTGGTACCCGGGTTGTCGCTCTTGTGGGCCGCGATCCAGCTCAGCTGGGCGTCCCAGTCCTGGACCGCCAAAAACTCGCGGAGCTGAGGGAACAGCTGCCGCCAGGCGAGGCCGGCGATGGAGGAGATCATCCCGATCGCCGAGCCGCGCGGCATGGCGTCCCGCGCCACGAGCGTCTCGACGATCAGTTTCTGGGAAATCCAGTTGATCTGCGGCAGCCCCGCCATGCCGTCGGAGACGCCGGCGCAGCAGAGGAGGGCGTCGACGGGCGCCTTCACCTTGCCGAGGGCGGCTTCGACCTCGCTCTTCTGCCTGAGGTCGACCCGCGCGAATTCCTTGACCGGAAAGCCGACTTCCTTGACGTCCCAGACGGTAACCTCCGCGCCGAGCTTTACTGCGGCCTGAGCGGCCGCTCCGCCCATGCCGGTCGCTCCGCCGACGACCAGGACCTTCTTGCCTTCGTAACCCAACATCGCGTTTCTTCCCCAGGTGGTTTCGGCGCCGGCGCTCGGGCGGCGGCGCGGTTTACGGACCGGCGACGGCTTTGGCCGCGCAAGTCTTAGCCGGTGACGAAGTCGGAAGCGAGCGCCCTTCCGCGCGCCGGGCGCCCAGCCGCATAAGGGACGTCAATTTCGACCCTCCCAGTTCGCTCGGTGGGAGCGGATCTTCCGCCGATCGTGCGGAGTTCTTCCCGGAAAAATCTAGAGGACATCCTCTAGATAGGCAAGTCGAGACGGCGCGTGCTCGCGGCCCAAAGCGGCGCTTCCGGCGACGACGCATGTGCGCCGCCGCCCCCCTTAGGCCACGGCCTCCGTCGGCGCCGATCGCGCCCGAGACTGCGAAGCAGCGCCGCTTGGCCAGGCGAGCTCCGCCAAAGCGATGGCCTGCGAAGCCGGGCCGCCGATCTCCGACTGGAGGTACTTCAGGCGGAAGCTCCAGAAATGCAGCACGTTCTCGAGCGTGAAGCCGTTGGCGCCGTTGAACTGGTGAATGTCGAAGGTGATCTTCGGGATGATGTTCTGGGCGTAGAGGGCCGCGGCGGCCGCGTCCGCCGGATCGCCGCTCCAGGCCGCCTTCATCGCCAGCCAGTAGAGCGCCTGCGACATCTGCTCGTCTTCGGCCAAGCGGTGCTGGACGGCCTGGAAGCTGCCGAGCGCCCGGCCAAAGATCGTGCGCTCCTTCACGTATTCGACCGTGGCTGCGAGGGCGCGCTCGAGGGCGCTGGCGGCCTCGAGGGCCATGGCCGCGCGCCACGCGGTTCTCATCGGCTGAACCGCGCCGCTGCCGAGAGAACGGGCCTTCGAGAGATCCGGCGGTGCGCGATAGCGGCCCATGGGATAGGCGTAGACACTGGACACACGGTCGATCTCTTCGCGCGACACGGCCAAGGCCAAAACATCATCGCCCGTATCCACCAACACCGTCCTGGCGAGGGGGAGGAAGCGCACCATCCGGGTCAAGTCCTGGGCGCGGGCGAGGGCGATCGGACGGGGGAGGGGATCGTCGCAGATGAGCGGGGCGACGTAGCCGGAGCCTGCGACCTCGACGGTGCGCGGCGCCTGACAGGCCTCGTAGACGAGCAGGGCCGCGCCCAGGCGCGCGTACTCGGGCTGGCGCGCGAGCGAGAAGAACTCGCCCTTTTCCAGGGCCTGGTCGAGCTCATCGTTGTAGCTGAAGCGAAGCGGCGCGGCGGTGGCGCCATTGCGGGGCCCTGCTGCGTACCGTGAAACGGTCTGGGCGAGGGCGTCGCGCAGCACCGACAGTTCGTCGTTCAGGTCGAAGTCCATGCCTTATGCTCCCCGCGGCAGTCCGAGCCGCCGTCCGCCGATCATGTTGAGCTGGACCTCCGCCGAGCCTGCCCCCAAGCCAGAGGCCGCGCCCATGTGCAGATGGTAGCGGAGCAGGCTGTCCCCGCCCTTTTCGGCCAGGAGGTCGGGCAGATAGGCCATCACCAGGTCCATGAGCGCATGTTCGGCCCGGACGATGGCGAGGCGGGCGATGTTGGTGTCGGTGGAGGCCGGCCGGTCCTTCTCGCGCCCGTCGGTGACCAGGTAGAAGAGCTGGCGCGAAGCCTCCACTAGGGCGAGGGCGTTCGCCGCCTGGGCGCGCACCGCGTCCTGCTCGAAGAGACCGCGCTCGCGCAGATGCTCGACGATCCGGTCGAGGACGCGCCGGCAGAGCGCCGGCCGTGGAGCGCCGATGCGCTCATGGTGAAAGATCGAGCTCACCACGCCCCAGCCTTCGCCCTCGGCGCCCAGGCGCGCGCTTTCGGGCAGCCACACATCGGTCAGGAATATCTCGTGGATGTCCCAGTCGGTGTGGATCGCCTTGATCGGGCGGATTTCCACGCCGGGCGTGTCGGTGGGCATCAGGAAGCAGGTGATCGCCGCCTTGCCGCCGCCTTCCTCGTCCATCCGCGCCAGCAGGAAGCAGATCTGCGCCCGCGCGGCGTAGGAGGTCCAGATCTTGGAGCCGTTGATGCGATAGCCGGCGCCGTCGCGCACCGCTCGGGTGCGCATGGCCAGAAGGTCGGTGCCGGCGTGGGGTTCGGAGAAGCCCTGGCACCAGAGGAACTCGCCGCGGGTGATCGCGCCGAGGTACTTCTGCTTCTGTTCCTCGGTGCCGAACTCGATGATCGCCGGCCCCACCCAGTTCGAGCCCATGTAGCCGGAGCTGCGCGGCTCGCCGTTGCTCCAGAGCTCCTCGCCGAGGATGGTGTAGGACCAGGCGTCGAGGTCGGCGCCGCCGTAGGCTGCCGGCCAATGCGGCGCCACGTAGCCCGCCGCGCCGAGCTTGGGCAGGAATTCCTTCGCAAAGCCCATCACCTCGGGCGAGGCGGGGCCTTCGCCGGCATAGTTCTCCCACCAGTCGGGCGGCAGCGTCTCGTCGAGGAACGAGCGCACCTTGGCCCGGTAGGCCTCCTGGTCTGGCGACCAACCGAAATCCATTGGATGAACCTCCCTATCCGGCCGCCTCCCGGCGCCGGAGAACCGCATGAGCCTACTGACGGGGAATAAGAGTTACTCCCACACCGAGACTCTTGCCAATCC
>JAFBAO010000077.1 GCA_019247715.1 Caulobacteraceae bacterium
CAACGTGCCGGAAGCCTACGTCCACCGCATCGGCCGCACGGCCCGCGCCGGGGCGCAGGGGGTCGCCATCACCCTGTGCGACCGGGCCGAGATCGGCCTTTTGCGCGACATCGAGAAGCTGACGCGGCTCTCGATCCCGGCCGAGGACCTGCGCGCCGACCGCTCCGCGCCGGCGCGGCCCCAGGCCGCTCAGGCGAGCGCCAAAAAGAAGTCTCGCCAGCGCCGGCGCCCCGGCCGCGGCGATGGCGCGGGCCAGGCCGGCGCAGTTCAGGCGCGCGCGCCGCAATCGCCGAACAAGTCGCCCTCGGCTCCCCGGGCCACCGGCGCCGGCGCGCGCGGACGCCGCGCCGGGCGCGAATGGCATCCGTCTTTGTAGGCGGTCTCAAAAGGGTCTAAGGACACGGGCGGCCGGATTTCGACGCGGGCCGCACGCCGTCCTTCCTGGCCCATCGACTGGATCAGGCGCTTTCGTCTCACTCCGGGCGATTTCGATCGGTCACGCGGCCCGCGTGAATCGAAAACTCAATTATGAAAGTCACCCCCATGCCAATTGGGACCGTCAAATTTTTCAACACTGTCAAGGGGTTCGGCTTCATCCAGCCCGAGGACGGCGGCAAGGACGTCTTTGTTCATATTTCGGCCGTCGAACGCTCCGGCCTCGGCGGGCTCCTGGAAGGCCAAAGGGTCGCCTACGAGCTTGAGCGCGACCGCAAGACCGGCCGCGAGTCGGCGGCAAGATTGGAGTCGGCGTGACTGCGCTGGTCACGGCCTGATGGCCAAGGAAGAAGCCATTGAACTCGACGGCGTCGTCGAGGAGATCCTTCCTGGGGGCCAGTTTCGCGTGCGGATCGAAGGGGGCCAAGTGGTCCTGGTCTATACCGCTGGCAAAATGCGCAAGCACCGCATCCGCACAGCGGTTGGGGATCGGGTCACCATCGAGATGACGCCCTACGACCTGACACGCGGGCGTCTGGTCTTCCGCCACAGGGGCGACTCCGTCGCCGGCCAGGCCGGAGCTCCGGCGCGCCGCGCATACCGACCGCGGCGATGACCGACATCATCGGCCGCGTCGTGATCCGATGCCCCGAGACGGGCGAGACAGTGGCGACGGTCCTCAGATTACGGCCATCCGCGTTCGAGGCGCTGCGCGGGGAATACGGCTTCCGGTGCGCCCGCTGCGGCAAGATCCACCACTGGCGCAAGGAAGACGCTTGGCTTGAAAATGCGCTGCGCGCTTAGTCCCATCCTAGCCCAAGCGACGTCGCCGAGCCGGCGCGGACCTCCGCATCAGCACTTCCCACGTCTTCCCCGGTTGCGGAAGCCGTGCGCCATTGGCAAGTCCAACTTAGCCGTTAGGATGCTTCCCGGGAAATCCAACTCCTGCGCCGCCGCCCTTGGCAATGCCCTTGTAATTCGGGAAAATTACGGGCATTGTCAGGCATCGAATATCGCTGCGGTTCGGCTGCTCTCCACGCTTGCTCTTCGGATCGAGCTTCCGAGTCTCCCCTGATCCCTCCGACAATTTGGTGGCGCGGACCGCCCTGGTCAGCGCGAACATCTACACCACAAGGACGACCGACATGACGACCGGTACAGTGAAATGGTTCAACGCCACCAAGGGCTTCGGCTTCATCCAACCCGACGACGGCGGCGCTGACGTCTTCGTCCACATCTCGGCCGTGGAACGCGCCGGACTGCGCTCGCTCAACGAGGGGCAGAAAGTCTCCTTCGAGCTCGAACGCGACAAGCGCAGCGGCAAGATGTCGGCAGGCCAGCTTCAGGCCGGCTGAGAACGAGGCGCCACTGACGCGGTTCGACGGACGGGGCGGTGCAAGTCGCCCCGCTTCGTTTCAGCCGTCGGCGTCCAACCGGCGTGACCATGCCGACATTCGATCGCGCCTATTTCCTCGCTCGTCCGGCGAGTGCTGCGATCTGAGCGAGTCGCCGTCTCCCGCCTGAGGGAAGCAAGACCTTCCCCCGCAGCGCGGGTCGCGAGGGCTATAGGTTCAAACCAACGAAAGTCGTCCCATGGCGCGCAGACCTAACTATGCTTTCGAGCGGCTTGAGCGTGATCGCGCCAAGGCGAAGAAGCTCGCCGAAAAGGCGGAGGCCAAGCGCGAACAGCGCGAGCGCGACCGGGGGCCCCTAGCTGGCCGGGACGGGGACGCGGCCCGCGCCCCCGATGACGAGTGAGGGCCTCCTTACAGCGCGCTTCCCTTTTCAACCACCAAGCCGACTACCTACTAGGCCCGTACACACGAGCTCGACGCTCTCGTTGGGTGTTGTTTCAAGAGAAGAATTTCGGCGATTATATCTCTGGGTTTGCAAACTACATAATCGCCAGAATTTACGCGGCGCCGCCTAATAGCCTATCAGCCGCGAGCCTTCCTCCGTCGAGCAAGCATGTCCACGAAGTCAGCGACGAGGTCGACGTCGTCGGACGATAACAGCCGCATCTTCGCTTCGACCCCAGCCGGCGCGGCGTCATAAGTCGCCAATCCCGCAGCGAATGCCGATCTGATCCAACTGCTAGAGGACGTCGGCGCCGCCTGGGTGACTCGAACACCCGACCTACGCATTACGAATGCGCCGCTCTACCGGCTGAGCTAAGGCGGCCTCCGGCGAGGAGTGGGGCTCTCTAGTACGGTTTGGCGTGGATTTGAAGCGCCCCCAGCAGAGGGCGGTCACCGCTTCGGGCGCGGCCCGAAGACGCGGCGGGGCCGGACCGGGGCCGGGGCGGCGGGGGCGGCGGCGAGCTCGGCGGGCAGGAGATCCTCGGCGAAGTCGCCCTCGTCGACGATCGGGGGCATGGGCGCGCCGCTCTCGGCGGCGCCGATGAAGGGGGTGGATTCCGCATAGGCGGCCGGCAGCTCGGGCAGGTCGCTGATCGCCCGCTCGCGCCGCTCGAACCGCGGGTGGATCAGCTCGCCGCGCTCGGCGTAGGCGGCGGCGAGCCGCGCCCAGTCCTCGGCCGAGTAGGCGAAGGCGCGCCCGGCCGGATCGATGTCCGACCAGGCGGGCTCCTGCGGGGCGGCCGCGCCGCGAGCGATCCAGGCGCGGGCCTCGTCTCGCTCTCCCGCCGCCGCGGCGGTGCGCGCGCGCAGCCCCGCCAGGCGACGGGTCAGGGGCTCGGCCTCGAGGGCGGCGATGGCGGTCCGCGCGCCGAGCGCGTCGCCCCCGATCAGCGCCTGCTCCACCATCAGGATCCTGGCCTCGCGCGCGGCGGGATTGAAGGCCGCCAGGGTGGCGAGCCGCGCCGCCCGCTCGCGCGGGGTCTCGTCGGTGCGCAGGTCCCGGTAGGCGAGCCAGAGGGCCGGGTGCGGCTCAGCCTTCCAGGCGGCCTCGATCACCTGCGCGGCGCGGGCGTGACGGCCGTCGGCGCCCAGCAGCCGCGAGGCCAGAACCGCAGCCGGGGCGAAGTCCGTGCGAAGCTTGGCCGCCCCTTGCGCGTCCTCCAGGGCGCCAGCGAGGTCGCCCTGGCTCTCGGCCCGGGCCGCCGAGGCGGTGAGCAGCGCCGCCCGGGCGCGCTCGGCCACCAGCGGCGAGACGATCTTGCGCTCCAGCGCCCCTTCCATCAGTTCCAGGGCGGCGGCCCAGTCGCCCGCCGCGAGCCGCGCCTCGAGAACCGCGCGCCAGGCCCAGGGGGCGGTGCGGGCGAGCCCGTAGGCGGCCACGGCATGGCGCTCGGCCTCCGCCTCGTCTCCTTCCGTGAGGGCCGCCAGCATCAGGCCGCGGTGGGCGGCGAGCCGCATCTCGGGAAAACCCAGCATGGCCGCATAGGCCGCGCGGGCGGCGGCGGCGTCGCCGGCCGCTTCGGCCGCCTGGGCGGTCAGCAGGCGCACCAGCGCCGGGGTCTCGTCGGCCAGATCGGCGGCCCGCAGCGCCAGGCGGCGGGCGTCGGCGCCGTCGCCAGCGGCGGCGGCGAGGAAGCCGCGGGTGAGGGCCTCCGCGCCCTGCCGGCGGCGGGTCTCGGCCCGCATCCGGGCGGCCCGGCGCGGCGTCTCGACGATCCAGATCAGCCCCCGCCAGAAGATCGTCGCGGCCAGGGAGAAGAACAGGAGGATCAGCACCCCGGCCGCGGCGGTGGTCCGCACGTTCCAGTGCAGCCAGGTCAGCTCGGCGCCCCCCGGTTCGCGGGTGAGCGCCAGCACCAGCACCGCCGCCGCCAGCACCAGGACGATCGCGAGCACCGTGCGGATCATGGCGCCGCCTCGCGCACCTCGACCAGGTCGGACAGCGCCTGGGCCCTCAGCGCCGCGATCCGCCGGTCGATCTCGATCCGCCGGCCGGCGGCGCCGATCCAGTCATTCAGCGGCGCGCGGGCGGCGGGCGGCAAGGTCGCAAGGGCCGCGACCGCATCCTCGAGGTCGCCGGCGCCCGCCTTGGCCTCGGCGGCGGCCAGGGTCCCGTCGACGCCGCCGGCGCCGGGATCGACGCGCCGCACCACCACCACCCGGCCGATCATGGCCACGAGGTGGCCGATGAGGCTGGCCCCCCTGGCCGGTTGGCGCGAGGCCGCCGCGGCCTGGGCGGCGAGGTCCGGAAGACTCGCGGCCAGCGCCATGCGGCCCGGCGCACCGCGGGCGGCGAGCTGCGCCAGGGCCCTGAGATCGGCGGAGCCCGGCAGCAGCCGCTGGTAGGCCGCCACCTCCTGGCTGAAGGGCGCGGCCGCCGCGGCCGCCTCGGAGAGGCTCGCCGCCGCCAGCGCCGCCGCCGCCGCGTCGGTCTCGCGGGCGCGGGCGTCCTCCAGCCTGGCCAGCCGGTCCGAGACCTGGTCGGAAGCCGGACCGGCCGGGGCGAGCGGCGCGGACGCGAGCGGGACCGCCGGGGCCGGCGTCGGCGCCGCCGGGCGCTGGGCGCCGTCGGCCAAGGAGGCGGGTGGGGCCGCAGCGGGCGCGATATGGACGCCGAAGCGGCCGATCAGCAGTCCGGCGATCAGGCAGGCGAGGCAGAGCGCGGCCCAGACGGCGAAGCCGGTGGTGAACAGCCGTCGCCGGCCGTACGCCGTCGGATCGCGGGACGGCGCCAGTTCTGCGGGATCTGGCGTGGCGCTCATCGCCCCGCACAAGTGCCTGATGCGGGCGCGCCGCGCAATCGCTGTCGCTTTCAGCCGCTGCGGTCCTCATCCAGCAACGCCAGGAGCGCCGCCTCTTCAGGCGCCGCGGCGATGCGGATCGCCGCCAGCCGGCTGCGGCCGATGGGGCTGGCGACCTGGCGCGAGAGGGCGAGGGCGGCCAGATGCGGCGCAGGATGGCGCTTGAGCAGCCTGGCCAGCGCCCGGGACCCCCTGGCCGAGTGCAGCAGCACGTGGTCGATCTCGGGCAGCCGCTCCAGAAGCGCCGGCGAAGGCTCGGTCTCCACCGTCTCGTAGAGCGGCGCCGGTCGGACCCGAAGGCCGATCGCGGCCAGGGCCCCGGCGATATCGGCGGCCGGCTGGGCCGCGGTGGGATTGAGGATCACCCCGCCCAGCTCCCGTCGCCGCCCGGCGAGCAGCGCCACCAGCGCCTTGACGTCGCCCCCGGCCGAGACGACGGACGAGAAGCCGGCCGCCCGCGCGGCCGCGGCGGTGGCCTCGCCGACCGCGAAGACCCGCGCCTCCCGCGCCTGCGAGCGCTCGGCGAAGGCGCGCACGGCGTTGGCGCTGGTGAAGGCGATCGCCGAGACGCCTTCGAGCCCGATCGGGGTTTCTAGAGCCCGCACCGCCAGCAACGGCGCGATCACCGCTTCAAGCCCGAGCGACCGGACCCGTTCGGCGGTCGCCGCGGCGCCCGGCTCTGTGCGGGTGATCCAGATCGTGCGCGCCGGCCGCGGCGCTGGGCGCGGCGTCCTCTGGCTTCCGGCGCGGCGGGCCATCCTTCAGGTCTCCAGCCGCAAGGCCTCGCCGCCCTCGGCCTGGACCGCCTCGCCGAGCCGAAGCCCGAGCGACCGGGCGGCCGCCTCCGCATCGGCGCCCCCCGCCTCGACCTCACCTTCCCGTCGGAACCGTCGTGCGCCGTCCGGCGTCAGGGCCTCCACCACCAGGGACAGGCGCCGCCCTTCGAGGGTCGCGTATGCGCCCATGGCGGTCCTGCAGGAAGCCTCCAGCGCCAGGAGCGCGCCGCGCTCGGCGGCGACCGCCAGCAGCGTGGGGCGATGCCGCAGGGCCGCCAGCCACGCCGATTGCGCATCCTCGGCGCGGGTCTGGATGGCGAGCGCCCCCTGGCCCGGCGCCGGGGGCTGCTCTATCGGATCGATGTGGCCGCGGACCAGGCCCGCGAGGCCCAGGCGGTTGAGCCCCGCCGTCGCCAGGACGAGGGCGTCGGCCTCGCCCGCATCGAGCTTGGCGATCCGTGTGTCGACATTCCCGCGCAGCATGACAAGCGCCAGGTCGGGGCGGCGGAAGAGGGCCTGGGCTTGGCGGCGCAGGCTGGCGGTGCCGAGCCGCGCGCCCTGCGGCAGGTCGGCGAGGGAGCCGGCCACAGGGCTCAGGAACGCGTCGCGCGGGTCCTCGCGCTCCGGCGCCGCGGCGATCACCAGCCCCGGCGGCAGCTCGGCCGGCATGTCCTTCAGGGAATGGACTGCGCAATCGATCCGGCCTTCGAGCAGGGCTGCCTCGATCTCCTTGGTGAAGAGCCCCTTGCCGCCGACCTCCAGCAGCCGGCGGTCCTGGATGCGGTCGCCGGAGGTGGTGATCTTGACCAGCGGGGCGACGTCGTCCGCCGCCTCGGGGGGCGCGCCCAGCGCGGCGGCGATCCGTCGCTGGATCATGCCGGATTGCGTGAGGGCGAGCCTCGAGCCGCGGGTGCCGATCCTGACGGGCGGTTGCGGTGACACGGCGAAAGGACTAGCTGCCAGCCTTCAATGGGCGTCCACTGGCGCCTGCTACACGGGCCGGAAGGCGCCCGCAACTTGGATGAAGCCGCTTCTGGTTCTCGGGGTCGAATCGAGCTGCGACGAAACGGCCGCCGCGGTGGTGCGCCTAGCGGACGGGCGCGCCGAGGCGCTTTCGTCGGTGGTGGCCAGCCAGGCGGCGGCCCACGCCCCGTTCGGCGGCGTCGTCCCGGAGGTCGCCGCCCGCGCCCATGTGGAGGTCATCGAGCCCACCGTCCGCCACGCCCTGGCCGAAGCCGGCGTCACCCTCAAGGCCATCGACGGGATCGCCGCCACCGCGGGGCCCGGTCTGGTGGGAGCGGTGATGGTGGGGCTGGCTTTCGGCAAGGCGCTCGCGCTCGCCGGCGGCCTGCCGCTGATGGCGGTGAACCACCTGGAGGGCCACGCCGTCTCGGTGCGGCTGACCGCCGACGTCCCCTACCCCTTCCTGCTGCTGCTGGTTTCGGGCGGCCACTGCCAGCTGCTCGAGGTCGCCGGGATCGGCCGGCTGCACCGCCTGGGCTCGACCATCGACGATGCGGCCGGCGAGGCCTTCGACAAGATCGGCAAGGCGCTGGGGCTTGCCTATCCGGGCGGCCCGGCGCTGGAGCGGCTGGCCGAGGGCGGGCGGGCGGAGCGATTCCCCCTGCCGCGGGCCCTGGCCGGGCGCGAGGGATGCGACTTCTCCTTCTCGGGCCTCAAGACCGCGGCCGCGCGGCTGGCCGAGCGCTGCGCCGACGAAGCCGACCGCCGCGACCTCGCCGCCGCCGTTCAGGAGGCCATCGCCGCCCAGCTCGCCGAACGCAGCGCCCGCGCCATGGCGCTGTATGCTGCGCAGCATAAATCCACAGCATTGCGCTTCGTGGTCGCCGGCGGCGTGGCGGCGAACCGGACCGTGCGCGCCGCCCTGGAGGCCGCGGCGCGGGCGCATGGGTTCAGTTTCCACGCGCCGCCGCTCGCCTACTGCACCGACAATGCGGCCATGATCGCGCTGGCCGGCGCCGAGCGGCTGGCCGCGGGGATGACCGACGATCTGGACGCCGTCGCCCGCCCGCGGTGGCCCTTGGACGAGGCTTCGGCCCTCGCCAGCCCTACCCACAAGCCGGGCCGCAAGGGCGCCAAGGCGTGAGCCGGGCGGGCGTCATCGGCGGCGGCGCCTGGGGCACGGCGCTCACCCAGGTGGCGGTGCGGGCGGGGCTGGAGGCGAAGCTCTGGGCGCGCGAGCCGGAGGTGGCGGACGGCGTCAACAAGGCGCACGAGAACCACCTCTTCCTACCGGGCGTCAAACTCGACCCAAAGGTCTCGGCCACCGCCGACCTGGCGGACCTCGCCGGCGCCGACCTCGTCCTGGCGGTGGCGCCGGCGCAGCATTTGCGCAGCATTCTGGAGCAATTCGCGCAGCATTGCCGGCCGGGCGTCCCGGTGGTGCTGTGCGCCAAGGGCATCGAGCGGGATTCGCTGAAGCTGATGACCGAGGTGCTCGCCGAGACCCTTCCGGCCGCGGCCCCGGCGGTGCTCTCGGGACCGAGCTTCGCCGCCGAGGTGGCCAGGGGCCTCCCCACCGCCATCACCCTGGCGGCCGCTGATGCGGAGCTCGCGCGGCGCCTCAGCGCGGCGATCGCCACGCCGACATTCCGCCCCTACGCCTCATCCGACATGATCGGCGCCGAGGCCGGCGGGGCCATCAAGAACGTCCTCGCCATCGCTTGCGGGATCGTCGAAGGCAAGGGGCTAGGCCGCAGCGCCCACGCCGCCCTGGTGACCCGCGGCTTCGCCGAGCTTTCGCGCCTGGCGGTGGCGCTCGGCGGACGGGCGGAGACGGTGGCCGGCCTTTGCGGGCTGGGCGACCTCGTGCTCACCTGCTCCAGCGCCCAATCGCGCAACATGAGCCTGGGCCTGGCGCTCGGCCGCGGCCAGACCGCCGCCGAGGCCCTGGCCGGCAAGCTCTCGGTGGCCGAGGGCGTGGAGTCGGCGCCGGCGGTGCGGGCGCTGTCCCGGCGGCTCGGCGTGGAGACCCCGATCAGCGACGCGGTGGCGGCGATCCTGGCCGGCGAGACGGCCGTCGATGCGGCGATCTCCGCCCTGCTGGCGCGGCCGCTGAAGAGCGAAGCGTGAGAGGGGGAAGCATGGCGACGTTCGCGCTGATCTGCATCGACAAGCCGGGGGCGCTGGCGGTGCGCATGGCGGCCCGCGAGGCGCACCTCGCCTACGTCGCCGCGCGCCGCGATCTGGTGCGGCTGGCAGGGCCCTTCCTGGACGAACAAGGCCAGATGGCCGGGTCAATGCTGATCCTCGAGGCGCCGGACCTCGCCGCCGTCCAGGCGTTCAGCCGGGCCGACCCCTACGTGGCGGCGGGGCTCTTCGAACGGGTCGAGATCCGGCCCTGGCGGGTAGGGATCGGCCAGCTTCCGTGACCGCCAATCCAGCCCGGCCGGCGCCCGGAACCATGCTGTGCGCGCTCGCCGACATCGCCGACCCCGGCGCGCGGGGCTTCGTGTTCCGGGAAGGCGAGGCGCTGTTCCTCGGGTTCGTGGCGCGGGTGGAGGACGAGGTCTACGGCTACGTCGACCGCTGCCCGCACGCCGGCCTGCCGCTCGCTCCGCTGCCGAACCAGTACCTGACCCGCGAGGGCGACCTCATCCTCTGCGGCTCGCACGGGGCGCTGTTCCGGATCGGCAGCGGCCAATGCGTGGCCGGGCCTTGCGCGGGCGCGAGCCTCTGGCCATGGCCGGTGAAGGTGGCGGACGGCAAGATCGTCACCTGCTGACGCCGGACTCGGCCCCGAACGCCCGCACTTCCTCGATCAGCCCGGCCACCGCCAGCCGGACCAGCTCGGCGCCCTTCTCGGGGGTCGCGAGGCCCGGGTCCGAGCCCATGCGGCCGTCGGGAAACCGGGCGCGAAAGTCGGAGGCCTCGCGGATCGGGCCGGTGGGGGCGATCTGGGGCGCGTAGTTGGCGGCCTTGATGGCGTCCGGATAGGCCCACTGGGTGACGGCGATCTCCGAGGGCGTCGCGTGGCTGCCATGCCCGGCCGGGAACTGCTGGTGGGCGAGCTTGAAGACGCCCTTGAGGTCCCACCAGTTCTTCAGCTTCAGGGCGAAGCCGCGCGGCCGGGCCGCGAAGCTCGCCTCGGCGTAGAGCTCGGAGAACGCCGCCTCGATGGTGGCCACGTTGCCGCCGTGGCCGTTCAGGAAATAGAGCCGCGTGAAGCCGTGGTGGGCGAGCGAGCGGGCCCAGTCGCCGATGGCGGCCATGAAGGTGGAGGGCCGAAGCGCAATGGTGCCCGGAAAATCCAGATGGTGCTGCGCCATGCCGATGTTGAAGGTCGGCGCCACCAGGATGTCGGCCTCCTTCTGGGCCTCGTGGGCGATGATCTCCGGGCAAAGCCAGTCGGTGCCGAGGAGGCCCGTAGGCCCATGCTGCTCGTTGGAGCCGATCGGGATCACCACCGTCCGCGAACGCTCGAGGTAGGCCTCGATCTCGGCCCAGGTGGAAAGATGCAGCAGCATGCGGAATCCAGATGGGAAATTTGTCGCGGGATACTAGCTTATGTCCGGGCCGACGATCGACGCGCAGAAAAGGAGACTTCGCATGGCGCTGCAGCTTGGCGACATCGCCCCCGACTTCACCCAGGATTCCACCCAGGGCCCCCTGAATTTCTACAAGTGGGCGGGCGACAGCTGGGTGGTGCTATTCTCGCACCCGAAGGATTACACCCCGGTCTGCACCACCGAGCTCGGCATCGTCGCCAAGCTGAAGCCCGAGTTCGAGAAGCGCGGGGTCAAGGTGATCGGGCTCTCGGTGGATCCAGCCGACAGCCACGCCGGCTGGGCCAAGGACATCGAGGAGACGCAAGGGGCGGCGCTCAACTTCCCGCTGATCGCCGACCACGACCGCAAGGTCGCGGACCTCTACGGCATGATCCATCCCAACGCCAATGACACCCTGACGGTCCGCTCGGTGTTCGTGATCGATGCGGCCAAGAAGGTGCGCCTCACCCTCACCTATCCGGCGTCCACCGGCCGCAATTTCGACGAGCTGCTGCGGGTGATCGACAGCCTGCAGCTCACCGACAAGCACAAGGTGGCCACCCCCGGAAACTGGAAGCACGGCCAGGACGTGATCATCGTGCCCGCGGTGACCAACGAGCAGGCCAAGACGCTGTTTCCCGGCGGCTGGACCGAGCACAAGCCATACCTGCGCACCGTGAAGCAGCCGGGCTGAAGAGGCGTCGCGGCCCCGCCCAGGCGCGGCTCGGACGGGCGTTCCTTGCGCTGGCCTCGCGCCCCGCATACTGCGGAGCCAGGAGAGGGAGCCCGTCATGAGCGAAGGCCAGCTGTTTCCGGTCCCGGACGCCTGGGCGAAGCGCGCGCATATGGACGGCGGCGCCTACGAGGCGGCGTGCCGGCGCGTGGAGGCTGACCCGGACGGCTTCTGGCGCGAGGTGGCGGGCCGGCTCGGCTGGATCAAGCCCTTCAGCATCGTCAAGGACGTCTCCTTCGATACGAAGGACTTCCGGATCCGCTGGTTCGCCGACGGCGTGCTCAACGTCTCGGTGAACTGCCTCGACCGCCACCTTCCGGCCCGCGCGAACGAGGTGGCGATCATCTGGGAAGGCGACGACCCGGCCGAAGCGCGCAAGATCACCTACGGCGAGGTCCACGCCGAGGTCTGCCGGATGGCCAACGTGCTCAAGGCGCGGGGGGTCAGGAAGGGCGACCGGGTGACGATCCACCTGCCGATGATCCCCGAGGCGGCCTACGCCATGCTTGCCTGCGCGCGGATCGGGGCGGTCCATTCGGTGATCTTCGGCGGCTTCTCGCCGGACTCCATCGCCGGGCGGATCCAGGACTGCGATTCGCGGATCGTCATCACCGCCGACGAGGGCCTCAGGGGCGGCCGAATCGTGCCCCTGAAGGCCAACGTGGACGAGGCGCTCGAGCAGTGTCCGCAGGTCGCCAACGTCATCGTCGTCCGGCGCACGGGCGCGGAGGTCCCGATGCGGCCGGGCCGCGACCACGCCTACGACGAGGAGAGGGCCAGGGTCGCCGCCGGGTGCCCGCCCGAGCCCATGGGCGCCGAGGACCCGCTCTTCATCCTCTACACCTCCGGATCCACCGGCAAGCCCAAGGGGGTGCTCCACACCACCGGCGGCTACCTCGCCTGGGCGAGCTGGACCCACGAGCTGGTCTTCGACTACCGCCCGGGCGAGATCTTCTGGTGCACCGCCGACGTCGGCTGGGTCACCGGCCACAGCTACATCGTCTACGGCCCGCTGGCGAACGGGGCGACCAGCCTGATCTTCGAGGGCGTGCCCAACTATCCCACCGCCAGCCGGTTCTGGGAGGTTGTCGACAAGCACCAGGTGGAGATCTTCTACACCGCTCCCACCGCCATCCGCGCCCTGATGCGCGAGGGTGACGCGCCGGTGACGCGAACGTCGCGCAAGTCGCTGCGTCTGCTGGGCACCGTCGGCGAGCCGATCAACCCGGAGGCCTGGCTCTGGTACCACCGGGTGGTGGGCGAAGGACGGTGTCCGATCGTCGACACCTGGTGGCAGACCGAGACCGGAGCCACCCTGATCGCTCCCCTGCCCGGCGCCACGCCGCTCAAGCCCGGCTCGGCCACCAGGCCCCTCCCCGGCGTGAAGCTGCAGATCGTCGACGCCGACGGGCGGCCCCTCGAAGGCGCGGTGACCGGGAACCTCTGCCTCACCGATTCCTGGCCCGGCCAGATGCGCACGGTCTATGGCGACCACGGCCGGTTCATCGCCACCTATTTCACCACCTATCCCGGCCGCTATTTCACCGGCGACGGCTGCCGGCGCGACGCTGACGGCTACTACTGGATCACCGGCCGGGTCGACGACGTGATCAACGTCTCCGGTCACCGCCTTGGCACCGCCGAGATCGAGAGCGCCCTCGTCGGCCACGCCGCCGTGGCCGAGGCGGCGGTGGTGGGCTTCCCCCACGACATCAAGGGCCAGGGGATCTACGCCTACGTCACCCTGAAGGCCGGCGTCGAAGCCACCGACGCGCTGCGGCGCGACCTCATCCTTTGGGTGCGCCACGAGATCGGCCCCTTCGCCGCGCCCGACGTCATCCAGTGGGCGCCCGGCCTGCCCAAGACCCGTTCCGGCAAGATCATGCGCCGCATCCTGCGCAAGGTCGCCGAGAACGACGTGGGCAACCTCGGCGACGTCACCACCTTGGCCGACCCTTCCGTGGTCGAGGACCTGGTGAACAACCGCGCCGGCGCCCACCCCTGAGCCCGCCGGATTTGGGGTTCCCAGAGGCGCCCGCCGGGCTCTACAGCTTCGGCGCGCAGAGGGAGATCGGATCATGCTGAGCTGGCGAGTGGGCGCGGTGAAGGTCACCCGCGTGGTGGAGATCGAGATCCCCATCGCCTACCGCGCGGAACGGCCGTTCCTGAAAGGGGCGACCCCCGAGGCCCTGAGGGCGATCCCCTGGCTCTTCCCGCACTTCGTCACCGACGACGGGTCGATCCGGCTTTCGATCCACGCGCTCCTCGTCGAGGCGCCCGGCCTGCGGCTGGTGGTGGACACCTGCCTCGGCAACGACAAGCCCCGCAAGCTGATGCCCGAGCCGCTCGCCACCGACTTTCTCCGGCAGTTGGAAAGCGCCGGCTGGAAGCGCGAGGCGGTGGATGCGGTGGTCTGCACCCACCTGCACGTCGACCACGTGGGCTGGAACACCATGCTCGAGAACGGCAAGTGGGTCCCGACCTTCCCCAAGGCCCGCTACCTGATCGGCCGGCGCGAGCTGGAGCACTGGACCGCCGAGGGAAACGAGGAGCAGCAGCAGATCCTGGCCGACAGCGTGAGGCCGATCTTCGATGCGGGGCTGGCGGAGCTGGTGGACCCCGACTACCGGATCTCGCCCGAGGTGCGGCTCATCCCGACGGCGGGCCACACGCCGGGCCACGTCAGCGTGATGATCGAGTCTCAGGGCGAGCGGGCGGTGATCACAGGCGACATGTCCCACCACCCCTGCCAGATGGTCCATCCCGACTGGTGCCCCGAAGTCGACTGCGATCCGGCGGCGGCCACCGCCATGCGCCGGCGGATGTTCGCCGAGTGGGCCGACCAGCCGATCCTGGTGATCGGCACCCACTACGCCGGCCCCACCGCCGGCCACGTCCGCCGCGACGGCGAGGTCTACCGCTTCGAGGTGTGAGGACGCGCCGTCCGATGACTCGACGGTAAGGTGTTCAATGCGCCCGCGAACGATAAAGATCGGCGGCGAAAAGGGAGCGACCATGCTGCGGATCATGCTCGCCGCCGTCTTGGCGGCCGTCGTGCTGGGAACCGGGCGTCAAGCTGCGGCCCAGTCCGTCGTGCCGCCGATCGGCTTCCACGCGCGCACCCTCGCCAACGGGCTGAGGGTCATCACCGCCCTCGACCGGACGACGCCCAACGTGACGGTGCAGGTCTGGTACGGGGTGGGAGCGAAGAACGATCCGTCCGGACGGTCCGGCTTCGCGCACCTCTTCGAGCACATGATGTTCAAGGCCACGGCCCAGCTGCCGGCCGAGTACTTCGACCGCCTGACCGAGGACGTGGGCGGCATGAACAACGCCTTTACCATGGACGACACCACCGCCTTCTACGAGGTGATCCCGTCAGGCCACCTGCAGCGGCTCCTCTGGGCGGAGGCCAGCCGCATGAGCTCGCTGCAGGTGGACGCGGCCAACTTCCACTCCGAGCGGGAGGTGGTGAAGGAGGAGCTGCGCCAGCGGGTGCTGGCCGATCCCTACGGCCGCTTCTTCCGCTATCTGATCCCCGAGGCGACCTTCGCCGTCCATCCCTACAAGCGCTCCGCGATCGGCTCGATCGAGGACCTCGACGCGGCCACGCTGGACGACGTGCGGGCGTTCCACGCCACCTTCTACCGGCCGGACAATGCGGTGCTGGTGGTGGCGGGGAACTTCGACCCCGCCGAGCTCGACGCCTGGATCGACCGCTACTTCGGGGCTTTGCGGGACCCGCCGCCGCCGGTTCCGGCGGTGGCCGCGGTCGAGCCGCCCCGCACGGCGCCCAGGACCGTCACCGGCTACGGCCCCGACGTGCCCCTGCCGGCGGTGGCGATCACCTGGCTCGCGCCGGCGGCGGCGAGCCCGGACGCCGCCCCGCTCGACGTGCTGGACGCGATCCTCACCGCGGGAAGATCCTCGCGGCTCTATGATTCCCTGATCTACGAGCGCCAGGTCGCCGCCCAGGTGTTCTCCGAGGCTGACCTGCGCCAGCAGCCCGGAATGTTCTACGTAGGGGCGGTGGCGGCCCAGGGCCATACGGCCGACGAGCTGCTGACCGCGCTGCGCGACCAGGTGGGCGCGCTTAGGCGAACGCCGGTGAGTTCGGCCGAGCTCGAGGCGGCCAAGACCCAACTGCTCGCCACCGAGGTCCGCCAGCGCGAGACGATCGAGGGGCGGGCGACGGAGCTCGGCCAGGCCCAGGTGATCGAGGGCGATGCAGCGCGCGCCAACACCGACATCGAGGACCTGCAAAAGGTCACCGCCGCCGACGTGCTGAGGGTGGCGCGCCAATACCTGCCCGACGAACAGCGGGTCGATATCCGCTACCTCCCCGAATCTCAGAAGCCGCAGACCACGCCCGGCGCAACCGCCCCCCCGGCCAGCGCCGCGCCCGCAGCGGAGGCGTCGCCCGAGACGGCGCCGGAACCGACGGCCGCGGCGCCGAGCCCGCCCGCCGGCCTGCCACCCATCGGCGCCCAGCCCGCCCCGGTCCTGCCGACGCCGGCGGAGAAGACCCTGGCCAACGGGCTTCGGGTGATCGTCGCCAGAAGCACCGACCTTCCCCTGGTGGCGGCCGACCTGTTGGTGCAGACCGGTTCCGAGGCCGATCCGCCCGGCCTCTCGGGCGCCGCCATCCTCACCGCCGACGTCGTCACCGAGGGGACCACGAGCCGCTCGGCCCGCGACATCGCCCGCCAGACCGAGATCCTCGGCGCCCAGCTGAACGCCAGCGCCAGCTGGGAGGCCTCGTCCGTCAGCCTGTCGGCCATGCGCGGCAAGCTGGAGGCCGCCCTGCCGATCATGGCCGACGTCGTGGAGAACCCCACCTTCGCCGCCGACGAGGTTGAGCGGGCCCGCAAGCAGGCCCTCGCCGGCCTGGAGGTGGCCCTCGGCGACCCGGCGCAGGTGGCCGCCTTCGCCACCGCCCCGGTGGTCTACGCCGGCACCCCGTTCGGCCATGCCGCCAACGGCGATCGCGGCTCCCTCAAGCGGCTCACGGCGGCGGATCTGGCGCGGTTCCATGCGGCCTACTGGCGTCCGGACAACGCCATCCTGGTGCTCACCGGCGACATCTCCGCGGAAGACGGCTTCGCCCTGGCGCAAAAGGTGTTCGGCGCCTGGAAACGGCCGGCAGGGCCTCCCCCACGTCCGCCGGCCGCGAAGGCCGACGCGCGCCCGCGCACCGTGGCCGTCGACCTGCCCGGCGCGGGCCAGGCGGCGGTGGTGGTGACCCTGCCCACGATCACCCGCCGCGACCCGCGCTACTACCAGGGGCTGGTGGCGAACACGGTGCTGGGCGGCGGCTATTCGGCCCGGCTCAACGAGGAGATCCGGGTGAAGCGGGGCCTGAGCTACGGGGCGGGGGCTCAGCTCAGCGCCCGCCGCACGCTGGGCGCCTTCACCGCCCAGGCCCAGACCCGCAACGAGACCGCCGGCGAGGTGGCGAACCTCATCAAGGACGAGATGCGAAAGCTGGCCGGCGCCCCGCCGGCCCAGGGCGAGCTGACCGCCCGCACCTCTTCCCTGGTCGGCGAGTACGGCCGGGCGCTGGCCACCGCCGGCGGCCTCGGCGCCCAGCTCGGGGCCCTGGCGCTCTACGGAATCGATCTCGACGAGATCAAGGCCTACACCGGCAAGGTCGAGGCGGTGACACCGGGCGAGGTGCAGGCCTTCGCCAGGGATGCCCTGGATCCGGACCGCGCCAGCGTCATCGTGGTGGGCGACGGCCAGACGGCGCTGGCGCCCCTGAAGGCCGCCTTCCCGAACCTCGCCGTCGTGCCGATCGCCCGCTTCGATCCGGACAATCCGTCGCTGGAGGGGCCGGCGCCTTAGCGGGACGGCTACTCGGCCGCGTCGACCAGCGGCTGATCGTAAGCGGCCATCATGGCCATGTTCAGGATCTTGGAGACCGAGGCCGAGAGCGGGCAGATCTGCACCGACCTGGAGAGCCCCAGCAGGATGGGCCCCACCACCGTCGCCTCGCCCAGCGACTGCACCAGCTTGGTGGAGATCGAGGCCGAGTGGATGGCCGGCATGATCAGCACGTTGGCCGGCCCGGTCAGCCGCATGAAGGGATAGTTCTCGCGCCGCTCCGGCTCCAGGGCGAGCTCGGGCGGCATCTCGCCCTCGTACTCGAAGCCCACGTCGCGGCGCGCGTCCAGCATCGCCACCGCCTGGCGGACCTTCTCCGAGCGCTCGCCCATGGGATTGCCGAAGGCCGAGTACGACATGAACGCCACCCGCGGCGTGAAGCCCAGCCGCCGCACCGCCCCCGCCGCCTCGACGGCGATCTCCACCAGCTCCTCCGACTCGGGCATCTCGGTGACGTTGGTGTCCGCGATGAACAGGGTGCGGCCCTTGGAGAGCACGATCGACATGCCGATCACCCGCCCGCCGGGCGCCGGATCGATCACCCGCAGCACCTCCTCCAGCGCCTGGTCGAAGCTGCGGGTCACGCCGGTGACGAGGCCGTCGGCGTAGCCGCGGGCGACCAGCGCCGCGCCGAAGGAGTTGCGGTCCTGGTTGATCAGCCGCAGCACGTCCCGGCGCAGGTAGCCGCGGCGCTGCAGGCGGTCGTAGACGAAGTCCACCAGCTCGGGCACGTGCTTCGAGAGCCGCGCGTTCAGGACCTCGAGCTTGGCCTCCGCCGGATCGAGCCCCGCGGCGCGCATGTTCTCGGCCACCAGCTCCTCGCGGCCGACGAGAAGGGCCTTGCCGAATCCCTGGGTCTGGAAGGCGTTGGCGGCGCGGATCACCGAGGGCTCCTCGCCTTCGGCGAAGACGATCCGCTTTTGCGGCCCCGACTGCACCGCCCCCGACACCTTCTGCAGGAAGGCGGCGCTGGGATCCAGCCGCCGGGCTAGGGCCTCGCGATAGCCGTCCATGTCGACGATCGGCCGGCGAGCCACGCCGGTGTCCATGGCCGCCTGGGCCACGAACGGCGGGATGTACCAGATCAGCCGCGGATCGAACGGCGAGGGGATGATGTACTCCGGCCCGAACTTCAGATGCCCGCCGTGATAGGCGGCGGCGACCTCGTCGGGCACGTCCTCCCGGGCGAGCTCGGCCAGCGCCCGGGCGCAGGCGATCTTCATCTCCATGTTGACCCGCTTGGCGCGCACGTCGAGGGCCCCGCGGAAGATGTACGGGAAGCCCAGGACGTTGTTCACCTGGTTCGGATAGTCGGACCGGCCGGTGGCGATGATGGCGTCGGGGCGAACCTGGCGGACCTCTTCCGGAGTGATCTCCGGATCGGGGTTGGCCATGGCGAAGATGATCGGGCGCTCGTTCATCAGCTTCAGGTGCTCGCCGCTGAGCGCCCCCTTCACCGACAGCCCGAAGAAGGCGTCGGCGCCGCGCAGCGCCTCCTCGAGCGTGCGCGCGTCGGTCTCCACCGCGTGGGCCGACTTCCACTGGTTCATGGCCTCGGTGCGGCCGCGGTAGATGACGCCCTTGGTGTCGAGGGCGATGCAGTTCTCCGGCCTCACCCCCACCGCCTTGATGAGGTCCAGGGTGGCGATGCCGGCCGCGCCCGCGCCGTTGAGCACCAGCTTGATGTCCTCGAGCCGCCGGCCGGTGATCCGGCAGGCGTTGATCAGGCCCGCCGTGGAGATGATCGCCGTGCCGTGCTGGTCGTCGTGGAAGACCGGAATGTCCAGGAGCTCCTGGAGCTCGGTCTCGATCCGGAAGCACTCGGGACTCTTGATGTCCTCGAGGTTGATGCCCCCGTAGGTGAGGCCGATGTTCTTGACGACGGTAATGATCTCGTCGGGGTCACGGGAGGCCACCTCGACGTCGATGGAATCCACGTCGGCGAAGCGCTTGAAGAGCACGCTCTTGCCCTCCATCACCGGCTTGGAGGCCAGCGCGCCCAGGTCGCCGAGGCCCAGGATGGCGGTGCCGTTGGAGATCACCGCCACCAGGTTGCCCTTGGACGTGTAGTCGTAAACGGTGTCCGCATCCTCGGCGATCGCCAGCACCGGCACCGCCACGCCCGGCGAATAGGCGAGCGAGAGGTCGCGCTGGGTCGCCATCGGCTTGGTGGCCGTGATGGCGACCTTACCGGGCGTCGGCAGACGGTGGAAGGCCAGGGCCTCGTCGTCGGTGAAGGTGCGTTTTTCGGGTTCGCTCATCCGGCCTTGGATTCGTCTTCTCGCGCGCGGGCAAGGGCCGAGGCCCCCCGCGCTCTCGTTGGAGCCGCTCCCTTACGCGCCGGCGGCAAAAGTGGGAACAGGTTTCGCGTTTCGGCCGGACGGCCGAGGAACGCATTGGCTCTTTGTTGGGCCGCCGCGCCGCTTCTGCTAGCCTCGAGCTTGCGCGCCGCCGCTAGGCCTTTGGTAATGCGCGAGGAAGAGTCTTTCCACATGCCTGCGCACGCCGCCCCGCTTCGGATCGGGATCGCCGGGGCCCTTGGCCGGATGGGGCGGGCCGTGGCCGAGGCGACCGAGGGCCGGGCCGGCCTGGCGCTGGCCGCGGCCTTCGACCGTCCAGGGACCGAGGGGCAGGCGCTCGGCCAACTCACGCTCGCCGGCCTCGGAGCCGCGCTCGCCTGTGACGTGGTCATCGACTTTTCCACCGCCGAGGCCTCCGCCGGCCTCGCCGAGCGGGCCGCGGGCGCCGGGCGCCCGGCGCTGGTGATCGGGTCCACGGGCTGGGGCGCGAAAGAGGAGGCCCGGCTGCAGGCGGCGGCGGGGCGCGTCGCCATCGTCCGCTCGGGCAACTTCTCGCTGGGCGTCAACGTGCTGGCCGGGCTGGTGGAGGAGGCCGCCCGCCGGCTGGGGCCCGAGGACTGGGACATCGAGATCTTCGAGGCCCACCACCGGCGCAAGGTGGACGCCCCTTCCGGCACCGCGCTGCTGCTGGGCGAGGCGGCCGCGCGCGGGCGGGGCGCGCCCCTGGCCGAGACGAAGGTGACGGCCCGCGAGGGGATCACCGGCCCCCGGACCGCCGGGGCGATCGGCTTTTCGGTGCTGCGCGGCGGCGGGATCGTGGGCGAGCACCAGGTGACCTTCGCCGCCGAGGACGAGATTCTGACCTTCTCCCACTCGGCCCGGGACCGGCGGCTGTTCGCGCGGGGGGCGCTCGCGGCGGCGCTCTGGGTGGCGGCTAGGCCGCCAGGGCTCTACGACATGATGGACGTCCTGGGCTTTCGATGAGCGACATCCTCTCCCTGGACGCGGGCGGCCAACTGGCAGCCCTCTCCGGAGGTCGGATCAGCGCGGTCGAGCTCCTGGGCGCCGTCCGCCGCCGCTGGGAAGCGGTGAACGGGCGCATCAACGCCGTGGTGGTCACCGATTGGGAGCGCGCGGGCGAGCGGGCGCGGGCCATCGACGATCTCCGGAGCCGGGGCGAGGCGCTGGGCCCGCTCGCCGGGCTGCCGATGACCATCAAGGACACCCTGGACGTGGAAGGCATGCCGGCCTCGGCCGGTCTCGACGTGTTCCGCCACGGGCGCCGGCGCGACGCCTTGGCCGTAAGCCACCTCCGGGCCGCCGGCGCGGTGATCTGGGGCAAGACCAACGTGCCGCCCATGGCGGCGGACTGGCAGAGCTACAACGACGTCTACGGCGTCACCAACAATCCCTGGGACCTCGGGCGCACGCCGGGCGGCTCCTCGGGCGGGGCGGCCGCGGCGCTGGCGAGCGGCGTCACCGCCCTCGAGATCGGCTCGGATATCGGCGGCTCCCTGCGCATCCCGGCCTCCTTCTGCGGCGTCTACGCCCACAAGCCCACCTGGGGCATGGTCTCCCAGCTCGGCCACGTTCCGCCGAGGCCCGGGAGCCTGGCCGAGCGCGACCTCAACGTCGTCGGGCCGATGGCGCGATCGGCGCGCGACCTTCGCCTGACGCTGTCGCTGATCGAGGCCGGTCCCCTGGCGGCGAAGGCCCAGGCGCCGCCGGAACTGAAAGGGCTGAAGGTGGGACTGTGGCTCGACGAGCCGGCGTTCGCGCTGGATCCCCTGGTGCGGGCGACGATCGAGGCCTTCGCCGGGGAATTGTCGGCGGAAGGCGCGCTGGTGGTTCCCCTGCCCCCGCCGGTGGACGCAGCCGCGCTGCTGGACGCCTACCGGGTGCTGCTGGGCAGCCTCATCGCCCAGGACCTGCCGCCTTCGCAGCTGCGCTCCATGGAGATGCTGCGGGGCCCCGCGAAGCTTGCCCGACGCTTCGGCGCCCACGCCGATTCGTGGGCGGGCCTCGCCCTCGCCTATACGGCCACCCACCGCGAATGGCTGGCGGCCGACGAGGCGCGGGCCCGCATCGGCGCCCAGCTGCGACGGCTCTTCACCCAGCTCGACGTGCTGATCGCCCCCTGCGCGCCGACGGCGGCCTTCCCGCACGATCACCGGCCGTTCGACCGCCGGACCCTCAAGCTCTCGGACGGGACCCGCGCGCCCTACCTTTCGATGCTCTCCTGGATCGCGCTGGCCACGGCCTGCGGCCTGCCCGCCACCGCCATTCCGGCGGGCAGGACGGCCGGCGGCCTGCCGGTGGGGGTCCAGATCATCGGACCCCGAGGCGGCGATTCGCGCACCCTGGCCGTGGCCGAGGCGATCGAGGCGCGGCTGGGCGGCTTCGCAGCGCCGCCCTCGCCGGCCTCTTGAGAAAGGCCCGAGGAGCCCTTTATTTCCAGAGCCATGAACGACGACGAGGTTTTCATCGGCGGGGTCACCCGCGCCTGGCTGCGGGCCAGGTCCCAAAATGAGCGCTACGCGGTCTGGAAGCGCGCCAAGGGGCTGCATTCGGCCGAGGGCAATCACCTGGCGCGGGCCATCGAGCTCCTCGGCCTGCCCTACGCCGAGCCCGAGCCGCTGGCCGAGGAAGATCCGCTGATGGCGAGGATGCGCGAGATCGCCGCCTCGCCCGAGGCCCGGGCGGCGGCGGTGGAGGCCACCCTCGACGGCCTGCCGGCCATGGCCGGGATCGACGTCCTGATGCACGAAGCGCTCGGCGAGGACTACCGGCGCAACGAGGCCGCCGCGCCCACCGCCCAGAAGCTCGCCGCCGAGCTGATGACCCGGCTGGGCTATGTCGAGGCCGGCCGCAAGCCGCTGCCGGCGCGCTGTGTCGCCCGCTCCGGCGTGTTCTGGAAGCGCGGCTGACGAGCGCTCTCCGGACTTGGCGCAGGCGCCTCGCCGGGCGGCGGCTGCGGCCGTCCGCGCCGATGAGCCCTCTGTCACAGTCTTGTTACCGCCGAACCGCCTGACGGCCCAAGGCCTTGTCCCCATTGGGTTGTGGCCTGCGGGCTGGAATCAACAGAAAAATCCTCACGCGATTGGCGGGCGCCCGTTGACCACTTGGCAACCATGTGTCCCCATATTGTGGGCTTCGGGGGCGCGTCGCCCACAAGATGTTGTTGCCGGCGGGGCGGGTGCTTTCCCCTCAGGCGCGGATTGGTCTTAGGGTGGGGTGATGGTGGCGAGCGAGGCGAAGAAGGTCATACAGGGCGCGGCGCGCGGGACGCGGGGGCGTCCGCAGGAGCGGCCGCAGCTTCAGCTGGTGCGCAAGGTCGAAATCGATCGGACGCGCGATTCGCTGCTCACCGACTTCGGCCGAACCACGCTGGAAGACCGCTACCTGCTGCCGGGCGAGTCCTACCAGGACATGTTCGCCAGGGTCGCCACCGTCTACGCCGACGACGCCGACCACGCCCAGCGGATCTACGACTACATCTCGCAGCTCTGGTTCATGCCGGCGACGCCGGTGCTCTCCAACGGCGGCGCCCAGCGCGGCCTGCCGATCTCCTGCTTCCTGAACGCCGTGGGCGATTCGCTGGAGAGCATCGTCGGCACCTGGAACGAGAACGTGTTCCTGGCCGCCAACGGCGGGGGCATCGGCACCTACTGGGGCGGGGTGCGGTCCATCGGCGAGAAGGTGAAGGGGGCGGGCCAGACCAGCGGCATCATCCCCTTCATCCGGGTGATGGACTCTCTGACCCTCGCGATCAGCCAGGGCTCGCTGCGGCGCGGCTCCGCGGCCGTCTACATCGACATCTGGCACCCGGAGATCGAGGAGTTCGTCGAGATCCGCAAACCCTCCGGCGACTTCAACCGCAAGTCCCTCAATCTGCACCACGGAGTCTGCGTCACCGACGAGTTCATGGAGGCGGTGCGCGACGGCGCCAAGTTCGCCCTGCGCTCGCCCAAGACCGGCGAGATGGTCCGCGAGGTGGACGCCCGCACCCTCTGGCAGAAGCTGCTGGAGCTGCGCCTGCAGACCGGCGAGCCCTACCTGATCTTCTCGGACGCCGCCAACCGCTCCATGCCCCAGCACCAGCGCGAGCTGGGCCTCAAGGTGCGCCAGTCGAACCTCTGCTCGGAGATCATGCTCCACTCGGGGCCCGACCACCTGGGCCGCGAGCGCACCGCGGTCTGCTGCCTCCCCTCGGTCAACGCCGAGAAGTTCCTCGAGTGGCGCGACCATCCGACCTTCGTCGAGGACGTGATGCGGTTCCTCGACAACGTGCTGCAGGACTTCATCGACCGGGCGCCGCCGGAGATGGGCTCGGCTTCCTACGCCGCCTGGCGCGAACGGTCGGTGGGGCTCGGCCTGATGGGCTTCCACTCCTTCCTGCAGAGCCAGAACGTTCCCTTCGAGAGCGCGCTGGCCAAGAGCTGGAACATGCGGCTCTTCAAGCACCTGCGCCGCCACTGCGACGCGGCGAGCCGGCTGCTCGCCGAGGAGCGCGGTCCCTGCCCGGACGCGGCCGAGCGGGGGGTGATGGAGCGCTTCTCGCACAAGCTCGCCATCGCCCCCACCGCCTCCATCTCGATCATCTGCGGGGGGACCAGCGCCGGCATCGAGCCGATCCCGGCCAACATCTACACCCACAAGACCCTCTCGGGCTCGTTCGCGGTGAAGAACCCCTACCTGGAGCGGCTGCTGGAGGCCAAGGAGCGCAACACCCCGGCCGTCTGGGCCTCGATCCTGGAGAACGAAGGATCGGTGCAGCACCTGGACTTCCTCACCGACGACGAGAAGGCCGTCTACAAGACCGCCTTCGAGATCGATCAACGCTGGGTGGTGGAGCTCGCCGGCGATCGCTCGCCGGAGATCTGCCAGTCGCAGTCGGTGAACATCTTCCTTCCTGGCGACGTCGACAAATGGGACCTGCACATGCTGCACTGGCAGGCCTGGGAGCGGGGCGTGAAGAGCCTCTACTACCTGCGCTCCAAGTCCGTGCAGCGGGCCGCCTTCGCCGGCGCCGACGCCGCGGCCGAGAGCATCGCCGAAGCCGCCGCCGCCCGCACCGACTACGACGAGTGCCTGGCCTGCCAATAGGCGCGCGCTGACGCCATGTGGAAGCGCGCGCTCGCCGCTGCGGCGATCCTCGCTCTGACAACCTCCGCTGCGATCGCGCAGGTAGGCAACGCGGCCATGCCGATCCCGCTGAAGATGCGGCGGGGAACCGACAGCCTGACCGTCCGGGGCGTGCTCAGAAAGGACGTCGCCTGCTGCAGCTACGCGTTCGCGGCCCGCGGCGGCCAGAAGCTCTACTGGAGCATCCATGGCGCCGCGGCCCGGCTGACGATCGGCTATCCCGACGGCCAGGTGGACGGACCAGGCCTGCCGAACCCGCTGCCGCTGCCCGCCAGCGGCCATTACGTCATCGCCGTCAGCCCCGATCAGATGGCCGCGGGCGCGTTCGGACCGTTCGTTCTGAAGCTCCGCATCCCGGCGCGTCGCTAGTGTGGTGAATTTGAAGTTCGCTCGATTGATGGGGCGGGCGCTGAAGCGAACTTCAAATTCGTAAACCAAACTAAATTCAAAGCTTTGCTAGTGTCCTTGTCGAGTCCGAAGCTCGCTCGGCGCCATACCTGTGGCGCGCGATTAAATTGCGCGATACAAATTCTCACTCTCGAGAGATCGGCGTTCCGCTGAACCAGGGGGAGATCATGCTCACCGTCCATCACCTCGGCGTCTCGCAATCCGAACGCATCGTCTGGCTCTGCGAGGAGCTGGGCATTCCCTATGAGCTGAAGGTTTACGACCGGGAGCCCGACACCCGGATGGCCCCGGCCAGCTACAAGGCGCTCCACCCGGTCGGCTCGGCCCCGATCATTACCGACGGCGACGTGGTGCTGCCGGAATCCGGCGCGATCATGGAGTACATCATCGGCAAATACGGGAACGGCCGCCTGGCGGTGGGACCGGACCAGCCGAACTACGCCGACTATCTCTTCTGGTTCCACTACGCCAACGGCAGCTTCATGCCGAGCCAGATGTTCGCCCTTTTGCTGGCCATGCAGGGCGGCGCCGAGAGCCCCATGACCAAGAGGTTCCTGCAGGAACGCACCGAACGCGCCTGGACGCTGGTCGAACAGCGGCTCGGCCAAGTCCCCTACTTTGCGGGGAACGAGTTCACCGCGGCCGATGTCATCATGGTGTTCTCGCTCACCACCATGCGCGCCTTCACGGGGCGAAAGCTGGACGACCTTCCCAACACCCGCGCCTACCTGAAGCGCGTCGGCGAGCGGCCCGCCTATCGGCGCGCGATGAAGAAGGGCGATCCGGGCATGGCGCCCATGCTGGCCTGAGAGGCGGGCCAGGCGACGGCGACGCCGCCCGCCGCGCCAGTCCGACGATTGGCTCGCCGTGCGGTTGGGGATAGCGTCCCCGGATTCGCGGATCAGGGGGGGTGCGTCGTTCGGCGACTGCCCGGGTCGGCGTGGTGGAGCGGGGGTAGAGCGTGCCAGTCATCGTCGTCGCGATCATCCTTGGGATTGTCGAAGGCGTCACCGAGTTCATCCCGGTCTCGTCGACCGGGCACCTGATGCTCGCCACCGCCCTGCTGGGCCTGGATCCCGCCCGCTGGGAGGCGTTCAACGTCATCATCCAGCTGGGCGCGATCCTGGCGATCGTGGTCCTCTACTGGCGCACCTTCTGGGCGGTGCTGATGGGCGTGCTCAAGGGCCGGGCTCAGTCGTGGCGCTTCGTCCGCAACGTGCTGATCGCCTTCCTGCCCGCCGCGGTGATCGGCTTCCTGTTCATCAAGCAGATCGAGGGCCTGCTGGGCGATCCCCTGGTGGTGCCGGTGACCATGATCATCGGCGCGATCGCCATCCTGGTCATCGAGCGCCTGGCGAAGGCGGGACGGGCGGTCGGCGTCGCCGAGATCCCGGCCGGCGTCTCGCTGGGCGTGGGCCTGGCGCAATGCGTCTCGATGATCCCGGGCGTCAGCCGCTCGGCCGCCACCATCATGGGCGCGCTCGCCCTCGGCGTGGAGCGGCGCACCGCCGCCGAGTTCAGCTTCTTCCTCGCCGTTCCGACCATGATCGGGGCGACGACGCTGGAGTTCGTCAAGCACCGTCACGAGCTCATGGCCGGCGCCAGCGGCGTCGGCTTCGCGACCGTCGCGGTGGGCTTCGTGGTCAGCTTCGTGGTCGCCATCGTGGTCGTGCGCGCCTTCGTCCAGTTCATCTCCCGCCACAGCTTTGCGCCCTTCGCCTGGTACCGGCTGGTGGTCGGCCTGGCGGCGCTGGGCTGGCTGCTCATGCGGCGCTGAGGGCCGGCCCCCCACAGGCGCCTCGCCGTCGCTCAGCTCGGAGATGCTGCGCTGAGGTGATAACTGATCGACGCGGGGACTTGTCGGAGGTCCGGCGGAGGCAGGCGTGGACGACTTCCGCGGCAAGGTGGTGCTGATCACCGGCGGCTCATCCGGCATCGGCCTGGCGCTGGCGCAGGCCTTCGCGGCGGCCGGCGCGGCGGTGACGGTGTGCGGGCGAGACCCGGGCCGGCTGGCGGCGGCGCGGGGCGGCGGCGTGGAGGCGATCGCCTGCGATATCACCGAGCCAGATCAGGTGACGGCGCTGCTCGCTCGGTTGCAGGCCCGCCATGGCAGGCTCGACATTCTGGTGAACAACGCCGGCTGGATGGAAGAGCGCGACTTCCGCGCTGCGCCGCTCGACGGCGCGGCTCTGGCGGCGGAGGTGGCGGCCAACCTGACCGCCCACGTGCAGGTCACCAACCTGGCGCTGCCGCTCATCGCAAGGGGCGGGGCGATCGTATTCGTTGGCTCGGGCTATGGCTGGGCGCCCTGGGCGCGGGCGCCGGTCTATTCTGCCTGCAAGGCCGGCGTGCGCGCCTTCGCCCAGACGCTGCGCCTGCAGCTGGCGAACCGGAACGTCGCGGTTATGGAGGTGGTCCCGCCGGCGGTGGACACCCCGGCGACGACGCACCGACGGGTGGCCAAGATCGCACCCGAGCGGGTGGCGGCGGCTACGCTCGCCGGCCTTCGCCGCGGCCGGCGCGAGGTGTTCGTCGGCGAAGCCGCGTTCCTGCCCTGGCTGCTGCGCCTCTCCCCGCGGCTGGCGGAGCGGATCGTCGGCCGGGGGTGAGGGAGCGCTCTAGGCATCGAAGATGATGCGGCAGGACGACGAAGCTGATGGAAGGTCCGCTTCGCGGACTTGAGCGAGCGGCAGATTTCGACCCAAAGGCGACCTTCAATCTGGCTTATCGAAGCCTTGCGTGTCCTTCGGCAGGTGGGCGGCGTAGACGCGCCCCCAGCCCTGTGAGCCAAGAGCGGCGCGGTGCCCGTTGCACAGCTTTGCGGAGACGCGTCTACCGTCCTTCTCCACAACCAGGCCTTCCTGCTCCCATCCCTGCCCGATCGCGGAATAGACAACATAGGAATACCGTCCGCTCTTTACCCTGACGTAGTCGCCTCCGCCGCTGCTGTAGGACAGCGTCCCGTAGGTCATTCGCCCCCGCGGCGCATTGGTCAAAGAAAGGTCGGCGTGACCCGACCCACCGAAAATATAACGGAGGGTATCAGCACTGTTGGCGGCACATAGCGAGGCGACCTTCGAGCCGACGGCGCACCCAAATACGGTAGCTTCGTCCTTGGCGCACAAGCTAGCTCTCGGGGGCATGGCGCCAGCTGTCGCACCGGGCGAGGCGAAGGAGGAGCCGACGCTCCACAGCGCACCTGCCAGGAATACACCTAGTCTTGCCGTCATCGGCGCACCTCCGCATGACCCGGTCCCGCTTCCTGGTAGCACGCAAACTGGCGCTTCCGCCCCAAAAGCGGACTGCGCCAAGCGGCTAGATATCGAGGCGCGGAAAGTGCCCCGTCGTAACGAGAAATAGCGGGCTGACGGCAACGTACTCTGAGGCCAAAACAGCGAGCCAAAAAGAGCCCCGAACACCGTGCCCTGTCGCCAGGGCAAACCCAAAAACTGAGAGGAAGACAAGACCGAGAACCGCAGCCGCGACCGCCACCGTTCGGCTTGACCACCTAGCGACAACGGGCAAGATCGCTGAGAGACCTCTGGGTGCTGGGTTAGCGATGTCGCTCAAGTTTCTCATCAAAGCGCAATGTGGGACTATCTTGCCGGAAGCGCAATTTCCGCTACCCACCCTTCTCGGCCCCGAGAACCGTCCGCTTTCCGGTCTGGAGTTATGCCCTGCGCAGCGGAGACCCCGCCCATCTGTCGGGCTTCCGGCTGCGGATAGGCCCGCGGGCGCGGTGGCGTGTTCATCCCCAGCCCATCCACAATATCTTGACGTTTCGGCGCCATTGACGGCTAGATGTTGTCGGCGCCCCCGCTAGGGTGCTGGCGATCGACGACGGCGATTCCCATCTGGATCGGTGAGCTCATGTCCCTGGCCAACGTCCGCGCTCTTCCCGGGCTTCTGACCCCCTCCTTCGGCTACAAGCCGTTCCGCTATCCGTGGGCCTATGACCTGTGGAAGCGCCAGCAGCAGGTCCACTGGATGCCCGAGGAGGTGCCGCTGGGCGAGGACTGCAAGGACTGGGCGGCCAAGCTCAACGACCGCGAGCGCAACCTGCTCACCCAGATCTTCCGCTTCTTCACCCAGTCCGACGTCGAGGTGAACGACAACTACATGGAGCGCTACGGCCGGGTGTTCAAACCGACCGAGGTGAAGATGATGCTGGCGGCGTTCTCCAACATGGAGACCATCCACATCGCCGCCTACGCCCTGCTGCTCGAGACCATCGGCATGCCCGAGAGCGAGTTCTCGGCCTTCCTCGAGTACGAGGCGCTCAGGGCCAAGCACGACTACATGCAGACCTTCGGGATCGACACCCACGCCGACATCGCCCGCACGCTCGCCATGTTCGGCGGCTTCACCGAGGGGCTGCAGCTCTTCGCCAGCTTCGCCATGCTGATGAACTTCCCCCGCTTCAACAAGATGAAGGGCATGGGCCAGATCGTCTCCTGGTCGGTGCGCGACGAGAGCCTGCACTGCGAGGGGATGGTGCGGCTCTACCACGCCTTCAACGCCGAGACCGGGGCGGTGACCAAGGCCGTGGCCGACGACATCGTCGACTGCTGCAAGACCGTGGTGGGGCTCGAGGACCGCTTCGTCGACCTCGCCTTCGAGGCCGGCGAGGTCCAGGGCATGACCCCGGACGACATCCGCGCCTACATCCGCTTCGTGGCCGACTGGCGGCTGCGCCAGCTCGGCCTGCCCGAGGCCTATGGGGTGAAGGAGAACCCCCTACCCTGGCTGCAGAGCCTGCTCTCGGGCGTCGAGCACGCCAACTTCTTCGAGGCGCGCGCCACCGAGTACTCCAAGGCGGCCACCCGCGGCTCCTGGCACGGGTCTGAGGGCGTCTGGGAGGAGTTCGACCGGCTGCTGGCCCGGCGGCGCGAGCCGGCGCAATAGCCGGCTCGGCTTACGACCGCGCGACGGAAGTCACCGCGGCGCGGGGCTGACGCATAAGACCGAGGATCCTCTTCAACCAGGCCCCCAAGGCGAGGCCGTTGCGCTCCACCAGGTAGTGCATCGGGATGGTGATGAGGACGGAAGCGAGGGCTGTGACCGAGAACAGCGCGGCCACCACGGCCGCGTGCGGCAGCCTGACCGGCGTCAGCCAGCCGGCCGCGGACTGCGCCATGTCCACGCCCAAGCCGTGCACCGCATAGAAGCTGTAGGAGATCGTCCCCAGCCAGGCGAGGGCCGGCTGCTGGAGGACGTTTCGGAAACCTCTGGTCGAGAAGACGAGAACGATGAGCGCCGAGCTGATCGTGGTCAGCAACAGCAGCCATTGCTTGACGACCGGGCCACGGTGGTGAGCCCAGTAGAAGGCGACGAGGGCGACGGCGAGGACGATCCAGGCGACCGCAGGTGGAAGCTTCAGGGCGGGCCGCGGGGTGGCGGCGACGAGGTAGCCGGCGAGAAACGTGTAGTACATGCCGTTCTGATAGGCGCCGCTCAAGGCGAAGCGCAGAAAGGATGACGCGCCGAGCCCAACGGCGAGCGCCCAGACGATCCAGAGTCCGAGTCGCCGCTCCGCCAGGAAGCAGAAGATCACCAGGAGGGAGCCCCATACCTCCATCTGCAAGGACCAGAACGCCCCGTTGATCGAGGCGTCCAGCAGCAGGGCGTTCCGGATCACGGTCCAGACGGGGAAGGGTCTTCCGTAGATCAGCCAGGCGACCAGGGAGAACAGCGCCACGGTGGCCACCACCACCGGGAAGAGCCGGAAGATGCGCGAGAAGAGGAACTCCCTGGGCCGTGGCGACCGGAGGCGCGCGCCACTTCCGCTCGAGCGAGGCTCTCAGCACGAAACCGCTGAGGACAAAGAACAGGATCACCGCGCCGTGCCCGTTCAGGGCTACGAACAGCGCCGACCGGGGGCTGACCAGGGGCGATCCGTCCGCCAGGTGAATCGCGGCGGCGTGGAAGAAACAGACGGTTAGCGCCGCTAGCCCACGGACGGACTGGAGGCTCGCGATGAACCGCGGCTCCCCGCCGGGGATGTTGTCCGGCTCAGTGGCTGGCCGGCGGGCCAACGCCTTCGTCAGGCCCGCCCTCGCGGTGGTGAGCGTCAACGCGAGTCCCAGGTGTCGAAGAAGGTGATGGTCTCGGGCGGCGGGCGCTTGGCGGGATTGAAGGTGTCGCCGATCGTGTAGGCCACCGGCAGCAGGGCGGCCTGGGTCACGTCGTCGGGGATCCCGAGGATCTTCGCCGCTTCGGCCTCGCGGAACAGGTGCAGCGTGGTCAGCGCCGTTCCGAGCCCCCGCGCCCTGAGGGCCAGGTTGAAGCTCCAGACCGCGGGATAGATCGAGGCGAAGAAGCCTCCGACGCGGACGGCGGGTCCCTCGGGCGGCCGTCCGAGCAGGCAGGGGATCACGTGCACGGGCGCCTCGTGCAGATGGTCGGCCAGATACTGGGCGCTGTCGTAGACCTTGGCCGTCTGCGTCTCTCCGCGTTCGCGCGCCCGGTCCCTGACCTTCGGGAAATAGTCCGCGGCGGTCGCGCGGTAGAGGTCGGCGAGCGCCCGGCGCTTGGCGGCGTCGGTCACCACCAGCCAGCGCCAGGTCTGCTGGTTGGAGCCGGTCGGCGCCTGCTGGGAAAGCCGGATGCAATCCAGGATCACATCGCGGGGCACGGGCCGCGTCAGGTCCAGGCGCTTGCGCACCGCCCGGGTCGTGGAAAGCAGCTCGTCGGCGCATTCGAGATGGAGGGTCATGAGGGAGCATTTCCGATCAGGTCGTCGCACTCTGGGAGCGGCCGGCGGGCCGGGTCAAGGCGACGTTGCGAGAGCCTTGTCCTCGCGGCTCGAAAGCGTCGCGCGCCGCGGCTATAACGGGGCATGACCCGCCAAAGCGACGCCGCCGCAGTGGTGGCCCAGCTCTCGGCCGCCTACCGTCGGTCGGTGGAAGCCCTGAGAGGCGCCCTGACCGTCTTCCTCAGGGACGGCGCCCCGCCCGATCCGGGCCTGCGGCGCAAGGGCGCCTTCGCCTATCCCGCCCTCGAGCTCATCTACCGGGAGCCCGGCCCGCCGCGGCGGCTGCCTAGGGCGTTCGCGCGCTTCAGCCAGCCGGGGGTCTATGTCACCACCGTCACCCGGCCGGACATCTTCGAAGCTTACCTCACCGAGCAGCTCAGCCTCCTGATGGCCGACTTCCCGGTGGAGGCCAAGGTGCGCGCCTCGGGCCAGGAGATCCCCTTTCCCTACGTGCTCGACCCCGCCGACCTCGGGCGCGCGGACTTCACCGCCGCCGAGATCGCCCGTTATTTCCCCGCCACCGAGCTCGCCCTGATCGGCGACGAGATCGCCGACGGCTTCTGGGCCCCCGAACGCGGCGAGGACCGGCCGCTCGCCCTCTTCGACGCCCTGCGGACGGATTTCTCCCTGGCCCGGCTCGCGCACTACACCGGCGCGCCGCCCGAGCACGTCCAACAATACGTGCTGCTTACCAACTACCACCGCTACGTGGACGAGTTCGTCCGCTGGGCCTGCGGGGCCCTGCAGCGCGGCGAGAGCGGCTACGAGGCGCTCTCCTGCGCCGGCGGGGCGGTGATCACCGCCGAGGCCGCCGATCCGGAGCGGGCGATCGCCGACGGCGCCTGGCGCAGGCATCAGATGCCGGCCTACCACCTCATGGCGCCCGGCCGGCGGGGGATCTCGCTGATCAACATCGGCGTCGGCCCGGCCAACGCCAAGACCATCACCGACCATCTGGCGGTGCTGCGGCCAGAGGCCTGGCTGATGATCGGCCACTGCGGGGGCCTGCGCTCCACCCAGGCGATCGGCGACTATGTGCTCGCCCACGCCTACCTGCGCGACGACCACGTGCTTGACGAGGTGCTGCCGCCGGAGGTGCCGATCCCGGCGCTCGCCGAGGTGCAGGTGGCCCTGCAGCGGGCGGCCGAGACGGTCACCGGCGAAAGCGGCGATGCGCTGAAGGCGCGCCTTCGCACCGGCACGGTCATCACCACCGACGACCGCAACTGGGAGCTCCGGTTCTCCTCCAGCGCGCTCAGGTTCAACCAGTCGCGGGCGGTGGCCATCGACATGGAAAGCGCCACCATCGCCGCCCAGGGCTACCGCTTCCGCACCCCCTACGGGACGCTGCTGTGCGTCTCCGACAAGCCCCTGCATGGCGAGATCAAGCTGCCCGGGGCCGCCAACGCCTTCTACGAGCGGGCAATCTCGCAGCACCTGCGGATCGGCGTCGAGGCGATGAACCTCCTTCGCCAGGAGGGGCCGAGACTGCATTCGCGCAAGCTGCGCAGCTTCGACGAGCCGCCGTTCCGATAGGAACGACTCGAGGTGGCGACGCCGCTCCTTCGGTATCCCTCTCCCCACTCAAGTGGGAGAGGTAAGGTGAGGGGCCGGTGACGCCGCTGGCGCTGCCGCGCGCCCGGCCCTTCGCGCCGAGCCCCCTCTCCAACCTCCCCCGCTTCGCGGGGCGAGGGCTACTCTGTCGGCCGCACCCGGGCTCGACGCCGGCCTCCGCAAGGCGATAGAAGCGCCGCCGACCCAGCCGGCAACCGGGAGTCCAAGTCTTGCGCAGTTTCGAGCCGCCGCGGCGGATCCTCATGGGGCCGGGCCCCTCCGACGTGTCGCCGCGGGTGCTGGCCGCGCTCGCCCGGCCCACCATCGGCCACCTCGATCCGGCCTTCCAGGCGCTCATGGAGGAGATCAAGTCCGCGCTCGCCGAGGTGATGAAGGCCCCGGGCCACGCCTGCGTGCCCCTGCCCGCCCCGGGCAGCGCCGGCATGGAGGCGGCGCTCCAGAACCTGCTCGAACCCGGGGACCGGGCGGTGGTGGCGGTGAACGGCCAGTTCGGCGAGCGGATGGCCGAGATCGCCGCCCGGGCCGGCGCCGAGGTGGCGCGGGTGGACCACGACTGGGGCCTGCCGGTCGACCCTGAGCGGGTGGGCGCGGCGCTGAAGGCGGGCAAGACCAAGCTCCTCGCCTTCGTCCACGCCGAGACCTCCACCGGCGCCCGCAGCGATGCGGGGCCGCTCTGCGCCCTCGCCCACGATTGCGGGGCGCTCAGCATCGTCGACTGCGTCACCTCGCTGGGCGGGATCGAGGTGGACGCCGAGGGCTGGGGCGCGGACGTGATCTATTCCGGAACCCAGAAGTGCCTCTCGGCGCCCCCCGGCCTCTCGCCCTTCGCGGTCAGCGCGGCCGCCCGCGCGGCCATCGACGCGCGCGCCGCGCCGCCGCGCACCTGGCTCTTCGACATGGGCCTGCTCATGGGATACTGGGGCGGCGCGGGCGGGCGGACCTACCACCACACCGCCCCGATCAACGCCCTCTACGGCCTGCACGAGGCCCTGATCGCCCTCCTCGAGGAGGGGCTGGCGGCCTCCCACGCCCGCCATCTCAGGATGCACGAGGCCCTGGCCGCCGGCCTGGAGGCGGCGGGGCTGGAGCTGCTGGTGGCGCCGGCCGACCGGCTGCCGCAGCTGAACGCGGTCAAGGTCCCGGACGGGGTCGACGAGGCCGCCGCCCGGGGCCGGATGCTGGCCCGCTACAACCTCGAGATCGGGGCGGGGCTCGGTCCGCTGCGGGGCCGCATCTGGCGGATCGGCCTCATGGGCGCCTCGGCCACCCCCTGGCACGTGCGGCTCTGCCTGACCGCCCTCACCGACGCCCTGGCGGCCCAGAACTATCCGGACGCGTCGCGCGCGGCCCTAGCGGCCGCCGACGCCAAGCTTGGCGACTAGCTCGGCCTCGGTCACCCCGGAAATCTCGAGCTGCTTCAGCCGCGAGCCGGCCCCGGCCGCCAGCCGCACCGCGCTCTTGGGCCGCCCCAGCGCCTCGGCCAGCAGGCCGATCAGGGCTGCGTTGGCCTGGCCGTCGGCGGGCGCAGCGGCCACCCTCGCCTTCAGGACCGGCCTTCCCGCCGCGTCGGTGGTCCATCCCTCCAGCAGGTTGCGTCCGCCTCGCGGCGTCAACCGCACGGTGAGGCGCGCCAGGTCTAGGCCAGGTGCAGCGCGAGCCATTCGTAGGCCGCCGGCAGCAGCGCCTGGTCGACGGCCTCCACCAGGATGATCAAGAGGACGGGGGTGATGTCGACGCCGCCCAGCGGCGGGATCACCCGGCGGAAGGGCCGCAGCAGCGGCCGCGTCACCGCGTCCAGGAACCTCACCGCCTGGTTGGCGAAGCGGTTGCGCATGTTGACCACGTCGAAAGCCACCAGCCAGCTCATGATGGCGTTGGCGATCACCACCCAGATCACGGCCTGCAGCAGCAGGTGAAGGATCAGGAACACGAAGTTCAGCAGCGCCGCCATCGCTCGCCCTTGGGGAGGTGGTCCAGGCCGCGGCCTCTATCCCGCGTCGCCCCGCGGGGCAAGCCGCACCCCGCCCGCGCCTTCGGGAAGGCGGCCTCCGATGCGGGCCGAGGCCGCCTTGACAGCCCAGACTCCGCATCCTTATGTGCCGCGCCCTTCGCCCAAGGCGAAGTGGGGCCGTAGCTCAGTTGGTAGAGCGCCTCGTTCGCAATGAGGAGGTCAGGGGTTCGACTCCCCTCGGCTCCACCAAAAACCGAAGGCACAGCATGGACTTAGAGTCCGCCTCAATGGCGTCCCAAGGGATGGCTGATTTTGCCGCTACCAAATGGCTACCAGCAGCGACACTTTCGCGGAAAAATCATCGAATGAGCGAATGCCATGGCGGCGTGGCATTCCGGCGATTCGTGGCACTCGCTATGGCGCCTGGACGGCACTTCGAAGGCGCTGTGGGTTGAACGTTTCCGATAGACGCCGCCGGTCGGGCCTAGCCTGCCAGTAGACGTGTTTGCTGGTAGACAGCCTGTCGAAGCCCGCCAGGACGGCTTAACTAAACCATTTCACGATTGGGAAAGGTACACCTCCATAGCGTGTGACGGCCGCTTGGCTCCATCTCCACAGCCTGGCGGCTAGAAGGCCCGGGCCCCCCAATCACCCGGGCCTTCTGCTATGCGCGCTCTGACCTAGGTCGGCCTGGCATGACCGGCATCCGACCGGAGATCGCGATCCGCGGCGTCTCTCTGCGGTGGTCGGCGAACTACTCGCCGCCCTCGCGCTCAGTCCGATAGCCGTTGACCTTCCAGTCCTTGCACAGCTTGCATCCTGCTCGGGCGTTCCGGGGTCTTCCGCGCTTATGGTGCATGGCGAGAAAACTACTCGGCCGTGCTTGCGAAGGCTATCCGGCTTAGAAGACGCGGCGGTTCATCTGCTACAACGTCGTTACGTGCGACAGTGTCACTACGTCCGACGGACGAGAGCTCGAACTCGCCGCGCTTCTGGCCCGGAAACCCGGGGCCGTTCCGCGAAGCACCCTGGTCGCCTGCTGAACGAACCTAAGCAAACCGCATTCGGCCCACGTGAAGCATCGACATTGAGGCTGTCAAAAGACCTGGCGAGCTCTCCTGCTGTTGGCCGAGCCTTCTAGCAAGCGCCCAATGGCGGCCTATGCCACCGGCGCGTCGCAGAAATCCGTCTCAGTCATCCACATTCGATGGAGCGCCACCGCCAATTTTCGCGCAACCGCGATCGAAGCCTTCGCGAAACCGCGGCGTGCTCGCACTTCAAGTCCCCATTCCTTCAGACGGGACCGCTTCTTTACTTTGACGAGAATTATTCGTGCCGCCAGGAAGAGGGTGGAACGCGCGCTAGCGTCGCCGCACTTCGAAATCCGGCTTCGTCGTTCGACCGGCCCGGACTGGTGAATCCTGGGCGTAAGGCCAAGATGGACGCCAACATCACGCGAGTTCGCAAAGCGTTCCGGAACGTCGATCGCCGACTTGTAGATGAGGGCTGTGAGGGCGGCGACACCTGGCGCAGTCATCAATCGGCGACAAACGGGATCGGCTCGCGCCATAGCGACGATCTCACCCTCGATCAGCTTAGCTTTTTCGACGAGAACCGCCCGCGCACCGAGAAGCGCTTCAGTTACGGACCGCAGCGGCTCATTGGCGTCTCTCAGGACAAGATCAACTCTGCGATGAAATGTATTTCGGAGTCCGCCGGCAGCAAGCTTGAGCCCGTACTGCAATAGCGCCTGCCGGATCAGATTTTCTGTGTCTCTGGATTTGCTCAGCAGCATCTTTCTGGTTGTGATCAGCAGCTTCGCATGCTGGCTTTGAGCCGACTTTATATGAACGGCCTTATAGATTCCGGCCCGCATGAGCTCGGCTATACCCCGCGCGTCGTTTCGGTCGGTCTTGTTGAGCCGGGCCTTCAGGACGCCGTGAGCATGGCGCGCCTCGATGCAGATCACGGGAAACCCGACCTTCGCGAGTCCATCGTAAATCCAGGGTGCGAAGGACATCGACTCGATCCCGATCCGCCGATAGCGCTCTCGCCTACCGCGCAGAAAGGCGATGATCTCCTTCGGATCGGTCCCAACCTCGCCCTCCGCCACCAGGACGCCATCAGCGTTGAGGATGCAGATCGCGGTGGTGTGCTTGGAGGCGTCTAGGCCGACGAACAAAGGCATGGCTGGCTCCTTCTTCGAGAGGCGAACCGAGTGTCGCCCTCTCCAGCCAGTTCATCTCAGAGTCGATTGGCCCTTTCGGGGCCGGGGACGCGCCAGCGCGACGCCCTAGCCGCGCGGCCCCTCGTCCAGGCCCTCGTAGAAGTAGCTCACCGGCACCTCCAGCGCCTGGGCCAGCGCCCAGAGCCTGGCGGCCGACATGCGGCTCGCGCCGCACTCGTACTTCTGGATCTGCTGGAAGCCGACGCCGATCGCCACCGCCACGTCCTGCTGGGTGCGGTTGAGCAGGCGCCGCCTGGCGCGCAAGCGCTTGCCGAGATGGACATCGATGTCCATGCGCCCCTTCCTGGCCCCAACGTCCCTGAGCGGGACTCGTCGAGGGAGAGGAGCAAGCTGCATGCCCCCAGCGGGGCGCTTGGGTTTACAGCCGGCCGCGAAGCAGCGAAGCTCCCGCGCCGGCGCAGAAAGCGCGGGTCGCGAGGGGGCGGCAGAATGCGGCTGGTGGGCGTTCTCTTTGTCGCGGTAGGCGCGGGGCTCTCGGTCCTGAACGGCTTCGTGATCGTCTTCAGCCACCGCACCTTCGGCGCCTGGGATCCGGTCTTCGGAACGCTGCTGGAGGCCCCGGCGGCCGCCAGCCTCATCGCCGGCGCCTGGCTGATCGGCCAGACCCCGCGCTCCATGGATTAAGACCGGCGATTCGCCCCCGGGCGGCGACGGCCGTCCTCCTCAGCCGAGCGGCGGAGCGGCGCGCAAGGGTGTTCGCAGCCGGAACAGCGCCCTTGCTCAGCCAGTCCAACGCTGTCCGTAGGACGATGGATGTGCGGCTGGCCTCCCGCTCCAACCAAACGGCCGCGCTGTGCGGCGCATTGGCGACAGCCGGAATGGCGATCCTGCTGACCCAAAGCCTCACCACTTCCGCGCCGCTTACGTCGGCGGCGTAGTCGGGCCGCCGCGCTCCGCAGGCTTTGCAGGTCACATGGCCCGCTACCCCGCGGCTCAGGCGCCAGTCGTGGCCCCGAACCATACACGCCAGATAGGCCAGGTACTTCATGAGGCATCGCCCCGGTCTGGCGCTAAAAGCACCGAGCCCGAGCCGAACGAGGCTCGCGGCCCGGTTCATTAGTACCCTTGAGCCTTGCCGCAAGCGAGCCGAATCCCCTGAGGCGTGAGGACGCCTAGCGCCTGCGCCTCACGGCCCAGACGAGTGCGGCGACGCCGAAGGCGAAGGCGCCGAGATCGGCCAACAGGGGACCATCCAAGACGATCACGGAATCCTCCTTCAAGAGACGAGGAGGATCATCGGCTCGGGATGTTGCGAGTTGTGAATCGCGGAGGGGCCCCTGCCTAGGGCTTGTGGCAGACCTTGTCCTTGGCGATGCAGCTATTGCCGCAGGGCTTGCCGACGGTGCAGTGGGGCGGGTGACCACCCGTGGTCGCCGACGCAGCAGCGGCGGTCGTCGCGGGAGCTGCGGTCGCCGCGGCGGCAGGCGGACACTTGATGAACTTGCCCGTTTTGGGGTCCTTGCACTGCTTGGCGTCGGCGGCGCCGGCCGCAAGTGCGATCGCAACCGCCGCAATCAAAGCAAGTGATCGCCGCATGGTAACCTCCCTCATGGTTGACGGAGCTACCTTTGCCGTAGACCACCCGATGGGCAAGGCGCCTTGGCGCTACCCGTCGAAGCGGCGTCGCCTCACCCCCGAAATTCGCGACCCACAGCGCCGCCGGTCTCGACTTCGACGTGGCGGTTATCCTCTGTGATCTGCCCGAGCAGCCTGAAAAGCTCATTTTGGTCTGAAGCCTTAGGTTCCCGGGCTCTGCGTTCTTCATGAGCGTCGCCGTTTGCTTGAGCTTTGCCCTTGGCGTTCATATCAGGTTCCGAACCGGGGATCGTATCGAGCCAACCCAAAGGGGGGCGGGTAGATGTGGAGTCGGTTCTCGCCCCGGAATGGTCGCGCCACAGTGAGTAGGCGGCTCGTGTATGGGGGCGCCTCGAAGTTCAAGTGGTCGGGGACCTTCTGATAGCGGAGGCGCGGTCCGGTCTTCGGCTGCATCGGCGCCATCCATTCCTGACGCTCCGGCCTCAAGTAAGCAGCCTCCAGCAGCTCGTTCAGCACATGTTGGGTCGGGATGAAGATGGACGTGAATCGGTTTGAGAAGTCGATCAAAGCCGTGTTGGGTCGAAGGCCGGCGGTGATGTCTCCCTCCAGGACCACAATCGAGTCCTCGTGACAGCAATGGCGCAATTGGCCGAACGCGTGGAATGGGTCGTGGAGGTGGTAATAGACCCCGAGACACAGGATGATGTCGAACGTCCTGCCGAGGCTCTGCAGGTCATAGACTGACCGACGCTGATCGAGTTCGATCGACGAGGTGAGCAACTCGCGCGCCAGGCGCACCCCCTCTCCTGAAGCCCAGTTCTGGGAAACATCGTCCGTGGCCAACACGTGGCTCGCGCCGCGCCCCTCGGCGTAGAAACTCCACATGCCGTCCCAGCAACCGACGTCGAGGACCGTCTTGCCCGCGAAGTCGATGCAATTGAGTTCCCGGCGGATAAAGTCCCAGAGCCCCCGGTGGGCGGCGGAGTCGGGCGTCTGAGACACAGCCCTGATCCCACCCGGAAATTCGAACTCGTGGTACCAGTTGACCGCGGCTACCCGCTGTTCGGCCTCGCTCATGGTCAGGGTCTGTCTCCTGGAAGAGGATGGGCGACGGCGCGATAGCACCAATCGGCGCTCAACGGTTCGCAATCAGCTCCCGCCGGCGTGTTAGCTGCCAAGATGGGGAGTCTTTCGCTCCGGGTGATATGCTGGCGGAAGCGGGGGCCCGTCAAATGACGCGAAGGCGCAAGAGGTTGCATTTAGCGCTTCTGACGCTCAGCTTTGCATTCATCCCCAACAATCCGGCCACCTTCTGGTATGTCGTCCCCGAGGTGGTCTGTGGGTGGTGGTTCACAGGCGAAGACCAATGGCGCTGCGATATGGAGCCGGTCGCTCCGCCTTGATGCGGTTGCGGGTTGGCCGGCGTTCCGACCGTCACTCGAAGCACCCTCGGAAGCAGGGTGCCCCATTCGTTCCCCTCCGCGCCCACTATTCTATCGGTGGTCGAGCCGCTTGATTCGCCTTTCGTCCCGAATGCAGTCGCGCACCCAGACTGGCCAGTCTTCTGGAAAACAAATGTGAGTGCGCCCCCCCCCCGGATGCGCAATTCTAGCAAGGCAAGAGGGCGGCCGTGTCCACCACCTACCGGCTTTATCTCCTGGATTGGGACGACCACTTCGTTGGCGTCGTTCACTTGACCGCGAACAGCGACAAGCAAGCCGTTCGCCTTGCGGCCCAAAACCCCGCCAGGGTCGCAAGCATGGAGCTCTGGGACCAGGCCCGCTTCGTGAAGCGGTTCGAGCAGCCAAAAAAAGAAAAGGCCGCAGAATAAGCTGGCATTCCGAGACGGAACGCGCCCCGGCCGGAGCCGGAGCGCCAGTGGAGAACCCTATGCCGCAGCTTCAACGCGGCTCCGCTTCGAACGGTTCCGCTTGGGAGGCTGGGGCTCCGCCGCCAGCATCTCCAACTCCCGCTCCACCGCCTGCAGTGTCGTCTTCGTCACGCACCGCCAGACCCTGAAGTCACTGCGGACCGTCCCGAGGACGTTCCCGGTGTGTTGGCGCTGGTAGCGGGCGCATTCCAGCTCGGCCTCGGCGAGGCTCTCGAACCGGTGGGCCTTGGCGGGATCGAGGACCACGACCAGGTGATGGCGCTTGGCCTCGCGGCAGATGTAGCGGGCGCGGGGCTGGTCAAACGCGGCGATGATGTAGGACTCGGTCGTGGTGGGCTTCGGTGGTTTCATAGGCCGCAGATAGGAGCGGCTCGGCCATGGCAAGCGGGGCCGCGCCTGACCCCGAAGGAAGCCCCCGGCACGGGGCATGCCGGGTGCGGATTCCGACGATGCCGCCCGCCCATTCCGAGATGATCGCGCCCATCATTCCGAGATGATGCCGCCCACCCGAGGGGTCGTCGTTGGCGGGTTGATATAGGGGCTGGCCGGGGGGCTCGGTCAAGCCTGGGCTTGGGGTGC
>JAFBAO010000083.1 GCA_019247715.1 Caulobacteraceae bacterium
CCAGTAGGCGGCGTGCGCCAGGCGCCGTTCCCAGATCCTCACCGCCGGCGGATAGGCTGGCGGTCCGTCGACGAACCGCCAGGCGATACGGAACACCGTGACGAGGAGGACAATCGCGCCCAGCGTCTCGTGCCAGGCGAAAAGGCTCCCCGTGGTCGGTCCGCGCTTGGCGTTGACCATCACCCAGGCCAGCGGCAGGAGCGCGAACATGCAAAGCGCCGTCGTCCAGTGCAAAGCCTGGTTGAGTTTGGAATACCGCGACTGCATCGGGTCCTCCGCATCGGCCCCGCGCGCAGGTGGAAACGCGTAGCCCCCCCGGGTGTTGCGTGGGGCGCGGGCGGAAGGCGCAGAGGGAAGCGCTGCAAGCGCGATCCGCCAGGCGATCTATCTGGGGCATCTCATTGAATTTTTTTAATTATCCCCCACATCCGCATTTGCCGAAGATGGGGACAAGTCCGGGTGAGCTCGTCGCACCCCACCAGGAATGGAAGGTGCGGCCGCCGCCGTCATCGAGGTCGGCGTGGTAGCCGCCTGCCCATTTTCTGCGTGTGCGGGAAGCCGCCTTTCAGAAGGCCTTGCTGAGGCCGCCGAACACTCCGCGCGTAGGGCCCCACTGGGGCGCGCCCACGCCGACGCCGGTGCCGTCGCGGATCTCGTAGCGGGCGTCGAAGAGGTTGACGACGTCGAGGCGAAGCTCGATCCCTCCGGCCGCGGCCAGGCGGTAGCTGGCCGCCAGGTTCACCTGCGTATAGGCCGGCAAATGCCCCCCGTTAGGGACCGAGCTCCCGTCCGCCAGCATGAGGTCGCGCCGCAGCCCGCTGCCGAACAGCAGGTCCCCTGAGAGTTTGAAGTTCCCCCACCGGTACGAGGCCCCCGCGGAAGCCGTGTAGGTCTGGTTGTGATCGAGGAAAATGTAGTGGCTGGCGATGAAGGCCAGGTCGTCCGGCGCGAAGTTGAACTGGCTGGAGATGATGTTCCGACCCTTACCCCGCGTATAGGCCAGGTTGGCCCAGGCGCTGAACGGGCCCTTGGCGTAGGTCGCCGAGAGCTCCAGCCCGCGGATCTTGCCGACCTGGTAGTTGAACGGCGTCAGGACGATCGGCGCGCCGAACTGCCCCTCGTCGATGAGGTTCTTCGCATCGCGCCAGTAGCCGTCGATCCCGAGCGTGAGGGCGCCGACCTTCTGCTGGGCGCCCACGTCGTAGTAGTCGTCCGTCTCCGCGCGCGCCGCGTCGTCCTCGGCGATCTGCGGCGCGGCGGTGGTCCCCAGGAACTTCGAGATCGTCTCGCTCGCCACCAGCTCGAACGGCGGCGGGGTGAAGTAGCGCGCGTAGCCGGCGTGGAGGGTCGTCCCCGAGAGCGGCGTCCAGACGAGATTCACCCGGGGGCTCGCCGCCTTCTCCCGCCGGAAGGCGTCAACGGCGTCGAGGCGGACGCCGTAGTTGATCGTCAGGCTGTCGAGCAGCTTCCACTCGTCCTCCACATAGAAGCTGGTCTGTGTCTGCGTCCCGGCCGAATTGTCGATGATCGTGAGCGGGGCGTCGTTGATCTGGGCGCCCGTGGCGTCGGTGGGCAGCACCAGGGAGCTGGTGTCGCTCGCAGCCCTGTCCGCCTGGAGGATGACACCGGTCCGCAGCGTGTGACGCCGGCCGAGTTCGAACATCCCCTCGGCCTGCAGGCCGCCGGCGAAGTCCGATTTGCCCGCCGCCTGGGCGATGCCGTCGAACAGCAGGTCGCCCAGCGGATCGGGGTCGAAGCTGAGGGTCGAATAGCGGGTGAAGCCGGAGACCTGGACCGTGCTCCTGTCGGTGGAGTGCTGGAAGCTGACGATCCCGAACTGGGTGTTCTCCCTCTGGCTCTCGTTCAGGGCCTCGCTCGGAAGACTCGACTGGCCGAGCACAGTGAGGCCAAGACCGTCCGGGTCGGCGCCGTTCAGCCCCCGCCGGTTGGGGATCTGGAATCGCTGGTCGGAGGTTCCGAGGATCAGCGAGACCCGGTTCTGGCCGTCCAGGATGTGGTCGAGGTAGGCGAAGCCCTGGAACTGGTCGGTCCGATCGTGGAGCGGGCGGGTGGCGTTCTCGGGCGCCTCGATCCCGACATCGCTGCGCCGGTAGCTGCCCGAGACGAAGAAGTTTGTCCCCCCGCCGGACCCGCCGTATTCGAAGCTGGGCTCCAGCTTGCCATGGCTTCCGCCATAGACCGAGACCTCGCCGCCCGGCGCCGCGCCGCTCCTCGTGGTGATGTTGACCACCCCGGCGGTCCGAAGCCCGTACTGGGCCGGCAAGGCGCCGGTGATCAGCTCGGTGCTTCCGGCCAGGCGCGGGCTCAGCACCTGGCCGAACACCGAAAGGCCCTCGGGCAGGATCACGTTGTTGAGCCGGTACTGCAGGCCCGCATGGTCGTCGCGGACGTGGAACTGGCCGAAGCTGTCCTGGACGACGCCGGGCGCCTGCAGCAGCACCTGGTTCAGCCCGGCGTTCTCGCCGCCGGGAAGCGACTCCACCAGCTGGCGCGAGAGGGTGTAGGTGCTGGCCCCCAGGCTGGGCTCGACCGCCGTGCGGGCAGCGTCCAGCTTGTGCGCCGTCACCACCACGTCGGAGACCGTGTTGGGCGCCTGGGTCGTATCCTCCGCCGCCCGCGCCGCGCCCTGCAGCAGCGCCAGCCCGAGCGCGGCGGACGCCCAGGCGCCGGACGGGCGCTGAGGGCTCACGCCGAGCAGTCGATCTGGGCGGCGCCGAGGACCGTGTACCGGTTTAGGGGCGCGCGGCGCAGGGCGAGCTCGTTCATCGCGTGCGGATGGACGTAGAAGTGCGAGGCCATGTTGCGGGTGACGAGCTTGCCGACGTCGTCGTAGCCCTCGATCCAGGCGGCGTTGCAGCTCCAGCGGCGCGACCCGTGGTTGGTGGCGGTCACCACCAGGGGACCGGCGAAGTCCTGGCTGAACTGCGGATAATCGGACGGCTGGCGCGCCGGAGCCGGCGGCGCTGCGGCCGCCGCGGCCGGCCAAAGCCCCGACGCCGCCACCGCGAGGGCGAGGCCGCGCACGGCTGAAGGCGAGAACCTGGGCTCGAAGCGACCGGTCACGGCCGCCAACTCGCAAAACCGGCCGTCCGAGCCCAGGGCCGCGGTTCCCGACCTCGCTGGGAAAACTTCCCGATCTGCGTTCAGGGCTTTGCGCCAGCCGCCCCGCCGGTGCAGGAAGAGCCTCCATGTCCCTGCGGATCAGGATCGTGGTCGCCATCGTCCTCGCCCTCGTCCTGGGCTCGGGCCTCGGGCTGGCGCTGGCCGGCTGGCACGCGCGCCAGTGGCTGCGCGGGGAGCTGGTGAGCGCCCAGGCGAGCGCCGACCTCGCGGTGCGCCGCGACTTCGAGGGCCTTTCGCGCTCGGCCGCGCCGGCGCGCGACCTGGCCGACCTCGTCGGCACCTTCGACGGCGACCGCCATCTCCAGGCCCTGCTGATCGGGCCCGGCGGCCGGATCCTCGCCGCCTCCATTCCCGAGCCCGCCTCCGCCCCGCCCGCCTGGTTCGCCGCCTTGCTGCGCCAGAAGATCGCCCCTGCCCGCCTGCCGAGTCCCGCCGCCGGCGTCGCCGTGGAGCTGCGGCCTGTGGACGCCAACGACATGGCGGTGGTCTGGTCGGAGTTCCTGGACCTCGCCCTCGCCCTGCCCCTTGCCTGCCTGGCCGGCGCGGGCCTCGTTTGGCTGGTGGTGGGCCGGGCGCTTCGGCCCCTGGCGGCGGTGGGGGCGGTGCTGCCGAGGATCGGGGCCGGCGACTATGACGCCCGCGCGCCGGAGCGCGGTCCGCCGGAGCTCGTCCGCCTCGGCCGCGGCGTCAACGAGATGGCCGGGCGGCTCTCCGCCATGCGGGCTCGCAACCAGGCGCTCGAGGAGCAGATCCTCACCCTCCAGGACGAGGAGCGCGCCGACATCGCCCGCGACCTCCACGACGAGATCGGCCCTCACCTCTTCGCAGCCAACATCGACGCGGCCATGGCCGAGAGCCTCATCGCGGGCGGCCGCACCGAGGCGGCGCTGGACCAGGTGCGCTCGGTGCAGGGCGCCATCGGCCACATCCAGCGGCTGGTCAGGGACATCCTCGCCCGCCTTCGCCCCACTACCCTGGCCGAGCTCGGCCTCGCCGCCGCGGTGCGTGACCTCGTGCAGTTCTGGCGCGCGCGCCACCCCGAGATCGCGTTTTCGGTGCGTCTTTGCGCGGATGGGGGCCTGCCGCAGGGCGCCGAGGAGGCCGCCTACCGCCTGGCGCAGGAGAGCCTCAGCAACGCCGTCCGCCATGGCGCTCCGAGCGCCATTTCCCTCACCCTGGAGCGGACCCATGAGGCCCTCCGGATCGAAGTGGTCGACGACGGCGTCGGCGCCGCGCCGCGCGGCGCCGGCTTCGGCCTCAAGGGCATGGGCGAGCGCGTCGCGGCGGCCGGCGGCGAGCTGGCGGCTGGGCCCTGTGACGACGGCGGCTGGAGGGTGAGCGCCACCCTACCCCTCGGCCGGCGGGACAGGGCTGCGTGAAGGTTCTCGTCGTCGACGACCACGCCATCGTGCGTGATGGTCTCGCGCGGCTGCTGGCCGCCGACGGCGCCCACCAGATACTGCAGGCCGCCGCCGGCCGCGAGGCCCTGGCGCTGGCCCGCGCCCAACGTCCGGAGCTCATCGTCCTCGATCTCAACCTGCCGGGGCTCGGCGGCCTGGAGCTGCTGCGGCGCCTGGCCCGGCTCACCGACGCCAGGATCCTCGTGCTCTCCATGCACGCCGAGCCGCTTTACGCGCGCCGGGCGCTGGAGGCGGGCGCCGCCGGCTATGTGAGCAAGAACGCCAGCCCCGCCGAGCTGATGGCCGCGGTGCGCAAGGTTGCGGCCGGCGGACGCTTCGTGGAAGCCGAGATCGCCCAGGCCATCGCGCTCGGCGGCGGCGCTGAAAACCTGGATGTGCTGAGCCCGCGCGAGCTGGAGATCATGCGGCTGCTGGCGGGCGGCGCCAGCCTCGCGGAGATCGCGGGCGCCCTTGGCGTCGGCTACAAAACCGTCGCCAACACCCTCACCCTCATGAAGTCCAAGCTGGGCGTCGCCCGCACCGCCGACCTCGTGCGCCTGGCGATCGAGACGGGGGTGTCGTAGCGGCGCTTCAAAGAAATCGTCACCCCGGCCGCAGCGCTCTCTGGAGCGCGAAGAGCCGGGGCCGGAGGCGCCGCCGCCGAGTTGGAAATCGTCTGGGAACCGGAGGGTCCGGCCCCGGATCGGCCCTGCGGGCCGTCCATACATGACGGATCGGAGATGTTACGCCGCCCGCAGCGCCCGCACGTCCCGCGCGGCCACGCCCAGGCGGGTCTCGAAATCCTGGAAGATGTCCTTAAGGTCGTCAGCGGGGGTCGGGGGCGGGCGCCCGCCCGGAAAGCGGTAGTTCCAGTAGCTCACCACGTGGCTCACCGCCCCCAGCCGCTCGCCGAGCTCGGTGAACATCGCCGGCGCGCTCAACAGGAAATCCCGGAAGGCGGCCGGCTCGCCGTCCACCAGCCTGGCGAAGGCTTCGTCATAGACCGACAGCGACCGGCGGGCCCGGCCGCACACGGCGAGGATCGAAGCGCCGAGCCCGCCCCGCGCCCGTTCCAGATAGGCTTGGGTATCGGCGGTCGCGCGTCCATGGGTGCGGGCCTGGCTGATCGCCCGGGCGACGTTCTGGGCCGCCGGCATGGCGTCCGCGAGCGCCCACTTGTAGTAGAGGAATCCCTTCCAGCAGAAGACGCCCTCCTCGTACTCGCGCCGCTCGAGCTTCAGCGTCTGGCGCAGGGGATCGGTGTCGGCGTCCACCGTCTCGGAGAGGATCTTGCGGACCAGCCGCTGGGCGTAGCCTCGGCCTGCCTCGCCGGCCGCCTGGGCCTCGGCGTAGCAGAGCGCCACCAGCCGCTGCACTTCGGCCTGGACGAACTCGAACATCCGCCCCGCGTCGGCCTCCGACACCTCGAAATAGCAGCGCGCCGGCGCGCGGCTGTGGCGGCGCAGGTGCTCACGCAGCAGGAAGGGGTCCAGCGAGGGGATCTGGTCGAGCAGCTCCAGGGTCTGGCGGTCCTGGCTCTCGATCCAGTCCTGCCCCACCGTGGAGCCCATCATGGCGTCGTAGTTGTACTGGCCCACGAACACCGAGCGCCCGCCGAGTCTCAGGTCCGACTTGTCGATGGGGATGATCAGCTTGGTCGCCGTGGTCCGCCCGTCCACGAACAGGCGCCGCTCGTCGCCGCGCAGCCGGTGCTTCAGCAGGATTGAACGGTTCAGCACCGTGTCGCGGAAGAAGGGCGCGCTCAGGTAGTCCGCCTCGCCCTGCCGGCGCTCGTGCACCGCCAGCAGGTTCAGCACCCGGCTGCTGGAGGCTGAGCGCTGCAGGTTCGCGAGGTTGCGGATCGGAGTGTCGCTCATGGCTTGTTGGCCCGCGCCGGCCGCCGTCCCTTTTCCTTACGCCGCCCGGAGGCGCGGCTGGTCCCATGCAAGGCGGATACCAGGATTTCAGGTAGATCGCATGGTAAATAAAGTAATAATTCTCGGAATTTGAATATAGAATAGCCAGGGGCCGTAACTCCTCGGCCTCCCATCGCTGACGCGACGGGCCCTTCCCTCTCCCTCTGGGCGAAGTGGAAGCAAGGCGCTGTTCTTATACCTCTCCCACAGGGAGAGGGAGGGGCCCGCGCCCGCCAGGGCGTGGGAGGGTGAGGGATTTCGCCGCCTAGCTAAGGCGCTTCCCGGCGCCGGAGCGCCCGCACCGGCCTCGGCTCGGTGGCTTCCTCGGCGAACAGGCGCCGGAAGCCGTCGCGCTTCTCGTGGATCGAGGCGATGACGAGGCCCATGGGCACCCCAAGGTCCACCAGGGTGTTCTCCGCCAGCTGCAGGCTGGCCTCCACGGCCTCGGGCACCGCGTCGGTGACGCCCAGCCGATAGAGCGCTGCGGCGTGGCGCGCATCCCTGGCCCGGGCGATCAGGGTGATGTCGGGCCGGAGCTTGCGGACCGTGCGGACCACCTCGTTGACCTTGGCCGGCGCGTCCATGGTGACCACCACCGCCGGAGCTCGCTCGAGCCCGCAGGCCATGAGGAACCCCTCCCGCGCCGCGTCCCCGAAATAGACTCTGGCGCCTTGGCCGCGCGCGGCGGCGGCCACCGCCGGGTCGGCGTCGATGGCGGTGAATTCGATCTGGTGGGCGCCCAGCATCTCTCCCACCAGCCGCCCCACCCGTCCGTAGCCCACCACCAGCACCCGCCTGCCTTCCTCCGGCTCGGGGTGCGCGAGCCCGAAGCCGTGCTCGGCGGCCGGCGCCCGTTTGCCTAGTCGCGCCCCCAGCGACGCCAGCGCCGGGACCGCGAAGAGCCCAAGGCCCGCCGCCACCGCCCCCGTGTCCGCCGCGCCGGTCCCGATCAGCCGCGCCGCGCTCGCTTGGGCGAGGACCACAAACGCGAACTCGCCGGCCGGTCCCAGCGGCAGCGCCGCCTCCCCCGCGCTCGCGCGCCGCAGGCCGAAGACCCGTCCGAGCCCGTAGACCGCCGCCGCCTTGCCCGCCGCCGTCGCTGCGGCGATCGCAGCAATGGTCAGCGGCTCGCTCGCCAGCCGCTTGAGGTCGAGCTCGGCCCCCACCGAGACGAAGAACATCCCGAGCAGCAGGCCCTTGAAGGGATCCACCACCACCTCGACCTCGCGTCGGAACTCGGTCTCGGCCAGCAGCAGGCCGGCGACGAAGGCGCCGAGGCCCATGGACAGACCCCCGGCCGCCGCTGCGGCCGCCGCCCCCACCACGATGAGCAGGCTCGCGGCGGCGAACATGTCCGAGCTCTTGGCGCGGGCGGCCGAGTGGAAGAGCGGCCGCAGCAGCCAGCGCCCCGCCGCCAGCAGGGCGACCAGGGCCGCCGCCGCCGGCAAGAGCGACAGGAGGGCGCCGGTGGGAGCGCCCGCCCCTTGCATTCCTGCCGCGAGCCCGAGGGTCACCAGGATCGGGGCCACCGCGAGATCCTGGGCCAGCAGGATGGAGAGGCTCGCCCGGCCCGCCGCGCTGGTGAGGCGCCGCCGCTCGGCGAGCGAAGGGATCACCAGGGCGGTTGAGGAAAGGGCGAAGGCGGCGCCCAGCACCAGGGCCGCCGCCGGCGGCTGGCCGAGCGCCACGGCCGCGCCCGCGATCAGGATCGTGCAGACGACCACCTGCGCCAGCCCCAGCCCCACCACCAGCCGGCGCATGGTCTTCAGCCGCTCCCAGGAGAGCTCCAGCCCGATCACGAACAGCAGAAAGACGACGCCCAGCTCGGCGAGCGGCTTCAGCTCCTCGGGCCGCCCGAGGTCGATCCACGCCATCGCCGGGAAAATTCCCGCCGCGCGCCCCAGCCCCTGCGGACCCAGCGCCGCCCCAGCGATCAGGTAGCCCAGGATCGGGCTCACCTTGAGCCGCGCGAACAGCGGGGCGATCACCCCTGCGGTCGCCAGGAAGACGATCAGCTCCCGATATTCGGCGCCGTGGCCCATGGCCTTGGATAGGGCCTTGCCGCGGCGTGCGTAAGCCCCCGCGCAGCACCGCTCCCAAAGGGAGAGGCAGGGGCCTACGGCGCCGGCAATGGGAGGCTAAGGAGTTACGCCAGTTCAATAACCCTTCGCTGGCAGACAAATGTTGCACATCCCCGGCCCGCAGAGCCCCGCCAGTTTGCAGCCGCAATCGGGACATAATCCTACCGCCCTCGCCCCCCAGCGTCGACTCGTCTCGGCGTCGGCGGCTCTCAGCTTGCGAAAGACTGACCGGGATCGGTACGGTGACTTAAGGGGGGATCCGATGTACGATCCGCTGTCCAATGCGCTTCACGGCGACTCCGGCGCGCTGACGCCTATCTATGTCGGCGATCATCCCCCGACCCAGACCGAGAGCTTCGCGAACGCGGTGGCGAACCTCGTGGATCTTGGCCGCGGCGGCCATCACGAGCTGCTCGCCGGGGGAAGCGCCTTCGGCTGGCGCCCGCCGCCGCAGCCTGCGCCCGCGCCGAGCGGGGGAAGCGGCTCGCCCCTTTCCACCCTGGTCGGCGCCGCCACCGGTTTACAGATCGACCTCTTGTGGGACGCCTCGGTCCGCAACGCCGCCAACTGGTCGGCGATCGAATCGGCGGTGGTCTCGGCCGCCAAGCTGTTCACCAACGCCTTCACCGACCACGTGACGCTCAACATCGCGGTCGGGTTCGGCGAGGTGGCGGGCTCGGCCATCTCCGGCGGCTCGGTGGGCCAGAGCGAGAGCCTGGGGTACATCACCGGCTACCAGACCGTCGAGCAGGCCCTTTCCAACGCCGATTCCGCCTTCCTCCAGAGCCACGGCTCGTCGACCGGCGTCTTGGCCGACCAGGCCCTCGCCTCCGCCAACTTCTTCGTCACCAGCGCCGAGGCCAAGGCTCTGGGGCTCATCAGCGCCACCGCCGGCGGGACCGACGGCTACATCGGCCTCAGCGCCGCCGCCAATCTCCTGTGGTTCCCGGCCAACGGCGGGACGCTGGGATCTGGCCAGTACGATGCGGTGGGCATCGCCGCCCACGAGCTCTCCGAAGTCCTCGGCCGCATGGGCATGCAGGGCCAGAGCCTCGGGAGCTACGCGCACGTCTACACGGCGCTGGACCTGTTCCGCTATTCGGGACCCAACAGCCCAGCGCTCAGCCCCGGCGGCGGCTACTTCTCGATCAACGGCGGCGCTTCGGTCCTCAACACCTTCAACAACCCGTCCAACGGCGGCGATTCCGCCGACTGGGCGAGCTCCAGCGCCAACCGGTCGGACGCCTTCGACGCCTTCGCCACCCCCGGCGTGGTCGACAGCCTCCCCACGGCCGACTTCTACGCCGTCGCCGCCCTCGGCTATCACCTGAGCGCCACCACCCCCGCCGCCATCACGGCCTAGTGTCCCGGGTGAGTGGATGGGGCGGGCGCTGAAGCGAACTTCAAATTCAGCGCACTAGGTGTGCAGTCCCGGAATCTGATGGTGCATCATCGATCCTGAGTCGTCAGGAAGAGGATGCCCTATGGGAAGCGTTCTTCACGGCAGCGCCCGCACGACGCCGTGTCTTCGAGCCGAGCTCCAAGCGTCGAAAGAGAGCACCC
>JAFBAO010000060.1 GCA_019247715.1 Caulobacteraceae bacterium
ACCGCTGGCAGGACGCGCTGGAGGTGACCAACCGGGCCTGGGTCGCCGAGACGCTGCCCTGGGACGATCACCTCGCTCCCGACGGCCGCGTGATGGAGATGCTGAGCGAGCACCAGTGCCAGGGCTGGCTGGAGGGCTATCTGCTCACCGGCCGGCACGGCTTCTTCTCGTGCTACGAGGCCTTCATCCACATCATCGATTCGATGTTCAACCAGCACGCCAAGTGGCTGAAGGTGTGCAACGAGATCGCCTGGCGCCGGCCGGTCGCCTCGCTGAACTACCTGCTCTCCAGCCACGTCTGGCGCCAGGACCACAACGGCTTCAGCCACCAGGACCCGGGCTTCATCGACCACGTGGTGAACAAGCGGGCCGAGGTGATGCGCGTCTACCTGCCGCCGGACGCCAACTGCCTGCTGTCGGTCACCGACCACTGCCTGCGCAGCCGCAACTACGTGAACGTGGTGGTGGCCGGCAAGCAGCCGGCGCCCCAGTGGCTGACCATGGACGAGGCGATCCGCCACTGCGAGGGCGGCCTCGGCATCTGGGCGTGGGCCAGCAACGACCGCGGCGCCGAGCCGGACGTGGTGATGGCCTGCTGCGGCGACGTGCCGACCGTGGAGACCCTCGCGGCGGTGGAGCTGCTGCGCGAGCACGCCCCCGAGCTGAAGGTGCGGGTGATCAACGTGGTCGACCTGATGAAGCTGCAGCCGGCCTCCGAGCACCCGCACGGCCTCTCCGACCAGGACTTCGACGCCCTCTTCACCACCGACAAGCCGATCATCTTCGCCTTCCACGGCTATCCGTGGCTGATCCACCGGCTCACCTACCGGCGCCGCGGCCACGGGAACCTGCACGTGCGCGGCTACAAGGAGAACGGGACCACCAGCACCCCGTTCGACATGTGCGTGATGAACGACCTCGACCGCTTCCACCTGGTGGGCGACGTCATCGACCGGGTCCCCCGGCTCGGCGCCCGCGCCGCCTACGCCAAGCAGGCCATCCGCGACAAGCTCATCGAGCACCGCGAGTACATCTGCCGCTTCGGCGACGACATGCCCGAGATCGCCGGCTGGCGCTGGGGCGGTGCGGGGAGGGGCGCAGCCGCGAGCTCCACCGAGGCCGACAACGTCTGAACCGCGCATGAGGGTCTTCGCGATCCGGCACGGCGAGACCGAGTGGAGCCTCAACGGCCGCCATACCGGCGTCACCGACCTCGCGCTCACCGACAACGGACGGCGGCTCGCCGCGTCCCTGGCGCCGGTGCTGGGCCGCGAGCAGTTCGCCCTGGTGCTGACCAGCCCCCTGCAGCGCGCCCGCACGACGGCGCATCTGGCGGGACTGGGGGCGGCGGCGATGATCGCCCCCGAACTCGTGGAGTGGAACTACGGCGACTACGAGGGCCTGACCCCCGGCCAGATCCGCAGCCAGCGGCCGGATTGGCTGATCTTCCGGGACGGCTGCCCGAATGGCGAGAGCCCAGCCGAGGTGGGGGCGCGGGCGGACTGCGTGATCGCCAAGGTCCGGGCGGCGGGCGGCGATGCGGCGCTCTTCGCCCACGGCCATATCCTGAGGGTTCTGGCGGCCCGCTGGATCGGGCTGCCGCCCGAAGGCGGCCGGCATTTCCTGCTCGGCACGGGCACGCTCTGCGTGCTCTCCAGCTACCGAGGCTCGCCCGCCATCGAGGTATGGAACGGGCCGCTGGACGTCTGAGGCGCGGGTTCTTCGCCTGCCGGCGCTGGCGCGGCGGCGGATTTCCGCATCGCCTCGCGCCCGGCTAAGCTCGCCCGATCGGGGAGGGCGCCCGGACGGGGGCGCGCGCAGGATGCAGATATCCCAGGAAGTCGCCGCGGCGCTGGGGTTTCCGAGGCCGCACTACACCCACGTCGAGCGCGAGCGGCGCTGGCTCTGCCGCCAGCCGCCGGCCGAGCTGATCCTGCGCACCGAGGCGATCACCGACCTCTATGTGACGGCCACACAGCTGCGGCTGCGGGAGGTGCGGCCCCTGGACGGGGGCCGGCCATGCTGCGCCTGACCCGCAAGGCCGACGTCGACGCCCAGACCCGGCTCATCACCTCCATCTACCTGCCCGAAGCGGAATTTGCGGTCTTGGCCGCGGCGCTCGACGGGCGGCGGCTGACCAGGCTTCGCCATCGGTTCAGGGCGCCGCCGGGGGTCTCCATGTGCGTCGACGCCTTCCAGGGGCCGCTGGAGGGGCTGCTGCTGGCGGAGGCCGAGCTCGCCACCGCCGAGGCCCTGGCCGCCTTCCCAGCCCCGAGCTTCGCCGGGCGCGAGGTGACCGCCGACCCGCGCTACACCGGCGCGGCGCTCGCGGCGCATGGGGCGCCGGCGCCGATCGCCGCCGGGCCGCTCCGAGCCGCTACGCGGGCGCGCGCAGCCGCACGGCCAGCAGGGTGAGGTCGTCGCTGGGCTCGGCGCCGGCCTCGAAGGCGCGCACGGCGCCGACCATCCGGTCCATCACGGCCGCCGCGCTGGGGGCGGCGGCGGCGGCGGCGACGGCGGCGAGCAGCGCCTCGTGGGGGAAGAGGCGCCCGTCCGGCGCCTGGGCCTCGGTGAGGCCGTCGCTGAAGCAGAGCAGGGTCTCGCCGGGCGCGAGGCGGAAGCTCTCCACGGCGTAGGGGAAGTCGGGGTCGACGCAGAGGGGCGGGCCGCCGACCAGGGTGACCTCCCGCGCCTGGCCGCCCTGGGCGATCAGCGGGTTCTCGTGGCCGGCGCAGCAGAGGTCGAGGCGTCCGTCGGCGGGGGAGAGGGTCCCCACCAGCAGGGTGAGCGCCATGGCCTCGCGGTTCTCGCGCGAAAGCTCGGCGTTGATGGCCCCGATGGCTTCGGTGAGGGAAAGGTCGGGGCGGGCCAGGAGCGAGCGGGCGAGCGAGCGGGAAAGGGCCATGAAGAGGGCGGCCGGCACGCCCTTGCCGGTGACGTCGCCCACCAGGAAGCAGAGCCGCCCCTCGTCCAGCATGAAGGCGTCGTAGAGGTCGCCGCCGACGTTGCGGGCCGGCTGCAGCACGGCGCCGAGGTCCACGCGGGGGCTGAGGGCGGCGAGCTCTTCGGGGGGCGCCAGCATGCCGGCCTGGATGGCGGCGGCGGCGGAGAGCTCGCCGGCGATCTTGGCGGCCGCCAGCCGTTCTTCCTCCAGCGCGGCCCTGAGCCTCGCCTGCAGGCGCCGGCCCTCGGCGGTGAGCGCCGCCACCATCGCCCCCGATCCGGCGGCGGCGGGCAGGATGGCGGGGAAGGGATCGATGAGCAGGCCGGCCGCAAAGCCGGCCCAGCTCGCGCCCAGCGCCGCGGCGATCCCCGCCGCTGCGAGGGCGCCGGCCGCGGCGATCGGCAGCCGCAGCACCGCCGCGCCCGCCGCCAGCGCCAGGACGAGGCCGAGGCCCCATTCGGCCGGGGGCGCCCAGGGCGGCCGCTCCAGCCCCTCGCCCCGCAAGATCGCGCCCACGGCCTCGGCCTGCACGAAGACGCCGTGGGTCTCGGCCGCGCGGGGCGTGGCCACCACGTCGGAGGTCCCGGCGCTGGTCAGGCCCACGAGCACGATCTTGCCCTTGAAGAGGTCGTCCGGCAGGCCCTGGCGGAAGAGGTCGGCGGCCGAGGTGACCGGGATCTTGCGCCAGTCGCCGAACTTCAGGGCCAGCGACCCATCGGCCGCGGCCGCGATGCGCTTGCCGCCGATCCCGATGGCCGCGAGGCGTCGCCCGCGGGTCGCAACGCCGATCTCGTCGGCGCCCTTGGCGACGCGGACCAGCTCCAGGGCGAAGCCGGGGGTGGGCGCCCCGGCGACCACGGCGACCAGCGGCGCGCGGCGCAGCACCCCGTCGTCGTCGCGCGGGCCGTTGACCAGGCCGTGCCCGAGCGCCGCGCCGTCGAGCAGGGGCAGGTTGGCCACCGCCTTCGGATAGGCCTTGACCCCCGCCGGCAGCGGGCCGGAAAAGCGAGCCTCGGGGGGCAGGGGCGCGGGCGCCTGGTCGAGCGCGTCGAAGGAGCGGCCCTCGGCGCCGGCCCTGGCCAGCACCACCGGGCTGCGGCCGATCACCCGGGCGAAGAGGGCGTCCATGGAGGGGAGGGCGCGCACCGCCTGGGCGGCGGCGGGCGGCAGCTCGCCGTAGAGGTCGGCGAAGCGCTTGGGGTCCAGCCGGTCCGGCTCTGGCATCAGGAAGTCGAGGCCGATGGCGACGGCTCCGCGGCGGGCGATCTCCTCGGTGAGCCTGGCCAGGTAGAACCGGCTCCACGGCCAGCCACCCACGGCCCTGAGGCTCTCGGCGTCGATGGCCACCACCTGTACGGAATTCGAAGGGGCCGGCGCGGGGGAGAGGTTCTGGAACAGGTCGTGGAGCGGCCGGCTGAGCCGCGCGCCCGCGATCAGCACCAGCACCGCGGCCAGCAGCGCCGCGGCGAGTCCTGCCATGACCACGCGCCTGCGCGCATCGGCGGGTAGGTCGTTCATCCCACCGTTCCCGCTCATCCCGGCGAAAGCCGGGAACCAGGCAGGAATTCGCGCGAGGCTCGCTGCTCGTCTTCCTGGAGCCAGCGGTCGAGGTCAGCGGACAGATCGATCCAATTCGGGTTGCGGCCCTCGATCAGCTGCAACTTCCAGAGCCTGCGCCATTCCTTGATCTGGCGTTCGCGCCGGAAGGCTTCGTCACGGGAGGGATGCGTTTCGAGCCAGACGAGCCGATCGGCCCCGTACCTGGCGGTGAAGCCGGAGAAGCGCTTGGCCTTGTGCTGCTCGATCCGCGCGCGGATATCGTCGGTGCTGCCCGTGTAGATCGTGCCGTTGCGTCCGCTGGCCGTGATGTACACGTAGAACATCGAGGTTGTTCCAAAGTCCTGCCTGGGCCCCGGCGTTCGCCGGGGTGAGCGGGGTCAAGGTCTATCCAATCCCCCTCACACCTCCACCTCGAGCCCGTCGTAGGCGCAGAGCACCTCCAGTGGCGGGCGCTCGCCGCGGACCAGCTCCTCGTAGCGCAAGGTCTCGTAGAACATGCGCTGGATGTCCTCGTCCGAGCCGTTCGGCTCGTGGTGGAAGAGGGCGAGGCGTTTGGCGCCCGCCGCGTGGCAGAGGTCCACCGCCACCACGTTGGAGGCGTGCCCGGTGTCCTGCTTGAGGCTCACCGCGTCGCCTAAGGAATACATGGTGTCGCAGATGACGAGGTCGGCGCCGGCGAAGAAGGTCTCGAACGCGCCCTCGGCGTCCATGTCCTCGGCGCCGTGCTCGGCGTCGGTGGAATAGACCACCGCCTTGCCGTCCCGCTCGAAGCGGTAGCCGTACGAGCCCCGGGTCGCGTGGGCCTGACGGATCAAGCTGACCGTGAGGCCCGCCGCCTCGAAAGGCTGGTCGGGCGGGTGGGTGACGAACTCGATCTTCGCCCTCAGGGTCTCGAAGGGGACCGGGAAGCAGATCGCCTCCTGCTGGCGGCGCAGCGCCGCCTCGGCGTCCGGATGGCCGGAATGGATGACGATGCGCGCCCCGGTCTCGTAGGCCGGCCGGAAGAACGGGAAGCCCATGACGTGGTCGAAGTTCGGGTGCGAGAGGAACACGTGGTAGAGGCGCGGATGGCCTTCGGCGCAGCGGCGCAGCGCGTTCACCCCGAACTCGCGCATCCCCGAGCCCATGTCGCAGACCACGAAGGCCTCCTCGTCCGCCTCGATCTCCATGCAGGCGGTGGCGCCTCCGTAGGTGGCGTGGGTGGCGAACTCCGTCTCCTCGCGGGCGAAGGCCGTCGCCTCGTCCTGGTCGGCGAAGCTGCGGCCGCGGGCGATCATCAGCGCCCGCGCCACCTTGGCGAGAACGGCGTCGGCGTGGGGGGCCACCGGCAGCGAGCCCCGCGTGCCCCAGAAGCGGACCCGCATGGCTTAGCCTCCCACCTGGTCGACCCGGTCCACCACCGGAAACAGCATGTTGTAGCGGCTGATGGCGAGGATCCGCTTCATGGCCGCATTGGGCGCCGCCAAATGGATGACGATGGCGCCCTTGGCCTCGCTCTTGGCCATGGTGAGCACCCGAAGCCCCTTGGAGGTCATGTACTCGAGCCCCGAAAGGTCGATCACCAGGGGGAGCTTGGCCTCCACCGCCTCATGCACCGCCGCGGTGAGCCTGGCGCTGAAGTCCTTCCAGCTCTCCTCGTCGACCCGGCCGGCCGGCTGGGCCACCAGCCGCGCGCCGTCATTGGAAAGCCGCCAGTCCATGTCCGCTCCCGACGGTGACGCTGGGCGCCGAGACTGGCGCGCCGGGCGCCGAGGCGCAACCCTCCTCCCCCTCCTGCCTCGCGCAGCGGGGGAGGTGGCTGATCGCGCAGCGATCAGACGGAGGGGGCTACTCCTCCCCTCGCGCAGCGGGGGAGGTGGCTGATCGCGCAGCGATCAGACGGAGGGGCTACTCCTCCCCTGCGCAGCGGGGGAGGTGGCTGATCGCGCAGCGATCAGACGGAGGGGGCGCAGCGCCCCTTCCACCACCCCGCCTACGGCGTGGCGGTCCCCCTTCCCCGCAAGCGGGGAAGGAGTAGCCCCTTCCACCACCCCGCCTACGGCGTGGCGGTCCCCCTTCCCCGCACGCGGGGAAGGAGTAGCCCCTTCCACCACCCCGCCTACGGCGTGGCGGTCCCCCTTCCCCGCACGCGGGGAAGGAGACTAAGACCCGAACCCGGGAGGGCCGGCGCCATCGACGTCCTCGTTCTCTTCTGCCACCCGGAGCCGGGCAGCTTCGCGGGCTCGATCCGCGCGGCGCTAGAGGCCGAGCTCGCGCGCGCCGGCCATCGGGTGCGGATCCTCGACCTCTACGCGGAGGGATTCGACCCGGTGCTGGACGCCGAAGGCTGGCGCGCGCACCGGGCCGGCGAGCGGCATGGGTCGGCGGATATCGCCCCGCACGTGGCGGCGCTCACCGAGGCCGAGGGGCTCGTGCTCGTCTATCCCACCTGGTGGTACGGCCTGCCGGCGGTGCTGAAAGGCTGGTTCGACCGCGTCTGGCAGCCGGGGGTGGCCTTCACGCTGGAGGACGGCGTCTTCAGGGCCCATCGGCTGCCGCGCCTCATCCGGTTCGCGGCGATCGCCACCTACGGCTCGCCGCGCCTGTTCATCGAATGGCTGGTGGGCGATCCGGCGCGGCGCCAGCTGGTGCGCGGCCTCGCCCTGCAGTTCGCCAAGGGCGTGCGCTGCTGCTGGGCGCCCATCTACGCGGTGGACGCCAAGAGCGAGGCGCGGCTCGCGAAGGAGCGGGCCCGGGCGGTGGCCAAGGTGGCGCGGCTGTTTGGGGCGTAACCCCTCGCCCTCCCACGCTGCTGGCGCAGCGCGGGCCCCTCCCTCTCCCTCCGGGGGAGGTCAATCACACCTCTCCCTAGGGAGAGGGAGGGGCCCATTGCGCAGCGGTGGGAGGGTGAGGGGTTACGGCGCCGTCTAATCGCGCGTCCGCGTCAGGATCGCGCGGCGGGTCTCGAGGTCCTCGCCGCGGCGGATGGCGCCCATGATAGACTGGGCCTCGTAGGGCGCCTCCAGGGCGGCGATCTCCTCGGCGCTGAGGCGCGGGGCCTCCACGGCGCGGATGGGGTCTTCCAGGTGACTGACCTTGGTGGCGCCGATGATCGGCGCGGTGACGCCGGGCTTGGCGAGCATCCAGGCGATGGCGACCTGGGCCGGGGTCTCGCCGCGCGCCTTGGCGACGCCGCGCAGGGCTTCCAGCACCGCCTGGTCGGAGGGGCGGTGGTAGCGGTCGGCGCCCCAGGGCGACTTGCCGCGCACCGTGCCGGCCTCGCGGTTGCCCGCCAGGTAGCCCCCGGCCAGCGGGCTCCAGGGGATCAGGCCCACGCCTTCCTCGACGCACAGCGGGTTCATCTCCCGCTCCTCCTCGCGGTAGGCGAGGTTGTAGTGGTTCTGCATCATCGAGAACCGGGTGCGGCCGAGCTGGTCGGCCCGGTGCAGGTACTTCGAGAACTGGTAGGCGAACATGGAGCTGGCCCCGATGTAGAGCGCCTTGCCGGCCTTCACCACGTCGTCCAGCGCCTCGATGGTCTCCTCCAGCGGCGTCTCGTAGTCGAACCGGTGGATCTGGTAGAGATCCACGTAGTCGAGGCCGAGCCGGGTGAGGCTGGCGTCGATGGACTGCAGGATATGCTTGCGCGCGAGGCCCGCGCGGTTGGGGCCGCGTCCCATGCGGTTGAACACCTTGGTGGCGACCACCGTCTCGTCGCGCGGCACGGCCAGGGCCTTCAGGGCGCGCCCGAGGATCTCCTCGCTCTCGCCGCGGGAATAGACGTCGGCGGTGTCGAAGAAATTGATCCCCGCCTCCACCGCCCGGCGCACCAGCGGCAGGCTGGCCTCCTCGTTCAGCATCCAGTCGGCCATGCCGCCGAAGCTCATGCACCCGAGGCAAAGCTGGGACACCTGGGCTCCGGTCGAGCCCATCCGGACGAATTTCATCGCCTGAAACCTCTCAAATTGAATGATTGCCGTTATGCGAAGCCTTCATGCGCCCGGGGGATGGGCGGTGGCAAGCGGACCCGTAACCCCTCACCCTCCCACGCTGCTGACGCAGCGCGGGCCCCTCCCTTCCCCTCCGGGAGAGGCAAGGTGAGGGCGGCGCTCTGTTTTAGCTTCCCGAGGGAGAGGGAAGGCGAGGGGTTACGCCCCCTCGTCTTGCCCGAAGGCCGGGTGGCCCAATAATCTCAGCGCCTCGTGAGCTTTGGGAGAAAGCCATGCGGTTCGGCGTGCGGATGCCAGCCCACCATCCCATCCGCGAGATGATCGCCTGCGTGCGGCGCGCCGAGGCGGCCGGGTTCGACGCGGCCTGGTTCCCGGACTCGCACCTGAACTACCGGGACGTCTGGACCACCCTGGGCGCCGTGGCCGTCTCCACCGACAAGATCCAGATCGGCCCCACGGTGACCAACCTCGTGAGCCGCCACGTCACCGTGACCGCCTCGGCGGCCCGGGCGGTCTCCGAGGCCGCGCCCGGCCGCTCCCTGCTGGGGATCGGGGCCGGCGACAGCGCCATCGGCTTCGACGGCATGCGCAACTCCAAGCTCGCCGAGATGCGCGAGGGGGTGGCCCGCCTCAGAGCCCTGATGGCCGGCGAGGGGGTGATGTTCGACGATTTCGAGGCGCGGCTGCGGGACGCCCACGAGCATCCCCCGATCTATATGGCGGGCTCGGGCCCCAAGACCCTGGAGCTGGCCGGGGCGATCGCCGATGGGGCCATCGTCATGCTGGGCGACATCCCCCGCAAGATCGGCGACGTGCGGCGCGGCGCCGAGGCGGCCGGCCGGCCGGCGCCGCCGGTCTTCGCCTACACCATGGGGGCCATCGTCGAGGACATCGAGCGGGCCAGCAAGGCGTTCAAGGCCGGCTGCGTGCGCACCGCCCAGCTCGAGGGGGTGCGGGTGTTCGAGGAGGCCGGCGTGCGCGTGGAGCTGCCGCCCGGCGGCCACGTCATGGGCGCCAAGGGCGACATCGGCCACGCGGCCAGCCACAAGGACGTGGCCCATCTGGTGGAGGACCTGGTGAGCGACGAGGCGGCGCTCTGGTACGCGAGGAGCCGCACCCTGGTGGGCAGCGAGGCCGATATCCGGGCGCGGCTGGAGGTGCTCCGGGAGCAGGGCCTTTGCGGGGTGACCATGACCGAGTTCTCCGGCTCCAAGCTCCCCGACCGCCTGATCGAGACCATCGGGCCGCTGGTGCGGACGCTGGCTGCGTAGGGCGCTGGCCCTCGCCCTCCCACGCCCTGGCGGGCGCGGGCCCCTCCTCTCCCGCCGGGAGAGGGATACCATCGGCGGGCTTCGTCTCCGGTTCGGATCCCTTCCAGTTCGTATCCCTCTCCCTTCAGGGGAGAGGAGGGGCCCATGCGCTCGGCGCATGGGGGTGAGGGGTTGGGCCGCGGTCCCCCGCACGCTCACTGACAACAAAGTGTCATACAGACCCCCTAGTTTGCGGCGAAGCTGGCCGGGGTGATGGCGGGGCGTTGTCATGAGCATCCAAGACGATATCGAGGACATCGAAGCCTGCGTGCGCGAGGGCCGCCGGCCGCGCGACGTGGGTCCCTACCGGGTGCTGGTGGGCGACGCCCTGTTCAGCTACCGGGAGGTGATCCTCCACGAGCCAACATCGACCGGCCTGGCGTTGCGCTCCGCCGCGGCGCTGGATCCGCCGGAGCTGCACATCTGCTTCGCGCTCTTGAGCGACGGCCTGCTCGAGGAGATCCGCCTCGACGAGACCTTCGACCTGCGCGCCGGCGTCGAGAAGTTCGTGGCCTTCAAGAGCGACCGCATCTTCCGCTTCCTGATCGACGGGCACGAATACCAGTGGGGCGGTCCGTTCGTCACCGGGGCCACCCTGCTCAAGCTCGCCAACCGGGACGCCAAGGGCCACAGCGTCGCGGTCCGCGAGGCGGACGGGACGGATCGGCCCCTCGGCCTCTCGGGCCTCGTCGACCTCTGCGAGCCGGGCGTGGAGATCTTCGTCACCGCGCCGCTGGACTGAAATACCGCTTTCCCCCCGCGCCGGGGGGGCCGAGGTTCTTCCCACGAAGGTCACCAACCCCCACGAACGCCGTTCGTGCTTCGGCGTGGTCCGTGGCCCATCGCCTCTCGGGCGCCAGACGACTGTCACGCTTGTGGATGGTTTGTGGAAATACCTTCACGCTTCCCGCGCCAGGAGAACTGACTGTCGCGCCAGCGGCATGGGCGACGCCAGAGCGGCGGGCCGGACGAAGATCCGCCGCCCACGCGCGAATCCGGCTTGTGGAAAAGCTGTGGAAAAAACGTCAAGCTTCCTGCTGCAGGCGAGCCCGTTGTCGCACGGCTGTCATGCTGACGGCCCGCTTGTGGAAAAGTTGTGGAACAAGCGTCACGCTTCCCGCCGCAAGCGATCGTTCTGTCGCAGAATCGTCAAGCGCTCCGGAACGGGTTGCGTCGCCGGAACTGAGCCGGGGACCTAGTCCGAGCAGAAGGTGTCCGTGAAGGTCGTCCGGCGCTCGCGGAGCGACGGCGGGGCGAAGCGCCTGAAGTGGTGTCCGCGCCGGGGAGGATGCGATTCCGGCTGATCCAGCAGCTTGCCGCAGCCAGCGCAGATGTAGCGCAATCCAGGGTGGCCGCCCATCCGGCACCGATGGCCGCGAACCAGACAAATGAGGGAACCGACCCGGTTGGCCACCTCAGCGCACCCCCGGCCAAGCTTGAGCGACGTTTTGGCATAGTGCGGCGTGAGGCTGCGGGCAAGGACTCGCGGCCATTTTCACCGTGGGGTTGACAAGCGGCGCCGTGGGCCGCCCGGCCCGGTCCTCTGGCGAGCTTCGGACTCGGGCAGGCGCACCCCGAGGATCAGCGCCTGCTTGCAAATCATTGCCTAATCCGGCGGGTTCTGCCCCTATGGGTCATGACCGCGAGACGCCCTCTTGAAGAGGTCTCCGACGCCGGCAAGTACGAGCCGCTGCGCCTTGATCTTCAGTTGTGCTTCGCGCTCTACGCGGCGAGCAACCTCTTCACTCGGTTCTACAGGCCGCTGCTGGAGCCTCTGGGACTCACCTACCCGCAGTACGTGGTGATGCTGGCCTTGTGGGAGGCTTCTCCCCGCACGGTGGGCGGCCTCGGCAAGCGGCTGCGGCTCGACTCGGGCACCTTGTCGCCGCTGCTGCGCCGCCTCGAGGCCGCCGGCCTGGTGGACCGGACGCGCGATCCCAGCGACGAGCGGCGGGTCATCGTTTCGCTCACCCCCCAGGGCGTCGCGCTTCGCGACCGCGCGCTGGCGGCGATCCAGCCGCTTATCTGCGATCCGGCCATCCCGCACCCGGAGGCGGCGGACCTGAGGGCCGACCTCCATCGCCTGATCGAGGGGCTCAGCGAGCGGCTGACAGACTGAGCCGATTCTCATTGCGCTCAATTAAATTTGGCGCAATCATCGCCGGCGGCGGAGGAAACCCATGCGCAGCCGGCTTCTATTTCTATCCTGTCTGACCGTTGTGGCGGCGGGCGCTTCGATGGCGGCGCCGCCCGCCCCGCCGCCGGACGCGCAGGTGGCGGGGGTCGTCAAGTCGGTCTCCGCTGGCGCCATGGTGGTGACCACCGCCAGCGGCGACGTCACGGTGAGCCTGGACGCCCAGACGCATGTGCTGAAGCGCGAGGCCGGGGCGGCCAGCGACATCAAGCCGGGCGCCTATCTGGGGACCGCCAACCAGTCCGCGTCGGACGGGGTCAACAATACGGCCACCGAGGTCCACGTGATGGCGAACGGCCCCAACGTCGAACGCCAGATGGACCCCCAGAACAATCCCGGCCTGATGATGACCAACGGCCATGTGACCTCGGTCAAGACGACGGAGCGGGGGCAGGAGATGGATGTCGACTATGGCGGCGCCGCGGCCCGCCACGTGGTGGTCCCGCAAAACACCAGCATGACCCGTCTGGTGGAGGTGGGCGCCTCGGCCCTGCAGCCCGGCGCTCAGGTGATGGCGCGCGCCGCCGCCGGCGCGGACGGCAAGCCGCTCGCCAGCTATGTGCTGATCGAGCAGCATCCCTGATGGCAAAGCGGCGCTCCTCCAGCGGACCGGCCGCGCGCCCCGGCCGCCGGGCGTTGCTGGCTGGCGCCGCCGCCGCGCTCGCCGCGCCCGCCCTCGCGAGAGCCTCCGACTCCTATGCGGCCTCGCCCTTCCGGTCGTTGACCGACGCGCAATGGAAGGCGCGCTTGCCGGGCTTCGCCTACGAGGTCCTGCGCCGCGAAGCCACCGAGCGTCCCGGCGCTAGCCCGCTGCTCCAGGAACACCGATCCGGGGTGTTCTCCTGCCTCGGCTGCGGCTTGCCGCTGTTCCGGTCGGCCTGGAAGTTCGAGAGCGGCACGGGCTGGCCCAGCTTCTATACTTCCATCAAGGGCGCGGTGGCCACCAAGGCCGACGCCAGCTTCGGCATGGACCGCACGGAATACCATTGCGCGCAGTGCCTGGGCCATCAGGGCCACGTGTTCGATGACGGACCGAGGCCCACGGGCCTGCGTTACTGCAACAACGGCGCGGCGCTCCGGTTTCTGCCCGCTTAGCGGCAGGCCGCGCGCGGGCGCCGGCAAGCATCGCTATTCGAGCGGACCCGGCCCCGCGCCCTGGCGGAGCGCGCCGCGGCGCGCCATGTTCGGGCTTCCCGACGGCTGGGGGGGAGCGCGCGATGAACATGGATCTGATCGGCGAGGAGACGCCCGAGGGCGTCGAGGTGCGCGAGACCCACGCCGGCCGCTACCAGGTGGAGGCGCGCGCCGCTGGCGTGGCCTTCAAGATCGACGAGCCCAGGGCCGCCGGCGGGCTGGGTTCTGGCCCTACCCCCTACGACCTCATCGCCTCGGCGCTGGGCGCCTGCACGGCCATGACCGTGCGGCTCTACGCCGAGCGCAAGGGCTGGCCGCTCAGCGATGTCTCCGTGCGGGTGCTGCACCGGCGCGACGGCCTCGACGCCAAGGACCGCTTCGCCCGGGAGATCGTCCTCGAGGGCGACCTTTCCGAGGACCAGCGCGCCCGGCTGATGACCATCGCCAACCACTGCCCCGTCCACAAGACCCTCGAGCGCGGCTCCGACGTGGTCACCGTGCTGGCCCAAAAGCCCCTCGCCGGCGGTCTCGACCCGGAGCCCACCGAGCACATGAAGGACATGCTGGAAGCCTGCGCGGAGTAAGGGCTAGTGTCCCGCCGGACGTCCCACCAGGATCGCGCGGAAGTCGCTGACGTTGGTGCGGGTGGGGCCGGTGACCACGAGGGCGTCCAGGGCCTCGAAGAAGGCGTAGCTGTCGTTGTCGGCGAGGAGCGCGGCCGGATCGAGGCCCTGGCGGGCGGCTCGCGCCAGGGCGTCCGGCGTGAGGATGGCCCCGGCGTTGTCCTCCGTGCCGTCGCGGCCGTCGGTCCCGCAGGCGATGGCCCAGACCCGGGGACCGTCCTGAAGGGCGAGCGCGAGGGCGAGAAGGAACTCGGCGTTCCGCCCGCCGCGCCCCTGGCCGCGCACCGTCACGGTGGTCTCGCCGCCCGAGAGGATGACCGCCGGCGCCGCCACCGGCCCCTCGCCCCGGGCGATCCTGGCCGCCAGCGCCGCCTGACCGGCGGCGGCCTCGCGCGCCTCGCCCTCGATCTCGCCGAGGTCCAGCACCGCATAGCCCCGGGCGCGGGCTAGGGCGCCGGCCGCTTCGAGCGCGTTCATGCCGCTCGCCACGACGGTGGCGGCGGTCCGGGCGAACGCCGGCCCGCCCGGCTTCGGCGTCTCGGCCGCGGGGCTGGCGAGCAGCCGCGCCACGCTCGCCGGCGGCGCGCCGCCGTATCTGGCGAGCACGGCCAGGGCGTCGGCCGTGGTGGTGGGATCGGCGACGGTGGGGCCGCCGGCGATGGTGGCCGGATCGTCGCCGGGGACGTCCGAGATGACGAGGCTGACGAGGCGCGCCGGCGCGCAGGCCAGCGCGAGCCGGCCGCCCTTGATGGCCGAGATGTGCTTGCGCACGCAGTTGAATTCGGCGATCGGCGCGCCCGAGCGCAGCAGGGCGCGGGTGACCTGCTGCTTCTCGGCCAAGGTGACGCCGGGCCCGGGGCTCGCCAGCAGCGCCGAGCCGCCGCCGGAGACGAGCGCCAGCACGAGGTCGTCCGGCGAAAGGCCCCGCACCGCCGAGAGGACCTCGGCGGCCGCCCGCACGCTGCGCGCGTCCGGAACCGGATGGCCGGCCTCGATCACCCGGATCTGGCGAAGGCCCGGAACGCCGCCGCCGTCGGGGACCACCACGACGCCGGAAAGCGGGCCTGGCCAACACTGCTCCACCACGAGCGCCATGGCCGCGGCGGCCTTGCCAAAGCCGGCGACCACCGTCCGCCCCGCCGGCGGCGCCGGCAGATGCGGCGGCACGCAGCGGGCAGGGGACACCGCCTCCACCGCGGCGGCGAAGAGGGCGCGGAGGAATGAGGTCTCGTCGTCCACGTTAGCTCGGGCGCGGGTTACGCGAGATCGAGGTGCAGGAACTGGTTGAAGTCGCTGGGCTGGTACTCCGCGAACGGGCCGCCGTCCATGAAGCCGCGCTTGCGGTAGAGGGCGAGCGCCGGCTCGAAGGCGGGTCCGCCGCCGGTCTCCAGGCTGAGCCGCCGGTATCCCCGCGCCCGGGCCTCGCCGATGATGTGCTCCAGCAGCGCCGCACCGACGCCCCGGCGCAGATGGTCCGGGTGGGTGCGCATGGACTTCACCTCGCCGCAGCGATCGGAGAGGCGGCGGAGCGCGCCGATCCCGAGGATCGTCCCGTCGTCCCAGGCGGTCCAGACGGTGACGCCGGGCGCCTGCAGCCCGGAGAGGTCCAGCGCGAACACGTGGCCCGGCGGCGAGCTCGCGTGCATGCCCGCCAGATGCAGCCGCAGCAGCGCCCGCGCAGGCTCGCCGGAAAGATCATCCTCGCGGATCTCCATGTCTTCACCTTAGCCGCGACTCCTCCCTCGCGCAGCGGGGGAGGGGGACCGCGGCCCGCGAAGCGGGGCGTGGGGGAGGGGGCGCTGCGGTGTCGGGGCCTTTGCGCCCCTTCCACCGTCCGGCTTCGCCGGCCGGTCCCCCTTCCCCGCAAGCGGGGAAGGAGAGGGGGGCGCCGCGGCTGTCACCTCCTCTCTCGCGCAGCGGGGGCTGCAGCGTCGTGTCAGCCGCCTCGGCCGGGGACCCAGGGGATGATCATGGAGACGCTCATCCGGTAGCGGCGGTAGCGCTCGCCGAAGACGGCGACGAGGTCGCGCTCCTCGAGCTGGATGGCGATCAGCATGTAGGCGGTGGTGGAGAGCGCGAAGACCAGATGCCCGAGCGTCATCTTCGGCGTCGCCCAGAAGGCCAGGGTGAAGCCGAGATAGATGGGATGGCGCACGAACCGGTAGAACAGCGGCGTGCGGAACTCCGACTCCGGCAGGCGCGTGCTGCGGGCGAAGGCGAAGACCTGGCTGAGGCCGAAGAGCTCGAAGTGGCTGATCAGGAAGGTGCTGATGAGCACGATCAGCCAGCCCAGCGCGAACAGTCCCCAGAGAAGGTCGGCGAGCCCCGGCGACTGCGCCTGCCAGATCACCGGAGCGGCGAGCGGCCGCCACAGCCAGTAGAGCAGCGCCAGAGCCAGAGACGAGAACAGCACATAGGTGGAGCGCTCGATCGGGGCCGGGACGATCCGGGTCCAGGCGGCCTTGAACGCCGGCCTGGCCATGACGCTGTGCTGGACGGCGAAGATCCCGAGCAGGATGAGGTCGACGGTCAGCGAAGTCGCAAGACCGCCCGTTTTCCCGTCGTCTACGCCCTTGGGTACAAGGACGCCGCCCACGAAGCCAACGGCGTAGAGAAACACTGCGAAGAAGAGCAGATAACACACGAGTCCGTACGCCAACGCCAAGAACCTGGCCATCGTCGCCTCCCTTGTATTTTGGGGAGACTAAGCGCCGGTGGGCGATGACCGTCAAGCTTGCCGCTAAATCCCTCACCTCCCACGCTGCTGGCGCAGCGTGGGCCCCTCCTCTCCCTGAGGGAGAGGGATACTCCCCAAGGAGACGGCCACGGTATCCCTCTCCCTAGGGAGAGGGAGGGGCCCGTTGCGGAGCAACGGGAAGGTGAGGGGCCACGCCCCCTCAAGCCACCTTCGCGCCCAGTGTCGCGGTCTTGGCGATGACGTCGTCGGCGAAGCGGAAGAGCTCCTCGCGGAGGCTCGGGATATCCTGCGCGCGGGTGGTGATGGTGAGCCGGTGGACACCCCAGTCGGCGTACATCTTGGCCTCTTCCACGGTGCGCGCGCCGCCGGTGGTGATCTCGATGGCGTCGGGATTGCGCCCCTCATCGCGCACCAGCCCGCGGAACTTCTCCAGCAGCGGCGGCAGCTCGCGGCGCTGCTTCTCGGTGGGGAAGATGGCGGGGAAGTAGGCGTCGCCGATCCGCGCGGCGCGGCGCAAAGCCGGGTCGGAGATTCCGCCGAACACCAGCGGGATGGTCCCGCCCGGCGGCTTGGGCTCGCAGCGCAGCGGCGCGAACTTCACGAACTCGCCCTCGAAGCTCGCCACCGGGTCGCGCCAGAGCCGCTTCAGCACCTCGATGTACTCGTCGTAGCGCGCGCCGCGGCGCTCCCAGGGCACCCCCACCGCCGCGTACTCCTCCTTGTTCCAGCCGATCCCGATCCCCAGCATGAACCGGCCGCCGGCGAGGCTGGCCAGCGTCGCGCAGGTCTTGGCGTAGGGCACCGGGCTGTGCTCGGTGAGGATGACCACCGCGGTCCCGAACCTGATGGTCCTGGTGCGCGCGGCCGCGTAGGCGAACCAGACGAGCGGGTCCGGCCCGCCGCCCTGCACGCCCTTGTGCTCGAGCTTGCCCGAGGCGGTGGCCGAATAGAGCGGCTCGTATTCCTCCGGGATGACGATGTGCTCCTGGCCCCAGAGGGATTCGAACCCGGCCTCCTCGGCGTATTCGGCCAGCGCCGCCGCGCCCTCGGGCGTCGGCCACTTCTGGTTCGCGAAGACGATGCCCCACTTCATGTCGGTCTCTCTCCCTGGTGTTCGCCTCGGAAGATTAGGGCGCTTGGGCGCCGGCGTAACCCCTCGGCGCCTGTCCGTTCCGGCGTTCGGAGTGAGGAGGGATCGCCTGATGCGCTCCGCGCGTTGCCTTCGCCGTGGAAGCCGAAGGTGTTAGCCAGACGCCCGGCGTCGCCGAGCGCGACGCGCCGCAGGACCAGGGGCCGGGCAAGCGGCGCAAGCTGCTGCAGGTGCTGGGCCCCGGCCTCATCACCGGCGCCTCCGACGACGACCCTTCGGGCATCGCCACCTATTCGCAGGCCGGCGCCCAGTTCGGCTACGCGCTCGGCTGGACGCTGCTCTGCAGCTGGCCGCTGATGTGCGCGATCCAGGAGATCAGCGCGCGCATCGGGCGCGTCACCGGCCGCGGCGTCGCCGGCAACCTGAAGCGCCACTATCCGGCCGCGGCGCTCTACCCGCTGATCCTGATGCTGGTGGGCGCCAACACCATCAACCTCGGCGCCGACCTCGGCGCCATGGCCGCCTCGCTCGGCCTCTTGATCAAGGGGCCGCAGCTCTTGTTCGTGGCGCTGTTCGCCGTGGCCATGGTGGTGGCGGAGATCTTCGTCAGCTACGCGCGCTACGTCTCGGTGCTGAAGTGGCTGACGCTGTCGCTGTTCGCCTACGTGGGCGTCGTGCTGATGGTGCGCGTCCCGTGGCTGACGGTGGCGAGGAGCCTGGTGCTGCCGCAGATCGCCTGGAAGGCCGACTATCTCACCGTGGTGGTGGCGGTGCTCGGCACGACGATCAGTCCTTACCTGTTCTTCTGGCAGGCGGAGGAGGAGGTGGAGGAGACGCAGGCGCGCGAGGGCGCCGAGCCGCTGACGCGCGCGCCGCAACAGGCCGAGCCGGAATTCGCGCGCATCCGCCTCGACACCTACCTAGGCATGGCCTTCTCCAACCTGGTGGCGCTCTCGATCATGGTCGCCACCGCCGCCACGCTGGGCGCCCACGGGGCGACGAACATCCGCACCTCGGCCGACGCCGCCCAGGCCCTGCGGCCGGTCGCCGGGCCGCTGGTGTTCTTCGTGTTCGCGCTCGGGATCATCGGCACGGGCCTCCTGGCCGCGCCGGTGCTGGCCGGATCGGCGGCCTATGCGCTGGGCGAGGCGTTCGGCTGGCCGGTGGGGCTGTCGCGCAAGCCCAGGCGCGCCAAGGCCTTCTACGGCGTGCTGGCGGCGCTGATGACGGCGGGCGCCTTGCTCAATTTCACGCCGATCGACCCGATCAAGGCGCTGTTCTGGAGCGCGGTGATCAACGGCGTGGTCGCCGCGCCGGTGATGGCGATGATGATGTTGCTCGCGACCCGCAAGAAGGTGATGAAGGAATTTACCTTGCCGGCGCCGCTGCAGATCGCCGGCTGGGCCGCGACCTTGGTGATGGCCGCCGCCGCGGTCGGCATGATCGCGACGAGCTGGGGCGGATAGGCATGATTCCCAACGCGTTCATCCCGGCGCACGCCGGCCAACGTGTGGCGAACCACGAAGCACACCAAGAGCACGAAGGCCTTCGTGTGCTTCGTGCGCTCCGTGGTGGGAAATCGAGGGACGACAACAGCTCGGGGCCTTGGTTGTCATGCGCCTCTGCTTCGCAGTCTTCGGGATGAGCGCGAGCGTCGGCAGATGACTCTGCGCGAATCGAAAAGGCAAAGAACAACCGCCGATCGGAACGCTTGCGCGCGTGTCGAATTGCGCACGAAGCGGGCGTCGACACCTCACGTGAATCGCGATGCGCGGCGATCAGCGGGCGCATAACCGCGTCGGTAACTAAGAATAAGCATTCTCTAGTTATGAGGGCTTCATCGTCACCTGGAGAGGGCGCAATTTCAATGCCTACTGCTACCAAGCGTAAGCCGGCCGCCAAGGCCGTCCGTGCTACCAAGACGACGCGTTCGTCGTCCTCGCGTACGACCCGCTCGGCCAGCCGGCCGAAGGCGTCGGCCACGAAGACCGTGCGCAAGTCCGCCACCGCGCGCAAGCCGGCTGCGAAGACGACCGCCAAGGTCGCCAAGAAGCCGGTGGCCCGCAAGACCACCGCCAAGAAGCCCGCGACTCGCGCGGCCAAGGTCGTGAAAGCCGCCAAGGCGGCGCGCGCGACCATGGTTCGCAAGGTCGCCAAGTCGGCCAAGGCCGCCAAGTCGCTGAAGAGCGGCGGCAAGGTCGTCAAGGTGGCTTCGCGCGCCCGTTCGAGCCGCCCTGCGGCCTCGCGCGCCAAGAAGGTTGCGTAAAAGCGTAGTGTGATCGGACCGGATCCAATCCGGTCCCGTATCAGTCACGATTAAGGGGTCAGGCGGTCTCGCCTGGCCCCATCGTGCTTTTGGGGCCGATGTCGGATCGGACGCCGCCGCTTCGTCCTCGGGCCGGAGAGCCATTTGAGGAGAGGCCGCCATGAGCAAGGACATGTTCCGCATCGAGCGTTCCGCCCGCATCGCCGCGCCGGCGGCCGAGATCGCGCCGCACATCGAGGATTTCCACCGCTGGAGCGCCTGGTCGCCGTTCGAGGGCGATCCGAGCCTCGAGCGCACCTTCAGCGGCGCGCCGCGTGGGGCGGGGGCGGGCTACGCCTGGACCGGCAAGAAGGCCGGCGCCGGGCGCATGGAGATCACCGAGGCGCGCGCGGACCGCGTCACCATCCGCCTGGAGTTCCTGAAGCCCTTCAAGGCGGTCAACACCGCCGAGTTCCGCCTGGAGCCGGAAGGCGAGGGGACGCGCGTCACCTGGGCGATGTTCGGTCCGGTGACCCTGGTCTCCAAGGTGATGGGCGTCTTCTTCGACAGCGACCGCATGGTCGGCGGCCAGTTCGAGAAGGGCCTCGCCAGCCTGAAGGCCGTCGTCGAAGCCGCGCGCGTCGCCGCCTGAATCTCTCCCCGCAGGTTGGGAGCGCAGCGCCGCTACCGACTCCTTCAACGGCCTGCTAGGGAAACCTCACGGCTCGGGGAGCGCGGCGACTGGGCGAGAAGCAGACGCGGCCAGCGAGAGGGGAAGGCCTGGGCGGGCGGCTGGCCGCGGCGCTCGGCGCGGCGGCGTTGGCGGGCTGGCCCGTGACGCAGGCCCGCGCGGCGCCCACCGTATCGAGCCCGCCCGCAGCTTCGGACGCATCGACGTCGTCGCCTCCGGCCGAGCCGGCGGGCCCCGTGCGGCTGTCGGCGGTCTTCACCATCGACGCGGTGGGCGTGGCCGGCGGCGCAGGCGGGGGCGCGCGGGTGCTGGGCGACCTGGTCGTCAACCTCGACGCCGACCTGCAGGCGGCGCTCGGCTGGCAAGGCGCAAGCCTGCACGTGAGCGGCCGCGCCGACATCGGCGGCCAGCCGAACCTGCTCGCCGCCACGCTGCAGGGGATCGACAACTTCGAGGTCCCGCGCCACACGGGCAAGCTCTACGAAGCCTCGATCGACCAGTCGTTCGCCGCCGGAAAGGGCGACCTTCGCCTCGGCCTCTATGCGGTGGACGGCGAGTTCGACGTCACCGACGCCGCGGCGCTCTTCCTGCAGCCCACCATGGGCACCTCGCCGGAGCTGGCCTCCACCGGCCTCTACGGCCCGGCGATCTTCCCGTCCACGGCTCTGGGCGCGCGGCTGAACCTGCAGCCGCGCAGCGATGTCTATCTGCGGGTCGCGGCGGTGAACGCGCTGGCCGGCGACCCGGGCGATCCGCAAGGGGTGAACCTCGATTTCCGCGGCGGCCTCTTCGTCATCGCCGAGAGCGGCTGGACCGGAGAGGGCAAGCTCGCCGTCGGGGCCTGGATCTACACGCACGCCCAGCCGGACGTCCGCGCCACCGGCGCGCCGCGCGGGCGGCGCAGCGAAGGCGCCTACCTCACCCTGGAGCGGCCGCTCTACGAGAGCCCCTCCCATCCGCAGATCTCCGGCTTCCTGCGGCTCGGCCTCTCGGACGGCGAGACCGGCCCCTTCAAGGCCTCCGGCGCGGCGGGGCTGACGGCGGGCCGCCTCTTCGCCGGGCGTCCGGCGAGCGCGCTGGCGCTGGGGCTCGTCTGGGGCGCGCTCAGCTCCGGACAGCGGGCGAACGGCGCGGCGGCCGGCGCGCCGCACCCCGCCTCCGAGACCGGCTTGGAGCTCACCTACGCCGACAAGCTCGGCGCGCGCCTGCAGCTGCAGCCCGACCTGCAGTACATCCACAATCCCGCCGGCGGCCCGGCGGCCAGGGACGCGCTGATCCTGACGCTGAGGGCGCAGCTCGGTTTCTGAGACGGGGTTAGGCCGCCGCGCCCGCTTCAGCCCGGGAGCAGCATGGCCAGCGCCGCGGCGGCCATCACCGCGGTGGCGATCCAGCCGAGCACGACGAGGGTGGGGCTGGCGACGAACCGGCCCATCACCTGGCGCTTCGAGGCGAGCAGGACGACCACCGCCAGGATCGGGGCGGCGGCGATCCCGTTGATCACCGCGCTCCAGAACAGCGCCTTCATCGGGTCGATGGGCGAATACTGGATGACCAGCGCCGCCAGCACCGAGAAGGCGATGACGCCGTAGAAGCCGCGCGCGTCGCCGGCCTTGCGCTCCAGTCCCTCCTTCCAGCCCATGGCCTCGGCGAGCCCGTAGGCGGCCGAGCCGGCCAGCACCGGCACCCCGATCAGGCCCACCCCCAGGATGCCGAGCGCGAAGAGCACGTAGGCGAACTCGCCGGCCAGCGGACGCAGCGCCCGGGCCGCGTCGGCGGCGGTCTTGATGTCGGTGATCCCGGCCGCGTTCAGGGTCGCGGCCGTGGTGAGCATGATGACGAAGGCGGTGAAGTCGGAGAAGAACATGCCGCTCCAGGTGTCCCACTTGATGCGCCGCAGCTCGCGCGCCGCCGCGTGGCCGTCGTCCTTGAGGGGCGCGGCGCCGCGGGCGTGCATGTCCTCCACCTCCTCGGAGGCCTGCCAGAAGAACAGGTAGGGGCTGATGGTGGTGCCGAAGATCGCGGTGGCCATGGCGGCGGCGTGGGCGTCGAGCCTGAAGCGCGGCAGCAGGGTCCTCAGCGCCACCTGGTCCCAGCGCAGGTGCACGGTGAAGAGGACCAGGAAGTAGGCGACGAGCGAGAGGGTGAGCCACTTCAGATAGGCCACGTACCGGTGGTAGGGCACGAAGATCTGCAGCCCGAGGGTGGCGAACGCCAGGCCGACGGTGGCCAGGCGCCGGTTGATCCCGGTGACGAGCTCGCAGACTTCGCCCATGGCCGCCACGTCGGCGGCGATGTTGAGGGTGTTGGCGACGACCAGCAGCAGCACCACGATCCGCAGCACCCCGGGTGGAAAGGCGGCCTTGATGTTGGCCGCCAGGCCCTTGCCGGTGACCCGCCCGACGCGCGCGCAGATGGACTGCACCGCCGCCATCAGCGGGAAGCAGAGCGGCATGGTCCAGAGCATGTTGAGCCCGAACTGGGCGCCCGCCTGCGAATAGGTGGCGATGCCGGAGGGGTCGTCGTCGGCCACCCCGGTGATCAGGCCCGGCCCGACGCGGGCGAGCGGATGCGTCTTCAGCCGCCGCCAGGCGAGCGCCACGAGCCGCGACGCCGGCGCCCGCTCAATCGTGTCCGTCAAGTCGCGATCTCCCCGGAATCGCCCGCGGCGATAGCCAAACCCCAGCGTGCGCTCAAGCCTGCGTTCGCGCCTGCGCCGATTGGCCCCGCGGGCGGTTCGGCGATCAGTTTTTTTTGCGAATGAGCCTTTTCAGAGGCGAGGCGGCGAAGGTCCGGCGATCGGCGGGAAATGGGCGACGAGGCGACCGGCCTGCCACACCTTCAGCGCGTGCGGATGCTCGATCGCGCCGGCGTAATCGATGGCGGCGTCATCGTCCGGGAACCACTGCCGGCGCCTCTCCTGGAGGGCGCCGTCCGCATCGTGGAGGTCGATGTTGTAGGGCGCCATGGCCGCAATTGACACGCGGTCACCGATATCCGCCTTGACCTGGCGCAAGCCCGTTCTTCGTCAGACCCCGGGGGCCGGCGCCACGACCGGCGCGGCGTTCGGCGGCGCGGTCGCCTCCAGGGGCGCCGGCGCGCGGACGCGGGCGAGCGTCAGGCCGGCCAGCGCCAGGGCGCAAAGCCCGAGCGTCAGCAGGAAGTAGGCGGGGGTGACCGGCGTGGTCCAGCTCGCCACTCCGATCGCCGCCAGGATCGCCGCCAGGACGAGCCGCGCGGGCGCCGGGCGCCGGGCGTCGAACGCCGCAGCGGCGATGAGGAGGGTCGAGGGAAGCAGGGCGATGAACCTGGCCGGCTGCTGGTGGCCGCCCAGCGGCAGCGCCACCAGCAGCAGCGCCGCCGCCTCGTAGGCCGCCGCCACGCCGTCGGCCCGCCGGCGCAACGCCGGGGCGAGGAAGGCGCCGACCGCGGCGAGCCACCCGAGCTGCAGGCCGAGCGCGGCCATGCGGACCTGGACGGCGTTCTCGGGCAGGCCGAAAAGCACGGAAAGGCCCCCGCCGATGGACAGGTGCTGGCTGGCCTCGCCGCCGCCGACGCCCGCGAGGGCGCCCAGCCATTGGCCGGTCAGCTCCGCCGCTCCGCGCAGGCCGAACCAGGCGGAGGGCAGGGCCACGTAGAAGAGCAGCAGCCAGGCGAGGACCGCCGCCACCCAGCGCCACCGCCCGCGCCAGGCCATCCATGGCAGCAGCAGCGTCTGGCTGTAGGGCTTGATCGCCAGCGACAGGGCGAAGGCGCCGGCCGAGAGGCCCGGGCGCGCGCAGAAGAGGAGCGCCAGCGAGACGAGGGCGAAGGTCTCGGCGTTGGCGTTGCTCATGGCCATGTCGACGTGGATGAAGAAGGAGGCCGCCAGCACCGCCGCGCCGATCGCCGGCCAGGCCCTCGGCCGCTCGAAGAGCCCGATCAGGCGTGTCCACGCCCACACCCCGGCGCCCAGCGAGAGCTCTTGCACGAGGAGATAGAGCCGGAACGCCAGGTCGTGTCCCAGCTGGCCGTAGAGGCTCACCAGCAAATAGGCCGGTGGCGGGAAGTAGTAGCCGGGCAGGTATCGGCGCTGGCGCAGGAACTGATGGGCGTTGTCCCAGAGGATGCCGAGGTCGCGCCAGGACGAGGGCGCCACGGCGGGCGAGAACGCCTTGCCGAGCGCCAGCATGTAGAGCGCCCAGGCCGCCAGCGCCGCGCCGATGGCCACGCCCAGCCAGCGCCCCGCGCGGGCGCGCCCCGGCGCCACCCCCGCCGGCGGCGCTCCGCGCTGCTCCGGATGTTCCCCAGCCGTCACGCCCGCGCCGTCCCCCGATCCCGCGCCGCGCCTTCGCCGGACATTGGACGTCCGGTTCCAGAAGGCAAAGGAATTCTGTTTTAGAGCGGGTTGAGTTGGGCTGAATTGCTCCTCTCATCCTCACCCCGGACGGCCTGCAAGGCCGATCCGGGGCCGGACCCTCCGGTTCTCAGACGAACTCCAGCCTGGCGTCGGCCCGTCCGGCCCTCTTCGCCCCGGGGGCGCCGGAGTGGATTGTTCGATCCTATCTCAACGCGACCTAAGAAGGGGCGATAAGGACAGACCAAGGGCTGAGTCGACTCCGAGAGGGAGCAGGGGATGACGCAAAGCGGGGACGTCCGCTCCCATGCCGCGGCGGCCGGCGACCAGGCGCTGGAGGCGCCGGCCGAGGGCGTCATCTGCGTCTTCGACTTCGAGGGCGGGATCGGCGCGCCGGTGGAGGCCTTCGATCCCGCCGCGCGCCCCGAGGCCGACTGGCGATGGGCGCACCTGCGGCTGGGCGACAACCGGGCGGTCAAGCTGCTGCGCGCCGTGGGCGGGCTTCCGCAAGAGGCGCTGGAGCTGTTCCTGGACCACGAGGCGCGAGTCCAGATCGATCAGGCGGGCGACTGGGTGTTCGGAGTGCTGCCGGACTACGAGCGCGACCTCGGGGGCCGCGCCCAGGACGAGGGACGGGTGGCTTTCGCCTTCGACGAGCGAAGCCTGGTGACCGGGCGCTTGCACGCCCTGCTGGCGGTCGACGACCTGCGCCACGCAGCGGCCTCCGGCGAGGCGCTGCAATCGCCGGCCGCAGCCGTCACCCGGCTGGTGCAGCTCTACGCCGAGCGGACCGAGGAGCAGCTGGCCGAGATCGCCGCGGCGCTGGAGAAGGTGGAGGACTACGTGCTGGCCTAGCCCGCCGCGCCGGGCGAGATCAACCTCAGCGGCCGCCGGCGCAAGCTCGCCCGCCATCGGCGCGAGCTGCAGTCCCTGCGCACCGCGCTCACCCGCGCCGGCGTGCGCCGCGCCACCCGCCCGGCCGAGCGCCTGGGCGCCGACATCGCCGGCGTGCTCGCCTTCATCGAGGACATCGACCACGAGGCCGCCGCCCTGCAGGAGCGCGGGCGCCTGCTGCACGAGGAGATCGACACCCTGATCAACGCCGCCACCAACCGCAGCATGCGCACCCTGACGGTGATCTCCACCCTGCTCATCCCGCCCACCCTGATCGTCGGCGCCTTCGGCATGAACGTGCCCGGCATCCCCTGAGAGCACTCGACCACCGGCTTCTGGGCCGCCTCGGCGCTCTGCGTGGCGGTGGTGGGCGGGGCGGTGTGGATGCTGCGGCGCATGGGGCTGTTTTCGTGAGGGACGCCGCTCGCCTCGCGCTGCGCCCCCTCCACCATCCGGCTGCGCCGGATGGTCCCCCTCCCCCGCATGCGGGGGAGGAGCCTCGCGAAGCGGGGAAGGGCGCCGCGGCCGCGGCGGGCGCGGCGGAGGGGCGCGGAGACCGCTACCTGGATCGGCCTCAGCGGGCGTTCATGATGATGTCGGCGATGATGCCGGTGGCGACGGCGGCCATCACGTAGCGGCCGTCCACATAGCGCCACTCGTAGCCGCGGGGCGGACGGCGCAGGTGATGGGCGCGCCAGTCCACGGAGGCGCCGCGCCGCCAGTAGTCGCGGTCGATCCGCGAGCCCCGGCGCCATTCGGGACGCCAGCCGCCATGATAGCCCTGAGAGTGGTCCGGCCCGCCCCATCCGGGACGCCCCCCCGGGCCGTCCGGGCCATGCGGGCCGCCGTAGGGCTGCGCGGAGGCTGCGCCGGCGCCGCCCATGAGCAGGGCGGCGGCCATGGCGGCGGTGATCAGTTTCTGCATGTCGGATCTCCTTCCTTCGCTCTCCCAACTAGAGGAAGCGAGATGAGCCGAGGCTGAACGCGCCGCAGGGGCCGGCGTTCATCTCCCCCCTGTTCAGCCGGTCAGCGCGCCGGCCCCCGGGCCTTCAGCCAGGCGAGCGGACTAGCCTCGGTCGCCTTCTGGGCCTGGTAGGCCAAGATGAGCTCGGTCATGGCTTTGCGGGCGCCTGGCAGGGCGGCCCGGTCGGTGGCGGCGAGGTCGCGGATCCAGGAGGCGCGGTCGTTGTCCTTGCCGTAGCCGGGGCAGCCCGGCTGCTGGCGCCAGGACTCGGCGATGGTCCCCGCATCGACGGGGTCGAAGCTGATGGCGTCCACCAGGCCCATGACCAGCGCCTTGGCCTTCGCATCGTCGCCGGCCACCGGCAGGGCGATGCGCCCGGGCGTCCCGGGCGGGACCCCGACGGTGGCCAGGCGCTCGCCGATGTTGTTGAACACCTTGATCACCGGATGGCCGATCTGCGCGGCCACCCAGGCGCTCTCCACCATGCCGGCCTCCACCGCCTCGATCTTCCCGTCCCGGACCTCGGGATAGTAGTTGTTGGTGTCGATGACCGGGGTCCCGGCCGGGACGCCGGCGAAGAGGCCCTTCGGCAGGTCCGGGATCCGCTTGAAGGGGATGGAGAGCACGACGAGGTCCGCGTCCTTCACCGCCTCGGCGAGGGGGACGGCCGTGGCGCCGGTGAGCGAGGCGATCTCGGAAAGCGTCTCGGGGCCCCGGGAATTGGCGATCTTCACCGTGTGGCCGATGCGCACGAAGCTGTAGGCGAGATTGGCGCCCACCTGTCCGGCGCCGATGATGCCGATCCTCATTCGCTCCTCCCTGGCTGAGGCTGCCGCGCTGGCGGCGGCCGAGCGATCGTGGAGCAACTCGAAGACCCGTCGCAAGAGGCAAGCGCCGCCCCCATCTAGTGTCCCGATTCCGAAGTTCGCTAGCGTGAGCGGCGCCTCCGGTCGAACTTCGGAACCGATGAGGACACTAGCCAACTATATGTTTCTATTGTGGTTTACGGATCAGAAGTTCGCCACAGCGCCCGCCGCCACAATAGGGCGAACTTCTGATCCACCACACTAGCAGGCCGGAGGGGATTTTAAGCGGAATGTCTTCCATGGAGCTGGTGAAGCCCTCGCTGGCGCACCTGGAAAGCTATGCGGCGGCGCTGAGGGCCGGCTGGTCGCCCGACAATGTGCGCGGAAGGTCGGCGGCCATCGAGCAGCGCGTGGCCATCGAGGCGAACCCGGCGGCCTTCCTGGCCGGGCTCTGGGACCTCGAGGGGCTGGGGCCGCCGGTGCGGCTGCCCGACGGCAGCCTCGCCGAGCGCCTGCCGGGCTATGTGCTGTGGATCTGGGACGGCGCTTTCTGCGGCTCGATCGGCTTTCGCTGGCGGCCCGGGACCAGTGCGCTCCCCGAGCACGTGCTGGGCCATGTGGGCTACGCGGTGGTCCCCTGGAAGCAGCGGCGCGGATACGCCACCCGGGCGCTGGCCGAGCTGCTGCCGCGCTGCCGGGCGCAGGGGCTCGACCACATCGACCTCACCACCACCCCGGACAACCTGCCCTCCCAGCGCGTCATCCTCGCCAACGGCGGCAAGCTCGTGGGCCGCTTCGCCAAGCCGGCCGCCTACGGCGGGGAAGAGGGATTGCTGTACAGGATCCGGCTGTAGGTCCTTGGGGCGTCACTGGAAATGGCTTCGAAATGCGTCACCCCGGGCGGAGCGCAGCGTCGACCCGGGGCCGGACGGGCCGGTTCATAGACGACGTCCAACCCGGCGCCGCCCAGGGTGACGGCGTTGTGAGCGCCGCAGCGCTTGCGCCTGGATGGGCGGGGTGAGGAGGGGCGCTTCGAACCGCCTTGACGCACCGGCGGGCCGGCGGGACCCTGGCGCATGCCTGACGCGCCGCACGCTGGCCTCCGCCTCGCCTGGACGGGCTGGAAGCCCGCCAAGACGCCTTGACCCACGCCCGTGGCGCCGGCGAGGGGACGCCCGGCAAGGTTCCCGCGGTCACCCTGGGGTTCTGGATCGTCAAGGTGCTGGCGACGACGCTGGGGGAGACCGGCGGCGACACCGTGTCCATGACCTGGCTGGGCGAGACCACCTCGGCGGCCGGCAAGGGCGGGCTCAACGGCTACCTGGTGGGGACCCTGGTATTCGGGCTGCTGCTGGCCGTCCTGGCCTTCGTGGAGATCCGCGCCCGGCGCTTCAATCCCTGGCTCTACTGGGCGGTGATCGTCGCCTCCACCACCGCCGGCACCACGCTCGCCGACTTCTGCACCCGCTCGCTGGGGATCGGATACCTGGGCGGCTCGCTGCTGCTGCTCGCCTGCGTGCTCGCCTCCCTCTTCGCCTGGCGCCGGACGCTGGGGAGCATCTCGGCCGACAGCGTCACCGGGCCGCGGGCGGAGACCTTCTACTGGGTCACCATCACCTTCTCCCAGACCCTCGGCACGGCGCTCGGCGACTGGGCGGCCGACGGAGGCCTCGGCTACGCCGGCGCGGCGCTCGTCTTCGGCGCGGCGCTGCTGGTGCTGGCGGGCCTGCATCTCTGGACGCGGGCGAGCGGCGTGCTGCTCTTCTGGGCCGCGTTCATCCTCACCCGCCCGCTGGGCGCCACGGTGGGCGACTTCTTCGACAAGCCGCTCGGGCAGGGGGGCCTGGGCGTCAGCCGCCCCGTCGCCTCGCTGCTCCTGGCGCTCGCCATCGTGGCCCTGATCGCCCTCCTGCCCCAGCGCCCGGGGCTGCGCCCCTTCCACCGTCCGGCTGGCGCCGGCCGGTCCCCCTTCCCCGCAGGCGGGGAAGGAGAAGGCGGGGGAGGTGGCTGATCGCGCAGCGATCAGTCGGAGGGGGCGCTGCGCCCCTTCCACCGTCCGGCTGGCGCCGGCCGGTTCTCCTTCCCCGCGCATGGGAGAAGGCGGGGGCGGCGGCGCTCAGCGCTTCATGTACTCGGCCACCATGCGGTGCAGGTTGCGGCAGCGGATTTCCTGGTAGCGGCTGAACTGGACGACGCCCGTCTCGCCCAGCGCCCGCAGGCCCGCCTGCACCGGCGCCATGTTCGACTGGTCCTGGTCGTAGACGCCGGCCAGGAACCCGAGCTCGGCGGCCCCGGACCAGGGATCGTCCTCGCCCAGCATGTTGAACGCCGCCGGCGGCGGCTTCGGCCCGTCCTTGGGGGCGATGCGGAACAGCATCACCTCCAGCAGGGTCTTCTCGTGGTCCATCTCCCAGGGGCGGAAGCGGTAGCAGATCTTGTCGCGGTAGCCGCCCCAGAGGTGGAAGCTCGGGAAGAAGTCGTAGGCGATGCCGTCGGTGACCTCCGCATCGCCGGCCCCCTCGAAGTCGAAGCCGGTGGCGGCGGCGAGCTCGCGCCGGGCGTTCTCAGCGGCGTAGGCGCGGGCGGTCTGGCCGGGCCCGAGGACGACCTCGGCCTGGGAGTCCATCCGCATGCCGGCTCTGCCGAACAGCAGCGCCACGCGCTGCTCGTCGTCCAGCTTCGGGTGGAAGGCGGAGGTCACCGCCACCGGGCTGATGAAGCGGGTCACGTGGTCCGAGAGCACGTCGTACTGGGTCGACTCGAAGGCGTTGGTGCCGTTGATCTGGGGATGGGTGGTGTAGACGTGGTGGGATTCCAGGAACGCCTCTGCGCAGGCCTTCCAGTTGGCGTGGGCGATCTTGCCCACGTGCGCCACCATGGTGCAGTCCTCGATGCGCCAGTGCTCCAGGTGCTCGGTGAGCGGCCACATCTGCTCCTTGAGCGGCGTGGCGGCCGGATCGAAGTTGATGAACACGAAGCCCGCCCAGGTCTCCAGCCGAAGCTCGGGGAGCGAGAAGCGCTTCGGGTCGATCTGCGGGAAGTCCCAGCCGAACGGGTTCTCGCGGAAGCTGCCGTCGGTGTTCCAGGTGAAGCCGTGGTAGGGGCAGCGGAACTGCTGCTTGCAGCCGCCGCTGGTGACCAGCTTGCGTCCCCGGTGCAGGCAGACGTTCTGCATCGCCTTCAGCGACCCGTCCGGCTGGCGGGTGACGATCGCCGTCTTGTCCAGCAGGTCGTAGACGTAGGTGTCGCCGGGCTCGGGCACGTGCTCTTCGCGGCAGACGTACTGCCAGGTCTTCAGCCAGACCTTCTCGATCTCCTTCTCGAAGAAGGCGCGGCTGGTGTAGTTGCTGGCCGGCACGGGCTCCAGGCCGAAGTCCACCGTGGTTTCGCCGAGCAGCGCCGGCGCGGGCCTCGAGTCGGTCGCCAGGAGGTCCTGATAGGTGCTGGGCCGCACCTCGCCGTCGAACTTGGGCTTCACTGTCATCGTCTTCCTCCGCGGGCCGTCACCCTGGCTTTGCACTCTCTTTAGGCCATCCGGGCGGGCCCCGCCAAATCCATCCTCGGCCCGCCCCGGCGGCTGCCGGGCGCGGGGGTGGCTGGGCGACATTCGACCTTTCCTGTAGGGCGGCCTCCAGACCGGGGGGCCCCGGGGATGAAGGGACGCGCAGATGATGACCAATGGCGAGTGCCGCATCGCGCTCAAGGCGCATATCGAGGCGGAGCGGGCCCGCGATCTGGAGGCGATCTTGGACTCGCTTCACGACGACTGCTGCTATCTGGTCACCGGCTGGGAGCTGCGCGGCAAGCCGGCCCTGCGGGTGATGTACGAGCGCGCGAGGCCCTCCCTCACAGACGAGAACATGGACGAGTATCTGCGCGCCATCGACGACCCCGCCGTCGCCGACTGGGGGCCAGAGCATGTCGTGCTGAGATACACCTCCGAATATCCCGTCCATTACGGAATGATCGTCATCACCCGGTTCCGGGACGGAAAGGTCCTGGCTGAGGACACCTTCTATTCGGTCGCCACGTCCGACGACCCGCAGGCCTTCGCCGGCGTGCCTGGCGCAAGCCGCATCGAACCGGGTCCGGCAAGCAACGCGCGACGGCGCCAAGGCGGCGCCTGATCGGTCCTGGCGCTCAGCGACCGAACAAGCCGCCGAGCCCGCCCGGTCCCCCGAGCTGGCCGAGCAGCCCTCCGAGCCCTTCCGGCGCGGCGCCAGAGGCCGCATGGCCCTGCAGCAGCGAGAGCACCTGGGGCAGCAGCGCCTGGACCTTGTCGGGGCTGATCCCCTCGCGGGCCGCGACGCTCTCGGCCGCGCTCTCGGGCGCGGCCCCACCGCTCAGGTGCTCGAGCAGGCCGAGGACCGCGCCGTGCGCCTCGTCGTGGCTGAGGCCGTTGCTGTCGGCCAGCTGGCCTACCGCGCCGCTGGAGCGGAGGCTGGAGACGATCTGGTTGAGGTCCATGGCTTGGTGCTCCCGGCTTTGGAGGGACGTCTAGTCCCGGGGGTGCGGGGAATGGCGCCGGTCCTCAGGGGCGGGCGCGAATGATCGTCTTCCCGCTGCGGCGCTCGGTGGGGCTCAGGGCGGCGACGGCGTCCTCGAGCGGCGCGACGGCGCCGATGTTGGTCCGCAGCCGCCCGTCCCGCACCCGTTGCACGATCTCGCCGAGCCGGGCGCGGTCGGATTCGACGACGAAGTCGACGGCCCGGCCGCCCTCGGGCCGCGCCTCGGCGGGCCCCACGACCGACACCAGCGTCCCGCCGGCCCGGACCCGGCGCGCCGAGCGCCTGCCGATCTCGCCGCCGATCACGTCGAACACCAGATCGACCTGGCCGACGTCCTCCAGGGCCTCTTCGTCCAGGCCCACGAACGCGTTGGCGCCGAAGTCGAGCGCCGCCTGGCGGTCGGCGGCGCGCCCGGCGCCGATGACGTAGGCGCCCGCCTCGCGCGCGAGCTGGATCACCATGGCGCCCACCGCCCCGGCCGCGCCGCCGGCGAGGACGCTCTGGCCGGCGCGCAGGCGCCCGTGGTCGAACAGCCCCTGCCACGCGGTCAGCGCCGAGATCGGCAGGCTCGCGCCCACCGCGAAGTCGACGTCGCCCGGCAGCGGCGCGAGGTTGCGCGCTTCCACCGCCGCGTACTCGGCCAAGGCGCCGTCGCGATACCAGTCGGTCATCCCGAACACCCGCTGCCCCGCCGACAGCCCCGTCGTCCCGTAGCCGAGGGCGGTGACCACCCCGGCCAGCTCGTGCCCGGGGATCGACGGCGCCCGGTCCCGGCCGAGGCGGTCGGTCCAGGTGGGGTCCCACGTCAGCTCGGTCCCGACGAACCCCGCCGCGTGGACCTCCACGACGACGTCGCCGATCGCCGCCTGCGGCGCGGGCCGCTCGGCGAGCCGCATCCCGGCCGTTCCGGCCGCCCGGTCCGTCACCACGATCGCCTTCATGGGGATGTCTCCGCGGTCAGCTGCGGGGGACACGTTGCAGGGGGCGCGCCTGCCCCGACGACCGAACGCACAAGACCGCCCAACCGATCCAATCGAGGGCGCGCGGGCGCTTCGGGCCGTCCGCTCGTCACCCCGGACGTCGCGACGTTTCAGCGCCCATCCCGCCGTCAGTCCGGACGGCCCGCAGGGACGATCCGGGGCCGGGGTCACGGGCTTGGCCAGACCGGGCGCCCGCCTGCTATGAATCGGGCCTGGGCGCGGCGCCGATTCGCGCCTTCGTGACAGGAAAGGCCGGACCATGGGCCGAACGCTTGCTCTACCCATCGCCATCGCCGCCGCGTTCTTCTTTCAGGTAGGCCGGGCGGACTGCTCGAACATGCACCGGTTCAACGACAAGCTCAGCATCGACACGTCCGCCTACCGGATCGATATCATCGACCCTGCCGACTACAACCTCGCGGGCCCCGGATTCCGGGTGCAGGTCTTTCCGATCACCTACCGGCCGCCGCCGCCCACCCAGCCGCCCCAGCCGGACCGGCCGGGCGGCGTGGTCAGCGGCCCGCTCAGCACCGCCACCATGAACGACCTTCGGGTCTGGCTGCTGGCCAACTGGGTCGAGTTCCCCCACGACGCCAACTTCGACTCCGGCAAGGAGGGGGTGAGCGAGTACTTCGTCAACCCGAGCGCGCTCTCCTCGCTGATCTGCATCGCCCGCCAGAAGGATGGTTTCCCGGTGGTCGACATCTACGACAAGATGGACTTCGTCGGCTCGGCCACCCCCGCCTCCGCCCAACGGGTCTGCCAGTAGGCGGGGCCGGCGAAGTCACAGATGGTGACGCGGGTTGAGCCGGCCGGCGAGATAGGCGACCCAGATGGAAGCGATCACCGCCCAGGCGAGCAGGGCGCCTTCGATCAGCAGATAGCGATCCTTCAGCGGGCCGCCGCTCCGCGACTCGGCGAGCTGACCTTGGACCTGCGAAAGCTGGCTCGTCGCCGCGGAAAGCTCGGATTGCAGGCCCTGCGCCTTCCGCCTTTCCGCATCGACCCGGTCGCAGATCTTCTGAGCCGAGCTGTCGTCCTTGGCGACGATGAACGCGTATCCTTCCAGGCGCCCGCGGTCGCCCGCGCCGAGCTTGGTGGAGTCGATGCCGGCCGCCTGGAACCGCTGCGTGCAGGACAGCGATGAGGCGGGATGGGCGGGACTGGAGATCGCCAGCAACACCAGCACGAGGCCAGGGACGACGGTGGGTCTCATAGTCACGCCTCTGGCGCGCCGTCGCGCTCCATCGCACGGTTTCGCAGCGCGGCCATGAAACGGCCAAGCCAGATGTAGGTTGCGCGCCGGCTTTCCTGCCCTGGCTCGCCAGCATCGGGGGGGACACCGGCGATGTCACCCGCGCCCCTCAGAGACCGACGAGCGGCGGCCGCAGATCCGGCCGATGGCGCCCACCTCGACCGCCGGCGGTCGCGGATCTCACCGATGCCCCGACCAGCTCACCTCGTCGTTGAAGCTCACGTCGAGCTTGCCGTCGTTGTAGACGAACGGCGTCGCGCCGCCGCGGTTGACGATCTGGGCCATGGCGCGCTCCAGCCGCACCGTGACCACCGGCAGGCGCGAATAGTCGGACGAGATCGACACGGTGTCGGGCCCGGTCTTGGTGAGGGTCAGCGAAACGTCCTCGCGCGAGGAGCCCTGGGAATCGGAGACCACGTCGCCGTGGTACTCGCCCGCCACCGCGTCGGCGAGATCGGGCTTGGGCTTCGGCGCGGGGGCGGCGGCCGCGGAGCCGGCCAGCACGGCGAGGGCGATCAGGCCGGCGGCGAGGCCGAGCGCCGGGTCCGAGCGGAGCGAAGAAATCATCTGATGAGTCTCCTCTAAGTTCTTGGAAAGGCGGGTATTGGAGGCGGCGGATGACTCTAATGCGGGGATACCGGACCTACTCCCCCGAGGGGCGTCGCCTGGTCCCGCCGCCCGGGCGATCCGAGTCCGGCTGATCCCCGCGATCCAGGCCGACGGCGCCGTCGGTGGGGCGGGTCGCGGTGACCGATCCGCGCAGCGTCCTCACCGGCGCGGTCGGGTCGGTGTCGTCGAGGATCAGGGTCTGGGCCACGCGCGGATTGTCGATCAGGATCCGGCCGGACCCGTCGCTGCTCAGGAACGGGCCGCTGACGAGACCGCCGGGCTGCGGCCCGAGGATGCGGCTTTCCTGCGGGCTTCCCGCCGGGGCGCCGATCCTGAAGGCGACGCGCTCGCCGCCGGCCATGACGTAGCTGGTGGGCCCGACGTTGTCGGCCGAGACCGAGAACGGCGTCCGCCCGTTGTGGCAGAGCACTTCCTTCATGAAGGCGTCGAAGGACAGGGACCCGGGCGGCGCCGGCCCCTGCAGCTCGCAAGGCGCGCCGGTGATCGGCATGGCCACGCCGCCGCCGTGGTCGCGGATATCCGGGGCCGGGGAAGGGTGCAGGAGCCTGTAGGGGTCCTCCCCCACGTAGGCGGGCGGGCGGTCGTCCGGCAGCCCCTCGACCTGCGAGGCGGGCCGATCGGAAGCGCCGGCCGGGACGATCCGGTCGTAGACCTCGAAGAAGCCGTCGTCGCCCGACTTCCAGATCGCCACGTAATAGCCGTAGGGGCGGGCGCGGCTGCAGCCGCCGGCGAGGTCGAGGAAGGTCCAGGCGGACCCCGGCGTCGGGCCCGGCCCCTCCACCCTGCAGGCCGCCGGGACCCGGGGGATCGAAAGCTTGGCGCCGCAGGCGAAGCCGGCGGCGACGCAGAGGTTCGTGCTGTCCTTCCCGTCGGCGCCGTCGAAGCGCAGCAGGTCGTCGAGCCGGCGCGTGGGCCCGGCCGGTATGAGCGCGGTGGGCATCGCCACGCCGGCCGAGTCCTCCTCCGCCTTGTAGAGGGCGTCGCCGACCACGTCGTCGAGGTGTGGGACCGAGGGGCTCACCAGGCCCACCGTGGCGATCTGGGCCGCCACCGCGGCGTCGAGCGCCGTCTTCACCACCCCGCTCGCCTCGTGGTGATAGAGGGAGGGCGTGCGTCTGCCCCCCGCGCTGAGCATGTAGCTGGCCGACCGCCAGTAGATCTCGTCCCCGTCGTGGTGGAAGCGCTCCAGCACCGCCAGGTCCTCGCGGTTCACCAGTTCGTCGAGGATCAGGTCGGGAATGCGGTACGCGCTGAAGGCGGCGTTCACCATCTGCCAGCCGTAGTTGGTGATGCCGAGCTGCGCGGGGTCGGTGAGCTGGTCGAGGCCGACGCCGGCCAGCTGCATGAGCCTGGGACCTTGCGGGTCGGCGTCTGGCCCCAGCAGGTCGCGCTCGCCGAACTTGTCCCTGCGGCGCCGGTAGGGTCCGGCGCGCCGCGCATCGTCGCTGGACACCGCGGCCTTGGCCGACACGTAGTCGAGCACCATGCGGGCCGCCAGCTTGACGTCGTGCGAGGAGGGGGTTCCGGCCGGCGCGTCGTTCTGGTCGGCGGCGAAGCTGTAGAGATACTGGAGCGCGGTGAGCGAATAGTCCTGATAGGGCCTGGCGTTGTATTCCAGGAAGTCGTGCTTCAGCAGGTTCTGCAGGAACGTCGCCAGCCGCAGGTTCATCCCGTTCGTGGCGTTGTTGTATTCGTCGTAGCGGGTCTCCTTGTAGAGCAGCTGGTTGACCAGGTACTGGGAGGTCATGATGTTGAGGAGATGGTTCTCCGTCTCGTTCCCCGTCATGCCCAGCACCGTGACGTGCAGGTCGTTCTCGTCGAAGCGCCCGCGCTTCAGCGTCAGGTCGTCCAGCACGTGGCGGTAGACCGCGGGGGGCAGGATCGCGCCGTAGCGTGAGAGCAGCGCGGCGTAGGTGACCATGGTCACGTCGTACTCGCCCTTGCGGAAGGGCGGGCAGGGGGTGTTGTGGGGGCCGCAGGCGTCCGCCAGGGGCCCCGGGGCCGGCAGCTCGATGTCCTCGAAGGTGCTGCCGGCGACCTCGTCGCCCCAGAGCTTCTGCGCGGCCAGCGAGGCGATGGCTTCCGGCTGGTTGGCGACCGTGCGGCCGGGGCAATAGTCGCTGTCGAAGTACTCGCTGTAGAGCAGCTTGGCGAAGATCCCGACCCGGTAGCCTTCGCCGTGCCCGTACGAGGTGTAGGGCAGCATGGTGCAGGCGGCGGTGAGGATCGCCGCCCCGGCGCGGGCGTTGAACTGGGCCTTGGCGTCCTCGACGCTGGTGGGCTCGCGGGCCCCGGTGAGGCCGAAGTTGATCCAGGCCGTCTGGTCGGAATGCGGCAGCTGGCTGAGATCGGCGTGGTAGGTCACCTGCAAGGTCGGCATCCAGCCCTGCAGGCAGCGGCTGTTGAAGGGGGTGGGCTTGAGGACGTCGTGGGTAGGGTTGTCGCAGCCCTCGAGCTGGACGCTCACCGTTCCGTCGACCCCCGAGATCCCGGTCCCGTACGAGCAGTCTGGCCCCTCGGGCTGGCCTCTGCAGATCCCGATCGAATAGGTCCCCTGAGACCTCAGATGGGTGTCGCGCGGCGCGTCCAGCTTGGCGAAGGCGTCGTCCTGCTGGCGGCCCAGCTGCGGATCGGTCCAGGCCACCACGAACTTGTCGTAGGAATACTGGGCCGGCTCGGCCACGCCGAAGTCCACGGCCCAGTCGACGGTGATGCTGTTCCCCTGCTGGAAGGCGGCCGCCACGCCGTGCGGCCAGACCGCCGGGCTGGTGGCGATCGAGCCGTTCTCGAAATACCAGACGCCGCCCTCGGCGTCGGTGGGGATGGGGCGCGGGCTGCCGTCGAGCGGGCAGCCCATGGGGCCGTCGGGGCCGCCGGTGCGCATGTACTCGTCGAGGTAGAGGTCCCTCGGCAGGGTTCCGCAGTCCCGGCCTGAAGGCGTGGGCAGCTTCGCGGGCGTCGCCGGGCGCCGGGGCGAGGGCGCGCTCGGCGGCGGAAACGCGCCGTTCACCTCGCCGGCGCCGGACGCCGCGTAGGGCGGCCGCTCGGGGGGCGGACTGCCCGAATCGCCGAGGTCGGGGCCGGGGCGAGATCTGGGCTGGCGCGCGTCCGGCCAGGGCGCCGGCGGCGGCGCAGGCGGCTCGGCGGCGGGCTCACCGGCCCCGTCGCCCTGCACCAGGCCGGGGTCCGGGCAGTAGCGGTCGCTGAGCGCCGACTCGCGGCTGTCCGCCAGGCTGCTGACGGCCCAGCAGGCGTTCAGGTCCGACGGCTCCAGGACCAGCGAGGTCGTTCCGGGGCCCGCCTCGCCGGCCGCTTCGGGCCGGCCGTGGAGGAGGCGATAGACCCGAAAGCCGCTCGCCTCGGCGCCGTCGTAGTCCCAGACGAGCGCGTAGCCGCCGGCGCCGCGCAGGCGCTCGCAAAGGCGCGCGCCGTAGGGGCCGGCGTGCTCGGCGCAGACCCTCCAGTCGCTGGTGAGGGTCAGGCCCGTGGGCGCCGCGGGCGGGCGGACGCGCTCGGTCTCGCGCGCCGAATGGTCGAAACGGCCGCCGCCCGGCTCGGTGGGAGGCGCCGTCGCGGCCGGCCGGGAAGGCGCGGGCCCAGGGGACGAAACCGGCGGCGGCGACGGTCGTTGGCGGACCGCGCCGGGAAAGCTGGTCCCGGCCGACGTCGCCAGCGCCGGCGCCAACGCCAATGCCGCCGCGCATCCGAGGACCGGCATGACCGCCGCCCGCATCCAACGCCTCGCCGCGCTCATCTCCCCCTCCTTCGCCTGCTCCGCGGCGGGCCGCCCCCTCAAGGACTCTCTCTGCCGAAGCCCGGCGTGCGGTAGCGCGGCGCCTGCGGGTGGGCGCCGGCCGGCCCCTGCGGCTCCTGCGCCGGCGCCTGCGGCTCGGGGCGCTGGGCCGCGGCGATCCTCTGCTCGCAAAAGCGCAGCCGCTCATCGAGCTCCCGCAGCAGGGCGCCGTCGCGCGCCGGCGGGCTCTCGGCGTAGGCGTCCATCAACGAGCTCATGTCGCGGTCCAGCAGCTGGCCGAGCGCCATGGAGGTCTCATGGAGGGCTTGCAGGAGGCCGTCGTAGGTGGCGGCCGCGGCGGTGGTGCTCTGCGCCTGCGCCCTCAGCGGCGCCGCTTGCTGCCTGAGATAGTCGAGACCTCGGCGGAAATTCCCGATCTCCGCCGCCAGGATCTGGGCTCGCTGGGACATCGGCGCGACGGCCTCCTCGACCTGGCGGCCGAGGTCCGAAGCATCGCAGCCGCTCGCGGGGGCCGCCCAGGCCGGCCCGGCGATCAGGACGCCCAGCGCCCACGCCAACATCGCCGCCGCGCCCGCCCGCGCCGCCGCTCGGACCTGCCTCGCCATCCTCACCCCCCGCCGGACGCCCAGATTGGGGCGGCCACGCTATTCATTCCGCCCCTCGAAGCCGAGCGCAAGGCCAAGCCGAAGCAGTGTCGAAGGAAACTGGGCGACATACCGTCTTCAGCCCGGCGGACGGCCTATGCGACAAAGCTTTCCCGGCCTACTCTTCAGGCCTGCGCGAGACGGACTTCGCGCGGCGATCTGACTGATCTAGCCGATCCTGGGGGGCTGCCGGTGCGATCTGCTCTAACATTTGTAGGTCTGCGGCCGCGCTTGCGGCTCTCATCGCCCTGTCGGGGACGCCCGCGGCGGCCGCCGGCCTCTCGCCCGGGGAACGTACGATGGACCTTCCGAGATGGCAGTGCGCCGCCGTGGGTCAGACCGGCGCCCACGACGACCCGGCGCAGACGCCGTTCCAGATCGACGGGCATTCCCATGCCGAGGCGCGGGCCGGAGCGCTTTCCGAATGCCGCCAGCAGCACGCGCGCCACTGCAGGATCGAGCGCTGCGGCAAGCTCTAGGGTGGTGAATTTGAAGTTCGCTCGGCGCCCGTCCCATCCACTGGCGAACTTCGGACTCAGGCACTAGGCGGCCCTCGCGCGAGGCCGGCGATCAGGGACGCAGATTGGCGTCGAAGAAAGCCGCCGCCGCGGCCGTCGCATCGGCCTTGGCGCTCGCGTTGGCGGGATTGTCCTGGCGGTGGTTCAGGGGGTCGTCGAAGTCGTGCGTCGCATCCGGATAGGTCGTCAGGTCGACGCCCCCGCCGATCTGCGCGTTCCTGGCGGCCAGGCGGCGGCACGCCTCGGGTGAGACTTCCTCGTCGGCCGTTCCGATGAAGATCTTCACGAAGACATAGGGCTTGTAGCCGCCGTCGAAGGCGCCGTTCAGCCCGCAGCCGGGATAGAAGGCGAGAGCGACCCGAAAGCCGTTGCGCGCCGAGCGGCCGCCCGAGGCCGCGCCGTCGCGCGCCACGGAGGCCAGCGTGGCGCTGGCCCCGTTGGACCATCCCATGAGCCCGATCCGGTCGCCGGCCACCTCGGGGCGGTCCTGCAGGAACGCCAGCGCCCCGTAGGCGTCGAAGGGCCTCACCGTCACCTCGTCCACCGAGGCAAGCCGCTCGGCGTGCGAGCCGGCCGCGAAGCCGGCGGGGTAGCCGCGCGGTCCGAAGCTGTCGACGATCAGCACCTCGTAGCCGCGCGCCCGCCAGAACCGGGCCCAGGTCTCGTCGCGGCGACGCAGGGTGCGGGCCGAGTAGTCGCCGTCCGCGGCCTTGGTGTAGGCGCCCGAGCGTCCGTGCATCAGCACGATGGCGGGCGCGCGTCCGGCGGCGCGATCGGGAACGAAGAGGTAGCCCACCAGCTCGGTGCGGCCGTCGGCGCTCGGGAAGCTCACCTGCCGCACGGCGCGCTCGCTCGCCAAGACCGCGCACGGCGCGCTCGCCGCCACCGCGGCGGCCAGCCCGAAGGCTGCGGCCGTCTTCGGAGTCATCCAAGCCCTCCAGGCGGACCCTGGCGCTCATCCTCGCGTTTCGGATCTGGCTTGGCAATGGCGGTGCGGGCGCCGCTGATCACGCCGTCGGGAAGGGTGAGAGGTCGCGCCGGCCCCGCAAAGAATTCGCGTTTTGCAATCGGAGACCGTTGAAGCTGGGGCGCGATTCAACTGCCGGGCGGTTTCGCCGCCTCGCATCATGGTTTAGTCGGGAGGCGGGACGCCTACACCAACTCGGCCACGCATGAACGCAACGGCTGGCCTGCCCGTGAAGGGCCGCGCGATCGAGAGCGTGCTCGCCCGACCCCTGCCGACCTTCGCGCGGGCCGCCGTCACCGCCACGACCGGCGAGGCCGCCATCATCTACTGGAACGCCGACGCCGAACGGCTCTACGGCTGGCGGGCCTTCGAGGTCATGTCCCGCAGCGTCCTCGACGTCATCCCGGACGGGTCGCATCGCGGCGAGGTCGCCAAGGCCACCGCCCTGACGCAGGCGGGCCTTCCGTGGATGGGCCGGCTGACGGCGCAACGGCGCAGGGGACCGCCTTTCCGGGTCTTCGGGATGGTCTTCCCGGTCGGCGACGTCGCCCATGGAGCGGGGGCCCTGGTCGGCGTCTCCGTCCCGGACGCGCAGCGGCGGCTCATCGAGCCCGACGGCCCGCGGGTCATGGCGGAGCTGCACTTCAGGGTCGCGCGCCTCGGGGACCGTGGCCGGGAGCTGATCCGGCGTCCCATCGCGCCTCCGAAGCCGGCCAGCCTGTCGATCGGCCGGCTGACCGCCCTGCACCTGCGGCAACCCTTCGCCAAGGAGCCCACCTGGCGGTTGATGCAGCGCATCGAGACCTACCGTCACCGGGCCGCCCGCCTCTCGGTGGGGGGCGGGACGAAGTACTTCGCCGAACGCCAGCTCGCCCAGATGTGGCTGCGCCTGGCCGACCGCCTGGCCGCCCGGCGCCGATAGGGCCATCTTCTCCCCGGCTTCGCGGGGAGGAGGGGCTAGAGCTTGCGCGCGACGAGGAGGCGGCCGGGGCCGAGGCGGTCCAGCACCCGCGGCAGGTCCGCTTGGCTGACCGCGAAGCAGCCCTCGCTGCGTCCCAAGACGCCGTGGGCGGCGATCACCTCGGATCCCACGTACCAGGCCGAGTGCACGACGATCTCGCGGGACTCGGCGTTGTCGTTGGTGGGGTCGAGGCCGGTCAGGCGCATGGAGCGGCCGTGGTGGCCGTCGTAGTAGCCGCCGGTGACGTAGTCGCCCTCGGAGGTGGCCGCCGAGCCCGGGGTGTTGGAGAAGCGGCTGAGCCAGCCGGTGTGGTCGGGGTCCGATCCGCGCCCGTGCGCCACCAGCAGGCTCTCCACCCGGCCGCCCTCCAGGTCCACCAGGTGCAGGCGCGGCGTGCGCGAGGGCCGGCTGAAGTCGGCCACGCCCACCAGGTCGCGGCGCGCGGCCCGGGCGCCGGCCCGCTCGAGCCCGGCCTTGGCGGCGGCCACGAGGCCCGGATCGGCGGCCAGCGCCAGGGCCGGCCGCGCCAGGGCGCCGAGGCCAAGGGCGGCCACCGAGGCCTTGAGGAAGAGGCGGCGATGGTTCACGGCTGAGGGCGTCTCCCCGTTTCGCAATAGGGGATAACCCGCAGCGGCGGCTGCGAACAATCCCGGATCGTCGCGCCTAGATAGGACGCCGCGCCCGCAGCGGGGCCGGGCCATTTCGCCGCATGCGGCCACGCCGGCGACCCGCGCCGCCCGGGGCCGGACGGGGTGCGGGCGAGTAATGTCAAAAGCTTAGGCGTATTTCTTTGTGTTCTTCGAGCGCTGCGGCCGGGGTGACGGAAAGGAGGTGGGGAGGTGGCGCTCAGGAGCTCCGCGCGCGCTCGGCCTCGGCCCGCAGGGCGTCGCGGCGGGGACCCAGGTAGCCGAACAGGTAGGCGGCGACCTTGCGCATCTGGATCTCCTCGGCGCCCTCGGTGATGCGGTAGCGCCGGTGGTGACGGTAGATGTGCTCGAAGGGCTTGTGGCGGGAATAGCCGATGCCGCCGTGCACCTGCATGGCCCGGTCGGCGGCCTCGCAGCACAGCCGGTTGCTCCAGTAGTTGCACATGCTGATCTTGTCGCTCAGCCGGTGCTCGATCTCGGCGTGCGGCATCTGGTCCATTTCCCAGGCGGTCTTGTAGATCAAGAGGCGCAGCATCTCGGCCTGGGTCGCCAGCTCCACGAGCGGGAACTGGATGGCCTGGTTGCGCGCCAGCTCCTGGCCGAACGGCTTGCGCTGGCGGGCGTAGCGGACGCTTTCCTCGATGCAGAAACTGGCCGCGCCCAGCGAGCCGGCCGCCTGGCGGATGCGGTTCTGGTGGACGAAGCTCTGGGCGATGGCCAGGCCCCCGTCGACCGGCCCGAGGCGGGCCTGGTCCGGGACCCAGACGTCCTTGAAGGTCATGCGCGGGTGGTCGGTGGGCATGTTGAAGGTCCACATGTACTCGTCCACCGTCATGCCCGGCGTTCCCCTGGGGACCAGCAGGCAGCTGATCCCGCGCGCCTCGCCGTCCTTGCCGCCGGTGCGCACGAAGGCGGCGCAGTGCGAGGCGGTGTGCATGCCGGTGATCCACATCTTGCGGCCGTTGATGAGCCAGCCGTCGACCCCGTCGCGCCGCTCGCGGACCGCCCGGGTCTCCATGTGGGTGGCGTCCGAGCCGTGATCGGGCTCGGTGAGGCCGAAGGCGGCCCGCCGCGTCCCCTCGAAGCCTCCGAGGATGAACTCCTGCTTCTGCGCCTCGTCGCCGAAGGTCTCGAACATCGCCACGAACGGGAAGTTGCCGACGATGCTGTGCTCGTTCTGCAGGTCGTTGTGGAGGCCGAGGCCGCGCTGGGCGAGATGGTCGCGGATCACCGCCATCCAGAGGTGCGATCCGTCCTTGCCGCCGTACTTCCTGGGCGCCGAGAAGCGCCAGTGGCCGGCCTTGTCGGCCCGCCGGGCAGCCTCGCGCAGCAGCGCCTCCCATTCCTCGCGCGGCAGGCCGCCGTTCTCGAAGTCGGTGCGGGCCCATTCGCGGCGGTGGTCGAAGAAGCGGATGTTGTCGTCCTCATCCTCCAGCGGCTTGATCTCGGCGGCGATGAACCGGTCCAGCTCGGCGAGATAGGCCTTCAGGTCCTCTGGCAACGAGAAATCCATGCGTCGTCTCCTCCTCGAGCAGCGGCAGGCCGGGCGCCGGCCGGGGCTTCCTCCAAAGTCCTGCCTGGGTCCCGGCTTTCGCCGGGATGAGCGGGTGGTTGGGTGAATGTTCCACCTGATCCCGCCCACCCCTAGCCGTTCCAGAGCAACCGCGCGCGGGCGAGCGCGGCGTATTTCGGCACGTCGGCGGCGAGCTTGTCGATCGCCATCCGCCGCAGCCGCGCCAGGACGCCGGGGGAGGCCAGGCCCAGGCGGCCGCCAAGCAGGTCCCGGGCGAGGTCCGCGTCCTCCGCCCGCGCGCCGCCGCCGAGCTCGCGCCCGGCGATGCCGAGGGCGTTGATGGCCACCGCGGCCAGGAACTTCTCGCGGCCGGCGCTGCGGGCCTTGACGTCGCTCTCGAGCCATTCGGCCACCGCGGCGAGCAGCTCGCGCGCGTCCGGCTCGCCGATCCGCTCAGGCGCGGCGGGGGCCGGGGGCGGCAGCGGGCGCTCGCGCTCGGCCGCCGGCGCCGCCTCCTCCAGCAGCAGCAGGAGGTCGAGCTCGTTCTCGCTGGCCCGGCGGGCGATCACCACGCGCTCCAGGCTGCGGTCGGCGCGGCTGCGCCAGTGGTCGCCCATCTGCAGGCAGCCCAGCGCCCACCAGAGGGTCCGGTAGATCAGCCAGAACCGGAAGCGGACGGGGTCCACCGTCGTCCCGCTCTCGGCCTCGTAGGCGGCGAAGAAGTCCTCGAGGCTCCCCAGCCCGAACGCCGGCCGCTCGATGTGGCCGAACCGCCAGACGGTCATGCAGCCGAAGGCCAGATCCTCGTGGGCGTCGCCGATGTGGGCGAGCTCCCAGTCGAGCACCGCCGCCAGCCCCTCCGGCGCGACGATCAGGTTGCCCATGCGCAGGTCGCCGTGGACCAGCGCCGGCGGCGCGGGCGCCGGCAGGTTGTCCTCCAGCCAGCGGATGGCCAGCGCCAGAATCGGCCGGTCGCCGCCATAGGCCGCGAACCGGGCCTTGAGCCCCGCCAGCGCCTCGGCGGTGTCCATGCGCGGCGCGCCTTCTAGGGCGGCGGGTGGCGTGCGGTGGACGGCCGCCAGCTCCCGGGCGATGTCGGCCAGCAGGGACGGGGGCGGGTCCGCCAGGATCGCCGTCGGGCTCACCTCGCCGGTGATCCGGCCCATCACGAATCCGGCCCCCAGCCCGTCCTCCGGCGCAAGCTCCACGACGATCTGCGGCGCCCGTACGCCGGCGGCGCGCACGGCGCGGATGATGCGCGCCTCCTGCTCGAGGCTCAGCGCCCGCCCGGCCATCATCTGCGCCGAGGGCGCGCGGCGCAGGACATAGCCGCCGCCGCCCCAGTCGAACGACCAGCTCTCCATGTTGGCGCCGCCCGAGAGCCGGGTCAGCGCCGTCACCTCGCCGGCGCCCAGCCGGGCCATGGCCCGCGCCAGGCCCTCGCGGACGCGGGACGTCGATTGCGGATCGTCAGCCATGCTTGGTCGCTCGGCGCGCCCTCCGAGGGGGGCGGGCTAGCTCGGCAGCACCCAGTGGAAGGCGCAGAGCTTGTTGCCGTCGAGGTCCCGGAAGTAGGCGAAGTGGGCGCCGCCGCCGCGGTCGCCGGGCGGGCCCTCGTCGGTCCCGCCGAGCGCCAGGGCCTTCTCGTAGAAGGCGTCCACCGCTTCGTTCGAGGGCAGGGCGAAGCCCACCATGGTCCCGTTGCCCACGCTGGCGGGCTGCTTGTCGAAGGGGTTCACCACCGCGAACATGCCGGTGTTCGGATGGCCGAAGAACGCCCCGCCGCCCGGGTTGTCGAACATCTTGGTCCAGCCGATGGCGCCCAAGAGCTCGGCGTAGAAGGCCATGGCGCGCGGCAGGTCGTTGGAGCCGACGGAGGCGTAGAGGGGGGTCGGGGCGGCCATGGGGGAAGACCTTTCGTTCGGGGACGGGGAAGGGCGAAGAGGGTCGGCGTCAGGGGCTGGGCGCGGCGCGCCAACCGAGCAGCACCTTGCGCATGTCGCCCCGGGCGCGGACCGAGACCACCAGCAGATAGGCGAGGGTGAAGGCGCCGCCGAGGTTGACGGCCAGAAGGGCGCAGACCACGCCCGCGTACCAGGGCCGCGAGCGGTAGACCATCCAGGCGGCCGCGAGCAGCAGGTGCAGGCTGAAGTCGGTGTCGTACTGGGCCCGCCAGGGATGGGCGAAGTCGGCCACGAAGGTGGCGCCGCCGGCGGCCAGCCCCAGCCGCCGCACCGCCTCCACGCTCACGTAGATCAGCACCAGCCAGCCGAGCGCCAGCAGCGCCTGGAAGGCCGCGAAGCCCGGCCCCCCGGCCACGCCGGACTTGATCGTGGACGTCGCCCGGCTCATGCCTCTCGCCCTCCCCGGAGCTCCGAATACGGTGACGGGAGCCATATTTCCCTGAGCCGATCGTCGTGGCCCTGCTCCTCGCCCCGCATTCCCGCGCTCAGTTCCGCGTCGCCGTCCAGGCCTATCTCCGCCCGCTCCGAGCGCTGGCGCCCGAAGACCAATCGCGAACCTTGGGCCCGACGCGCCCGCGCCCCGGCCCGAGCCCACTTCTGCGGGATGCGCCGGATGGCGAAGGGGCCGGAGGTGATGCTTCAGTCGGCGACGGGATCAGGAGGCGCGCATGTCGGCGGAAAACGCGGCGCGACAGCTCTGGATGCGACTGGGCTCCGAGGCGGCGCCGGCCGTGGCGCTGTGCCTGGAGGACTGCAAGCGCCTGGGCCTTGGGTGGGCCCTGCGCTTTTGGACGGACGTGGCGCGCCGCCTGCAGGCCATCGGACGCGACCAGGAAGGCTCCCCGGGCGGCCGGGAGGTCGATCCGGCGGCCTCCAGCCGCATCTGGCTCTGCATGCAGCGGGTCGAGCGCTACCGGCATCGCGCCTTGCAGGCGGAGAACCTGGCGGCCCGCTCGCCTGCCCAGCGCGCAGAGCTGCTGGAGGTCGCCGCGGAATGGCTCGACCTGGCCAAGCAGGCCGAGCGGGTGGCGAGGCAGGCCGAGACCGTAGGCGAGGCGCACCGGCACGCGGCGCGGCTGCGGGAGAAGGCCAAGGCCTAGAGTCAAGAGTCCGAAGTTCGAATGCGGGGACCGAATGCGGGGACAGGAGCAATATTCCCTCGGCGTCCCGGCCGGCGTCGAATCGCATTGAGGGCCTCTTAACCCGGATGCCCCATCCGCTGCCTGGCGTGGCATGATAGGAGCCCCGCCAGCTGGAGCCGCCCAGATGACTGCCTACGCCCGCCGGCGCGCGCCCGGCCGATTGCCGCTGATCGTCGTCGCCGCGGTCCTGATGTCCGTGTCGGCAGGCGGCGCGGCCTGCGCGCGCCACGTCCGCCCGTTCATGGTCCTGGGGCACGGCCTGCATCGCCTGGGCTACGGGCTCGGCCATGGTCTGCGCCATCTGGGCCAGCGCATGCACCACGCCGGCCATCACCACCACCGGCGCTGAGCGGAGGCGGCGATACGGGGCGCCGAGCGCTCTCGTAAGGGGTTACGCGGCCGGCTCCCCCTCAGACATCCAGCCCCATGGCCCTGCGGTTGCGGGCGGATTTGGCGCGGGCGCCGGTGAGGTCGTCGGAGGAGGCGCTGGAGCCGCCGTCCACCGGCAAGGTGACTCCGGTGACGTGGCTGGCGAGGTCGGAGGCCAGGAACAGCACCGCCTTGGCGATGTCCTGCGTGGCCGCGGCGTGGCCGAGCGGCGCGCGGGCCCCGTAGGCGGCGGCCCCCGGGCGGGCGGCGATGCGCGGCGTCAGGGTGAGGCCGGGGGCCACGGCGTTGATCCGCACCCCGTATTCGCCGAGCTCGCCGGCGAGGCTGCGCACAAGGTGGATCAGTCCGGCCTTGGCGGCCCCGTAGGCCGGGGCGAAGGGCATGGAGGAGAAGCCCACCGCGCCGGCGGTGCCGAGGCCCACGATCACGCCCGCCGTCTTGCGCCGCACGAACGACCTCGCCGCCGCCTGGCACATGAAGAAGAAATAGCGGAGGTTGCGGGCGTGCTCGGCGTCCCAGGTCTTAGGCGTCATCTCCAGCACCCCGCCGAACCCGGCCGCGCCCACGATGCAGACCATCACGTCGAGGCCGCCCAGCGCCTCCAGCGTTTCGGCGACGATCCGCTCGGGGGCCGCGTCGTCCAGCACGTCGGCCACGATCGCCGCGGCCGGGCGCCCCAGGGCGCGGACCGCCGCGGCCACCTTCTCGGCCCGCTCGGCCTCCAGGTCGACCACCGCGACGGCGCAGCCCACCCGCGCGAGAAGGAGCGCCGTCGCCTCTCCGATGCCCTGGCCGCCGCCCACGACGAGGGCCGTCTTGCCGGCCAGTCTGAAGAGATCGGTGTCCATCTCGCCTCGCCCTTGTCTGCGTCCGCGCCAGACTGTCAGCGACGCTCGCGCCGATCCAGGGTCCTTCCGCGATTTCGCCTTTCCGCGCCCGCCGGCGGACGAGAGACGCGGGCGGGGGTTCAAGCGGCGGCGCGGGATTGTTAGTGTCTGCTATCAAACCGCGGCGCGGCCTCGCGCCCGAGAACCCGCAGGGAGGTGAAATGCAAGAAGTCCCAACGTCGATCGAGGAGGTCACCCCGGAGTGGCTGACCTACGCCCTCTCGACCACCACGCCGGACCTCCAGGTGGATTCCGCCCAGGTGGTCGACACCGTCCACGGCGCCTGCACCAAGGTGCGGCTGGGCGTGCGCGCCAACCGCAACGACTTCCCCTCCACGGTGATGATGAAGATCGGCCTGGAGCCC
>JAFBAO010000066.1 GCA_019247715.1 Caulobacteraceae bacterium
GAGCCTGAAGGTCTACCGCGACGACGGCTGGGCGCTGTTCGGCCTTGCGCAGGCGCTCGAGGCCCAGGGCAAGACCGAGGAGGCGGCCAAGGTCCGAGCGCGGTTCGAGAAGGCCTGGGGCCAGGCGGACGTCAAGCTCGCAAGCTCCCGCCAGCCGGCCTAGGCGGCAGTCTCAGGCGTAGGTGTAGTCGGAGCCGTCGAGCATGATCGTCTGGCCGCTGACGTAGCGCGACGCGTCGGATGCCAGGAACACCGCCAGCGGGGCGCCGTCTTCGATCGGGTCGCCATAGCGCCCCATGGGCAGGGTCGCGATGCGGTCGGCGATGCGCTGCGCCGTCTCGGGGCTGCGGTGGCGCAGGGTCTCGAGGGAATTGCTCTCGAGCAACGGGTTGATCACGTTGACGGTGATCCCGTATCGGGCCCACTCGCGGGCGGCCGTGCGGCTGAGGCCGCGGATGGCTTCCTTGTTGGAGTTGTAGCAGGCGACGAACTCGTTGCCGCGCTGGCCGCTGCGCGAGCCGATGTTGATGATCCGGCCCCGGCCCTGGGCCTTCATGTGGGGGAAGCAGTACTGCATCAGCCAGAGGGTGGCGTAGAAGCCCGTCCGGTGTGTGTATTCCATCTCCTCGAAGGTGATCGTCTCCACCGGGGAGTGGGGCATGGTGCCGACCGGATTGTCGGGCGTGCCGAAGCCCTGGGCGTTGTTGACCAGGATGTCGACCGTGCCGAACGCCTTGACGGCGGCGTCCGCCAGGGCCTTCAGCTGGTCGCGTTCGCCCACGTCGCAGACGAAGGGCGACGCTCTCCCGCCCTCGCCCCTGATGACGCCGGTGACTTCCTCGACCGTCGAGGGCGTGCGCGAAGCCACCACCACGGAGGCGCCCTCCCGGGCCATGGCGATCGCGAAGCCGCGGCCGATGCCGCGCCCGGCGCCGGTGATGATCGCCGCTCTTCCGTCCAGCATTCCCATTTTCCACCCACGTCCGGCCCGTGCGCCGCCTTTGCGTTGCTGCGCGTGAATCTCGCGAGCGGCAAACAGGTAGCGCTACGTCGGCTGCGACGACAACCCTTTCACCGTTTCTGCGCGAAATCCACGCGCTCTCAAGCGCCGAACGTGAGCCGTGAGCTGCAAATAGGTAGCGCTATATTCGGCGGAGGAGGTCGCCACCGACCAGGCCCTTCAATCGTAGCCTGCGGGCACGAGACCGCGCCCGTAGGTCGCTCTCATGGTCGCCATGAAGTCGGGGAACTGCTCGGCGAGTGGAACGCCCCCGATCTGGAAGCGCCTCAGGGTGCGCTCGCCCACGCCCGACACCTCCCCTCGCGCGTGCTGCAACACCCAGTTGTTCCAGATCACCAGATCGCCCTTGCGCCAGGGATGCTCCACCACACGGCCCGACGCGTAGAGGCTGGCGAAGAGCTCGTCGAGGATAGCGTCGCTGTCGGCTGCGGAAAGCCCGACGATATGGTCGGTCTGGGCCTCGTTGACATAGAGGAACGCCTCGCCCGAAGGGGTGTGGCGCACGATCGGGTGCGTGGTCGCCGGCAAGGTGGGCTCGCACCCGTTGAAGCGGTTGCGCTTGAGGCGGATGTTCGAGATGACGTTCACCACCTTGAGATCGGCGATGCGCTTGCGCAAGGACGGCGAGAGGCCGTTGTAGCCGTCGATGGCGCTGATCCACTTGGTCGAGGAGGCGCCGTCCACCACCGAGTCGCCATAGAGGCAAATGCCCTCCAGCGGCTTGGGCGTGAACGAGAAGTCCGAATGGAAGGCGAGCTCCGTCGTCCCCAATCCGCCCTTTTCCTCGTTGGTGGAGACGTAGGTGAGCGTCGACGGCTGGTCTTGCGCGTCTCGGCCGACAAGCAGTTCGCCGAACGCGCGTGTCGCCCGCTCCTGGGCCTCCGTCTCCAGCGCTCCGCAACGCACCAGGATCAGATGGCGGGTGCGGAAGAGCTCCCGCCAGGCCTCCAGCATTTGCGGCGTGAACGGCTGCGACAAATCGATGTCGGCCTCCGCGCCGAACGTTTCCGAGAGGGGCCGCCACGGGATCAGTCCCGACATTCCATATCTCCTGCCTGACCGTTGGTCTGCTGAGGACGGTCGATATGGTCTGCCTCATCGGCCGGTGGGTCAATTACAGGCCACAGCCCGACGCGGTTCCCAACTTGAGACGGCGGGCGCGGTCATATAAAGAAATCCGCATGTCCGCCCATTTCGACATCGCCGCCATCGGCAACGCCATCGTCGACGTGATCGCGCCGGCGGGGGAGGCGTTCCTGGCCGAGCACGCGCTGACGAAGGGCTCGATGATGCTCATCGACGAGGGCCGTGCGCGCGCCCTTTACGCCAAGATGGCGCCCGGCATCGAGACCTCCGGCGGATCGGCGGGCAATACGGTGGCGGGTGTCGCTAGCCTGGGCGGGCGGGCCGCGTACATCGGCAAGGTGGCGGACGACCAGCTGGGCGAGGTCTTCGCCCACGACATGCGCGCCATCGGCGCGGCTTTCGAGACCGCGCCGTTGAAGGGCGGCGCGGCCACCGGCCGCTGCCTCGTCAACGTGACGCCGGACGGCCAGCGCACCATGTGCACCTTTCTGGGGGCGGCCACCGAGCTTGCCGCCGCCGACGTGGCCCCGGCGGTGATCGAGGGGGCGGCGATCGTCTATCTGGAGGGCTACCTTTTCGATCCGCCGGAAGCGCGGCGGGCCTTCGCCAAGGCGGCGGGGCTGGCGCGCGCCTCGGGCCGGATGATCGCCCTCAGCCTTTCCGACTCCTTCGTGGTGGAGCGCCACCGCAAGGGGCTGCTGGAGTTCATCGAGACGGAAGTGGACCTCCTCTTCGCCAACGAGGCGGAGATCTGCGCCCTGTTCGAGACCAGCGATTTCGAGGCCGCCGCCGCGGCCGTCCGCGGACGCTGCCGCATCGCCGCGCTCACCCGCAGCGAGCGCGGCTCGGTGGCGGTGACCAAGACCGAGGCGCATGCGGTCCCGGCCGAGCCTGTGGACGCGGTGATCGACACCACCGGGGCCGGGGATCAGTACGCCGCCGGTTTCATGTTCGGCCTGGCGCGCGGGCGCCCGCTCGCCGACTGCGCGCGCCTCGGCTCGCTGGCGGCCGCCGAGGTGATTTCGCACTACGGCCCCAGGCCGCAGGTCGCGCTGGCGGACCTGGCGGCGGCCCGAAGACTGACGCCTGCGTAAGAGGAGAGCCCATGGGCGAGCGTAAGGACTACATGTTCACCAGCGAGAGCGTCTCGGAGGGTCACCCGGACAAGGTGGCCGACCGGATCTCGGACGAGGTGGTGGACGCCTTCCTGGGCGCCGACCCCATGGCCAGGGTGGCCTGCGAGACCATGGTCACCACCAACCGGATCATCCTGGCCGGCGAGGTGCGCGGGCCGGCCGGCGTGGTGGAGGGACTCGAGGCCAAGGTCCGCGCCGCGATCCGCGACATCGGCTACGAGCAGGCCGGCTTCCACTGGAAGAACGCCGACTATGCCTGCCACCTCCACGCCCAGTCGGCCGACATCGCCATGGGTGTCGACGCCGCCGGCAACAAGGACGAGGGAGCCGGCGACCAGGGGATCATGTTCGGCTACGCCACCGACGAGACGCCGGAGTTGATGCCGGCGACCTTGCAGTATTCGCACAACATCCTGAAGCGGCTGGCCAAGGCCCGCCATTCGGGCGAGCGGCCGGAGCTGGAGCCGGACGCCAAGAGCCAGGTCACCCTGATCTACGAGAACGGCCGGCCGGTCCGGGCCGCCTCGATCGTGCTCTCCACCCAGCATCGCGACGGCCTCACCCCTGCGGACGTGGCGGAGCTGACGCGCCCCTACGTGCTCGAGGTCTTCCCGGACGGCTTCGTCACCGACGAAACGGCCTGGCACGTCAACCCCACCGGCAACTTCGTCATCGGCGGCCCGGACGGAGACTGCGGCCTCACCGGACGCAAGATCATCGTCGACACCTATGGCGGCGCGGCGCCGCACGGCGGCGGGGCCTTCTCGGGCAAGGACCCCAGCAAGGTGGACCGCTCGGCCGCCTACGCCTGCCGGTACCTGGCCAAGAACGTGGTCGCCGCCGGGCTGGCGGCCCGCTGCACCATCCAGATCAGCTACGCCATCGGCGTCGCCGCGCCGTTGAGCTTCTACGTGGACCTGCACGGCGGCAACCACATCGATCCCGCCAAGCTGGAGAGGCTGCTGCCCGAGCTGATCGGCGGGGCGACGCCCCGGGCGATCCGCGAGCATCTCGGCCTCAACCGGCCAGTCTACGCCCGCACCGCCGCCTACGGCCACTTCGGCCGCCAGCCCGAGCCGGACGGCGGGTTCAGCTGGGAGAGGACCGACCTCGCCGACGAGCTGCGGCGGGCCTTCTGAAGCCGGCGTAACCCCTTAGCCCGCCGTCACCACCGGCGCCTTGGCGCTGACGTTGTTGGTCAGGTTGGAGGTGTCGATCTCCTCGAGCGCGATGCGGCCCGCCAGCACATCGGCTTTCCAGGCTTCGTGCGCGGGCACGTGGGCGTGGAACTCCGGCATCACCTCCTCGGCGAACAGCTCGAGGGAATCGCAGATGTCCTGATGCGTCGTGCGGCCGGCCTGGTTCAGCAGGATCACCTGATCGATGTGGGATTGCTCGAACTTGCGCAGTTTCCGGCGGATCGTCTCGGGTGAGCCGATCAGCCCTCCGGAAAGCGCCCGATCGGCGGCCTCCTGGTTGGCGCTCTTCCACTTCAGGTACTCGTCCCACATGTTGACGGTTCCAGGGGCGGGACGGGCCCGGTCTCCGCTGTTGTAGTAGCGCAGGCAGAACTGGAAGAAGGTGGCGCCGTCGGCCTTGGCCCGGGCCTCTTCGTCGGTGCGGGCGCACATGAAGAACGAGACGAGGGCGATGTTCGGATTGACCTGGTAGTCGGCCAGCCGGTCGAGCCGCCGCGTGAGCCCGTTGTAGTAGGCGTGGACCCAGGCGTGGGCGGCGTCGGCGCTGACGAACTGGAAGCCGAGCGCGCCCAACCCCTTCTCGCCGGCGTAGGCGATGGTCTGGAGCTGCGAGCAGGCGGTCCAGAGTGGCGGGTGGGGCTTCTGCCGCGGCTTGGGCAGGACGTTGCGCAGCGGAAAGTCGAAGTACGCGCCGTGGTGCTCGGAACCGCCGTCGGCGAACATCGGGACCAGGCAACGGACCGCGTCCTCGAAGATGGCCCGCTTCTCCTCCATGGAGACCTTGAACGGGGCGAGCTCGGTGATGCTGGCGCTCTCGCCCATGCCGAGGTCGACGCGCCCGTTGCTGACCAGATCGAGGGCCGCCACCTTCGAGGCCACCTTGGCCGGATGGTTGGTGGTGAGCTGGAAGATTCCGTGGCCGAGGCGGATGTTGCGGGTGCGCTGGCTGGCCGCCGCCAGGAACACCTCGGGGGCGGGAGAGTGGGAGTATTCCTCGAGGAAGTGGTGCTCCACCTCCCAGGCGTAGTCGTAGCCGAGCTTGTCGGCGAGCTCGAGCTGGGCGAGGGCGTCCTGGTAGAGCCGCCATTCGCTGTCGGCGTTCCAGGGCCTCGGCAGCTGCAGCTCATAGAAGATGCCGAACTTCATGGCGGTTTCCTCGCCTCCTGGCTCTGGCGGCCTTAGGGCGGGCACACTAGAGCGTGATCCCCGCCGATGAAAAGCGGCGTCGAGAGGCCTTACCGAGGAATTCGCGTGGAGCTGCTGATCGTCGGCCCGAGCTGGCTTGGGGACGCGGTGATGATGGGAAGCCTCGTCCAGCGGCTGACGGGGAAGGACCCGGCCGCCCGGATCACCGTGCTCGCGCCGGCCTATCTCGCTCCGGTGCTGGAGCGGATGCCGGGCGTTGCGGCGACGCTCGCCAACCCCTTTGCCCACGGAGCGCTGAACCTGGGGGAAAGGTGGCGGTTCGGCCGGGCGCTGAGGGGCCGCTTCGACGCGGCGATCGTGCTCCCCAATTCCCTGAAGTCGGCGCTCATCCCCTTCGCGGCCCGGATCCCGCGCCGCACCGGCTATGTCCGCGAGGGGCGCCAGCTCCTGCTCACCGATCCGCGGAGACTGGACGAGCGGCGCGTTCCGCGCCTGGCGGACCGCTTCAATCTGCTGGCCGAGCCTCGGGGCGCCGCCACGCCGCCGCCGGCCCCGCCGCCCCGGCTGAGCGCCCAGCCGGACCGGGTGCGAGCGACCCTGAGGCGCTTTGGGCTGGAATCGGGCGCGGGCGCGGTGGCGCTTTGCGTCGGCGCCGAATACGGACCGGCCAAGCGCTGGCCAGCGGCGCATTTCGCCAGCCTCGCCCGGCGTCTCGCGGCCGAAGGGCTGGCCGCCTGGCTCTTGGGTTCGCCGAACGACGCGCCGATCGGCGAGGAGATCGAGACCCTGGCGCCCGGCGCCTCGGTGAACCTGGTCGGCCGCACGGATCTCGGGGAGGCCGTCGATCTGGTGGCGGCGGCCGCCGCGGTGGTCAGCAACGATTCCGGCCTGATGCATGTGGCCGCGGCGCTGGACCGCCCGATGGTGGCTCTGTTCGGCTCCTCCTCGCCCGCCGCGACGCCCCCGCTTTCCGGGCGGGCCGCGATCTTGAGCCTCGGTCTGGCCTGCAGCCCCTGCTTCGAGCGGCGCTGCCCGCTCGGGCACCTCAAGTGCCTGAACGACCTTTCGCCGGAGCGGGTCTGGGCCGCGTTGAAGGCGCAGCTCGGCCGGGCCGCGGCGCAGGAGTCACCATGAAACTTGAGACGACGTTTACCTCTGGGAACGAATCCTCGCGGGCATGACGCGAATTCTCGTCCGCTGGGAGCAAGCGCCACCGCCGAAGGAGGGCAGGCTGAAGCCGTACCTGCTGCTCGCCCTCAGCGCGGCGGTGCTCGCCGTCTACGGCCCCGCCATCATCCGCTGAGCCGCAGGATCAGGCTCAAGCCGCCTTGGGCCGTCGGGCGGCGGTGGCCTCGGCGAGCGCCCGGGCGACCGAGGCGACGTTGGCCGGTTTGCGCATGACGCTGTCGGCGCCAGCCTCCAGGCACTGGCTGGCCTCGTGGGCTTCCCCCCCGATCACCGCAACGATCGGCGCCTCCGCGGCGGGGCCGGGCAGACGCCGGATCGCCAGGATCGCCTCGCGCCCGTCCATCACCGGCATGCGGCCATCGACCATGATAAGATCGAAGCCCAGCGACTTGGCGAGCTCGACGGCCCGGCGTCCGTTCTGAGCGTGCACCACCTGGTGGCCGAGCTGTTCGAGGATGGTGCGCAGCATGGCCGCGTTCAGCCCGTCGTCCTCGGCCATCAGCACCCTGAGCCCCGCCGCCTGCACGACCGCGCTCTCGTCGACCGCGGCCGAAATCTCCGCCCGGGCGTTTTCGTCGTAGGCCAGCTCGAGGGTGAAGCAGCTGCCGACGCCGAGGGCCGACCTGGCGGTCAGCTCGGCGCCCATGAGCTTTGCCAGCTGGCGCGACAGCGAAAGGCCAAGGCCCGCTCCCGGAACGCCAGCCCCGGTTCGGGTGACCCGGTGGAAAGGCTCGAAGGCCTCGGCCAGCTCTTCCAGAGAAAGACCGGGGCCGGTGTCGGCGATGGCGATCGCCAGGCGGTCGGCGCCGCGGCGCTCCACGCGCGCCTCGATCCGTCCGCGCAGGGTGTATTTGACGGCGTTGCCGAACAGGTTGGCGAGCACCTGGCGCACCCGGGTCGGATCGGCCACCGCCGCGCCCGACTCGCGCGCCTCGAGCTGCGGCTCGACGAACACCTGCACCTCCAGCCCCTTGGCGGCGGCCTCCGGCCGGATGAGGGCGGCGAGCTCGCGCACCATGGGCGCGGCGTCGAGGGGGACGTTGTCCACCGACAGCCGGCCGGCCTCGGCGGTTTCGGTGTCGAGGGTGGCGTTCAGGACCGAGATCAGGTCGTTCGCGGCGTTCAGGGCCGCCCCCAGCTGATCACGTGAGGGGGCGGCGCGGCCACCCTGGCCCACGGCGGAGGCCAGCACGTGGGCGACGCCGGTCAGGCCGTTGCGGATCTCGTGCGACAGGGTGGCGACGAGGGCGGACTTCGAACGAGCCAGCCGCTCTGCCTCCTCCAGCGACGCCGCCAGCTCCGCGGCGAGCGTGGACCGTTCGGCGGCGAGGGCGAACTGGCGTCTCAGGTTCTGGTTCAGGATCAGCGAGAGCATGGAGGCGAAGGCGAAGGCGCCCCAGGCCATCCGCGCCAGCCCGGAGCTCTCGGAAGACGAGAGCAGGAAGGCGAGGGGGCCGGCCATCGCCAGCGGTCCGACGATGAGCAGCGCCGGCAGCAGGGGGGTGGTGAAGAAGAGGCAGGCCACCGCCGCGGCGACCGTCATCATCAACAGGGTGTCGCGGGCGGGGCCGGCGTGATCGGCGAACGCCGCCATCTGCCAGACCGCCCCCGACCAGAGCAGGCCGCAGAGCACGTGAACCCGGGTCCGGCCGGCGGTCTCCCTGGCCTCTGGCCGGCGCAGCCACTGGACGACGAAATAGAACAGGCCCCAGTTGATGGCGAAGATGGCGAAGGTGGCCGACATCCAGGCCGAGTTCTGGGCGTAGGACCCGGCCCAGACGTAGATCGGCAGGCAGACGCCGAACACCCCGAGCGCCTGCGGGAGGAGCGCCTCCTGGGCGGCCAGGGACTGGTCGGCGATCGACAGGCCTTTGCAGGGTGACGGAGCGGACGCGGCGGAGGGCATGGTCACTCAGGATCCGGATCGAGCATGAACCTCGAGCCTAATCGCCGTTCCCTTGTGGCGCGGTTACCGGACAGCCTTAACGAGAGCCCGGGCGCCCAACGAACCGTTAAGCTTAATGACCGATGATCGGCGGGTTGGCAGGGGAAGGCGACACGCCGTCGGCATCATGACCACCACTCGGGCCGCACTGACCGATGCGGACATCCGGATGCTCGTGAAGGGCGCCGAGCCGGAGGAGCGGGCGCTGATCGCCCATCGCCTCTGCCGCCACATGGACCGGTCCGATCTCACCGACGACGAGCGGGCCGAGGCGCACCATATCCTGAGGATCGTGGCGGCCGACGCCGCCGAGCAGGTCCGTCGCGCGCTGGCAGTGACCCTGAAGGCCTCGCCCCTGATCCCCCGAGACGTCGCGAACCGGCTGGCGCGGGATGTCGAGACCATCGCCGCGCCGCTCCTCAACTTCTCGCCGGTGTTCTCGGACGAGGATCTGGCGGAGATCGTTCGGCTGGGCGGACCGGCGCGACAACTGGCGGTCGCGAGACGCCCGACGCTTTCGGAAGGAGTCACCGCCGAGATCGCCCGCCACGGGGTCGCCGAGGCCGTGCAGGCCGCCTGCGAGAACCAGGGCGCCGCCTTCTCGGAATCGGGGCTGCAGACGGCGCTCGATCGGTTCACGAGCTGTGAGCCCGTGTTGAACGCCATGGCGCTCCGAAGCTGCCTGCCCCCGAGGGTCGCCGAGCGGCTGGTGAATCTGGTGAGCGACCATCTTCGCGAACAGCTGATCGCCCATCACGCCGTCTCGCCCCAGATCGCGCTGGCCATCGCCGTGGGCTCGCGCGAGCGCGCCAGTCTGGATCTCGTGGAACAGGCGGCGCGGGCGGCGGATCTGCCGGGCTTCGTCGCCCATCTACGGCGGGGGCAGCGGCTGACCGCCTCGCTGCTCCTGCGGGCGCTCGCCAACGGCCACATGACCTTCTTCGAGTGGGGGGTGGCGGAGCTCGCGGGCGTCCCGCACCACCGGACTTGGCTGATGATCCATGACGCCGGCGAGCTCGGGCTCAAGGCGATCTACGAACGGGCCGGCCTGCCGGGCCGCCTGCTGCCGGCCTTCAGAGCCGCGGTCGACGCCTATCACTCCCTCGATTTCGATGGCCGGGACGACGACAAGGCGCGCTTCCACCGGCGGATGCTGGAGCGGTTCCTCACCCAACAGCCGGCCGTCTCGCGCGACGACGTCGACTACCTGCTCGACAAGGTCGATCGGCTGACGATGGATGTCGCGCCGCCCTCCGCGCCGGAGCACGCTTCCGTAGCCGCCTGAGGCGCTTCCTGGGACGCCCAGCCGGTCGCGGACGAAGCTATCCCGCGGCGTGATCCTTGACGCGCTGCTCCAGCTCCTGAACCAGCGCCCGACCCACCGGGTGCTCGTCCGACTGGATGGCCCCCTTCACCGCCGCCTTGATGGCGTCGATATGGGCGTCGATGAGGAACGGCGGGGCCGCCTGGCGCTTGGCCGAATCGTCGATGATCTTGCAGAGCGACCCGGCGATGCGGGTGACGATCGGATACTCGTAGGTGGCGCCGAGGCCCTTCAGGTCATGGGCGCGCAGGTAGAGATTCTCGCCGGATTCGGCGGTCATCCCTTCGGTGCGCACGCGCTGGCGGGCCGCCTCCAGCTTGGCGACCTCGTCCTGGAGCCACTCGGCGAAGTTGCCGGAAAGGCTCTTCAGCGCCGCTTCGGCCCTGGCGATGGCGGCTGGATCGATGCCGCCCAGCCCGCCGCCGACTCTCAATCGCAGGGTGTTCGGCGCTTGGATCTTTTGACCCGAATTGGCGTCGCTCAAGACATCCTCCGTTACGCATCCCAGCGCCGGAAAGGTTAGCGAAGAAGGCTTAACGAGCTGTGAGCTTGGTTTAGACGGTAAACTGCTCGGTGAGCACCCGCTCCTCGAGGCTATGACCGGCGTCGAACAGCAAAGTTAGGCTGATCGACCGGTCTTCCGCCACCTCTACCTGGATAACGTCGCGGACTTCGACATTGTCGGCGGTGGCGCTCACCGGCCGCTTGGCCGCCTCCAGGATCTCGAAGGTCACCTTGGCGGTGTGGGCCAGAAGCGCCCCTCGCCAGCGCCGCGGCCGGAACGCGCTGATCGGGGTGATCGCCAGCACTTCGCCGCCCAGGGGGATGATGGGGCCGTGGGCGGAAAGGTTGTAGGCGGTGGATCCCGCCGGAGTCGCCACCAGCACGCCGTCGCAGATGAGCTCCTCCATCCGGGACTTGCCGTCTATCTGGATGCGAAGCTTGGCGGTCTGGTAGGTCTGTCGCAGCAGGGAGACGTCGTTGATGGCGAGGGCCTCGTGGCGGGCTCCCGCGGCGTCGACGGCGCTCATGACCAACGGATGGATCACCGCCCGCTCGGCCGCCACGATACGGTCGATGAGGCCGTCCGCCTGGTATTCGTTCATCAGGAAGCCCACCGACCCGAGGTTCATCCCGTAGATCGGCTTCATGCCGGCGATGTTGCGGTGAAGGGTCTCCAGCATGAACCCGTCGCCGCCGAGCGCCACCAGCACGTCGGCCTCTTCCTCGGGCACGGCCCGGTAGCGCGTCGCCAGGGCAGCGAGGGCCGCCTGGGCTTCGGGTCGGTCACTGGCGCAGAAGGCCAGGCGGGGAAGAGCGGTCATGGGCCGCCAGCAAGCCCGCAGCCGCTCCGCTTTGTCAAACCGCCGCCATCGCCTGGCGAAAGGCGCTGGCGGCTACGTCGGCCGAGAAGGGGCCGAAGGCGTTGATGGCGCGTCGGGCGCCTTCCTCGCCGCCGCCGGGACAGCCTTCGTTGCACTGGCGGATCAGCTCCAGGAGGGTCGGAAAGACGCTCCGGTCGATCCCCACCGCCGCGCACGCCAGGGCCAGGAACTCCGGCCGGTCGGGACTCGTGATCGCCCGGTGCACGTCCTGCAGGGGGAAGCCCCCGAGCTTGGCGAGCGCCGCCTCGAAGAGGCCGAGCTGGTGCTCTTTCAGGACCCGCATCAGATAGCTTGGCCGCAGCTGGCCGGCCGCGGCCAGCTTGTCGACCAGCTTCAGCTCGCCGACGTCGGGGCCCTCCGCGCCCGGCCGGGCCGGCGGCTCCGCCATCGAGTCCGCGAGGGCGGCGTCGAGGGCCGCGGCGTCCACGTCGAAGCGGGCCACGATCGCCGAGCGGAGCGACTGGCCGACCCAAAGATAGAGCGCCTGGGCGAGCTCGGCGGTCATCCGCGGGTGGGCCGCCAGCGGGGCCCCCAGCGCGGCGATGGTCCTCGCATGCACCACCAGCCGAGCCATGGAGCGCTTGGAGATATCGGCGGTGGGGTTGCCCGCGAGGGCGGTGAGGACAGCCGGCTCGCCCTGGTCGATCACCGCCTCCACCACCGGCGCGCTCAGGCGCGGGCGGCGCGCCACCTCCACCTGGTGGGCGAGGGTGGCCTCGGTGAGAAGCCGGATCAGCGCTTCGTCCTGCAGGAGCGGACTGGCGGCGATGATCGGACGGGCGACCTCGATGTCGTCGCGCGCCAGGACCTGCACCAGCGCCACAGGCGCCCAACTGGCCTCAGCCAGACGCTCGGCCAGCCGCACCCGGATATCCCGCTCGGCCTCGCTCACCAGGACGAGGAACAGGGCCTCGATCTCCTTGGCGGCGCGAGGCTCCAGCCCGCTGCGCTGGGCCTGGCAAAGGTCCACCAACCGGGCCAGCAGCCGCTCCCGGTCGGCCGGATCACGGCTCTTGGCCAGGTTCAGCAGCGGTTCAGCCTGAAGCGCCATGCGCACGCCCCGTCTCGCTCGAAGTCCCGATGGTGCACACCGCCGGTTAAGAAACAGCCCGCACCGCCCGCGATCGCCGATCAGCCGCCGGGCGCCGCGGAATTGGCCGCGTTCGCCGCGGGCGCCGCCTCACCGGCGGGCGCCGGCGAGGTGGAGACCTTGAGATAGGCGATCACGTCGGCCCTGTCCTTGGGGTCCTGGATGCCGACGAAGGTCATTTTGGTGTTGGGCAGGTCCGTCCGCGGACTGGCGATCCACTTGTCGAGCTGCGACGCGTCCCAAGTCCAGCCGGCGTTCTTGAGATCATCGGAGTAGGAGAAGCCCGGTTTCGAGCCGGCCTTGCGTCCGAAGACGCCCCACAGGTTGGGGCCAACCATGTCCGGACCGCCCTCGCTGTTCGTGTGGCAGGAGCGGCAGAGGGCGAATTTCGCCTCGCCGTTGGAGACGTCCGCGCTGCGGTAGGGCGCAGGCAGCTGCGCCAGCAGGGCGCTCTTCTGGGCTTCGCTCAGAGGCGCGGCGGACGGCGACGGAGTCTCGGCCATGGAAGGCTGCTGCGACGGGGCGTTGCTGGGCTTGCCGCACCCGCACACGGCCAAGCTCATGAAGACCGCCGCCGCCATCGTGGACCCTAGGCTCATGCGCCGATCTCCCATCGCCCTGCCCCGAAAAAGGGGCGCAAGCTAGCGTGCGGTTCGGCTCTGGCAATGGGGCAGGCGAAGAGATTAGCTATCAAGCGCGGCCGGGGCGACGGAAGGAGCATCGGGAATGGATAGAGCAGGCGATGGCGAGCGGTCCGCGAGGGCGTTCTCGGCGGAGTTGGCCGAGCTTTTCGGCACGGGGCGCCTACACTTCCGAGCGAGCGCCGAATTGCGCGCGGGCATGGCGGCGGCCGAACGAGATCCAGCGCCCTCCTTCGCCCGGCCGGGCATGACCGTGGCCGACTGGCGCGCCGTCCGAACCCAACTGGAATTCTTCCGCGACCCGGCGCTGGCTGACGAGGCTGAGCGGCGCGTGACGGCGCAGGCGACGGCCCGGGCCGAGACGCGCACCATCGCCGGCCCGGCGGGGGAGCTCGCCGTGCGCGTGGTGCGGCCGATGGGCGAGGTCCGCGGCGCCTACCTCCACACCCACGGCGGCGCCTGGTGCCTGGGCAAGCCCAGCATGTTCGACAATCGGCTGGGCTGGATGGCCGAGGCGGGGCTCGTGGTGGCCAGCGTCGACTACCGCCTCGCGCCCGAGCACGCTTATCCGGCCGCCTGCGACGATTGCGAAGCCGCCGCCCTTTGGTGGGTGGAAGCGGCGCGCCGCGAGTTCGGGGCGGAGAAGGTGCTGGTGGGCGGCGAGTCGGCCGGCGGGCATCTGGCGGCGGTCACCGCCCTGCGCCTTCGCCGCAGACACGGCTACAAGTTCGCGGGCGCCAACCTCGAGTTCGGTCTTTACGACTTTTCCAACGGGCTGCCGAGCCGCCGGGTGGTCGATGGCCGTCCGTTCCAGGATTCCGTCGCCTGCGACGCCTACGCCGACGCCTTCGCGCCTGATGTCGGCCAGCGTCGCGATCCGGACCTGTCGCCCCTCTACGCCGACTTGAGCGACCTGCCCCCGGCGTTGCTCACGGTCGGCATGCTGGACTCGTTTCGCGACGACTCCCTGTTGCTTTACGAACGGTGGCGCATCGCCGGAAACCAAGCGTTCCTGGTGACCTATGACGGCGCTCCTCACGGGTTCGAGCGGATCGTTTGCGAGGAGTCGGATTTCCAACATCGCGTTCCGGTCAGCTTCGCCGAGCGGTGCCTGAGCGGCGCGTTCGACGGCGCAGCCTGAGCGAGCGGCTCAGCCTGGAATGGACGGCCTAGTCCACGGGCGGACGTCGGAGGCTCTTGATCGCGGCGCGCCGGGTCTTCGCCTCAAGGCGTCGGCGCCGGGAAGCCAGCGTCGGGCGGGTCGGGCGCCGGGGCCTTGGGGTGCGGGCGGCCTGGGCGAGAAGCTCCGCCAGCCGTTCCAGGGCGTCGGCCCGATTGCGCTCCTGGGTGCGGAACCGGTTGGCGGTGATCACGATGACCCCCTCGGCGGTCATCCGGCGCCCGGCGAGACCGCGCAGCCGCTCCAGCATCGGCTCGCTGAGGGCCGGCGAGGCGGCGGCGTCGAAGCGCACCTGCACGGCGGTGGCCACCTTGTTGACGTTCTGTCCGCCGGGCCCGGCGCTGCGGATGAAGCTTTCCTCGATCTCGGCGTCGCCGATGGCGATGCGGTCGGTTATCGGGAGCATCGGCGGGACCGGGGAGGGGTTGGATGTGGCGCCGGCTGCAGGGGTCGAACCCGCGACCTTCGCTTTACAAAAGCGCTGCTCTACCAACTGAGCTAAGCCGGCGTCTCGTCTGAATCAGGAGTCTAGACGAAACCCGCCCCGCCGTCTGCGCCGGGCACGCCGGTCCCGCGAGGCGCGAGGACCGGGCCTCTGACGAAGCCTGGATGCCATGGTCGCCGGCCCCCCACAAGCGGGCCCCTCGCAGAAGCCGATCGAGCCCCCGGCGTCGCCGCCAGCGCGCTCGCGCCCAGGCGAAACCTAGCGACACTGACAGCTTACGGTTCTCTCATGGAAAGCTTAGGCTGGCGGACGTGGATGAGCGGGCGGTCATCTGCGCGATCCCTCGAGGGGGTCGTCATTCTCGGCCGGCGCCGCTGCGGGACGAGCGGTCGGCTCAGCGGCCTGGAGCCGCGCCCCGAAGATCGGCCGACGAGCGGTCTCGCAAGAGCGGAGTCGACGAAAGATGAGCAAGCTGAGGTTCGGCGTCGTAGGCAAGAACTACACAGCCAAATTCGTGTCGGCTTCCCTCAAGTACGTGCCCGACGTCGAAGTCAGCGCCATCTGCACGACGCAGGCGCAGACCGCGCGCGCCGCCGCCGAGGAGCTCGGCATCCCCAAGGCCTACGGGTCGGCCGCGGAGCTGATCGCGGACCCGTCGATCGACGCCGTCATCGCCGGCGGAAGGCCTTCGGTGCGGGACGAGATCGTCGAAGCCGCGCTGGAAGCGGGCAAGCATGTCTACAATCTCATTCCATTCGCGACGTCCGAGCCCAAAGCCCGGCGTCTGCGGGATCTGGCGAAGCGGAACGGGCTGGTGGGCATAGCCGACGCCCAATGGACGTGGGTGCCCGCGCTCAGGCGCATGCGGGAGATCCAGCAGGAAGGCGGCCTCGGAGAATTTTGGACCGCCTCGCTGCACCTGTATCTGGCGATGGTGGAAAATGACGGCGCGCGCTACTCGACGTGCAGCTGGTCGGGAATAACCGATCCTTATCTGTGGCTGTCCGAGGCGAGCTCGGGCTGTTCGGCCTGGCGCAATTTCGGAACGCATTCCATTCTCAATCTCACCCATTTCTTCGGAGAGATCGAAGAGGTGGTCGGGACTGCGAACACCTTCCTCAAGGAGATGATACTGCCCGATGGGACCAGGATCCGTCCGCAGACCGACGACTTCGGCCACGCGATCGTCAAGTTCAAGAACGGAGGAGTGGCCAACATCAACGTCAGCTGGGCGATGGCGGACGCGCCAGGATATCGATTCGAGGTTTGCGGCTCCAAAGGCCGCATGCTCGTGGAGGACAGCTACTTCTGCAGCGCCGCGGCCCGCCTCTATGTGGGCGACGCGAGCCAGCCATCCACCTTCGATGGCCGCAACGGGCGGTGGGTGGAGCTTCCGTCGCGCTTGCGGCAGGTGGCGGGGGGCCAAACCCTTGACGAGGGCGATTGGCTGATCCCCTACGCGGCGATGTTCACAGAGATGGCGCGCGCCATCCGCACGGGCGAAGGCGAGGCGCACCCCTCGTTCAGCGAGGCCTATCACGCCCATTGCGCCATGGAGGCGGTGGTGAGGTCCATGCAGACGAAGAGCTGGGTCAAGGTCGCGGACATCGAATCCGGCGGCTGACCCTGATCGCTCCGGCTGATCCCTCGGCTGAAGGCCCGTCCGTTCCCGAGTCCGCGATCGCCGGTCACGCTACCGCGAGGTCGCCTGCCTACCGGCGCGTGAGCTATCGATTTTGCCAGGTTTCTTTCATCGGCGATTGATGCACTCTCGACGGTCCGGCGGCCGATCGGCGACGGCGGTCCACGAACAGCCGTCGCGGTGTGTTTCAGGGAGCAGATATGAAACCCGACTTCCGATCGGTGGCTATCGGCGATCCCGCATCGATCCGCCCGGCGGCCGAAAGATTGAAGTCCATCGCCCAGGAACTGGCCGGCCTGCGCGTCTACACCTCTATCGATCTGGCGCGATCGGAGCCGATGGTGGACGCCAACGACAAGATCATCGCCACAGACATCTTTGGCTGGGAGAAGACGTTAGAAAAGCGTTGGTCGAAATGGACATTCGGCTACGACTCGGCTGTCTACCAGGTTTGTCGATGTGAAAATCGACCATTTTGGTTCAACGAAAGCTTAGGAATCCAGGGATTGGTCAATAGGGACCATCTAAGGAGCATAAAATTCGCCGGGTACGAAAAAGAGTGGGAGATAAAGGCGTCCATCATTATTCCTGTGCATTTGCCATTTTCGCAGATCGGACTGGCAAGCTTTTCCTGTATGGATAATTGCAGAGATGATCTTTCCGAAGAATATCAGCAATATTCGGTAATTCTTCAACAGTTGTCGCTGACTTTCGTTTCCGATTATTACAGCCTCCTGCACCATCCTATTGCGTGTACAGGCGGCGTCATTCTGACCGCGCGTGAGGTCGAGTGTCTCCAATGGATAGGCCGCGGCAAGACCGACAAGCAAACGGCGGCGGTCATGCGCTGCCAAGTGCCAACGGTGCGCTTTCATCTCCACAACGCGGCCTCGAAACTGGGCGTAGGCAACCGGACGGAGGCGGTCGCGCGCGCCGCTCAATTGGGCTTCCTGCCCGGCGTCGATACGTACAAGCGCGGCTGGTTCGCTGACGCGGCCGCATGCGGGTAGGCGCGGCCCGGCGACGGACGCCGTCTCCGCCGCCGCCGATCGGACAGGCGCGCCCGCCAGAGAGGAGCGGGCGTTTTCCGGGCGAGCTAGCACTTATGTTAGCTTGTCAGGCTCCGAAGGGCTGCTACCGTCGCGTAACAAGTGGCACCCGGTGTAGGGGTCTTACGCGCAATCCGGATGTTTCCTGGATGAACGGGGCTGACGATGCTCTTTGAAGCCTTTCTCAGGATCGGAGACCGCGGCAAGGGCGCCCAATTTCGGCGTGGGCTGGCGGACTTGTTCGGTCCCCGCAGCGGCGCGGTCTGTTTGTCAGTGGCGGCCGAGGATGGGACGCTCGGGGATGTCGGGGCGGCCTTTCCAGCGTCGTCGGCGGTGTTCGATGCGATCGTCTCATTCGAAAGCGAACACGCTCGAAGCAAGGCGCTCGACCGTCCGGAACTGCAGAAGGGCGTCGGCGTGAAGCTCGCCTCGGTCAGCTCCCTCGTGCAGAAGGCGGGGCCGCCGGCGTCGCCCGGCCTACGCGACGGCGCCGCGATGGTCGCCTTTCTCGTGCCCGACCCGGCGCTGAGCGACGAGGCGTTCCAGCAGCGTTGGAGGGATCACACCCGGGTCCTGTTCGAGGTGCAGCGCGGTCCCAGCGAGTACATCCAGAACCTGTTCGTGTCGTCGAGCGCGGAGATGTCGCCGTATCGCGGGTATGCGCGGCTGCGGTACCCCGCCATCGAGACTCTCGCGGGTGACATGGCTCCAGCGTACGAGGGGGCCGACAAGGACGGCGTCGAGGATGTCGCACGCTTCGCGATCGGCGCCGAGGCTGTGATGATGCGTGAGTATATCTACGTGTAGAGTAAGCGCATCACATAGAATATCCGCATATTGATGAACTAAAGACACCGCTCGATTCTGCGGGAGACGATTGGCGCGCCGTCGTCAGGGGCCGATGCCCGAAAAGGACGGCGCTTTGTCGTGGTCGTACGGTCGGCGGCCCAGGGAGGGGATCGATGTCAGTCAGCAAACACTTACAGCTATTGCTCGCCGGGACGGCGCTGGTCTGGAGCGCGGCGGCGGCCGACGCTTACGCGGCTACGGCGGCCGACCAGACTGCGCCGGCGGCGGGGAGCGCGTCCGAGCTGCAGGAGGTGGTGGTGACCGCCCGCCGGACGGCGGAGCGGCTCCAGAACGTGCCGGTGGCGGTGACCGCGGTCTCACAGGCGGCCATCAACACCCGCGGGGTGTTTGACCCGCAGAACCTGTCCCAGATGGCGCCGGGCCTGACCGTCGCTCCGAGCGGCGGGGCCGAGGCCTCCCGCAGCGAGCTGTTCTACAGCATCCGCGGCCAGAGCTACGAAGAGTTCACGCTGTTCCCGGCGGTGATCAATTATTTCAACGAAGTGCCAGTCAAGCACGTGCAGACCGGGATGTACTACGACCTGGATCAGATCCAGATCCTGCGGGGCCCGCAGGGCGTCCTCTTCGGCCGCGTCACCGACGGCGGCAACATCATGATCGGGCCGAAGCTGCCGACCCGGCAGTTCGACGCCTCCGTCGGCGTTAAGCTCGGCAACTACAATCTCAACATGTATGACGGCATGATCAACCTGCCGCTTGTGTCCGACAAGGTGCTGCTGCGCGTGGCCGCGCAGGTGGGACGCCGCGACGGCTACACCAAGAACCTCTACGACGGTAAGGACCTCGACAACCTGGCCTACGAATCCTACCGGGTCGGCCTGACGCTGCGGCCGGTGGACGGCGTGGAGAACACCATCGTCCTCCAGTATCACCACGAGCATGACAACGGCACCGGCGTGGTGTTCACCAGCATGAATTCGCCAGCGGTGTTCGGCAGCGTCGCCAGCACCTTCCCGCTCGCCCAGAGCGCGCTGTCGTTGAACAGCAACGGCGACATCATTCCCTTCACGCCCGGCGCAACGCCGCTCACCGCGGCGAACTACGTGGCGGCGCTGCAGGCCGAACTCGCCGGCCAGCAGGTGCGCGGACCTCGGAAGGTCTTCCTGACGGGCCCAAATTTCAACAAACAAGAGACGTTCTACGCGACCAACACTACGACTATCAACATAAACGACAATACTACCTTCAAGAATATTCTTGGATACTACAGGATCCGCGACGATTCGGCGGGCGACTACGGGACCACTAACGGCTTACTGATCCTCACCTGCCACTCGGCCTGTCCGTTCGATCCGTCGGGTCTGCCATACGACGCCCAGGAGCAGCTCAGCGACGAAGTCCACTTCGACGGCAAAGCCCTCCATAATCGGCTGCACTGGTCGGCTGGGGGTTATTTCGACTATCAGCACCCGCAGGAGCAGTTCGGGAACGACGGAGTCAACGTCGGGATCATCGAGCGTGACCAGTACAGCTACGCCACCACCAGGAGCCGCGCCGCCTACGGCTATCTGGAATACGACGCCTCGGATTTCGTCCCCGGCCTGAGGTTCAACGGCGGCGTGCGCTACACCTACGACTCGGTCAAGAACGCGGCGACCACCTACCTGCGTCTGATCAACATCCCGGGTGTGGAGCAGGCGCTGGCCGCCTCGCTCGAGGCAGGCGGCATGACGCCCGCGGTCGCCGCCCAGGTCGCCGCCGCCAGCTCGCAGCCGGTGCCGCATGGCCTGTGCCAGTTCTACGGCGTCGGCGGCATCTTCGCCAACACCGGCTGCGTGCACAACAACGCCGTCTTCCACGCCCTGACCTATCAGGTCGGGGCCAGCTACAACTTCACCCCCAACAAGATGGCGTATGTGAAGTACAGCACCGGCTATCGTCCGGGCGGCGTTAACCAGCTAGGCGCCTCGGCGCTGACGCCGGGCTACAGCCCCACGTATGCGCCCGAGCACGACGCCTCGGTGGAGATCGGCCTCAAGGCCGACTGGCGGTTCGACGAGGTGCTGCTGCGCACCAACATCGCCGCCTACCATGACGACTTCACCAGCATCCAGAAGCTGGTGGAGTTGCCGGGCACCGTGCCGCTGTCGGCGATCCAGAACGTGGCGGCCGCCACCATCCAGGGGGTCGAGTTCGAGGGCACCCTGATCCCTGTGCGGGGCCTGACGCTGGGACTGAACTGGGCCTACACCGACGCCTCCTACGACAAGCATGTCGTCTTCGACCCCAGTTCCTGCAACCCGGCGGCTACGGCGGTCTTCGGCTTCTGTCCTTTCAACATGTTCGCCTATACGCCCAGAAACCAGGTCAGCGTCTCTTTGCATTATACGCTGCCGCTCGACGCGGAATACGGACGCTTCACCATCGGCGGCGACTATTCGTGGCAGTCGAAGGTGGCGCTGGACGCGCAGTCGAAGCTGCATCCGGACGTGGTCGAGCCCGGCTACGGGGTGCTCAACTTCGATGCGACCTGGAACGCGCCGAACCGGCCGCTGGATGTCTCGCTGTTCGTCACCAACGCGTTGAACAGGCTCTACCGGGTCGCAGCGCTCACGCTCACCCAGAGCTCCTCGGTCGGCGAAGGCGGCTCCATGTATGGGCCGCCGCTGATGTTCGGCGGCGGCGTCACCTACCATTTCGGGGCGAGCGCCAACCGCTAGCGCGGCGACCGGCGGCGAGGCGAACTTCGAATTCGTCCTCTCCGGTCGAAGCGCGTCCGGCGGCTCGCCTGCATGGTCCGCCGATCCCGCGATGCGGGCCCTCGGAGCGAGAGGTGATGGAACAGGGAGCGGCCGGCGGCGCATCCGAGGTCCGCCGGCGCGGGCGATCCAGCCGGAATGCCGCGCGTCAGGAGGTGAAATGCAAGAAGTCCCAACGTCGATCGAGGAGGTCACCCCGGAGTGGCTGACCTATGCGCTCTCGACCACCACGCCGGACCTCCAGGTGGATTCCGCCCAGGTGGTCGACACCGTCCACGGCGCCTGCACCAAGGTGCGGCTGGGCGTGCGCGCCAACCGCAACGACTTCCCCTCCACGGTGATGATGAAGATCGGCCTGGAGCCC
>JAFBAO010000007.1 GCA_019247715.1 Caulobacteraceae bacterium
CGAGTACGTCGCCAGCGCCTCGGTGCTGGCGGCCATCGGGGCCCTGGAGGCCCAGAGCCTCGCCCCGGCCACGCCGCTCTACGATCCGAACACCAACTTCGACAGGATCCGCCACGGGCCCGGCTGGGTCCCCTGGGCGCCGGTCCTCGAAGCCCTCGACCGCGTGGGCGCGCCGCCCGTCCCCCGGCCGCCGCCGCCGGCCCCCACCGGCGTGGTGGTCAAGCCGTAGGCGGGGACCCTCGCTTTGCGCCTGCGGCGGGGCGCCGACCGGATCGTCGCGCCCAAGGAAATTGCAGGATGGCCGCTTCCCGCGTAGCCTATCCCGAAAGAGATTCTCTCCCAGCGGGTCATCGAGACATGTCCGAACAAGCCACCGCCCCGGAACCGACCATGGAGGAGATTCTCGCCTCGATCCGGCGGATCATCTCCGAGGACGACGCGCCGGAGGGCGAGGCCCCGGCCGCCGCGGCGCCGGAAAGCCCCGCGCCGGAAAGCCCTGCGCTGGAAGCGGCCGCCCCGGCCGCCGCCCCCGAGCCCGAGCCGGCGCCGGTGGCGGCCCAGGCGCCGGAGGAAGACGTCCTGGAGCTGACCCAGCGGATCGAGGCGGCGGGCGAGACGGTGGGCGATATCGCCGCCTATCCGGCCCGCGAACCCGAGCCGGCCCCCCGGCCCGCCCCGGCCCCGGCCCCGCCCCCGAAGGCGGCCGACGAGGAAGAGACCCTGGTCAGCGAGACCAGCGCCATGGCCGCCGCCAGCGCCTTCACCAACCTCACCGCCGCCATCGCCCTGCCGCCCGCAGGCCGCACCCTGGAGGATCTCACCCGCGACCTCCTGCGCCCGATGCTGAAGGACTGGCTGGACGCCAACCTGCCCCGCATCGTCGAGGCCAAGGTGGCCGAGGAAGTCGAGCGGATCGCCCGGATCCGGGTGCGCTAGGCCCTCACCTCCCACGCTGCTCCGCAACGCGGGTCCCTCACCTCCCACGTTGCTCCGCAACGCGGGTCCCTCCTCTCCCGGAGGGAGAGGGTTGCCGGCTTGGTATCCCTCTCCCTCGAGGGAGAGGAGGCGCCCGTCGCGCAGCCATGGGAGGTGAGGGGCCTCCTCGCCAAGATCGCCCGCCGGCTATAAACCCCGCCTATGCTCGACAAGACCTTCGATCCCCAGACCGTCGAACCGGCCATTTACGCCCGCTGGGAGGCGTCGGGGGTGTTCGCGCCCCGGGACGAGGCCGACGCGGCGACGTTCTCCATGGTGATCCCGCCGCCCAACGTCACCGGCTCCCTGCACCTCGGCCACGCGCTCAACAACACCTTGCAGGACATCCTGACCCGGTTCGAGCGGATGCGGGGCAAGGCGGCGCTCTGGCTGCCGGGGACCGACCACGCCGGCATCGCCACCCAGATGGTGGTGGAGCGCCAGTTGGCGCAGGCGGGCAACATCGGCCGGCGCGAGATGGGGCGCGAGGCGTTCGTGGAGAAGGTCTGGGAGTGGAAAGCCACCTCGGGCGGGACCATCGTGCGTCAGCTCCGGCGCCTCGGCGCCTCGTGCGACTGGAGCCGGGAGCGCTTCACCCTGGACGAGGGGCTCTCGGCCGCGGTCCGCAAGGTGTTCGTGGCGCTGCACAAACAGAAGCTGATCTACCGCGACAAGCGGCTGGTGAACTGGGACCCGTTCTTCCAGACCGCCATCTCCGACCTCGAGGTGGAGCAGCGCGAGGTGGAGGGCCAGTTCTGGCACTTCGCCTATCCGCTGGAGGACGGGTCGGGCGAGATCGTCGTCGCCACCACGCGGCCCGAGACCATGCTGGGCGACACCGCCGTGGCCGTGCATCCGGACGACGAGCGCTACCGTAATCTCATCGGCAAAGCCGTGCGCCTGCCGATCGTGGGCCGGCCGATCCCCATCGTCGCCGACGAATACGCCGACCCGGAGAAGGGCTCCGGCGCGGTGAAGATCACCCCGGCGCACGACTTCAATGACTTCAAGGTGGGCCAGCGGCATTCCCTGCCGATGATCAACATCCTCGACCCCTTCGCGCGGCTGAACGACAACGTTCCCGAGCCCTACCGCGGCCTCGACCGGTTCGAGGCCCGCAAGAAGGTGGTGGCCGAGTTCGAGGCCCTGGGGCTGCTGCGGGGGATCGAGAAGACCCGCCACACCGTGCCGCACGGCGACCGCTCGGGCGTGGTGATCGAGCCCTACCTCACCGACCAGTGGTACGTGGACGCCGCCACCCTCGCCCAGCCGGCCATCCGGGCGGTGGAGGAGGGGCGGACGGTCTTCATCCCCCGCAACTGGGAGAAGACCTATTTCGACTGGCTGAGGAACATCGAGCCCTGGTGCGTGTCGCGCCAGCTCTGGTGGGGGCACCGGATCCCGGCCTGGTACGGCCCGGATGGGCAGGCCTTCGTCGAGGAGACCGAGGCGGCCGCCCGAGCCGCCGCCCGCGAGCGCTACGGCCGCGACGAGCCGCTCACCCAGGACGAGGACGTGCTCGACACCTGGTTCTCCTCGGCGCTCTGGCCCTTCTCCACGCTCGGGTGGCCCGAGAAGACCGAGGATCTGGCGCGCTTCTATCCGACGTCCACCCTGATCACGAGCTTCGACATCATCTTCTTCTGGGTCGCCCGGATGATGATGATGGGCCTCCACTTCATGGGCGAGGTCCCCTTCCGCCGCGTGTTCATCAACGCCCTGGTGCGCGACGAGAAGGGGGCGAAGATGTCCAAGACCAAGGGCAACGTCGTCGATCCCCTGGGCCTCGTGGACGACTACGGCGCCGATGCGCTGCGCTTCACCCTGACCGCCATGTCGGGGCAGGGAAGGGACATCAGGCTCTCGCGCCAGCGCATTGAAGGCTACCGCAATTTCGGCACCAAGCTCTGGAACGCGGCGAGGTTCTGCGAGCTGAACGGCTGCGTGCGCGTGGAGGGGTTCGATCCGGGCGCGGCGCGGCACGTGCAGAACCGCTGGATCCGCAGCGAGGCGCTGAAGACCGAGCGGGCGGTGACCGCGGCCCTGGAGGCCTGCGCGTTCGACGAGGCGGCGGGCGCCCTCTACCGGTTCGTCTGGAACGTCTTCTGCGACTGGCGCCTGGAGTTCGCAAAGCCGATCCTCACGGGCGCCGACGAGGCGGCCAAGGCCGAGACGAAGGCGATGACCGCCTGGGTGCTCGACGTGATCCTGAGGCTGCTGCACCCGATCATGCCGTTCATGACCGAACAGCTCTGGGAGGCCGCCGCCGCGGCCGGCCCGCCCCGGGATTCGATGCTGATCGGCGCCCCCTGGCCGGCTTTGCCGGAGAGCTATGCGGATCGCGAGGCCGAGGCGGAGATGGCGCTGGTGATCGCGGCCATCAGCGAGGGGCGCTCGGTGCGCTCGGAGCTGAACGTGCCGCCCGCCGCCCGCCCGCCGCTGCTGGTCACCGAGGCCGCGCCCCGCCAGCGCGCGATCCTGGAGGCCAACGCGGCCCCCATCGTCCAGATGCTGCGGGTCTCCGAGCTCAAGTTCGAGGCCGCGCCCGCGACCGGGGCGGTGCCCTACATCGCCGAGGGCGCCGCCTTCGCCCTGCCGGTGGCCGAGTTCATCGACCTCGCCGCCGAGCGGGCGCGGCTCGGCAAGGAGGTGGCGACGCTGGCCGCCGACATCGGCCGCACGGCCGGCAAGCTCGCCAACCCCGACTTCGTCGCCCGCGCGCCCGAGGAGGTGGTGGAGGAGAACCGCGAGCGCCTGGCCGAAGCCGAGGCCGGCCGGGCGCGGCTGGAAGCGGCGCTGGAGCGGCTGCAGGGGGTAGGGTAGGGGCCGGCCCTCACCTCCCACGCTGCTCACGCAGCGCGGGCCCCTCCTCTCCCTGAAGGGAGAGGGTTACTGGCTTGGTATCCCTCTCCCTCAAGGGAGAGGAGGGGCCCATCGCGCAGCGATGGGAGGTGAGGGACGGCTAGTCCGCCGGCTCGTAGCGGCCGTATTCGTCGCGGCAGACCTGGACCATGCGGTGCACGACCCGGCCGTCGGGCAGGTAGACCGGGCGGCGGGCGTAGGTGCAGTCGTCGTCGTAGTCGTCCTCGTCGTAGGCCGGCGGACCGGCGTCGTAGTAGGCGCGGTGCGGCGGCGGCGGGGCCGGCGGGGGCGGCGGCCCGTCGCAGTCCACGGTGCTGTTGCCCACCGCCGCGCCGCCGGCCGCGCCGATGCCGGCGCCCAGCAGGGTCCCGCCGGGCCGCCCGCCCGAGGCCCCGGCCCCGATGGCCGCCCCGATGGCGCTGCCGATCAGCGCCCCGGCCACTGCGTGGCCGCCGCGCGCGTGGCGGCAGGCGTCGTAGTCTGAGGCGTAGCGGTCGTCCCCGGCGTACCGGTCGTAGTGGTCGTCCGGGTCGGCCGCGGCGATCGTGGGCGCCGAAAGGCCGCCGATCGCCATGGCGGCGGCGGCCGCGGCGAGGACGCTCTTGCGCAGGGAAACTCGCTGGAACATGGGGACGCTCTCCTGAACAGTCCGGAATCGTGGGACCTCTTGGCCTTCGCCTACGACAGCGAAGGTGAACAAGGGCCAACCGGACCGTTAAGCTTCGTTGAACCATGGCCAAGGCTTAGTCGAGGCGACAGATGAGCCGACCTCCGCCGCCGCCCTCCGAGATGCGCGAGCTCGCCGTGGACCGGGTGGGCGCGCAGGGCGACGGCGTCGGCGAGGGGATTTTCGTAGCCGGGGCCCTGCCGGGCGAGCGGGTGCGGGCGCGCGTCGCCGGCGACCGCGGCGAGCTCGCCGAGGTCCTCCAGCCAAGCCCAGAGCGCCAGGCGGCCCCCTGTCCGCACTTCGGAGACTGCGGCGGCTGCGCCCTCCAGCACTGGCGCCCCGAGCCCTATCTCGCCTGGAAGGCCGACCAGATCCGCTTCGCCCTGGCGCGGGAGAGGATCGAGACCGAGATCCTGGCGCCCTTCGCCCCCCCGCCGGGCTCGCGCCGGCGCCTGGCCCTGCACGCCCGGGCCCGTTCGCCGGACGCGGCGGCGCTGGGCTTCAAGGCCCGCCGGTCCTGGCGCCTCGTCCCCATCGAGGTCTGTCCGGTGGCCGATCCGCGGCTGGAGGCGGCGCTGCCCGCCCTGCGGCGCCTGGCCGCACCCCTCTTCGAGGCCCCGAAGTCCGCGCCGATCCTGCACGTGACCCTGACCGAAACCGGCCTCGACGTGGACGTCACCGGGGTCGAGCGCCGGGCCGGGGCGCTTTCCGCCGACGCCCGTCAGCGGGTCGCCGAGCGGGCGGCGCAGGCGGACCTGGCCCGGGTGACCCTGGACGGGGAGATCCTCTACCAGGCGCGCAGCCCGGCGATCCGGATCGGCCGCGCCGACGTCGCCCTGCCGCCGGGCGCCTTCCTGCAGGCGGTGGCCGCGGCCGAGGCGGCCATGGCGGCCTTCGTGAGCGAGGCCCTCGTCGGGGCGGAGCGCATCTGCGACCTCTATTGCGGGGTGGGCGCCTTCGCCCTGCGGCTGGCCGAGCGGGCGCCGGTGACGGCGGCCGACATCTCCGCCCCGGCCGTGCGGGCGCTGACCTCGGCCCAGGGGACGGCGCCTGGCCTGAAGGCCATCGCCGCCGAGGCCCGCGACCTCGTCCGGCGGCCGCTGGTGGTCCAGGAGCTCAGGCGCTTCGACGCGGCGGTGATCGACCCGCCGAGAGCCGGGGCGCCGGAGCAGCACCGCCAGCTCGCCGCCTCCGGCGTCTCGCGGATCGCCGGCGTCTCCTGCAACCCGGCCACCTTCGCCCGGGACGCGAGGATCCTCGTGGACGCCGGCTTTACGCTGGAGCAGGTGCTGCCGGTGGACCAGTTCCTCTGGTCGCCCCATATCGAGCTCGTGGGACTGTTCAGTCGGAGGAAAGGGTGAGCGAGAAACCGACGCCACGCGCCTTCGCCGGCGACGCCCGCGCCTACGCGGTGGGCGCGGCGGTCAAGGGCGTCTGGTGGAGCGCCGCGCGGGCCGCCGCCGGCGCGCTTTCCCGGCGGGTCAAGGAGGAGTCCCGACGGGCTCCGTTCCAGCCCTCGGCCGAGCCGCCCCCGCCCGGCTTCTTCCGCCGGGCCTGGCTGGAGGCCTTCGAGAAGGACGCCGCCGACGTGGCCGCCGGCCTCTATCCGCCCATGGACGGCGGCGCCGGCAAGCCGATCCAGACCTTTCGCCAGGCCGCCTCGGTGCTGGCCGATGCGAGAATCGTGGAGGTTCGTCGGCGCCGGGGCGACGCCACCGAGGTGCGCGAGGAAGCCCCCGCCACCTACCCGGCCTACTACCGGCAGAACTTCCACTACCAGAGCGGCGGCTGGTTCACGCCGCAGAGCGCCCTGCGCTACGAGGCGCAGGTGGAGGCCCTGTTCGGCGGCGCGGCCGGGGCCATGCGGCGCCGGGCGCTCTCCCTGCTGGCCAAGGCCTGGCGCGAGCGCGACCACAGGGGCCTGAAGGTGCTCGACCTCGCCTGCGGGACCGGGGCGTTCCTCGGCGACCTCGCCGCCGCCTTCCCGCGCGCCCGGCTCATGGGCGCGGACCTCTCGCCGCCCTATCTCGACACCGCCCGGCGGGCCTTCCCGGGCGCGGCGTTCGTCCAGGCCAAGGCCGAGCAGCTTCCGTTCGCGGACGCCAGCCTGGATGCGGTGAGCGCCGTCTACCTCTTCCACGAGCTGCCCCCGAAGGTCCGCCAGACCGTCGCCGCCGAGATCGGCCGGGTGCTGAAGCCGGGCGGCCTCTTCGCCTTCGCCGACTCCATTCAGGCGGGCGACGAGCCGAAGTTCGCGCGGCTGATCGAGGCCTTCCCGGCCAACTTCCACGAGCCCTTCTACGCGAGCTACGCCGCCTGCGATCTTCCGGCCCTCTTCGGCGAGGCGGGTCTCGAGGCGGCGGGCGCCGACCAGGCCTTCCTCACCAAGGCGCTGCTGTTCGAGAAGGCGGGGTAGGCCCCCCTCACCTCCCACGCGCTGGCGCGCGCGGGTCCCTCCTCTCCCAGGGGGAGAGGGATACCCGCGCGGTCCCTCCTCTCCCTGAAGGGAGAGGGATACCTATTTCAGGTTCGCCGAGTAGCCCTCTCCCTTGAGGGAGAGGAGGGGCCCGCGGCCCCGGACTTGATCCGGGGCCGTGGGAGGTGAGGGCCCCGGCGCCTCCGCCCTGAAACGTCACCGGCCCCGCCGCCGTTCCCCCTGCGCAACCGACAGGGGATGCCCATGCACAAGACCCTCGCCGCCGCCCTCGCGGCGGCCGCCGCCGCGGCCTTCAGCCTCCCGGCCTTCGCGGCCGCCGACGCCGACTTCCTCGGCAAGGCCATCCAGGGCGACAATTCCGAGATCGCCCTCGGGCGCCTGGCCGCCGAGCGCGGCGGGAGCGCCGCCGTGCGCGACTTCGGCCGCACCCTCGAGCGCGACCACACCGACGGCAAGACGCAGGCTCTGGCCGTGGCCCGGGCCGCGAACGTCACCCCGCCCGACGGCGTGACCCCGGAAGCCCAGGCCGAGCAGACCAAGCTCCAGTCCCTGAAGGGCGCCGACTTCGACCGCGAGTTCGCCGCCTACATGGTCCAGGACCACCAGCAGGACATCAAGGACTTCACCAACGAAGCCTACAAGCACGACGGCGCGACCTCGGCCCTCGCCTCCAAGACCTTGCCGGTGCTCAAGAAGCACCTGCGCATGGCCGAGGCGCTGCAGCGGCAGGGGTGAGGGGGGCCTCGGCGGGTTCCGGCGAAGCCGGGCCTAGATTCGTCCACGAACCTCACGAACAACACGAACAATTTCAAGGCGTTGAACGAGGCCCGTTCGTGTTTTTCGTGACGTTCGTGGTTTCATGATCGACCCGCAGGCTCAAAGCCTCGCCCTCGCATCCGATAGCGCCCACGCCCCAGGAATTCGAGCCAGCCCCGGTCGCGCAGGACCTGGAGCTGCTGGCGTATCTTCGGCCGCACGTGCCGGTTGCCTGGATAGACGCCAGAAAGCCGATCCTCGAAGGCGTAGACGTCGGCGAGGGTGAAAGCTTCCCGCCCGATGGCCTCGACGCACTTCATCACCTCGATCAGCCAACCCCGCGCCGCCGCCCCGGCCTCGCGCAGGAAGAGGGTGGCGCGCCACTGGGCCAGCACCTCGTCCCTAGCCAGGGCGTGACCTTCCTTGACGAACCAGACCTTGCCGCTAGCCGGCACCTCCCGGAGCAGGATGTTCGAGCCGATCCATCCAGCCCGTCGCGCCGTCGCGGCCAGTGGAGGGCGAGCCTCGATGATCTCCGGCGTGAAGAAGTGCTTGGGCACGAAGAAGAGGTCGCTCACCTGGAACCGCGCCAGGTCATAGTTCATCAGCACGAGGTTCGGATTGGTGTCCGACGCCAGCCGCTGGAGCTTCGCCCCATAGGCGCCGTCGGCGACCTTAGGGCCGATCCGGCCCTTCTTGGACTTGAGCTCGAACTGCTCGGCGCATTCGGCGCAGTAGAAGTCGGCCACCGGCGCGTTGTTCGGATGCTTGGCGATCCGAGCGGCCCCACAGTTGGGGCAGAAGAGGTAGGCCGCAACCCAGCTCTCGGTGAAGATGCGGGCCCGCTGCGAGGGGCTTTCGTATAGGGCGCTGGGCTCCTCGAATCCGAGGCTGAACGGCTCGTCAGCCACGCGGCGATCGCGCGCGCCGCGCCTCAGAAGTCGCCGACCTGCGTCGCCTCGATCTCGTTCCCCTCCGCATCCAGGGTGACATAGAGCCTGGCGTCGAACTCGGCCGTCTGGTCATGCTCCCAGCTGTAATGGTTGTGGTCCTCCCGCGCCAATTTCGCCGCCTCCTCGGCCGTGTCGGCGTCAACCTGCGCAACATAGTCGGCGAAGGCGTCGATGCGGCAGAGGACGGTGAAGGTTGGCATTAGGATCGTTCCATGCGGGCGGCGGCGCGGATTATCAGATCCTTTTCCGCGACTTAGCAATGGATTCCGTTCGAATCCTACTGCTTTCTCCCCCGCCGCATCCGCTCCGCCTTCTCCGCTCGGACCGCCGCCCGCACCCGGGTCACGGCGCCCCGGTCCACCGCCTCGCCCTCGCCGGTGAGGGCTTCGTTGGCGAATTCCAGGTCGAGCATCTTCAGGCGCTTGACCTCGTCGCGGAGGCGCGCGGCTTCTTCGAACTCCAGGTCGGCGGCGGCCTTGCGCATGCGGGTCTCGAGGTCGCGCAGGGTGGCCTGGAAGTTGGAGCCGAGGAACGGTTTGGCCTCCTCGGCGACGCCGGCGTCCACGGTCATGCGGTCGCGCTCGTAGGGGCTGGCCAGGATGTCCTTGATGTGGGCCTTGACGCTTTCCGGGGTGATCCCGTGCTCGGCGTTATAGGCGGCCTGCTTCTCGCGCCGGCGGGTGGTCTCGGCCATGGCCCGCTCCATGGAGCCGGTGATCTGGTCGGCGTAGAGGATCACCTTGCCGTCGACGTTGCGGGCCGCCCGGCCGATGGTCTGGATGAGGGAGGTCTCCGAGCGCAGGAACCCTTCCTTGTCGGCGTCGAGGATGGCCACGAGGCCGCACTCGGGGATGTCGAGGCCCTCGCGCAGCAGGTTGATCCCCACCAGCACGTCGAAGGCGCCGAGCCTCAGGTCGCGGATGATCTCGATCCGCTCGATGGTGGCGATGTCGGAGTGCATGTAGCGGACCCGAAGGCCCTGCTCGTGCATGTACTCGCTGAGGTCCTCGGCCATCTTCTTGGTGAGCACGGTGACCAGCGAGCGATAGCCGCGCCGGGCCGTCTGGCGGGCCTCGTCGATGACGTCGTCCACCTGGGAGGCGGCGGCGCCCGAGGCGGTCTTGGAGACCGGGCGCACCTCCACGGGCGGGTCGATGAGGCCGGTGGGGCGGATCACCTGCTCGGTGAACACCCCGCCGGTGCGCTCCAGCTCCCAGGGGCCGGGGGTGGCCGAGACGAACACGGTGTCCGGCCGCATGGCCTCCCACTCCTCGAACTTCAGCGGCCGGTTGTCCATGCAGGAGGGCAGGCGAAAGCCGTACTCGGCGAGGGTGAACTTGCGGCGGTAGTCGCCGCGGTACATGGCCCCGAGTTGCGGCAGGGTCTGGTGGCTCTCGTCCACGAACAGCAGGGCGTTGTCGGGGATGTACTCGAAGAAGGTGGGCGGCGGCTCGCCGGGGCGGCGGCCGGTGAGGTAGCGGGAGTAGTTCTCGATCCCGGCGCAGGAGCCGGTGGCCTCGATCATCTCCAGGTCGAAGGTGGTGCGCTGCTCCAGCCGCTGGGCCTCCAAGAGCTTGCCGTTGGCCACCAGCCAGTCCAGCCGCTCCTTCAGCTCCGCCTTGATGGCGCTCACCGCCTGGACGAGGGTCGGGCGCGGGGTGACGTAGTGGCTGTTGGCGTAGACCCGGATGGCCGGCAGTTCGGCGGTCTTCTTGCCGGTGAGCGGGTCGAACTCGGAGATGCTCTCCACCTCGTCGCCGAACAGGCCGATGCGCCAGGCGCGGTCCTCGTAGTGGGCGGGGAAGATCTCCAGGGTGTCGCCGCGGCGGCGGAAGGTCCCGCGCTCGAAGGCGTTGTCGTTGCGCTTGTACTGCTGGGCCACCAGGTCGGCCATCAGGCGACGGTCGTCGGCCTTGTCGCCGAGCTTCACGTCGAAGGTCATGGCCGAATAGGTCTCCACCGAGCCGATGCCGTAGATGCAGGAGACCGAGGCGACCACGATCACGTCGTCGCGCTCCAGGATCGCCCGGCTGGCCGAGTGGCGCATCCGGTCGATCTGCTCGTTGATGGAGGAGTCCTTCTCGATATAGGTGTCGGTGCGCGGGACGTAGGCCTCCGGCTGGTAGTAGTCGTAGTAGGAGACGAAATACTCCACCGCGTTCTCGGGGAAGAACGACTTGAACTCGGAATATAGTTGGGCCGCCAACGTTTTGTTGTGGGCGAGGATCAGGGCCGGGCGCTGGGTCTCCTCGATGATCCTGGCCATGGTGAAGGTCTTGCCGGAGCCCGTGACCCCGAGCAGCACCTGGTCGCGCTCACGCGCCTCGACGCCGCCGGAGAGCTCGACGATGGCCTGCGGCTGGTCGCCGGCGGCCGCGTAATCGGCGACCAGCTTGAACCGCCGCCCGCCCTCGGTCTTCTCCGGACGCGCCGGCCGGTGCGGCGTCCAGAGCGTCGCGGGCAGGTCGGCGATGAACGGGCGCGAGGCGTCGGCGACGCCGTTCCGGGGCATGACCGCAAGGTAGGGGAGGGGAAAGCGGAACGGAAGGGAGGCTGCTGACAGCGTGGCGTCAGGAGGGTGGCGGCAGCCCTCACCACCCACGGCGCTGCGCGGCGCGGGTCCCTCCTCTCCCGAAGGGAGAGGGATACTGACCTAGCCGTTCTTGGTAGCCCTCTCCCCTCAGGGAGAGGAGGGGCCCATCGCGCAGCGATGGGGAGGTGAGGGCCTGGGGCCGGGAAATTTTCCCCCGCCTGTCGATCTTGCGCCGCGCCGTTCGACTAGGGCATGCGGCGAGGACGCCGCGCCAATGCTCACGGAGCCTGACATGCAATACCTGCTGCTGATCTACGCCGACGAGAACCACGCCACCTCGGAGGCCGAGGGGAAGGCGATGGTGGAGGCCTACGGCGCCTTCACCCAGGAGATCATCCAGAAGGGCCACTTCAAGGGCGCCGACCGGCTGCGGCCCACCTCCACCGCCACCACGGTGCGGGTGCGCGACGGCAAGACCCTGGCCACCGACGGCCCCTTCGCCGAGACCCGCGAACAGCTTGGCGGCTACTATTTGATCGAGGCCAAGGACCTCGACGAGGCCACCGCCATCGCCGCCAAGGTGCCGAGCGCCAAGGTGGGATCGGTGGAGGTGCGGCCGGTCTGGACCATGTGACCATGCCGGCGGCGGCGCTCGACGCGATCTTCCGGGCGCACGCGGCCGGGGCGCTGGCGACCCTCATCCGGCTCACCGGCGACTTCGACCTCGCCGAGGAGGGGCTGCAGGAGGCGTTCGCCGCCGCCGCCGTCGCCTGGGAGACCGAAACGCCGGCCAACCCGCGCGCCTGGCTGGTCCAGGCCGGGCGCCGGAGGGCCATCGACCAGATCCGCCGCCGCGCCGCTTTCAAGGTCCGCCAGGAGACCCTGGCCGCGGAGGCCGAGATCGACCGCCGGGCCGCGCCGGAAGAGGCCGACGAGGCCGCCGCGGCGTTCGGCGACGACGACCTGCTGCGCCTCATCTTCACCTGCTGCCACCCCGCCCTGGCGCTGGAGACCCAGGTGGCGCTCACCCTGCGCACGGTCTGTTCGATCCCCACCGCCTCGGTGGCCCGGGCCTTCCTGGTGAGCGAGGAGGCCATGGCCCAGC
>JAFBAO010000029.1 GCA_019247715.1 Caulobacteraceae bacterium
CTCCTCCCCCGCCTCGACGACGCGCCGCACGCCCTCGCGCATGGAAATCCGGCAGGGGCCGAGCAGCCGGACCATCTTGGTGGTGTCGGCCCAGATCGGATAGGCGGCGCTCGTCTCCTCGAAGATCGGCTCGATCCCCAGGTATTCTCCGGCCATCCGGCAGTATTCCTGGATGGTGGTCGGCTCGCCGCCTGCGAAATTGACGATTTCGGCCGGCGTCCTGGCCAGGGAGACCGAGGCGGTCGCCTTCTCCACGTAATCGTCTTCGTAAATGGGCGTGTAGACGTTCCGGACCCCCGGATAGACAGACACCGGAAGCCTTCGGGCGATCCGATCGACGCGGCCCGTCAAAGCGCCGCCGAGGGGGCCGTAAAGCGAGAATATCCGCAGCATCACGGTCGGCATGCTCCACTCTTCGGAAAGATGCCGAAGCATGAATTCCGCGCCGATCTTCGTGGCGGCGTAGGTTTCCATGGTGGCGTGCTGACCGTACTGGTCGTCCTCGCGCAGAGGACGCTCGCCCTGGTACCGGTAGAGCGACCCGGTGCTGGCGTGCACGAAGGCGGCGCAATCGCGAAACCGCGAGGCCAGGCGCCCCACCGCGCCGGCGTTCACCTCATAGACCCGCTCGCGGATCTCCGGCTGCTCGGCGTCCCACCCGACCAGGGCCCCCAGATGGAAGACGATGTCGATCGACCGCGGCAGGGCGGAAAGGTCGTGATCTCCAAGATCGAAGGGAATCGTACGGACCCCGGCTGCTTCCAGGCGACGCTTCTGCTTTGGGTCCGAAAAACGGGCCGCCGCATAGACCTCGTTCGCCTTCGCCAGCGCGACGGCGATGGGCAAGCCCATCAGACCGGTCGCTCCGGTCACCAGCACCCGCCGGCCGACAATCGGCCCCGAGGTCTCTCCATCGCCAGACATCTCGGCCCCTCCCCTGCTTGGCCAACCGCATCCAGGCGCCGATCGGGCGCTAGCCGACGGGTTTGTTCTTCAGCGTGTGCCGCTCGTTGGGAAGAAGCGCGGTCTCGGCGTAGTTCTCGGGAACGTAGTCGAACGGAGTCCCGAACGCCCGCTTGATGTGGATCCGGAACAGCGCCTTGCCGAGCGACAGCCAGTTGCGGTCGAATTCCGCCTCGTCGACCACATGTCCCTTCGGATAGCGGTGCGAGATCTTGAGGCACATCGTGTAGTCCGCATCGTCCTGGATTTCCTCGGCGCGGCCCTCCATGCCGATGTAGCGCGCCGGAAAGCTCCAGTTGTGAAAGCTCAACGACACCCGCGGATCGCGGCGCAGACGCTTCACCGATGTGCGCTCGGGCGACATGCACACGTAGACGAACTGGCGATCGTACCAGAAGCCTAGCGGTATGACGAAGGGCGAGCCGTCCTTCTTGACCGAGGCAAGGTCGACGAAGAGGCAATTGTCCTGGTCGAACTTCACCGGGCTCATCAAGGAGCGCATGAGGTCGTCGGACGACAGCTCGGGCAGAGTGCTCATCTCACCTCCTCTTCGCCGCGCGCGTCGCCCGCGCGGGTTGCTTGACGAGCGCGCCGGACGCGCTCGGGGCTTTGGCTCATCAGTCTGGACCCGGCGGCCCCTCCAGGTCCAGGACGGATCAGACCTCGATCAGGACCGCGCCCGCCTGGCCGCCGCCGGCGCACATGGCCGCGACCCCGAGACCGCCGCCGCGGCGCTTCAGGTCGTTGATGAGCGTGGTCAGCATGCGCCCGCCGGTGGCCGCCACGGGATGGCCGAGACTGCAGCCGCTCCCGGAGATGTTGACGATCTCGTCGTCGATGCCGAGCAGCTTGCAGGCGGCGAGCGGCACCGACGCGAAGGCTTCGTTGATCTCCCAGAGCGCGATGTCGCCTTGCTTCACGCCTGCCCGTCCGAGCAGTTTCGGAATGCAGACGATCGGCGCCATCCCGGTCTCGACCGGGTCCACGCCCGCCTGGCCCCAGGCGCGAACGCGCGCGATCGGCGTCAGTCCCTCGGCGGCGGCCAGCTCGGCGTCCGCCAGCAACAGCGCCGAGGCCGCATCGTTCACGCCACTGGAATTGCCGGCGGTGATCGAGAAACCCTCGATCTCGGGATGCAGGGGCTTGAGGCTCGCCATGCGCTCGAGCGAGCTGTCGCGCCGCGGATGCTCGTCGACCTTGAACTCCACGAAGCCGCCGTCCTTCGTCCGCGCCATCACCGGGACGATCTCGCCCTCGAAGCGTCCGGCGTCGATGGCGGCGACCGCCCGCTCGTGCGAGCGGAGCGCCCAGGCGTCCATCGCCTCGCGGGAAAGCTCGGCCTTCACGGCGGTGTTCCAGCCCACGGTGATGCTCATGTCTTGCGCCTGGCCGGCCTCGCGGGCCGGCGATGGGTACCAGTTCTCCTCGATCTCATCGACCGTGCCGGGGATCCGCCGGCGCAGCATCGGGGCGGTCGAGCTCGACTGGGCCCCGCCGGCGACGACCGCGCGGTCCATCCCCGAGACGATCGCGGCGGCGGCCATCCCCACCGTGGTCAGGCTGCCTGCGCAGTGCCGGTTGACGGCCACGCCGCCCGCGCCGATCAGGCCCGCCGCCAGGCCGAGGTAGCGGGCGATGTCCCCGCCGCCGTAGAGGGATTCGGCGAAGACCACGTCATCGATGAGCTCCGGCGCGAGCTTCGCGCGCCTGACCACCTCGGCCACCACCGGAGCGCCCAGCTCGTCGGGCGTGGTGTCGGCCAGCGTCCCCTTTCGCGCGGTGCCAACCGCAGTGCGCGCGGCGCTGAGAATGACGGCTCGATTCATGACCTTCTCCAGGAGCTTCGGCCGAAAATCGGTCTGCTCACCTTTGACTTTCGAGGGTGTTCAGGGCGTCCCGGCTCACGTCCGGATAGATATTGAGCCCCGCGACCAAGCTCAGGAACAGGGTCGCCAAGGTGTCCAGTATCTGATCGCGCGAGATGCCGGAGCTCAAAGTCAGTTTCCAGTAGTATCCCCATCGCTCGATCTGACTGGCCATGGCGTAGCCGCAGAGTCGCGGATCGATGCTGGCGCTGAGACGGCCGGCCTGCTGGGCCGCGACGATGCGGGCTCGGAAAGCCCTCACCACAGGTCTCGTGCGCCTGATCCGGGCGTCCAGGAACTCCGGGTCGCCGTCGTCGGCCAGCATGTCGACGACGCGCAGCACCGGCCGATGCTTTTCCCAATATTCGACGCTGAGTTCGGCAAGCCGCCGCGCCCGGGCGTAGGCGTTTACGGAGGTCCACTCCGCATTGATGAGGCTTTCCAGGTCAGGGCGGTCCGCGGTGGCCTGCTCGGCCAGCGCCAGGATGACCTCCGCTACGGAGTCGAAATAGGCGTAGAAGTTCGGGGCCCGCACCCCGCAGGCGGCGGCGATGTCCGCCACCTTGATCGACCAAGGCGGCTTGGTCGCCAGGAGACGCGCCGTCGCGTCCATCAGCGACTGGCGCATGCGGTCTCCCTTGGCGCCGAGGCGCTGACCTTTCCGGTTCGTGGCGGGCGACGCCTTCACCGAGGCGCCCTCGGCCAGGGGTGGAGGGAGCGCTGATCGGACCGCCCTAGGCATCGACACCGGCAGCCTCCCGCTCCTTGCTCTCGAAAACGCCGCATAGCTCGTCGATCACCGCGGCGGATTTTCTTGGATGGGTGACCATCGCCATGTGCCCCGCCTCCAGGTCGCGCACCTCGACGGCGCCGAAAGCGCGCAGCCGCTCGGCGAACAGATCCTGGCGATCGAGTTCAATGGCGCGGTCTCGCGTCAGCCTGACGAGGCCGCGATGGACGCCTGCGAAACCTTCCAGGGAGACGGGCTCGAAGAACGGCGCCAGGGCCTCAGTGCTGTTGGCGTCGCGCATCAGCCGGCGCAGGGGGTTCTTCTCGTCGGCGGGCGACTTGACCGGACGCGGCAACACCGCCGAGCCTTCGGCCCGGCGCCTATGCATCAATTCCCGCTGAGGTTCGTTCAGCCCCTCCAGGAACGGCGCCCCGTCGGGCGCCACCACGGCGGCGAAACAGATCACGCCGGTCACCCGGTCCGGGAAGAGGCGCGCCAGCGCCGCCATGGTCCCGCCGCCCATGGAGTGGGCCACCACCATCACGCGGTCCATGCCCGCCGCGTCCATCTGCCCGGTCACCGCGTAAGCCCAGTCGGTGAAATTCGCCGTGGCGTAGTGGGTCGGATCGTTTCGTCCGGGCAGATCGACCGCCAGGGCGCGGCGCTCGAGGTGGGGAACCATCAGCGACCAAACCGGACCGCTGGTGCTGCCGCCGTGGATCAGGACGACGTCTCTCATCCAGGCGACAGCCCCCCGAACATCCCCGGTTTCCCCCGTGCCCCCATGTGGACGGCTAAGCGGCCTCGAGCAGCTTCTTGGCGGCGCTGGGGTCGGCCATCTTCCAGTTGAACACCCGCTCGGCGTTCTTGTGGGCGGCCTTTTCGGCGGCCTCGCGCGGCACCCCGTCGAACATCTGCTTGGCCCAGTACTGAGTGTCGGGCCAGGGGGTGTCGGCGTGCGGATAATCGCACTCCCAGAAGATGTGGTCCTCGCCCAGGGCGTCGCGCACGTCCTTGCTGTGGAACGCCCAGGGCTCCTGGATCATGCAGAAGTACATGTTCTGACGGATGATCTCCGAGGGGAGCGTGCCGGTGAGCTTGGTCCAGGCGCCGTGCTTGGTCCACTGGAAGTCGGCCCGCTCCATGGCCGCCGGCAGCCAGCCGAGGCCGCCTTCCGAGAACACCAGCTTCAGCTTCTGGAAGGTGCGGCAGACCGGGCTCATGGCCAGGTTCATGGAAGCGCTCATAGCCGAGACGTAGCTCAAGGCGATGAACAGGGTGTCCGGGGCGTCCGGCGAGGGCACCGACATGGTGCCGCCGGTGCCGATGTGCATGCAGACCGGGATGTCCGCGTCCTGGGCTGCGGCCCACACGGGATCCCAGTGCTTCGTCCAGTAGCTGGGCATGCCCATCTGGACCGGGTTCTCGATCCAGGCGATCGCCTTTGCGCCCTTCTTGACGCAGCGCTCGATCTCCTTGGCCGTGCCTTCGGGATCCCAGACCTTGCCGATGACCATCGGGACGAACAGGCCCTTGGGCCCCGCCGTGCACCATTCGTCGATGATGAAGTCGTTGTAGGCCTCGACGCAGGCGCCCGCGAGCTCCTTGTCCTCCATCTTGGCGAACTCGTGCCCGGCGAAACCCGGGAGGGTGGGGAAGGCCGCCGTGGCGCAGATGCCGTTGGAGAG
>JAFBAO010000059.1 GCA_019247715.1 Caulobacteraceae bacterium
GCCAGGCGGGCAGCATCATCCGCGCCCGCCGGTCGAGCCCCCGCAGGGCGCCCTCGATCCGCGCCCGGTCCGGCGTCGGCAGGGACTCGGCGTCCTGATCGAGCACGTCCTCCAGCCGGCGCGACAGCTCCAGCAGCGGCGCCTCGATGGCCGCCAGCGCCCTCGACGCGGCTGCGGCGGTCTGGCGCACCAGGTCGAGGGCAGGCCTCGCCGAGCACTCCATGCCGACGTCGGAAGGCGCGGCGCGGGCCCTAAGCTGCTCCAGCACCGCGGCCAGGAAGGTCTCCACCGGCCCGATGGGGTTCACCTCGCCGGTGGGCGGGGCGATCCGCCCCGACCAGCCTTCCCCCGGCAGGGCCGCCGCCGCCCGGGCCGCAAGCTGCAGCGCCTCCTGCGCCTCGGCGTGGTCGCCCAGCACCTCGGAAAGCCGTGCTTCCAGCCCCCGGCCACGTCGGCCCCGGCCTTCGGGCCCGCGGATCCAGCGGCGCAGCTCGGCCGCCTCGACCCCCGACAGGGCGGCGGCGAAGGCGCTGTCGGCGGCTTCGAACAGGTGGTGCCCTTCATCGAAGACGATCCGCTTCAGGTGCGTGGTCTCGACATCGGCGGGCTTCCCGCGGGCGGCCCGGGCGCCGTCGAAAGCCGCCTGGGTGAGGACCAGGGCGTGGTTGGCGATGACGAGGTCGGCGCGGCGCGAAGCGCGTACGGCGCGCTCGATGAAGCACACGCGATAGTGTGGACAGCCGGCGTGAACGCACTCGCCGCGCCGGTCCACGAGATTGCCGGGCGAGGCCTGGGCGCCCGCGCCCACCGCGAACAGGGTAGGCAGCCAGCCGGGAAAGTCGCCGCCGGTCATGTCGCCGTCGCGGCTCGCCCGGGCCCAGCGGGCCGCCAGCGCCAGTCCCACAAGGTCGCCGCCGCCGAGCTGGGAAGCGCCCATCGCCTCCTGCAGGTTCAGCAGGCAGAGGTAGTTCTCGCGGCCCTTGCGGACCACCGCCTTCGTGGCCCGCCTGGCGGGTTCGGGGAAGACCGCATGGCTCTCGCGCTCGATCTGGCGCTGGAGGGCGCGGGTGTAGGTGGAGACCCAGACGGCCGGCCCGTTGGCCTCGGCCCAGAGCGAGGCGGGCGCGAGATAGCCCAGGGTCTTGCCGGTCCCGGTGCCGGCCTCGGCCAGCATCATCCGCGGGGCGCCCTCGCGCTCGCGCGGCTGGAAGACGAAAGCGGATTCGGCGGCGAAGGCGGCCTGGGCCGGCCGCGCCTCGTCGAGCCCGGCGCGCCCCAGCAACAGGGCCAGGCGGGCGGCGGCGTCCTCCGGCGCGACAGGCCGCGAAGCAGGCTCGCCGGGCGGGGCCTGGTCCTCCCATTCGGGAAGGCGGGACCAGACCTCGAGGCCGGAGCCGCGCCAGGGGCGCCCCAGCGGATGCGAGCGCAGCGCCCCGATCGCGGCCGGCGCCCAAGCCCAACCGGCGCGCCCCAGCGTCTCGGCCACGGCCAGCGCCTCCTCTCGGCTCGGCGTCGGCGAGGCCGCCAGTTCGGCCAGCAGCCGCCCGCAAGCGTCGCGAAGCGCGCCGGCCTGCTCGGCGGCGCCCTTCGGCTCAGGAAGGCCGAGCGCCAGGGCGAGGCCCGCCGCCGAGGGGGCGGAGAAGGCGGCCGGACGGACGAAGGCGAAGAGCTCGAGGGCGTCGAAGATCCGCGCCGACCGGGGCGGCGGGCTCATCCCGAGCCGCCGGGCGGTCATGCCCGCATGGGCGCAGAGCACCGGGCCGCTCTCGAACAGGTCGCGGGCGTCCGGCGTGCGCAGCGCGCGCATCCCCGCCCCGTCCGCCACGCCGGCGCGGGGACCCGGGAGCACCGCCAGTGCGGGGGCGAGGTCCAGAATCGGCGCAGACGCGTTCACCGCCCCGTGGTAGCCCATGCGGGGATGAAACGGAACGGGAACATGTTATACCGCGGCCAATGGACGACGGGCGCGCCCTTTCCGGCCTGCCGCCGCGGTTCGCGGCCTGGTTCGAGACCCGGGGCTGGGCGCCCAGGGTCCACCAGCTGGCGATGGTGGAGAAGGCCCGGACCGGACGCCACGCCCTGCTCATCGCGCCCACCGGCGGCGGCAAGACCCTCGCTGGCTTCCTGCCCAGCCTGATCGCGCTCTCCGAGCGGGCGCTGGCGAAGGAGCCGCGCGGCGTCCACACCCTCTACCTCTCGCCGCTGAAGGCGCTGGCGGTGGACATCGAGCGGAACCTGACGGCGCCGATCGCCGAGATGGACCTGCCGATCCGGGCCGAGTCCCGAACCGGCGATACGGGCTTGGCCCGGCGCCAGCGCCAGCGGGTGAAGCCGCCGGACATGCTGCTGACCACCCCCGAGCAGCTCGCCCTCTTCTGCGCCTGGGAGGGCGCGCGGCGCTACTTCGAGGACCTCGCCTGCGTGATCGTCGACGAGGTCCACGCCGTCTGGCCCTCCAAGCGCGGCGACCTCCTGGCGCTCGGCCTCGCCCGCCTCCAGCAGTTCGCGCCGCGGATGCGAAGGGTGGGGCTCTCGGCCACCGTCGACGATCCGGACGTGATCCGCCGCTGGCTGACCCCCGGGCGCATGGACGACGTCGACCTTGTCCGCGGCGCGCCAGGGGCGGCGCCGGTGGTGGACGTGCTGCTCTCCGAGGGCCAGGTGCCGTGGGCCGGCCACACCGCCCAGCACGCCATGCCCGAGGTCTACGAGGCCATCAAGCGCGCCCGCACCGCCCTCGTCTTCGTCAACACCCGCTTCCAGGCCGAATTCGCCTTCCAGGAGCTCTGGCGGCTCAACGAGGACAATCTCCCCATCGCACTGCACCACGGCTCGCTGGCGGCCGAGCAGCGGCGCAAGGTGGAAGCGGCCATGGCGCGGGGCGCGCTGCGGGCGGTGGTCTGCACCTCGACCCTCGACCTCGGCGTCGACTGGGGCGATGTGGACCTCGTCATCCAGCTCGCCTCGCCCAAAGGCGCCTCGCGGATGGTGCAGCGGATCGGGCGCGCCAACCACCGGCTGGACGAGCCCTCGCACGCCCTCTTCGTGCCGGCCAACCGGTTCGAGATGCTGGAATGCCAGGCGGCCCGCGAGGCGATCGCCGAGAACGCCCTGGACGCCGAGACCGAGCGCGCCGGCGCCCTCGACGTCCTCGCCCAGCACGTCATGGGCCTTTCCTGCTCCGAGCCGTTCGACCTCCTGGCCCTCTACGAGGAGGCGCGCTCGGCCGGCCCCTACCGCGGGCTTTCCTGGGAGGACTTCGAGCAGGTGATCGATTTCGTCTCCACCGGCGGCTACGCGCTCAAGACCTACGACCGCTTCCGGCGGATCGTGAAGGGGCTCGACGGCCTCTGGCGGGCCCGCAACGCCGAAACCGTGCTGCGCCACCGCATGAACGTGGGGGCCATCGTTTCCCCGGCTATGCTCAGCGTACGGATCGCCTCGCGCCGAGGCGGGGCGCCCGGACGCAAGATTGGCGAGGTGGAGGAAGGCTACCTCGAGGTGCTCGAGCCGGGCGACACCTTCGTCTTCGCCGGCCAGGTCTGGCGGCTGGTCGGGGTCACCGGGGTGGACGTGCTGGTGGCGCCCGCGCCCGCCGCAGACGCCAAGATGCCCTCGTGGGGCGGTTCCAAGTTCGCCCTTTCGACCTTCCTCGCCAGGAAAGTCCGCCATCTGATGAGCGATGGCGCGCACTGGGACGTGCTGCCTGCGGATACGCGCGAGTGGCTGGAGGTGCAGCGCGACCGCTCGGCGATCCCGGCCGAGGACGAGATGCTGCTGGAGACCTTCCCGCGCGGGAACCGGCATTTCATGGTCGCCTACCCGTTCGAGGGGCGCCTGGCGCACACCACCCTTGCCATGCTGCTGACCCGCCGGCTGGAGCGGGCCGGCGCGGGCCCGCTGGGGTTCGTGTGCAACGATTATGCGCTCGCGGTCTGGTCGCTGAGCCCCATGGACGGCCTTGATCTCGGCGACCTCTTCGCCGAGGACATGCTGGGCGACGATCTCGAATCGTGGCTAGCCGAAAGCGCGATGATGAAGGCGGCGTTCAAGAACTGCGCCCTGATCTCGGGCCTTATCGAGCGCCGCTTCCGCGGCGACCAGAAGTCGGGCCGGCAGATCAGCTTCTCCACCGACCTCGTCTATGACGTACTGCGCCGCCATCAGCCCGATCACCTGCTGCTCCGCTGCGCCAGGGCCGATGCGGCCCAGGGACTGGTGGACCTGGCGCGCCTGGGCGAGCTGCTGGCGCGGATCAAGGGTCGCATCCGGCACGCCAAGCTCGACCACCTCTCGCCCTTCGCCGTGCCGATGATCCTGGAGATCGGCAAGCAGCGCTCGCCAGGCGCGGCCGGCGAGATGATCCTCGCCGAGGCGGCCGAGGCCCTGATCGCCGAGGCGGTCGGGTGAACGCAGGCGACGCCTTCCGCTACCGCTTCGCCGCCGGACCCTGCGGCGCCGTGGCCATGGAGATCGGCGGGGCCGAGGTGATGCTGAGGCCCTCGGGCGCGCTTTGGCTGGCCGGCGAGCGGCTGCTCGTGGCCGCCGACCTGCACCTGGAGAAGGGATCCGCCTTCGCCGCCCGCGGCCAGATGCTGCCCCCCTACGACACCCGCGAGACCCTGGCCCGACTGGCCGCCGAGGCCGGCGCGCTGCGGCCGAGAACCATCCTTCTCCTGGGCGACAGCTTCCATGACGGCGGGGGCGAGGGGCGTCTGGCGCCCGACGATTTCGGCGCGCTCGGGGCGCTGGCGCGCCAGGCGGAGCTGCTGTGGATCACCGGCAACCACGACCTCGCCGGCGTCGTCCGGGCGCCCGGTCTGGTTGCCGCTTCCTGGAAGGTGAGCGGCCTCAACCTCGTCCATGAACCGGCTCTCGCCGCCGAGCCCGGCGAGGTGGCCGGCCATCTGCACCCCTGCGCCCGCATCCGGGGCAAGGCGGCGAGCGTGCGGCGACGTTGCTTCATCACCGACGGCGAACGGCTGATCCTGCCGGCGTTCGGCGCCTTCGCCGGCGGCCTCAACGTGCGCGCCCCGCCCTTCCGTCCGCTGTTCAGACGTCGGCCGATGGTGGTGGCGCTGGGCGCCAGCCGCGCTCACGCGGTGGCCTGGGACCGCCTGGGCGCCGACTAGGCGCGACGCCTGACGAACTTCAGTCCCGACCAGTCCGCGTCGACGGCGGCGACCTTCACGTCGACCCAGCCGGTCGGCAGGATGAGCGCGCGCACCGCGTTGTCGGTCAGGTCCCGGTGGAGCGGAGAAGCCTTTTTCGGCCAGGAGATCCAGACCGAGCCCCCAGGCCCAGGCAAGGCGACGAGCTTGGCGGCGCGCTCGGCGAGGGTGGCGCGCTGGCCGATGAAGACGTGCACGATCTCCGCCCCGGCGCAGGCGTGCGCCCACGCGCACAGATCGAGCGAGGCGGCGTCCGGAAGCGGGCCGACCAGATCGGCGTAGCCTTGGGGCGCATCGATCGCCAGTAGTCGCTGGCCGGGCTTGAGGCCAAGCTTCGTCACAAGGCTCTTGCCGGAATAGCCTGGCCTTGGCGCCCGCATGCGGCCAGGCGGGGGCCTAGCGCGTATAGACCGAGAGCTTGGCGATCGTGCCGGCGTCGGGAGCGCCGCTCACCGGCAGGCTCTGGTCGCGCTGATAGGCGGCGATGGCCAGGCGCAACGCCGGCGAGGCGAGGCCGTCGGTGGGGCCCTGATAATAGCCGAGCTGGTTCAGGGCCTTCTGGGCGGTGACGAGGTCGGGCGAGGCGGGCGCGGCGGCGGGTGTGGCCGCCGGCGCCGGGGCGAATGCCGCAGCCGCGCGCTCGGCGATCACCCGCGCTTCGGCGGTAAGACCGGCGCGGATCCTGAGCGCATTGGCGCGCGATTCGGCGTCGCCGGAGCGGGCGGCGATCAGGTACCACTTGTAGGCCTCGGCCGAGTTCTGGCTGACCCCCTGCCCGTGCTCGTAAAGTCCGGCCAGGTTGAACTGGCTGTCGAGCAGGCCCAGATCGGCGGCCCTGCGGAACCATTCGGCCGCGGCCGCCGCACTGCGCGCACCGCCGACCCCCTCGAAATAGTCGAGCGCCAGATTGTGCATGGCGGCCCGATCGCCGCCTTCGGCGGCGCGCTGGGTCCAGACGCGCGCCTGGACGGGATCCTTGGGCAGGCCGTCCTTGCCGTCGTCATAGAGCTTGCTGAGGAAGAACGCGGCCGGCGCGTACCCCTGCTCGGCGAGCTTGCGCACCCCGTCGACTCCGCCGGGCGCCCCGGCGGAAGCCTTGGCCGCCGCCACCGCGAAGGCGCCCGCGAGATCCGGCTGCGAAGGGGCCGCCACGGGATCTGGCTTCGGGGCCAGGGCGACCGCGGCGAGCGGCGTCGCCGGCGCTGCGGCAGGCGCCGCCGGGGTCCTGCCCAGAGCGAGCGCATCGGCCACGCGCTTTGGAAGCTTGCCTTGCGGCTGGCCCTCGAGCACCACGAAGCCCCCCGCCGCCAGGCTCACGGCGGCCATCACCCCTGCCACCATGAGGGCGTTCGAGGGGCTCGCCGGCCGCTTGCGGCTGCGGCCGAAGGAGAGGTCGTCGAGCACGTTCTCGTTGATGGGCCGCGCCGCCATGCGACTCAGGACGGCGCGCTGGCGGGCGCTGGAGGCCTGGGCCGCGGCCCTGGCGCGGTCGATCACGTCACGCGTGGTGACCGGCTCGGAGGGAACCTGGCTCGCGGCGGTTTCCGGCTCGGCGGCGAACAGCGCGTCGTGCGCATCGGTCCCTGGCTCGTCCTCCAGGAAGGAGGCCTCCGCCTCGGCGCCCGTCGGGGGCGCCGCTTCGAGAGCGGCGAGCGGGTCCTCGTCGAAATCGACCGTCAGCTCGTGGCGCTCATCATGGGATTCGTGAGCGGCGTCCGCTTCCGGCTCTGCGGCAGACTCGAGGGCGGTCGGCGGCTCGTCCATGTCGAACCCGACATTCGGCTCCAGCTCGACCGACTCGAACTCGAGGTCCGCAAAAGCCGCCTCGGCCGGCGTCGGGGCTTTAGCAGACCCGGCAAGCTCCTCTGGCGCCGGTTCGGCCTGCGCGGCCGGCGCGGTCGCCTCGGCCGGGGCGAGCGGCTCCAGCCGCGCCACCGCGTCGAAATCCTCGGCCTCGAATGACGGGGGCTCCGCCGGCGCCGGCCGCAGGAACCGCGCGTAGACCGACATGGGCGCAGGGCGGACATAGGGCCGCTCCGCAGGCGTCTCGTAGGCGGGGAAGGGGGCCGGCGAAAAGAGAGCATCCTCCATCGCCTCTTGGGCGGGCTCCGGCGCCGGCGCCGGCGCCGGCGGCGGCGCGCGGGCCTGTACTTCGGCGAGCCGCGCATCGATCTTCTGGCGCGCCTCCTCGAGGAGCCGCGCGGTGCGCTCCTCGCTGGAGCGGATGCGCTCGGCGAGGTCGCTGGTGGCGCGCTCGTGACGCTGGCCGATCCGCTCGGTGACCCGCGCCACCTGCTCGCCCACGTCGTCGATGGCCTGGGCCGAGCGACGCTCGGCGCTGGCGATCCGATCGGCGAGCCGTTCGGTGATCCTGGCGATCTCTCCGCCCAGCTTCTCCAGCGCCTGCGCCTGCACCAGGTCGGCGTGGGCCAGGCGCCCCTCGACCGCGGAGGCGATCCGCGCCACATCGGCGCCCATCCGGTCGGCCGTCTCGGCGCTGCGGGTCTCGACACCCTGGACGCGCCGGTTGAGCGACTGGGCGACCTCCAGCACCTCGCGGCCCATCCGCTCGAGCGCGCTCGCCGAGCGCTGCTCGGCGGTGCGGACGTGCTCGTTCATCTCCGCCAGGGCCTGTTCGACCCGGTCGAAGCGCGCCTCGGCGGTGGCGGCGAGCCGATTGGTCAGCTCCTCGCGAGTCGCCTCGACCCGGCTGGCGAGGTCCTGGGCGAGCCTTTCGATCCCTTCGCTCGCCCCCGATTCCAGCACCCCCAGGCGCTCGTCGAGCGCCGAGCAACTGCCGCGAAGGTCGTGGATCGCATGGGCGGTGAGCTGCTCGGTCTGGTCGATGCGCTCGACGGCCGCCCCGATCTCGGTCATCGCCTCGCGGGCGCGGCGCTCGCTTTCGTAAAGCCGTCCCGCCACCTTGCCCAGCGCCCCCTCCAGGGACCGCAGGGCCTCGATGGACCGCGGATTCTGGGCCTCCTGCTCGATCCTGCGGACGCGTTCGGCGAGCTTGCCCTGCTCGCCCTGGACGTCCTGCACCGTCCCTTCGAAACGGGCGGCCGCCTGCATCTGCTCGCGCTCGGCCGCGTCGATCCGGGAAATCACCTCGCGGACCGAGCGCTCTACGCCAGCGATCGCCAGGGCCTGGCGGCTTTCAGCCGACTCGATGCGATCGGAGAGCCGCTCCAGGGCCCGCGCAGCCCGGTCCAGCTCGTCGGCCGGATGGCTGGCGGCCTCGTAGCGGCCCCGGTCCGCCGACGGCGACGCCCCATAGGCCGCGCCCTGGGAGGGAACGCCCTGGGAGGGAACGCCCTGGGAGAAATAGTCCTGAGAGGTGGCGTCCTCAGGCCCCTGCTCGGCCATCAGCCGCGTCAGCCACTCGTTCAGCGACAGGCCCGATCTTCGGGCGAGATCCTCGGCCGCCTCGCGGTTCGCCGGATCGATCCATCTTGCGCTTCGGGGTGCCCCCGCCGTCATCCGAATCGCTCTCCTAGCAGTTGGAGAACGGTAGCCACCGATTCCTAGTGTGTAAACGCGGACAAGACACAAAATATTGCGTCAGCACACCGAACCCTGGACGATCGGCGACCCCATTCGACCACCTGCAAGTCCTCGACGTCGCCGGTTAAGCGAAGGTTAAGAATCGAGAGGCTTTGCGATTTAATTAACGCTTGGCCACCGCCTCGCCGCAATCGGGCGCCGGCTCAGGCGGCCTTGCGCGACTCGCCCGTCCGCTCATCGCTCTTGCCACTGCGTCGCGCAAGGCCGGAGACGCCGCCGGAGGAGAGCAAGCCGACGTCGGCCAGCAGCATCGGAATCGCCCACTTTCGCGCCGCGGCGATGTAGCGAGGCTGCCAGGCGGGATCGTACTTGTCCTTGTACCGGCGCACGCCGCGGAAGTTGTAGATCTCCTCCCCCCGTTCGAAGAGGAGGCGCCCAACCCTCGACATGATCGGCGCGAGCGGCCGGTCCTCGAGGCCCGCCAGCGGCGCCATGCCGAACTCGAAGGCGACGTACCCCTGCCGCCGCCCCCAAAGCAGCAGCTCCACGAACAGGAAGTCCATCACATCCTTGGGGGCGTCGTCGCTGTAGCGCATGAGGTCGATGGAAAAGGCGGTGCGCCGAGCTGTGGTCCAGAGGGTGGCGAAGGCGACGATCCGGCCTTCGACCTTGACCACGGCGACGGGAAACTCCGCCACATAGGCCGGCTCGAAGCCGCCCAGCGAGAAGCTCTTCTCGTCCCCCGCGTGGCGGGCCAGCCAGGCGTCCGAGACTTCCCGTAGGGCCTCGGTCAGCGGCGGCGGCGGGTGCGGCGGAAGCACTTCGAACATCGCCCCGCTCTCGGCAGCCTTGCGCCAGCTGCGCCGAAGATTGCCACGCCGCCGCCCCTCCAGGGAGAAGCTGTCGATGGAGACGATGGCGCTCTCGCCCATCTTCTGGATGGCGAAACCGAGCTCCACCAGGTCCGGCAGGTCGTCCGGACCCACGCCATAGATCCCCGGCCGCGCAGCATGGGCGTCGGCAAGCTCCCGGAAGCGCCACAGGAGCTCGAGCCGCTCCTCGCGCCGGCCCACCGGCGCGCCCATGGCGATCCACGAGCGGCCGCGCACCCCGAACATCAGGAAGGACGCGCCGGAGTCGGAGAACAGGAACCGCTTGTCCCCCAGCAGCGCCAGGTTGGAGCCGGGCTCGGCCACCTCGGCCCGCTCCAGGATCGAGCGGACCCGGGAAAAATCCGGGTCGTCCTCGCCGACGACCCGCGGGGTGGCGGGGGTCGCCACCATCCGCCAGATCCCGACCCCCAGCAGCAGCACCGCGGCGGCGGCGGAGGAGCGGATCGCCCGCTCCGCGTCCGCGTCCGGATCGAAGATGGCGCCCAGGAAGGTCTTGCGGCCGTAGTCGACGTTCTTGAACGACCACCAGCCGACGATGGCCGCGCCAGCCAGCGCCGCCAGGGCCGACAGCATCCACCCCGGGGTTATCTCCATCCGGGTCAGCCGGGCGGCGCGGGGAAAAGCCTCCCGGAACGGAAGCAGGCACAGGAGCACCCCGACCAGGATGGCCGACTCCTCCCAGTCGAACCCCTTGGTCAGGGCGAGCACCGCGGCTAGGGGGAGCAGCAGCACGCTGGCCGCCCAGGCGGCGTCGAGCCGGCGGCTCAGCCCGAAGGCCACCATCGCCAGGACGAGGCCGATGATGCTCGACAGGAAATGGCTGATCTCGATCAGCAGCATGGGCGTGTGGCGGGCGAGCCAGAGGAACCGGCTCGGATCCGAGGGGGTGGCGCCCGAGAACAGCAGCATGATCCCCGCCGCCGCCACGGCCAGCGCCAGGCAGCCGGGCGCGACCGCAAGAGCAGCCTGGCGGAAGTCGCGCAGCCAGCGCATCCCAAGTCCCTTCAGCAGCGGACGAGCGCCCGACCGCTGGACTATAGTCTTATTCGGCGCGCCGCACCGTCCGCCTGGCCGTCCAAAAGGAACCGGAACCCGCACTGTCGGTTTCCTTCCAGCGGGGGTTGGCACAGGAGACCCCCATGAGCGAGAGCGCCGACAACCCGGCGGACGTCGAACACCGCCTCTGGAACGAGATCGAAACCAGCCCGGTCGGGATGCTGATGATCGTCGGAGGCCCGCCGCATCACGCCCAGCCCATGAACGCCTTCGTCGAGCGGGAATCCCGCCGGATCTGGTTCTTCGCCAGCAACGACTCCGCCCTGGCGCTGGAGGCCGCCGCAGGCCATCCGGCGATGTTCATCTACCAGCACCGCGACATCCAGGCCTGCATCGGCGGCGGCCTCGCCGTCCAGCATGACCGCGCCCGGATCGACAAGTACTGGAACGCGGTGGTGGCCGCCTATTTCCCGGGCGGCAAGGGCGATCCGAAGCTCACCCTGCTGCGGCTCGACTGCGACGACGCCCAGGTGTGGCTCTCCAGCGCCGGCCCCATGAAGTTCATCTGGGAGATCGCCAAGGCCAACGCCACGCACCGCCAGCCCGACGTCGGCGGGCGCACGCACCTGGATTTCCACTGAGGCGACATGGGGTCCAGCGAAGGCTGGAGCATCGGGGGGCGCGGCTGTGTTAGACCCGCGTCATGAGCGCGACCCTGCCCCCCTGGGATTCGCTGGACGACGGCAAGTATGAGGACGAGGCCGCCGCCGTCGCCCGGCTGCTGGCGGCCGAGCCGCTGGGGGCGGAGGCCGAAACGATCCGCGCCCAGGCCGTAGAGCTCGTCCGGGCCGCCCGCCGGCACGGCCGCCGACAGGGCGTCGTCGAGAGCTTCCTGCGCGAGTTCGGGCTGTCGACGCGCGAGGGGCTGGCGCTCATGTGCCTTGCCGAAGCGCTGCTGCGGACCCCCGACGAGGCCGCGCGCGACCGCCTGATCGTGCAAGCCATCGGCTCGGCCGACTGGGAAAGCCATCTCGGCCGCTCCGACAGCCTGTTCGTCAACCTCTCCACCTGGGCCTTGATGCTCACCGGCCGGCTGCTGGAGCCGGAGGATTCGCCGCAGGCCTTGGCGGGCCAGCTGCGCAGGCTGGCCGGGCGGGTCGGCGAGCCGCTGATCCGGCGCGCGCTCACCACCGCCGTGGGCTTCATGAGCGACCAGTTCGTCCTCGGCGAGACGATCGAGGCGGCGCTGGCCCGGGCGGCCCGGGGCGCGATGATGTGCTCCTTCGACATGCTGGGAGAGGGCGCCCGCTCGCAGGCCGACGCGGCGCGGTACGAGGCCAGCTATCTGGCGGCGGTGGCGGCCGTGGCCAGCGCCGCCGGCGGCGTGGGTCCCGAGACCGGCCACGGGGTCTCGGTCAAGCTCTCGGCCCTGCATCCCCGCTACGAGGCGACCAAGGAGGCGGTCGTCTTCGCCGAGCTCTATCCGCGGCTGAAGCGGATCGCGCTGGCCGCCGCCGAGGGCGACATCAACCTTTCCCTGGACGCCGAGGAGGCCGATCGCCTGACGCTGTCGCTGAAGCTCCTGGAGCGGCTGGCGGGCGAGGCCGAGCTCGGCGAGTGGCGCGGGCTGGGTCTGGCCGTGCAGGCCTACCAGAAGCGCGGCCCCGCGGTGATCGACCGGCTGGCCGATCTGGCGCGCTCCAGCGGCCGGCGGCTGATGGTGCGCCTCGTCAAGGGCGCCTACTGGGACGCCGAGATCAAGCGCGCCCAGGTGGCCGGCATGGAGGACTACCCGGTCTTCACCACGAAGGCGGCCACCGACGTCGCCTATCTCGTCTGCGCCGAGCGGCTCATCGCCGCCGCCCCGGCCCTCTACGCCCAGTTCGCCACCCACAACGCCCACACCCTGACGGCGGTGCGCCATCTGGCCGAGCGGCGCGGGGTCGGCTTCGAGCGGCAGCGGCTCCACGGCATGGGCGAAGCCCTCTACGCCGCGGCGGGCGAGCACGAACCTTTCCCCTTGCGGGTCTATGCGCCGGTGGGCGGCCATGAGGCGCTGCTGCCCTACCTGGTCCGCCGGCTGCTGGAGAACGGGGCCAACACCTCCTTCGTGCACAGCCTGCTGGACGAGCGGCTGTCTCCGGAGGCGGTGGCCGCCGATCCGGTGCAGGCGCTGAAGTCCCGCCCCGACCGGCACCCGAAGATCCCCCGCCCCCGCGACATCCTGATGCCGGAGCGCCGCGCCGCAGCCGGGCTCGATCTGACCATCGCCGCGGAGCGCGCCCGCGTGGCCGGCGCCGTCGCGGCGCTGGATGCCCACCGCGCGACGGCCCTCCCCGTCTTTCGCGACGCCGGCGCCGAGGAGATCGATCGCGCCTTCGAGGCTGCGCACGTGGCGCAGCGGGCCTGGGATGACGAGGGCGGCGCCGGCCGCGGCAGGGTGCTGCGGGCCGCCGCCGACGCCATGGAGGCCGAGACGCCGCGGCTTGTCGCCCTGCTGGCGCGGGAGGCGGGCAAGACCCTGGCCGACGCGGTGGCGGAGGTCCGCGAGGCGGCCGATTTCTGCCGCTTCTACGCGGCCATCGCCGAGCGCGACTTCACCGGCCCACGCCTGCTGCCGGCGCCGGCCGGCGAGCGCAACACCCTGGAGCTCAAGGGGCGCGGCGTGTTCGTCGCCATCAGCCCCTGGAACTTCCCGCTCTCCATCTTCACCGGCCAGGTCGCCGCGGCGCTCGCGGCCGGCGACGCCGTGCTCGCCAAGCCGGCCGAACAGACGCCCAACATAGCAGCCGCGGCCGTGAAGCTGCTTCACGGGGCCGGTCTCGACCCGCGGCTCCTGGCGCTGGTCCCGGGGGCTGGCGAGACCGTGGGAAAGGCTCTTGTCGAACACCCGGGCTGCGACGGGGTGGCCTTCACCGGCGGCACCGACACCGGCCTCGCCATCGCCCGGGCCCTGGCGGCGCGCGAGGGCCCCCTCGCGCCGCTGATCGCCGAGACCGGCGGACTCAACGGCATGTTCGTGGACACCACGGCGCTTCGCGAGCAGGTCATCGACGACGTCATCCTCTCGGCCTTCGGCTCGGCGGGCCAGCGTTGCTCGGCGCTCAGGATCCTGTTCCTGCCCGAGGAGACCGCCGACAGCCTCCTCGAGGGCCTGGCCGGGGCGATGGATGCGCTGGTCCTGGGGGATCCGGCCGATCCGGGGACGGACGTCGGGCCGGTGATCGACGCGGCGGCCCTGGCCCAGCTCACAGCGCACGCCGAGCGCCTGGCGCGGGAAGCGCGGATCGTGCGCCGGCTGCCGAGCGAGGGCCTCCTCTTCGGCCCCGTGCTCGCCGAGATTCCGCGGCCCGGGTTCCTAGCCCGGGAGGTCTTCGGCCCGATCCTACACGTGGTCCGCTACCGGCGCGAAGCCCTCGCCGACGCCGCCCGGGCCCTGGCGGCGACCCGCTACGGCCTGACCTTGGGGGTCCACAGCCGCCTGACCTCCTTCGCCGACGAGGTCCGCCGGCTCGTTCCGGCCGGCAACACCTACGTCAACCGTTCGATCATCGGAGCGGTGGTGGGCGAGCAACCGTTCGGCGGCGAGGGCCTTTCGGGCACCGGCCCCAAGGCCGGCGGCCCGCTCGCGCTCAGCCGGTTCGCGGTCGAGCGGGTGGTGAGCGTCAACACGGCCGCCCAGGGCGGTGATCCCGCGCTGCTCAGCCTCACCGAGTAGCACTCGCGGCGCGTTTCGCAGAACGGCGATCTGCCGGGCTGACAGCCAAGCTCGGGCATGCGATCTTGGCGGTCAGATCCAAGAGGAACCTCCCATGTCCGACGAGAAGAAACCCGCCGAGGCCGAGAACAAGTTCGAGGCCGCCCTGAAGGGCGAGCACCACCAGGCCAAGCGCGGACAAAAGGACGCGGGGGACATCGTCTCGACCGCCGGCGGCGAGCTCATCGACGGGCGCATCGCCGACATCACCGACGGCGACCGGTGAGGGGGCGCTTCGCGCCCGCTACACCATCCAGCTCGAGCCGGATGCTCCCCCTCCGCCGCGCGGCGGAGAAGAGCGATCGCGACGTTGCTCCTTCGCCGTAAGGCGCGAGGCGACCCTGGTCGTCAGCCCGCCATCTTGTCGAGGCGGGCGTGGATGACGCCTTCCGCCTGAGAGACGATCCGCTTCACCAGCTCCGCGCAGGTGGGGATGTCGTGGATCAGGCCCTGGCTCTGGCCGACCGTCCAGATGCCGCCGTCCATGTCGCCAGCCGTGAGCACATTGGCGCGCCCGCGGGCCCCGGAGACCAGCTCGCGCACGTCCTCGATGGTCTTGGTGGCGTCCTGCTGGATACGCACCACCTCCTCGGAGACGGCGTTGCGGGCCACCCGGGCGGTGTTGCGCAGGGTGCGGTTGGTCAGCAGCGTGTCGCGCTCGGTGTTCTCCACGATCTTCTTCTTCACGTTCTCGTGGATCTTGGCCTCCTGCGTGGCCATGAAGCGGGTGCCCATGTTGATCCCGTCGGCGCCGAGCGCGAGGGCGGCGACCAGGCTTCGCCCGTCGGCCATGCCGCCGGAGGCGATGATCGGGATCGGAACCTGATCGGCGGTCACCGGCAGCAGGACCATCAAGGTGACGTCGTCCTCCCCCGGGTGGCCGGCGCACTCGAAGCCGTCGATGCTGATCACGTCGACGCCCAGCTTAACGGCGCTGACGCTATGGCGGGCCGAGGTGCACTTGTGGATCACCTTGATCCCGTTGGCCTTGAAGTCGGGCATGTGGTCGACCGGGTTGCGACCGGCCGTCTCCACGATCTTCACCCCCGTCTCGACAATCGCCCGCCGATATTCGTCGTAGGGGATCGGGTTGAGCGAAGGCAGGATCGTCAGATTGACCCCGAACGGCTTGTCCGTGAGATCGCGCACATGCCGGATCTCCTTCTCCAGCGCCTCGGCCGAGTTGAACATGTGAGCGGTGATGAAGCCCAGCGCCCCCGCGTTGGCGACGGCGGCGACCAGATCGCCATAGCCGACGCCGGTCATGCCACCCATGACGATCGGGGTTTCGACGCCGAACATTTCGGTGATGCGTGTCTTGATCACAGCCGCTCCTTCGCTGTCGCGCCGCCGCGAGGTCGCGTCTTGGCGCCTGTCCGCTGAGGCGTGAGGGAGAAACGCCGCTCCCGCCCCCGATGGAACGAGCCTATCGCCAACAGGCGGACGGGCTGTCAACTGCGACGCGGCCAAGCAGCGGGCCGGCGCCTTCGGTTCAGCGAATCGCGCGCGCGACGCGCGCGAACGGGAACCCGGCGACGACTTGGCTGTTAGCTTCTACGGTGTGGGTTTTTAGGGACCGGGGTTTTTGTGCCCGCTCCGCTCCCCGCCAAGGGGATTTCGCAATGTCAGCCAGTCGTCTCGTCGTGTTTCCCCCGGCCGAATCCGAATCTGCGGCCAACCGGATCAAGCGCTTGCAGGCCGAGGCGCGCAACCTCGCCCGCGAGCACGTTGAGGCGCTGAGCGCCGCCCTGGCGGACGTCACCCGCCTCGCCGGCGAGATAGCCGACGGCGGTGATCTCTATCCGGTGGGCGCGCGCGAGCTTTCGCGCCGCCTTGCCGAAGACGCAGGCAAGCAGTCGCTGACCCTGTCGGCGATCCTCGATCGAGCCTGACGTCCGTTTTGCCGCTCGAGCCAAATCGGGCTAAGCTCCTTCGGGGGCTTGGTGAGACGAAGCGGCATGCGCACTTTCGTTTTTGGCCTCTCCCTGTGGGCGGCGGCGCTGGCGGGTCCGACGGCGCTGGGAGCGGCGACGGACGCGACCGGCCAGGGCCCGCCGGACGTGGCCGGCGACTGGCGCCTCAGCGAGATCGGCGGCAAGATCGCCTGCACCCTGACCTTCACCCTGCAGTCCAGCGCCGGAGGCTATGAGCTCAAGGCGCCGCTGGCGTGCCGCCGGGCCTTCCCTGCTTTGCAGACGGTGGCCGCCTGGGCGCGGGACGACAAGGGCGGCATCGTCCTCGCCGACGCCCAGGCCAAGCCGATCATCGTCTTTCCAGAGGAAACCGGCGGCTCATACACGGCCAAGGCGCCGGACGGCAGCACCTGGCGCCTCGAACCTCTGAAGCCGCCCCAACCGGCCGCCTGACGCTTCGCCGCGGGCCCGATTGGCGCTAAGAGCGCTGCATGGCTTCACGGGAAACCCCCGCCGAGATCTTCAAGCGCGCCCTGGCCCACGCGGCGCGGTCGCTTGCCGAGCAGCCCGACCTGGAAGTGGTCTTCTCCGGGGACGGGCCGAGCCTCTCAGGGCATCGGGCGGTCCTGCCACATCCTCCGCGCGAGCTCGCAGGGCCTGAGACAAGCCGCATCCGCGGCCTCGCCGACCAGCTGGCGCTGCGGGTCGCGCACCACGACGAGTCGCTCCACAATCGCTCGCGCCCGAGCTCGCCGGAAGGCGCTCAGGTCTACGATGCGCTAGAGCAGGCCCGCGTGGAGGCCATCGGCGCCCTCGCCCTCAACGGGGTGCGCGCCAATCTGGCGGCCGTCTGGGAGCAGGCCGCCCAGCGCAAGGGGCTGGACCGCCTCGCCGACGCCGCATCCGCCCCGATCGCCGACATCCTGGCGCTCATCGCCCGCCAGCGCCTCACGGGCGACCCGCCGCCGGCCTCGGCGCGGGCCGCGGTCGACGCCCTCCGCGCCCAGATCGAGACCAAGGCGGGGGTGGATCTCGACAAGCTCGCGGCCGCCCTCAACGACCAGAGGGCTTTCGGCCGCGTCGCCCGCGCGATCGTCCGCGACCTCGACCTTGGCGACGATGTGGGCGACGTGCTCGACGAACGCGACGAGCAGGACACCGACGAGGGCGAAGCCCAAGCGGCGAACGAAGGGGAAGGCGAGGGAGAAGAGCAATCCCTCGAAGGCGCAAGCGCCGAGGAAAGCGATCGGACCAAGCAGGACTCAGACGCTTCCGACGCCGCCTTCGCGGAGCTGGAAGAGGACGAAACCGGCCAGCCGCCTGACGACGACCTCGACACCAGCGAGGGCGACCGCCCCGCCCGCCCGGAATTCCGCGACGCCGGCCTGGCCGAACCCGCCTACAAGATCTACACCACCGAGCACGACGAGACCGTCGCGGCCGAGGATCTTTGCGACGCGGACGAGCTGGGCCGCCTGCGCGCCTACCTCGATCAGCAGCTCGCCAATCTCTCCAACGTCGTGGCGAGGCTCGCCAATCGCCTGCAGCGCCGACTGCTCGCCAAGCAGAACCGCTCCTGGACGTTCGACCTCGAGGAAGGCCTGCTCGACGTCTCCCGTCTCACCCGCGTGGTGGTCGACCCCACCGCCCCGCTTTCGTTCAAGCAGGAGGAGGACACCGAGTTCCGCGACACGGTGGTCACCTTGCTGATCGACAATTCCGGATCGATGCGCGGCCGGCCGATCATGGTGGCCGCCGTCTGCGCCGACATCCTGGCGCGGACCCTGGAGCGTTGCGGCGTCAAGGTGGAGATCCTCGGCTTCACGACCCGCGCCTGGAAGGGCGGGGCTTCGCGCGACGACTGGCTGCGCAACGGCAAGCCGCCATCGCCTGGCCGGCTGAACGACCTTCGCCACATCATCTACAAGTCCGCTGACGCACCCTGGCGCAGAGCCCGAAAGAACCTCGGGTTGATGATGCGCGAAGGGCTCCTCAAGGAGAACATCGACGGCGAGGCGCTGATGTGGGCCCACCAGCGGCTGATCGGACGGACCGAGCAGCGACGGATCCTGCTCGTGATCTCGGACGGCGCGCCGGTGGACGACTCCACCCTCTCGGTGAACTCCGGGCACTATCTGGAGCGGCACCTTCGGCGGGTGATCGGCGAGATCGAGGCCAAGAGCCCCGTGGAGCTGATCGCCATCGGCATCGGCCACGACGTCACCCGCTACTACCGGCGGGCCGTGACCATCGTCGACGTGGAGCAACTCGGCGGGGCCATCGTCGAACAGCTCGCCGCCCTCTTCGAGGAGGAGCCGCGGAGCCCCACCAAGGCGGCGATCGATCTGCTGAAGGCGCCGCCCGCCGCGCACGCGCCGCCGCCGAAGCCCGGCCCCGCCCGCCGCGTGCGAGGCCCCGTCGTATGAGCCGATGAAGCCCGCCTCGGTCTCCGACTATCGCGAGGCGGCCCGCCGGCGACTCCCGCGCGTGCTGTTCGACTACATCGACGGCGGCTCTTACGCCGAGCAGACCCTGGCGGCCAACGTCGCCGACCTGCAGGGGCTGAAACTGCGCCAGCGCGTGTTGCGCGACGTTTCCAAGGCCCGGATGGAGGTCGAGCTCTTCGGCCAGAGCCTCGCCATGCCGCTGGTGCTCTCCCCGGTCGGGCTGGCGGGAATGTACGCGCGGCGCGGCGAAGCCCAGGCGGCGCGGGCGGCCAAGGCGGCGGGCGTCCCCTTTTGCCTCTCCACCATGGGGGTGTGCTCGGTGGGAGAGGTCGCAGAGGCGGCTGGCGCCCCGCCCTGGTTCCAGCTCTACATGATCCGCGACCGCGGCTTCATGGCCGAGGTGCTGGCGCGCGTCGCCGAGGCGGGATGCCCGGTCCTGGTCTTCACCATCGATCTGCCGATGCCAGGCGCGCGCTACCGGGACGTCCGCAACGGGATGGTGGGTGGAAACGCCCGCCAACGGCTCGCCCAGTCGCTCGACGGGCTTACCCGGCCGGGCTGGCTTTGGGACGTGCAGCTCAACGGCGGACCGCACACCCTGGCCACCGTGCACGGGGCGGCGAAGGACCTGAAGCGGCTGATGGAGTTCTGGACCTGGGTCGCGAAGAGCTTCGACGCCTCGCTCACCTGGGACGACATCGGCTGGATCCGGGAGCGATGGAAGGGACCTCTGATCCTCAAGGGCGTCCTGGATCCAGCCGACGCCGAGGAGGCGGCGCGCTGCGGGGCGGACGGACTGGTGGTCTCCAACCACGGCGGGCGCCAGCTCGACGGCGTCCCCTCCTCCATCGCCGCCTTGCCGGCGATCGCCGAGGCGGTGGGCGAGCGGCTGACGGTGCTGATGGATGGGGGCGTACGCTCGGGGCTCGACGTCCTGAAGGCGCTGGCCTGCGGGGCCAAGGCCTGCCTGATCGGCCGCGCCTGGGCGTGGTCGCTAGGCGCCGGAGGCGAACCGGCGGTGGCGGACATGCTCCACATCATCCGCCGAGAACTGAGGATGGCGATGGCCCTGACGGGCTGCGTCGATCTTCGCGAAGCCGGGCCGGACCTGCTGGCCCGCTAAACCGGGTCAGGCCGCGGCTTGCTTGGCCTTCAGCAGGCGCTTGATCTTCCGCGCCCGAAGCGAAAGCTGTTCGTCGCGGGCCTTCAGCAAATAGGCGTCGAGCCCGCCCTTGTAGTCCACCGTGCGCAGGGCCGCGTTGGTGATCCGCAGAGAGAAGGTCTGGCCGAGCGCCTCGCTGTGGAGCGTCACCGGGGCCAGCGCCGGCAGGAATCGCCGTTTCGACTTGATGTTCGAGTGGCTCACGTGATGGCCGACCATGGGGCCAACCCCCGTGAGTTCGCAGCGCCGGGACATGACGAGCAGCCTTAGAGAAGCCGAGCGCGATGAAAAGGGCCGTCGCGCGGGAGGCGGCGATATAGGGGAAACGGCTCGCGGGCGTCAACCCTGGAGGAGGACCCCGTCAGCCCTCGCCTGGGCCAGCGGATCTGCTCGTCCGGACGGTGATAGGCGAACCGACCCGACCTTGCCCCCTCCGGCGAAGGTTTTCGAAGCGTTGCGAAGCATGGTTAACCGACGGAACGGTGGTGAAACGAATCATGTCCGAATCGCTGACCCGGCGCGATTCAGTCTTTGTTCTGCACAACATCTTGTATCTCAAAGAATTTCGGACACAAGAGCAGGCCTGACCTCACCTCTTCGGGAGCCGGAGCGCCGCCGATTGCCCTCGCCCGAGTCTTCGCCCACATCTAGGACATGAGCCATCGCCCTGCGGGAGAGGCCCCCGCGCGGACCGTCGCGGTGCTCGGGCCCACCAACACCGGCAAGACCCATCTGGCGGTGGAGCGGATGCTTGGTCACGCCTCGGGCATGATCGGCCTGCCGCTGCGGCTGCTGGCGCGGGAGATCTACGACCGCATCGCCGCCGCCAGAGGCGCCCGGGCGGTGGCCCTGATCACCGGCGAGGAGAAGATCGTCCCGCCGCGGGCCAACTATTTCGTCTGCACGGTCGAGGCGATGCCGCTGGCGCGCGAGGTCGAGTTCCTGGCGGTGGACGAGATCCAGCTCTGCGCCGACCCGGAGCGCGGGCACGTGTTCACCCAGCGGCTGCTGGGCGCGCGCGGACGGTATGAGACCATGTTCCTGGGCGCCTCGGCGATGGCCCCCCTGATCCGACGGCTGTTGCCGAAGGCGGAGATCGCCTCACGCGAGCGCTTCTCCAGGCTGACCTACGACGGTCCCAGAAAGATCACCCGCCTGCCGCGGCGGACGGCGGTGGTGGCCTTCTCGGCGGCCGAGGTCTACGCGATCGCCGAGCTGATCCGTCGGCAGCGGGGCGGGGCGGCGGTGGTCATGGGCTCGCTCAGCCCGCGCACCCGCAACGCCCAGGTCGCCCTTTACCAGTCGGGCGAGGTGGACTTCCTGGTGGCGACCGACGCCATCGGCATGGGCCTCAACATGGACCTGGGGCACGTCGCCTTCGCCGGGCTTTCCAAGTTCGACGGCCGACGCACCCGGCCTCTCCACCCGCACGAGGTGGGGCAGATCGCCGGCCGGGCCGGGCGCTTCCGCCGCGACGGCGCTTTCGGGGTCACCGGGGCCTGCGAGCCGATGGACGACGAGCTCGTCCAGCAGGTGGAGCAGCACCGCTTCGAACCGATCGCCCAGATCCTGTGGCGCAACGCGCGGCTGGACCTCGGCTCGCTCGCCGGGCTGCTGCGTTCCCTGGCCGAGCCGCCGCCGCGCGACGGGCTGAAGGCCTCGGAGGAAGCGCTCGACGAGGCCACCCTGCGCCGTCTGTCGTCCGATGCGACCGTCGCGGATCGGGCCCGGGACCGCTCGGCGCTCATCCGGCTCTGGGACGCGTGCCAGACGCCGGATTTCCGCAAGACCACGCTCGAGGACCATCTGCGCCTCACGAGGACCCTTTTCGACCATCTGAGCGGCGAGCTGGGCCGGATCCCCGACGACTGGATGGCCGCCCAGCTCGCCCAGGTCGACCGGACCGACGGGGAGATCGACGCCCTCTCGAGCCGGTTGGCGGGGGTGCGCACATTGGCCTACGTGGCCAACCGCCCCGACTGGCTCGCCGATCCAGCCCACTGGCAGGGGAGGACTCGGGCGCTGGAGGACCGGCTCTCCGACACCCTCCACGAGAAGCTGATGGCGAGATTCGTGGACCGGCGAACGAGCGCCCTGATCCGCGGCCTCGGCCAGGGCGCTGACCTGCTGGCGGGCGTGGCCGACGATGGGGCCGTGACGGTGGAGGGACACATCGTGGGGCGCCTTCGCGGCCTGGCGTTCGAAGCCGTACGCGGCGCGGGCGCCCTCGAGCGCAAGGCCCTGCGGGCGGCGGCCGAGCGCGCCGTCGCGCCCGAGATCGCCCGTCGCCTCGGACGGCTCGCCGCGGACCCCGACGAGGCCTTCGCCCTCGCCCCGGACGGGACGGTGCTCTGGCGCGCGGAGGCCGCGGCGGTGCTCGCAGGCGACCGCCCCTTCGCGCCGCGCGTGCGGCTGCTCGCCCAGTCCGGACCGGCGGCGGTGCGCGAGCGGGCGGCGCGGCGGCTGGAGGCCTTCCTCGCGGCCGAGGCGGGGCGGCGGCTGCCGGCCCTGCGGGCGCTGGAGGCCGCCGTGGCGAGCGGGCGGCTCAAGGGGCTGCCGCGCGGCCTCGCCTACCAGCTGATCGAATCGGGCGGCGTCCTCCGGCGCGCGGGTCTGGGCGCCGAGCTGAGGAGCCTGAGCCAGGCCGAGCGGCGCGCGCTCCGCACGCTGGGGGTGCGGATCGGCGCCTTCGCCATCTACCTTCCGGAACTGGCGGGCGCGGCGCGCAGCTTCGCCGCGCCCTTCGCCCAGGCGGCGGCGCCGGACTGGCGACCGATGCAGGCCGCCGTGGCCCCCCTGCCCGCCGGCCTCCCGCCGCGGGCGCTGGGGCTAAGAGGCCTCGTGGCCGCGGGCCGCTGCGCCGTGCCGGTGGAGGCGCTGGAACGGCTGGACGAACTGCTCCGCGGCGCACGCCGCCAGGGCGACGGCGTGCTTTTCTCGGACCAGGCCCGAGAGGAGCTCGGCTGGAGCGAAGCGGACGCCGAAGCCGTTCTCAGGGGACTCGGCTTCGCCTCCGCCGGACATGGGGCCGAGCGTGTCTGGCGCCGGCGGCGCGAGAAGGCGCAGACCACGGCGACCACCGTCGCGCCGCTCTCCCCGTTCGCCGCCCTAGCGTCTCTGAAGCCGTCCCCGGGCCGCCGCCGGCGCCGCAAATCGTTTCGCCGAAAGCATGTCTGAGGAATCCTTGCGGGTCGACGTCTGGTTGTGGCGCGCCAGGCTCTTCAAGACGCGGTCCCTGGCCGCCAAGGTGGTCGGGGAGGGACGGGTGCGGCTCAGCCGGGCAGGTGTCGAGACCCGGCTCGACAAGCCGGCTCGGACGGTGAAGGTGGGCGACGGTCTGGTCTTCGCCCTGGCGGGCCGCCTGCAAGCCGTGCGGATCGAGGCCCTGGGCGTTCGACGGGGTCCCCCGGCCGAGGCGCGGACACTCTATACGCAGCTGGAGACGGACGGCTGAAGCGCGCCTAGCCGTCAGAAAACCTGAAGGGCCATCGACGTGCTCGCCATTGACAAGGCCGGCCCCGGGCTGACAAACACCCGCGCCCGCCCCCACCCGAGCCCCAGATGACCTACATCGTCACCGATCCCTGCATCAAATGTAAGTACATGGATTGCGTCGAGGTGTGCCCGGTCGATTGCTTCTACGAGGGCGAGAACTTTCTGGTCATCAATCCGGACGAATGCATCGATTGCGGGGTCTGCGAGCCTGAGTGTCCGGTCGACGCGATCAAGCCGGACACGGAGGATGAGTCCGACGGCAAGTGGCTGCGGATCAACACCGAGTACTCCAAGAGCTGGCCCAACATAACGCTCAAGGGCGAGCCGCCCTCCGACGCCGAAGCTTTCGAACGTGAGACGAACAAGTTCGAACGCTACTTTAGCGAGAAACGCGGCGCGGGATCCTGAAAGCGTCGCCGCGCTTTCGGCCGCGCGCTCGCGGCCGCCCGCCGGCCCTTTGCGACAAACCTTTCAATCCGCTCGGTTTTGTGTTACCATCACAGATGATGCAGAGGGGTGGATGACTCTCACCTCCTGTGTCGCGTGGAAAACAACGCCAATCCTTCCTCTTCGGCCCTTCAGGCGAGGAGAAGGCGTCCCTTGCGGACGACCCCAGATCGATGCGACGGCCGCCCGCCCTTTCGCGGACGCGGGGCTGTTGTCGCGCCGGCTGGAGGGATTGGACGCGCCGTGGGTGGGCGGCGCGATTGAAAGGAACGGACATGACTGTGGGCGTCAAGATCGAACTGGAATTCAAGGTCGGCGACAGCGTCGTCTACCCGGCCCACGGCGTGGGCGCGGTGGTGGGCGTCGAACACCAGGAAGTCGCCGGGATTTCGCTCGAGGTCTACGTGATCACCTTCGACCATGAAAAGATGACGCTGCGGGTGCCGACCAAGAAGGCCCGCACGGCCGGGCTGCGCGCGCTCGCCGGCAGCAACGTGGTCTCCCAGGCGCTCACCACCCTGAAGGGCCGCGCCCGCATCAAGCGCACCATGTGGAGCCGGCGGGCCCAGGAATACGAGGCCAAGATCAACTCCGGCGATCTGATTTCGATCGCCGAAGTGGTCCGCGACCTGCACCGCTCGGAGAGCCAGCCCGAACAATCCTATTCGGAGCGTCAGCTTTACGAATCGGCCCTGGACCGCATGGCGCGCGAGGTGGCGGCCATCGAGCAGATCGACCGCGAGGCCGCGATCGGGATCCTCCACCGGAGTCTGCAGAAGGCCGCCTGAGCGGTCCATCGCCTCCAGCATCACCGAAGACGCCTGGCCGCCCGCGAGGCGTTTTTCGTATCCGGCCCCGACCGCCGCGCGCTCAGGCCGGCTTCGCCTCCGGAAGGAGGGGCGCGGCCGACCCACGGCGGAGCGCCTGCGACAGGGCCTGGCGGTCGAGAACGCCCTCCCAGCGGGACACCACCAGGGCGGCCACGGCGTTGCCGATGACGTTGGTCAGGGCCCGGCACTCGCTCATGAACTTGTCGACGCCCACCACCAGCACCATGGCCGCCACCGGCACCGCCGGGACGACGGCCAGCGTCGCGGCGAGGGTGACGAAACCGGCGCCGGCGACCCCGCTCGCCCCCTTGGAGGTGAGCATGGCCACCGCCAGCAGGGTCAGCTCCTGCCCCCAGCTCAGATGGGTGTTGGTCGCCTGGGCGAGGAACAGGCTCGCCAGCGTCATGTAGATGTTGGTGCCGTCCAGGTTGAAGCTGTAGCCGGCCGGCACGACGAGGCCGACCACCTCCGCCGGCGCGCCCAGCCGCTGAAGCTTGGCCATCAACTGCGGCAGGACCGCCTCGGAAGAAGACGCCCCCAGAACGATCAGCAGCTCTTCGCGCAGATAGGAAAGCAGCCTGAAGATCGAAAAGCCGGCCAAGAGGCCGATGAGGCCGAGCCCGAGCACGACGAAGAGGGCCGCGGTTAGGTAGAAGCTCCCCACGAGGGCGGCGAGCTTGGCGAGCGCCGCCAGCCCGTATTTCCCGACCGTGAAGGCCATGGCGCCGAAGGCTCCTACGGGAGCGGCGCGCACCACGATGCGGATCACCCCGAAGAAGACCTCGCCCGCCTTCTCGACCACCGCGACCGCCGCCGCCCCGGTCTCGCCCATTCTGGCGACGGCGAACCCCACGAGGATCGCCACCAGGAGCACCTGCAGGATGTCGCCTTCGGCCAGTGCCCCGAAGAAGGTCCCCGGGATGATCGCCAGCAGGTAGTCCGAAACGACGCCGAGGTGGCTGGCCTTGCCGACGTAGTCGGCCACGGCTTTCGGATCGAGGCTGTGCGGGTCGACGTTGAAGCCCGCCCCCGGCTTCGCCAGCTCGGCGACCGCGAGGCCGATCAGGAGGGCGAGGGTGGAGACCGATTCGAAGTAGATCAGCGCTTTGACCCCGACCCGGCCGAGGCGGCCCACGTCGCCGGCCTTGGCGATCGCCCCCGCCACCGTGCAGAAGATGATGGGGGCGATCAGCATCTTGATCAGCTTGACGAAGCCGTCGCCGAGCGGCTTCAAGGCCGCCCCGAAGCTCGGCCACAGGACCCCGACCGCGATCCCCAGCGCGATGCCGATCAGCACCTGGACGTACAAGGACTTGATCGTCCGCAGCACCCTCGAAGCCCCCGCCGGAAAAGGCGCTGACCCTATCGTCCGGCGTCCGGCGTGGCCAGCCGGGCCACGGCGGCGGGTTCGAAGGACCCCAATTTCCAGCCGGCCCTTGAGTCTCGCCCGCCGGTCTGCGAACAAGCCCCCTCACTCGTGGCGCTGACGCCGCCGGAGCCGCCCTTGCGCCCTGCCCGCCTGTATCTGATCGCCATCGTCTATCTCGCGATCGGCGTCTCGGCCGCCCAAGCCGCCGCGCCCGGTCGCGTCCCGGAGGACCCGTACGAGCGGACCAACCGGGCGTTCTTCGCATTTCAGCTGAAACTGAACCGCTGGGTCGTCGGGCCCCTCCTGGTGGTCTACCGGGCCTTGACGCCGGGCCCTATCGGCAAGGCGCTCCATAACCTGATGCTCAACGTCTCCGAACCGGTAATCATCGCCAACGACATCCTGCAGGGTCGCCCCAAACAGGTGGCGCACGACACCGCACGGCTGGCGACCAACACCACCATCGGCATCGGTGGGCTCCTCGACGTGGCGTCCCGGACGGGCCTGCCCTACCAGAACAACGACTTCGGCATCACGCTCGGCCGGTGGGGGGCAAAGCCCGGACCCTATCTCTTCATTCCCATGGTGGGACCTTCGACCGTGCGCGACCTCATCGGCGCGGCGGCCGATGTCGCCCTCAGCCCGCTGACCTTTCTCAGCTATCCGCAAAAGGCCGAGGTCACCGCCGGCGTGACCGTCGTGAGCGGCCTGGACACCTTCAACCAATCGGAAAGCCAGCTCGCGACCCTGACCGGAGAAGCCGCCGACCCCTACGCCACCTTGCGGTCGGTCTATCTCCAGAACCGGGCGGCGCAAGTGAGCGGCGAGGAGTCGCCCGCCCTGCCGCCGCTGGAGGACGAACCTTCCGTCCCGGAAACCGCGGCCCCCAGCCCGGCCCCGGCCGAGGCGCAGCCGCCGCCGCAGATCGCCCCGCCTCCCGCGGGCGCGGTGGGACCCCAATCTGACGCCGCGTTCGACCCGAACGCACCGGTCGTGACGGGCCGGGATTGGCGGTACGACGCCCTGGCCCGCCGCAGCGCGCCGTCGGCGTGATCGCCGCCGTGGGCCAGCCCTCCGAGCGCCTGTCCCGGGTCGCCCGGCTGGTCGAGTTCTGCGTGGATCACGCCCTCTGGGTCGCGTCGGCCGGCCTGCTGCTCGGGCTGGCGGGCGCGTTCTACGTGGCGACGCACTTCTCCATCAGCACCGACACCACCGCGCTCTTGTCGCCGAAGCTGCCGTACCTGCAGCGGGACGCGGCCTTCTATCGGGTGTTCCCGCAGATGAACAACCAGATCGTCGTGGTTGTGGACGGCAAGACCCCGGAGCTGGCCGAGGGCGGGGCGGCGGCCCTGGCCGACCGGCTCACCACTCAGCCGGCGCATTTCCGGTCCGTGCGCCGCGCCGACGGCGGCCCCTTCTGGTCGAAGGAGGGGGTCCTCTTCGAGCCCACCGCGGACGTCAGGAAGGACATGGACCGGCTGATCTCGGCCGAGCCATTCCTGGGTCCCATGGCCGCCGATCCCTCGCTGCGGGGCCTCATGGGCGCGCTCTCCACCGCCATGAAGGGCGTCACCAGCGGCCAGACCACCCTGTCGTCCCTGCGCACCCCGATCGCTCGGCTGGCGGACACCTTGGAGACTTTGGAGCGCGGCGAGCCCACCGTGTTCTCCTGGCGCGCGCTGATCACCGACGCCAAGCCGGATCCGCACGAGCTGCGCAAGATCATCCTCGTCAATCCGAAGCTCGACTACGCCAATCTGAGGCCCGGCGAAGCGGCCAGCGACGCGATCCGCAAGACGGCGGCCGACCTCGGCCTCAACGCGGCGCACGGGGTCACGGTCCGTCTCACCGGGGCCATCCCATTGGAGGACGAGGAATTCGGCAGCATCGCCGAGCGCGCCCTGCCGATCGGGCTCACCGCCTTCGCGGCCATCGTGGTCATGCTCTGGCTCGCGGTCCGGGCGAGCCGGCTGATCATCGCCATCCTGATCACCACCTTTATCGGCCTGGTGCTGGCCGCCGCGGTCGGTCTGCGGATCTTCCACGCCTTCAACGTCATCTCGATCGCCTTCATCCCGCTCTTCGTCGGCCTCGGAATCGACTTCGGCATCCAGTTCACGGTCCGTTACCGGGCCGAACACGCCGAGCTGCGCGACGGCTGGCGCGCCGCCCTGATCGGCGCGGGCCGGCGCATGGGACGGCCGCTGGTCATCGCCGCCACCGCGATCGCCTCCGGGTTCCTCGCCTTCGCCCCCACCGCCTACGAGGGGGTCTCCCAGCTGGGCATGATCGCAGGACTCGGCATGTTCATCGCGCTGGCCCTCAATCTCACCATGCTGCCGGCGATGATATTCCTGGCCAAGCCGCGGCCAACGCCACGGCGCCGGGCCGCCGAGCATATCACTCGGATCGACCGGCTGGTCCTCGAGCACCGCTGGCGGGTGGTGAGCTCGGCGCTGGCCGCCGCGCTCTTCTGCGCCGCGCTGCTGCCCTTCCTTCATTTCGACTTCAACCCGCTGCATCTTCGCAGTCCGAAGACCGAGTCGGTGGCGACGCTGCTCGATCTGATGTCCGACCCGAACCAGTCCACCAACACTCTGGAGGCGCTGCGCCCCACCCTGGCCTCGGCGCAGGACATGGCCGCCCGGATGAAGCGGCTCCCCGAAGTGTCCGACGCCCGGACCCTGGCCGACTTCGTGCCCGCCAACCAGGCTCCTAAGCTCGCAGCCATCGCCGACGCCTCCAACCTGCTCGGCCTGGCGCTTGACCCAATGTTTGTCTCGGCGGCGCCCACCGACACGGAATTGGCGCAGAGCCTGGTGGCCACCACCGCCGACCTGCGCGCCGCCGTCGCCAGCGACAGGTCCGATCCCGCCGCCGCCGACGCCCAGCGCCTGGCCGACGCCCTGGAGCGCCTTTCCCGCGCGGCGCCCGAACTGCGCGCCACGGCCAGCCAGACCCTGATGAACCCCCTCTCCGTGGAGCTCGACCAGATCCGCGCCGTGCTGGCGGCCGAGCCGGTCACCCTCCAGTCGCTGCCAAGCGATATCGTGCGCGACTGGATCGCCACCGACGGGCGCGCCCGCGTCTCGATCTCGCCGAAGGGGAACGCCAACGACAACCTGGTGCTCAACCGGTTCATCGACGCGGTGACCAAGGTCGATCCCGACGTCACCGGCCAGGCCATCGGCATCCGCAACGGCGGCAGGGCGGTCGTCGACGCCTTCCTCGAAGCGGGCGTGCTGTCCTTCATCGCCATCACCATCCTGCTGTTCACGGTGCTGCGCCGGGCGAGGGACGTGGCGATCACCATGGCGCCCATCGTGCTGACCGGACTCCTGACGCTGGGCAGCTGCGTGCTGATCGGCCAGCCGCTCAACTACGCCAACATCATCGCCCTGCCGCTGCTGTTCGGGATCGGCGTCGCCTTCCACATCTACTTCGTGATGTCCTGGCGCGCGGGCGGCTCGCACCTCCTCAACTCGAGCCTCGCACGGGCGGTGTTCTTCAGCGCGCTCACCACCGCCACCGGCTTCGGCAGCCTCTGGCTATCCAGCCACCCCGGCACGGCCAGCATGGGCAAGCTCTTGATGATCTCCCTCATCTGGACCCTGGTTTCGGCCCTCATCTTCCAGCCCGCGCTGATGGGTCCGCCGCCGGCCGAGAAGGCGGAGGGCGACGAGGCGTGCGACGACGAGGAAGAGACGGAGGCGGCCGAAGCCGAAGCTGCGATGGCTGGCTGAGCCGCCCGCGGGGGCTACTTCATCTGCTTGTCCGCCAGGGCGTTCAGGTGGGCGACCAGCCCATCGGCGCCGCCGCTGGCGAGGGGGCCCGCGAAATCGGAGCGGCGGGTGGTGAGCTGGCTGATCGCGCCGTACGACACGTCGATCACCTTCCAGACCCCGCCGGATTGCCGCATCCGGTAGGTGATGGACACCGGCGCATCTCCCGGCGAGATGAGCTGCGTCTGGATCCCCTTGTCCACCCCCTTGGTGGCGACGTTGGGATTGATCTGGAAGCGCTGGCCCGAGTAGCTGTTGAAGTTGTGGGCGTAGCTTGCCACCGTGAGCCGGTTGAAGGCCTGGATGAGCGCCTGCTGCTGGGCGGGGGTCATGCTCGCCCAGGACGGTCCCACCGCAAAGCGGATCATGGTCGGGATGTCGAACACCCGGGCGACCACCGGCTCCAGCCTCTTATAGCGGCCCTGGGGTCCCAGGGTCTTGCCGGCCTTCATCGTATCGATCAGGGCCGCATCGAAGCTGTCGATCTGGGCCGCCGCGGGATCCGCCGGCTGGGCCAGCGCCGCCGGCGGCGCCGAGATCGCCGTCAGGATCGCGGCAAGACCCACCGCCGTCGCAAGCCTCGCGATCGCGCGCTGCGCCGTCAGCCATCCCCAAATCTTCGCTTCGCGTCTTTGCACGCCTTTGCTCCTCGTTGTGACGGCGCCGCCCCTTAGGCCCCCGTCGCATGGCGATTGCAACACCTGGGGGCGTCCTCGGGTTTCAACCGGCTGGCCGGATGCCGCGCGAGCGGCGGTCGAGAAGGTTCCCCCTTCCGCAGGCGCCGCCCTTGGCGCTACACCGCTGCCCGCGCTGGCCCGATAGCTCAGCAGGATAGAGCAGCGGTTTCCTAAACCGAAGGTCGGAGGTTCGAGTCCTCTTCGGGCTGCGCGCGCGATCGACAAGCTAGCCTCGCTCCGTTCCCGCCACCTATTGCGCCGACCGAGCCAACAAGGGGCGGTCAGGTCGCCATCGCCTATCGCGCGCGCCGCGTGAACGGAGACTGAAGGGCGTCAGAGCGCCGGCGGTCGGCAGGCGGGCCCCTCCCCGCATCGAGGGCGGGGGGTTGGTGAAGCTCCATCGAGGTCGTAGGATTTGGGCATCGGGGAGGCGGACGCAACAACAAGGACGAAGGGACAAAAAGCCATGCGTTTGACCATTTCAGCCACGGCCGCGGCGGTCATGCTCGCCATCGCCGGCGCCGCGGGCGCCGAGACGCTGCATTTCCAGGCCAAGCTCGCCGGCTCAGGCGAGGTTCCGCCCAATTCCTCCGCCGGCAAGGGCACGGTCACCGCCACCCTGGACACCGGCTCCAAGGCGTTCACCTACGACGCCGACTATTCGGGCCTGAGCGGGCCGCCGCTCGCAGCCCACTTCCACGGTCCGGCCGCTCCGGGCGAGAACGCGCCCCCGGTGGTCCCCCTCAAGGACGCCAAGAGCCCCGCGCACGGGACCGCGACGCTCACCGACGCCCAGATCGCCGACCTCAAGGCCGGCAAGTGGTATTTCAACGTGCATACCGCGGCCAACAAGGGCGGCGAGATCCGCGGCCAGCTCGAGGCGGTGAAGTAGGCGTGCGGCAAGGCGCGCTCCGCTGACGCCGGCTCACTCCTCGGACCGGAGCGCGCACCCGCCGCGGCGAGGCGCGATCGCCGCGCATCAGGCCGGCGAAAGATAGACCCACGGCCGCTCAAGCCGGTCGCGGGTCTCGAACGCCGCCAGGGCCTCCTGGCGCTTGAGGATCAGGCCTAGATCGTCGAGGCCGTCGAGCAGGGCTTCCTTTCGCAGAGCGGGAACCTCGAAGCTCCGCTCCAGCGCCCCGGCGCTAACACGCTGACGCCCGAGGTCCACCAAGATCTCGCTCCCGCCGGCGGCGTGACGGGCGACCGCGGCGACGTCCTCGGCGGCGAGGACGATGGGCAGCACGCCGTTCTTGAAGCAGTTGGAGAAGAAGATCCCCCCGAAGCTGGGGGCGATCACCGCCGAGAACCCCATCCCGGCCAGGGCCCAGACCGCCGTCTCGCGCGAGCTGCCGCAACCAAAATTCTCGCCCCCGATCAGGATCCGGGCGCCGGCGTAGGCGGGATCGTTGAACGGGCAGTCCCGCCGCAGCGATCCGTCGGGCGCAAAGCGCAGCGATTCGAAGGCGTAGCGGACCAGGGCCTCGGCGCCCTCCAGCACCCGGCCGATGGGGGTGATGACGTCGGTGTCGACGTTGTCGATCGGCAGCGGGACGGCCTTAGAGGCGAAGGACTCGAACGGCGTCATCCTCCGGCTCCCAGACGGCGCGGATCGGTGAGCCGTCCGGCGATCGCCGAAGCTGCGGCGGTGACCGGGCTCGCCAGATGGGTCCGCGCGCCGGGACCCTGGCGACCGACGAAGTTGCGGTTGGAGGTGGAGACCGCCCGTTCCCCCGAGGGCACCGTCTCGCCGTTCGCGGCCAGGCACATGGAGCAGCCCGGCTCGCGCCAGGAGAACCCCGCCGCGCGGAACACCTGGTCGAGGCCCGCGGCTTCCGCCGCCCGCTTCACCGCCTGCGATCCCGGCACCACCCAGGCCCGCACGCCGTCGGCCACCTTGCGCCCGCGGACCACCTCGGCGGCGGCGGCCAGATCGCCGAAACGGGCATTGGCGCAGGAACCGATGAAGGCGTGCTGGATCGGGGTTCCTTCGATAGGGGCCCCCGGCTCCAGGCCCATGTAGTCCAGCGCGTGGCGGCGGGCCTCCGCCTGCTTCTCGCCCTCCGCCGCGGCCGGATCGGGAACCCTCCCGTCGATGGCCACCACGTCCTCGGGACTGACGCCCCAGGTGACCTGAGGGGCCACGGTCGAGGCGTCGATGCGTATCTCGGCGTCGAACCGCGCGTCCGGATCGGAGGGCAGGCGCCGCCACGACTGCAAGGCCGCCTCCCAAAGCTCCCCCTTCGGGGCGAAGCGGCGCCCCTCGAGAAAGGCGAACGCGGTCTCGTCGGGGGCGATGAGGCCGAAACTGGCGCCGAACTCCACCGCCAGATTGCAGAGGGCCATCCGCTCTTCCATGGAGAGGCCCGTCACCGCCTCCCCCGCGAACTCCACCGCATGGCGCGCGCCGCCGGCGGCGCCTTCCCGGCCGATCAGATGCAGGATCAGGTCCTTGGCGCTGACGCTCGGCCCGAGCTCGCCCTCGAAGCTCACCCGCATCGATCCCGGCCGCTCGACGATGAGCGCCTGGGCGGCGAGGACCTGGGTGACCTCGGTGTTGCCGATGCCCCAGGCGAGGGCCCCGAAGGCCCCGTGGGTGCAGGTGTGGGAGTCGCCGCAGACGAGGGAGAGCCCGGGCAGCGTCAGCCCCAGCTCCGGGCCCACCACGTGGACGATCCCCTGCTCCGCGTCGTTGAGGTCGAAGAGCTGGATCCCGTAGCGATCGCAGTAACGCCGCAGCACCGCCAGGGCCTTGTCGTTGGCGGGCGAGCCGCCGCCGGTGCGGCCCGGCTCGGTGGAGACGCGATGGTCAGGGGTGGCGAAGGTGAGCTCCGGCGCCCGCGGGGAGAGTCCACGCTCGGAAAGCATCTTCAGCGAGGCCGGACCGGAGAGGTCGTGGATCAGATGCCGGTCGATGCGGATCAGGTCCATGCCGTCGCCGAGATGATCGACGACGTGTCCTTCCCAGAGCTTGTCGAACAGGCTTGCCGCCAACCGCGCCTCCTTCAGGCCAGCGCCGAGAACACCGCATCGGCGAACGCGCGCGTCGAGGCCGAGCCGCCCTGGTCGGGGGTGAGCACCCGGCCTTCCGCGTAGACCCGCTCGATCGCCCGGCGCAACCGCGCGCCGGCGTTGGCAAGGCCGAGATGCTCCAGCATCATCGCCCCGGCGAGCAGGCTCGCGGTGGGATTGATGATCCCCTGGCCGGCGATGTCGGGCGCTGTGCCGTGCGCGGATTCGAAATAGGCGTATTTCTCGCCATAGCAACCGCTGGCGGCGAGGCCGAGCCCGCCCGCCAGGCCCGCCGCCGCATCCGAAAGGATGTCGCCGTAGAGGTTCGGCAGCACGATGACGTCGAACCGCTGAGGGCGCAGCACCAGACGGTGGGCGAAGTCGTCGACGATCAGGGTCTCGAACTCGATGTCCGGATAGTCGCCGGCCAGCCGGCGCGCCGCCTCGATGAAAAGACCGTCGGTCTTCGGCAGCATGTTCCACTTGGCGCTGGCGGTGAGCCGCCCCGGATGGCCGGCCGCCTTACGGCGGCGGGCGAGCTCGAAGGCGAAGCGGATCACCCGCTCCGAGCCCGCCTCGGTGATCACCTTGAGCGCGTAGCGCCCCGGCCCAAGCTCGTGAGCCTTGGCGCGTACGGTGGGGCTGGTGAGGTCCAGCGGCTCCAGGTCGGTGAGCTCGCCCTCCAGGAAGACGTAGCTGTCCTCGAGGTTCTCGCGCACGATCACGAAGTCGACGCCGGTCGGATCCTTCAGGGGCGTGGCGAAGCCGGGCGACCAGCGGGTCGGGCGTACGTTGGCGTAGGTCTGCTTGCCCCATCGCAGATAGAAGAGGGCGCGGGTCGAAGCTCCGGAGGTGGCGCCGAAAAAGGTCGCATCCGCCGCGTCGATCTCGGCTTTGGCTTCCGCCGGAAACGGCCCGAGGCCCTTGGCGCGCGCCGGCTCGCCCACCAGCGGATAGGTCCACTCGAGGCCGAGCCCCATCCGGTCGATCAGCTCCACCGCCGCGCCCATCGCTTCAGGGGCGGCGTCCTCGCCTGGAATGACCGCGATGCGCTTTGCCAAGCCGATCTCCTTGACGACAGCAGCCGGTACAGCGGCGGGCGCCGGGAGGTCTTCTATCGGAGGCTCGCGCACAGCGAAACGGGGGCCCCATCCGAGCACCGTCGCACAGGCTAGTTGCGAATAATTCTCATTGCTAAGTCTTAGCGCCCATCATAGGAATGCGTCGCAATCGCATTGATGGGGGTTGTTATGCGCTCGCGCCTCGTATCGTCGACTGGAGTCACCGCGCGCCGCCACGCGGGAGGCGCCTTGGCCGCCGGCCTGGCGATGTCGGCGGCGGGCGCCGCCCTGGCGGATGAGGTGGATGCGGCCTCGACGCTCTCCGGGGTGGTGGTGACGGCGCAATCCGACCAGCCGGCGTCGAACGCTCTGACGAGGCTCCCCCCGAACCTCGCCGACATCCCCCAATCGATCACGGTTCTGGACCAGACGTTGCTCAAGTCCCAGGGCGCGGCTTCGCTCCCAGACGCGTTGCGCAACGTGCCCGGGATCACCATCGGCGCCGCAGAGGGCGGCACGATCGGCAACAACATCAACCTGAACGGCTTCTCCGCCCGGACGGACATCTTCCTCGACGGGTTTCGCGACCGCGGCCAGTACTACCGGGACACCTTCGCCCTGCAGGAGGTGGAGATCCTCATGGGGCCTTCCTCGATGCTGTTCGGGAGGGGGTCGACGGGCGGGGCCATCAACCAGGTCTCGAAGCGCCCGTCCCTGCGGCCGGCCATGGCGTTCGACATCTCAGGCACGACCAACGGTCTCGTCCGCGGCGCGGGCGACATCGACGCGCCGATCTCGGACACCGCCGCCGTCCGGATCGCGGCGATGGGCCAGTCGGGATCGGCCTCGACCCGCCGGTTGACGACGGTGCAGGACTACGGCGTCGCGCCGTCGCTGGCGGTGGGCGTCGGCGGGCCGACCCAGCTGACGCTGTCGGCGCTCGTGCAACACAACGACGACCGGCCGGACTACGGCGTGCCGCCGCTCAACGGCGCGCCGGCGAAAAGCGGGTTCGACAGCGTCTACGGCTACACCGACGACCGCACCATTCAGGACATCGACGCGATCAGCGGCGAGGTCCGCCATAGCTTCGGCGAGCGCCTGTCCATCCGCAATCAGGTCCAGTTCAACGCCGTCGCCACGGACGCCCGGGAGACCGCGCCGCAAGGTCTCGGAACGGTCGGGGCCGGCGGCTACACGCCGCTCAGTCCCGCCGGGATCAGCGCCCTGCCGCTGACGAGGCTGTTCGCTCGCCTGCAGAGCCACGATCGGGTGATCCACGACATTTCGATCTACGACCAGCTCGAGCTTAACGCCGATCTGGAGACCGGGCCGCTGAGCCATGTCGTGCTGGCGGGAGCCGAGTTCGGCCACGACAGCTACGCCAACCAGGCCTACACCCGAACGACCCCGTGCAACGGCGTGACGCAGGCGGCGGGATTCGTGGGTTGCGTCCCAGCAATCGATCCCCCCCATACCCCGTCGCCGACGCTGACGGAGGTGGCCGGCAACTTGGCGGGCGGCAAGGACGACGTCGCCGCGGTCTATCTCAGCGACACCATGAGCGTGACGCCGCACTTCAAGTTGGTGGGGGGCGTGCGTTACGACAGCTTCGACGCCTCGATCAGCAATTCGATCAACAGCGCCAACACCCCGGGCGCCACCGCGTTCGCCTCGCTCCGCCAGGGGGTCGGCTTCACCAGCGTGCGCGGCGGGGCGATCTGGCAGCCGACGCCCGAGCAGTCCTACTACGTCTCCTACTCGACCTCGTTCGATCCATCGCTGGAGCAGCTGACCTCCACGACCGGCCTCACCCAGCCCCTGCCGCCGGAAACGAACCAGGCCTACGAGGCGGGCGGCAAGTGGACGGTGCTGCGGCGCCTGGAGCTCACCACGGCCTTGTTCCAGATCACCCAGGACAACGCCCGTTCCCAGAATCCCGACAACACCTACACCGCTAACGGCGACATCCGCGTCCTCGGCGCCAGGCTCGGAGCGGCCGGTCACATCACCACCCGCTGGGCGGTGCAGGCGGGCTACACACATCTCGACGCGAAGATCGTCCATGCGATCGCGCCCGGCACTCCGGGCATGATCCCCGCGAACACGCCCGCCGACGCCGCCTCCCTGTGGACCACCTACGACATCGGGGCCGCCTGGCAGGTCGGGGGCGGCGCCACCTACGTCTCGAGCCGTTTCCTCAACAACACCGACATCGTGAGCGCGCCGGGCTATGCGCGGCTGGACGCGACGCTGGCGTGGCGCCAGCCGCATTACGAAGTGCGCCTCAACGTGTTCAACCTCGCGAACGCGCGCTACTACGACAGCCTGATCCAGTCGGACGGCGGACGCGCCGTCCCCGGCGCCGGGCGCACCGCGATGCTGACCCTCAGCTGGAGACGGTGACGCGTTGTTGGTGACGATCGAAGGCGCTCTCGATCCTGAAACCGTCGCGGCGCTGCGGGCGGAACTGGCGGCGGGCGAGGCGTGGGTCGACGGCCGGGTGACAGCGGGCCATCAGGGAGCCGCGGTCAAACGCAACCAGCAGATCGAGGAAGGCTCGCAAACGGCCCGGCGCTGCGGCGCCCTGGTGCTGGCGGCCCTGGAACGCCATGCGCACTTCATCAGCGCCGCCCTGCCGAACGTCGTCTATCCGCCGATGTTCAACCGCTACGGCGTCGGCATGACCTTCGGCGAGCATGTGGATGGAGCGGTCCGCATCGATCCGCACACCGGGCGCAAGCTGCGCACCGATATCTCCGCGACGCTCTTCCTGAGCGACCCCGACGCCTACGACGGCGGGGTGCTCGAGATCGCCGACACCTACGGGGTTCATGGCGTCAAGTCGGGCGCGGGGGACCTGGTCCTCTATCCGGCCACGAGCCTGCATCAGGTGACGCCGGTGACGCGGGGCGAGCGCCTGGCCTCGTTCTTCTGGATCCAGAGCCTGGTGCGGGACGACGGCCGGCGGACCTTGCTCTACGAGATGGACGCGGCGATCCAAGAGCTCAACCGCACCGGGACCGAAGGCGGCGCCTGTCGCAGCCTCACCGGCGTCTATCACAACCTGCTGAGGCTCTGGTCCGAACCCTAAGCGCGCCCAGAACTTCCGTTTCGTCACTTTCGATAGTAAAGCGTAATATCTAACCCGCCGTAGTCCGTCGCGGACGGCTCCGCGGGCGGCCAAGCGTATCGGGAGGGCTAGGCAGACTCGATGACCTCGGCCGGAGCCCTGTCGGCGCGGGTCCTGGCGACGGCCGGGATGATGCTCTCCATGCTGATGAACGTGCTGGATTCGACGATCGCCAACGTCGCCCTCCCGCACATGCAGGGCAGCCTCTCGGCGTCGCAGGACCAGATGACCTGGGTCCTGACCTCCTACATCCTCGGCGTCGCGGTCATGACCCCGCTTTCCGGCTGGGTCTCGTTGAAGGTCGGGCGCAAGCCGCTCTACCTGATCTCCATCGCCGCCTTCGTGCTCGTCTCGATGCTCTGCGGGGTCGCCACCAACCTCGGCGAGATGGTGTTCCTTCGCCTGCTGCAGGGCTTCGCCGGCGCCGCCCTGTTGCCGCTCTCCCAGGCCATCGTTCTCGATCTTTGGCCGCAGTCGCATCTGCCGGCCGTGATGGCGATCTGGAGCGCGGTCGTGATGGTGGCGCCGGTCATCGGCCCCACCGTCGGCGGCCTCCTCACCGAGAACTATTCCTGGCGCTGGGTCTTCTACATCAACCTGCCGATCGGACTCGTCGCCTTCGCGCTCGTCTATTTCGGGCTCGAGAGTGACGTCGGCGGGCGACAGCGTCCCTTCGACTTCCTGGGCTTCACCGCGCTCGTGCTCTTCGCCGGCGGCGCCCAGCTGATGGTCGACCGAGGCCCCGCCCTGGACTGGTTCTCCTCCCCGGAGATCTGGGTGGAGGCCATCGTCGCCCTCTGCGGGCTTTACGTCTTTTCGGTGCAAACCATGACGGCCCGTGACCCCTTCTTCGACACAAGCCTTTTCCGGGATCGTAACTTCATGGCTGCGGTGAGCTTTCAAATGGCGGTGTCGGGAGTGATGTATTCCACCACGGCGCTCATTCCCGTCATGATGCAGAACCTGCTGGGCTATTCGGCGCTTCAGAGCGGCGCCGCGAGCGTGCCCAGGGGAATAGGCTCGCTGATCGGCTTCGTCTTCGCGCCCTGGATCGCCAGCCGCATCAACCCCAGGATCATCATGTTCGTCGGCCTCGTCCTCACGTCGGCGGCGCTCTTCTCCATGAGCCGGTTCGATCTGTCGATGACGGCCGCTCCGATCGAGGCGACCGGGTTCTTCCTGGGGATCGCTCAGAGCATCATGTTCAATCCGCTGACGGTGCTGGCCTATGCGACCCTCGATCCCCGCCACCGCGTGGAAGGCGCGGTCTTCTCGAACATGTTCCGCACCATCGCCGGCAGCTTCGGGATCGCGCTGGTGCAGGCCGGACTCCTGCGCCAAAACGCCGTCGCCCATACCGCCCTGACGAGCCACATCTCGCTCGCCGATCCGGTGACCCGGTGGGCGATGCCGGAGATCTTCCACGGATCCAGCGCATCCCTCGTGGCGCTGGACGCCGAGGTCAGCCGCCAAGGGTCGATGCTGGCTTATACGTCGGTGTTCGCCTGGATGAGCCTGGGCGCCTTGGCGCTGGTTCCGCTCATCCTGATCCTCAAGTCGGGAGCAAGGCCGGCGGCGCCGGTCCGCGAAGCGCACATCGACTGACGCCGTCGCGCCCGGGGGCGGGGCCGGCGCGCCCCACCCGGGAGACTGCGCTACGCCCGTTCGGCCTTCGGCAGATCGAAGCGGTCCGCGTTCATCACCTTCGTCCAGGCCGCCACGAAGTCGGCTGTGAACTTCTGCTGGGCGTCCGAGGAAGCGTAGACCTCCGCCAAGGCGCGCAGCTTGGCGTGCGAACCGAAGATCAGGTCGACCCGGGTGGCGCTCCATCTGGGCGCCCTTGTCTTGCGGTCCCGCCCCTCGAAGAGGTTGTCGCCCACAGCCTGCCATTCGGTCCGCATGTCGAGCAGGTTGACGAAGAAGTCGTTGGTCAGCTTGCCGGTTCGGTCCGTGAGGACGCCGTGCCTGGCGCCGCCGGCGTTGGCGCCGAGGGCGCGCAAGCCGCCCACCAGCGCGGTCATCTCCGGAGCGCTCAGCCCCAGCAACTGCGCCCGGTCCACCAGGGCCTCCTCGGGCGACATGAGCTGCTCCCCGGCCTTGCGATAGTTGCGGAAGCCGTCGGAGGCGGGCTCGAGGGGCGCGAAGGAGGCGGCGTCGGTCTGCGCTTCGGAGGCGTCGGCGCGGCCGGGCGCGAATGGGACCTTCATGGCTGCGCCGGCTTCCTTGGCCGCCTCTTCGATGGCCGCCGAGCCGCCGAGCACGATCAGGTCGGCCAAGGACACCTGTTTCCCGCCGGCCGCCGAGGCGTTGAATTCCTTCCGGATCGCCTCGAGCGCGCCGAGCGCCTTGGCGAGCTCGGGCGGATTGTTCACCTCCCAGTCCTTCTGGGGTGCGAGGCGGATCCGCGCGCCGTTGGCGCCCCCGCGCTTGTCTGAGCCGCGGAACGTCGAGGCCGAAGCCCAGGCGGCGGAGACCAGCTGGGCTATCGTCAGGCCGGAGGCGAGGATCTTGGCCTTCAGCGCCGCGACGTCCGCATCGTCGATGAGGGCGTGGTCCGCCGGCGGGATCGGGTCCTGCCAGATCAGCCGTTCCTTCGGGACGAGCGGACCCAGATAGCGCTGGATCGGGCCCATATCGCGGTGGGTGAGCTTGAACCAGGCGCGGGCGAAGGCGTCGGCGAACTGGTCGGGGTGCTCCAGAAACCGGCGCGAGATCTTTTCGTACGCCGGATCGAACCGGAGCGAGAGATCCGTGGTCAGCATGGTGGGAAGGCGCTTCTTGGAGGGATCGTAAGGGTCGGGGATGTCGGCGGGAGCGTTCTTGGCCTTCCACTGCTTGGCGCCAGCCGGACTCTCCGTCAGCTCCCATTCGTACTTGAAGAGGTTGTCGAAGAAGTGGTTGCTCCACTTGGTGGGCGCCTGGCTCCAGATCACCTCGGGCCCGCCGGTGATGGCGTCCGCGCCCAGGCCGCTTCCGTACTTGGAACGCCAGCCGAGGCCCTGGTCCTCGATCACCGCGCCCTCCGGCTCGGGGCCGACGAAGGACGGATCGCCAGCGCCGTGGGTCTTGCCGAAGGTGTGGCCGCCGGCGATCAGGGCGACGGTCTCCTCGTCGTTCATCGCCATGCGCGCGAAGGTCTCGCGGATGTCGCGGGCCGCCGCGACCGGATCCGGATTGCCGTTCGGCCCCTCCGGATTGACGTAGATGAGGCCCATCTGCACCGCCCCGAGGGTGGTTTGCAGCTGCCGCTCGCCGCTGTAGCGCTCGTCGCCGAGCCAGCTCCCCTCGGGTCCCCAATAGAGCTCTTCCGGCTCCCAGGTGTCGGCCCGGCCGCCGGCGAAGCCGAAGGTCTTAAAGCCCATGGACTCCAGGGCGACATTGCCCACCAGGACGAAGAGGTCCGCCCAGGAGATCTTGGCGCCGTACTTCTGATTGATCGGCCAGAGCAGCCGGCGCGCCTTGTCCAGATTGGCGTTGTCGGGCCAGCTGTTGAGGGGGGCGAAGCGCTGCTGGCCACCGCCGGCGCCGCCGCGCCCGTCGCTGATCCGGTACGTGCCGGCGCTGTGCCAGGCCAGGCGGATGAAGAGGCCGCCGTAGTGCCCGAAGTCGGCCGGCCACCAATCCTGCGAATCCGTCATCAGGGCGCGCAGGTCCTTGATCACCGCGTCCAGGTCGAGGCTCTGGAATTCCGTGGCGTAGTCGAACGCCTCGCCCAGGGGGTTGGAGCGGGGCGAATGCCGATTGAGCCCCCCGAGGCGGAGATTGTCCGGCCACCAGTCCCGATTGGTGTGTGCGCGGGTTCCGCCGCTGAACGGGCACTTGCCTTCGCTTGCCATGTTGTCTCCGATCTTCGCTCGCTAGGACGGCTCGGCCGTCCCTCCAGCCGAACGCACGTTGGCGCCGGCGGGCGCATAGGTCCAATCGATTGTCTGTGTCACATCGATAGACAATCCTTATGGAGAGCGTTTTCCGCCACCTGTTCCCTTGAGGGCCGTCGCCGACGGTGTTTCGATGCAAGCGCGCCTCACCTCGGCGCGCGAGGGCGAGGAGAGTTTGGGTGATCGATCTCTACGGCATGGCCAGTCCGAACGTGGTCAAAGTCCTGATCATGCTCGAGGAAGCCGGCCTTCCCTATCGGGTGAAATACGTCGACGTCTTTCGGCAAGAGCAGTTCGAGCCTGAGTTCCAACGCCTCAGCCCGACTGGCAAGGTGCCGGTCATCCTCGATTCCGAGGGTCCGGATGGCGAACCGATCAGCGTGTTCGAGTCCGGCGCGATCCTGCTCTATCTCGCCGAGAAGACGGGCCGACTCCTGCCGACGGACCCGCGGGCGCGCGCCGGCGTCTTCCAGTGGCTGATGGTCCAGGTCTCGCTCATGGGCCCCATGGGCGGCCAGGCGGTGCATTTCAACCTGTTCGCTCCGCCGGGGAACGAATACGCGCAGGAACGCTACTTCTCCCAATGCGCCAACGTCCAGAAGCTGCTCGACAAGCGGCTGGGCGAAGCCCCCTACCTGGGCGGCGAAGACCTCAGCCTGGCCGACGTCGCGACCTTCCCCTGGGTCTACCAGGCGGTGGAGTTCTTCCCCTGGCTCCAGGACGACGACGGCGCGAAGCTCCGCGACGGCTACCCCAATCTCGCGCGGTGGTACGAGACGCTCTGGAAGAGGCCTGCCTTCGATCGCGCCATGTCGGTCCGCGCCGAACTCCATAACCGTGGCCGCCGCGCGGGAATAGAAACGGACGGGCTCGACCGCTTCTACCTGCGGGGCGCCTACTCGCTGACGCCGCCCGAAGCCCGCGGAGTGGTGGCGCGCTACAAGTCGTAGCCGCCAGCCCGCGAAGCGATGGTTCAGTCCGGCGCGCGCCCGGTCGTCTCGCGCCAGCTGTGGCGCGGCTCGTAACCGATGACCCGGCGCGCCGTCTCCGACGACAGCAGCGAGGCGTTGCCCTTGAGCTCGCCGCGGATCGGCACGTCCGGGAAATTGCGGGCCATCAGCTCGGCCGAGGGCTCGGGGACGATGCTGTCGGCGGCGGCGATGACCATCGCCTGATGTCCCTGAAAATCGGCCTCCGCCGCCAGGCGGCAGGCTTCGCCGCAGTCGCGGGCGTCCACGTAGCCCCAAAGGTTCAGCCTTCTTTGGTCGGGCCGGCTCTGGATGGCCGCGAGGTTCGCGTAGTCGGCGGCTTCGAACACGTTGGAGAACCGCAAGGAGGCGATGGAGAGGCCCGGGCTCCAGCGGACGAAATGCTTCGCCATCAGCTCGCCGGCCGCCTTGGCGAGCGAATAGGACCATTCCGGCCGGTCCGGATCGGTCTCGTCGATGGGAACGAACTCGGGCGGGGTCGTGAAGGGAAGGCCGAGGATCGTCTCGCTGGACGCCCAGACGACGCGCTTCACGCCGAGCCGCGCCGCGGCGCTGAAGACGTTGTAGGTGGAAAGGGTGTTGATCTCGAAGATCCGATGGTCGGGCATGAGGCCGGGGGCCGGGATGCCCGCCAGGTGCACGACCGCGTCCGGGGTCCGCCCGAAGGGGTCCACCCCCGACATCGCGCCGAACACCTGGCCGAAGTCGGCGCAGTCCACCAGGGGCGCCCGCTCTCCGGGGACAGGCTTCACATCCCAGACGACCACGCCATGACCGGCGCGGCGCAGCGCCGCCACAGCTTCGCGTCCCACCTTGCCGGCCCCGCCGGTCACCACCACGAGCATCTGCGCTCTCCCTTCAGTCCTCGTCCCTCGCCACGAAGGCCTCGAAGGCGGCCTGGTAGTTCGGATGCCACCGCGACAGGGCGGGGCGGTTCTCGATCAGATCGCCCATCGCCCACGCCATCCGCCGCTCGTCCATGGCGCGGCTCACGTCGTTGTCCGGGCAGAGGATGTAGAAGTCGCCCCGGGC
>JAFBAO010000093.1 GCA_019247715.1 Caulobacteraceae bacterium
GCATCAATGTCGAACATGTCTGCCATCTGGGACCGCGTGGCCCAAAAGGTGTCCCCAATGATCTGCAACTCGGCCCTGACGCCGTCTTTTGCCGTGTAAAGCAGGAACCTATCGCCCGTGTCGCCGTCATCAATGACGGTGAGGGGAGACCCGTCAGCGGGGGCGGGCATATGCGCATCGCTCATACGGCATGGTTTAGCAGAGATTCCCTGTTTGTGCTTCTCAGGGCCCCACCCAGGCCTTGTAGCCGCCCGTCTCGCCGGCTCCGCGCGCCAGCCCCTGGTTCTTCAGCGCCGTCAGACACGCCCCGATCCGGTTTCGCAGGATCGCCCAGGTCGCATCGTCTGGGCGTAGGCCGCGCTCGGCGCACCAACGCTCGGTCAAGTCCTTGGACGTGATCGGCGCCGCCGCCTCCCGTAGCGCCGTGAGCACGAACCGCCGAACCGAGCCCTTCTTGGCCCGGTACTGTCGGAGGTACCGCCGGCGGGTCTGCGTCTCGCCGAATAGGCGGATCGCGGCGTCCAGGTGATCGATGTCCGCCACTACGGCCCGGAGATCGGCGTCTAGCTGATCCCGTAGCTTCTCCAGCTCGGCCTTCTTGGCTTTGAGACCGGAAACGGTGTTTGGACGCTCTGTCGCCATATCCGATACATACACCGCCAGAAGCGACGGCGGGCGTATCGGGTTAGTCCCACTTGCTACCGAATGCCGCTGAATTCCGGCAGCTCGTCCAGAAAGAGCACGCCGTTGTGCGCCAGCGAAACCTCGCCGGGTCTGGCGCGCACGCCGCCGCCGGTAAGGGCGGCCATGCTGGCCGAGTGATGCGGCGCCCGGAACGGCCGGCTGCGGGTGAGCGCGCCCCGGGCGATGAGGCCGGCCATGGAATGGACCATGGAGGTCTCCAGAAGCTCCGCGGCCGACAGCGGCGGCAAGAGGCCGGGCAGGCGCTGGGCCAGCATCGATTTGCCGGAGCCCGGCGGCCCCACATAGAGGAGGTTGTGTCCCCCGGCGGCGGCGATCTCCAGCGCCCGCTTGGCCTGCTCCTGACCCTTGACGTCCTTGAGGTCGGGAGCCTTGCCGCCCTCCAGCATCGGCCCCGGCTTCGGCGGGCTCATCACCTGGGCGCCGCGGAAGTGGTTGACGATCGCGATGAGCGAGCGCGGCGCGAGCACGGGCGCGCCGCCGGCCCAGGCCGCCTCCGCCCCGCAGCCCTCGGGGCAGATGAGCCCCAGCCCCCAGGCGTTCGCCGCGACGGCGGCCGGCAGAGCGCCCGCCACCGGAGCGATCTGGCCGTCCAGCTTCAGCTCGCCGATCGCCGCCCATTCGTCGAGCGCGTCCGAGGGCAGGATCCCCATGGCGATCAGCAGGGCGAGCGCGATGGGCAGATCGTAGTGGCTGCCCTCCTTGGGCAGGTCCGCCGGGGACAGATTGGCGACGATCCGGCGCGCGGGCAGCGCTAGGCCGAGGCCGGAGAAGGCGGCCCGGACCCGCTCCTTGCTCTCCGCCACCGCCTTGTCCGGCAGACCGACCACGGCGAAGTGCACCGCGCCGCCGGTGAGCTGCACCTCCACCTCCACGCGCCGCGCTTCCACGCCCTCGAAGGCGACCGTCGCCACGCGCCCCGCCACGAGAAAAACCCCTTTTCGTCCACGGACTTATCCACATCCGAGCACAGACATCGGAGCAGATCAAGAACAAAAAAAGAACAATTGGAGATTGGTTACAAATCAGTCATCTAACGGCGCGCCCTCAAGCTTCGCCGCAGAATCTACACGATGCCGCGAATGGCTTCGATCCGATCCCAGAGGGCGGCGGCCGCATCGGCGCCGCCGAAACGCTTGAGCTGCTGCGCGCCGGTGGGGGAGGTGACGTTGATCTCGGTGAGGTAGTCGCCGATCACGTCGATGCCCACGAACAGCAACCCTCGGTCTTTCAGTTCCAGGCTGATGGTCTGGCAGATCTCCAGGTCCCGGACGGTCAGCTCGGCCGGCTCGGCCCGGCCGCCGCGGGCGAGGTTTGAGCGGACCTGGCCCGCGGCCGGGACCCGATTCACCGCCCCGATCGGTTCGCCGTCCACCAGCAGGATCCGCTTGTCGCCCTTGGCGACCGCCGGAATGAACTTCTGGGCGACCACCGGCTCGCGTCCGATCATGGCGTGGAGCTCCAGCAGGGCGTCGAGGTTGGGATCGTCCGGCTTCAGCCGCGCCACCCCCGATCCGGCCCCCCCGTAGAGGGGCTTCAACACCATGTCCCCGTGGCGGGCGCGGAATTCGTAGATCGCTTCGGGATCGCTGGTGATCAGGGTGGGCGGCTGCAGGCCGGGAAAGCCGGTCACGAACAGTTTCTCGGGGGCGTTGCGCACTTCGGCCGGATTGTTCACCACCAGGGTCGCCGGATGGATCTTCTCCAACAGGTAGGTGGCGGTGAGGTAGGCCATGTCGAAGGGCGGATCCTGACGCATGAGGACCGCGTCGAATTCGGAAAGGTCGCGCACCGTCCATTCGCCCACCGAGTGGTGGTCGCCCTTCACGGCCCTCAGGTTCAGCGGCCGCCCGCGGGCGAGGACCCGGCCGTCGTCCAGCGCCAGCCGCGAGGGCTCGTAGACGAACAGGCCATGGCCTCTGGTCTGGGCTTCCAGCATCAGGAAGAAGGTGGTGTCGGTCTCGATGTTGACCCGCTCGATGGGGTCCATCTGGACGGCGACCTGAAGAGGCATGGTTGGTTCCTCGTGGGTGGGCGAGGCGGCGCTCAGTTGAGTTTCAGCCGCACCCGTTCGCGCGCCGCCCGGGCCGCCAGCGCCGCCCCGCCGTCCAGGCGCTGGGCCAGGGCGAGGGCCTCGAGGGCGCCGGCCAGCGCGCCCTGGCCTTCGCGGGCCGCGGCGACGTCCAACCAGGGGCGGTGGTCGCGGGGATCGAGCAAAGCGCGGCGCAGAGCCGAACGCTCGGCGCGACCGTAGTCCCGGGCGGCGGCGGCCCGGGCGAAGATGTTGTTCTGGAGCCGGATCAACACCCCCCGGTCGGTGGCCGGGGCCATCAGGGCCTCCAGCCGCTCGGCGACACCGGGCGTCAAGCCCGCATGGAGCGCGCGCCGGGTCAGTTCCGAAGGCAGGACGACCCGGCCTTCGCTGAACGGGTCCAGCGCCAGGGGGCCTTCGTTGGTCTCGATCCGCAGCAGGAAATGGCCGGGAAAGTCGACTCCGCGGACGTCCAGGCCGCAGCGGCGGGCCGCATCCAGGTAGAAGACCCCGAGCGCCACCGGGATGCCCTTCCGGCGCTCCGAGACGGCGATCACGTCGGCGTTGTCCGGGTGGTCGTAGTCGATGATGTCGCCGGCCAGCCGAAGGTCGCCGGCCATGGTCTCGGCCAGGGCTTCCTCGGGCGACTCGCGTTGCAGGCGCGCCTTGAGCCGCTCGCCCGCCTCCGCGGCGAGGGCGCGGGCCAGGCCGGGGTCGCGGCTCGGCTCCTCGTGAACGGCGCAAGCTACCGCCGCTTCCAGCAGGGGGAAGCCGTCGTCGGCTCCGCTCCCCACCTCGGCGAGATAACATTCCGCCTCTTGACGCGTCATCGCTTGCGACCGGCCCCGCTCAACGTCCGAACCATGCGTCCGGAATATGACAAGGCAAGCGGCCCGGGGCGAGTGCCATCAGATCGAGGCGGATCGCCGCGTCCCTGAGCTCGGGACGCAGCGCCGCGTAGCTCTCGGCCGCCCGGCGCAGCCGCTGGCGCTGGCGCCGGCCCACCGCCTCCAGCGCCAAGGCCGCCGAACCGCGAAGCTTCACCTCCACCACCGCCAGCACCGCGCCCTTGCGGGCCAAAAGGTCGATCTCGCCCTGCGGGGTGCGCAGCCGAAAGCCGAGGATCCGGTAGCCCTTGGCCATCAGCCACAGCGCGCAAAGCAGCTCGCTCCGCCGTCCGGCCCGCCGGGCCAGGGCGCCCCTCATGCGTCGGGCCGCGACCATCAACGGGCCTTCAGCGCCAGCGCCTGACGGTAGAGGTCGCGGCGGGGGAGGCCGAGGGCGGCGGCTACCTCCCGCGCCGCTTCGGCGGGCGCAAGGCGGGTGAGCGCCTCGGCGAGGGCCGCGGCCGCCTCGGCCGGTCCGGCCTCGAGCTCCGCGCCCGGGCCCACCAGCACCGCCAGCTCGCCCTTCGGGGCGGCGAGAGCCGGATCGGCGGCGAGCGCCGCTAGGTCTCCCCTGAGGGTGGTCTCGTGCAGCTTGGTGAGCTCGCGGGCCACCGCGGCCGGCCGCGGCCCGAACACCACGGCCATGTCCGCCAGCGAGGCGGCGAGGCGCGAGCCGCCCTCGAAGAAGATCAAGGTCGCGCGGATCGGAGCGAGCTCGGCGAAGAACCGCCGCCGGGCGGCGGTCTTCGGGGGCGGAAAACCGGCGAACAGGAACCGGTCGGTGGGGAGGCCCGCCACGCTTAAGGCCGCTAGGGCCGCTGAGGGCCCTGGGACCGGGACGACCAGGATTCCCGCCGCCAGCGCTTCGGCCACCAGCCGGTAGCCGGGGTCGGAGACGAGCGGGGTGCCGGCGTCCGACACCAAGGCCACGCGCGCGCCGGCCGCGAGGGCCGCCAGCGCCTTCGGCCGGACACGGGCCCCGCCATGTTCGTCATAGCGCTCCAGGCGCTTGGAGATGCCGTAGACCGCCAGCAGCTTGCCGGCGACGCGCGTGTCCTCGGCCAGCACCAGGTCGGCGCCCGCCAGCACGTCGAGGGCGCGCAGGGTGATGTCGCGCAGGTTCCCGATCGGCGTCGCGACCAGATAGAGGCCGGGGGCGAGCGGCGCTTCGGAAAGCGGCGGGGGCGGCGGTCGCGCGGCCATGCGTGGGAAACTAGCCTGGCTGGCCGGTCTGGGCGAGTTCCAGCACCAACCGGTCGAGGACGGCCCGTCCGCGGCCGCTCGCCATGAGCCGGCCAGCTTCCATACGAAGCAGGCCCTGGTCTGCGAGGCTCTCCATCTGCGACGCCCCCAGGCCGAGGGCCTGGATCTCGGCGACTTCGACGCCTTCCAAGGTCCGTAGACCCATCATCAGCCGCTCCAGCGCCGCTTCCTCGGGCGTAAGCCGATCGCGGGTCGAAAGGCCGCAGCCCGTTTCGGCGACGCGCCGGACGTAGGCTGCGTGCGCCGGCTCGGCGCGCGTGGCCCAGCGCTCGCCGGCCGCGTCGGTGATCCGTCCATGGGCGCCCGGCCCCACCCCCAGCCAGTCGCCGCCCCGCCAGTAGGTGAGGTTGTGGGCCGAGCGGGCCGCCGGCGAGCGCGCATGGTTGGACACCTCGTAGGCCTCGAAGCCGGCCGCCGAGAGGGTCTCGTCCGTCGCCTCATAGAGCTCGGCCGCCAGGTCCGGATCGGACGGCGACCAGCGGCCCCGGGCGACCGCGCGTTCGAAGGCGGTGCCAGCCTCGATGGTCAGCTGGTAGGCCGAGACGTGCTCGGGACCGAGCTCCAGGGCATCGCCGAGATCGGCGCGCCAGCTTCGCGCGTCCTGGCCGGGGAGAGCGTAGATGAGATCGATCGAAAGGCGTGGGAACGCGGCGCGCGCGGCGCGCGCGGCGCGCCGGGCGGCGGCCGCGTCATGGTTCCGGCCCAGGAACGCGAGGGCCTCGTCGTCGAGCGATTGTACGCCGAGAGAGAGGCGCGAGACGCCGGCGGCGGCCAGGGCCGCGAACCGGCCGCTCTCGGCGTCGGTGGGGTTGGCTTCCAGGGTGACCTCGAGCGCCGGTGACGGCGCGAAGCTGGCGCGGGCGGCTTCAATGATCGCCGCGGCCTGCTCGGGCTCCATCAGCGAGGGGGTTCCGCCGCCGAAGAAGATCGAGGTGAGCCGCCTGGGCCCCAGGCGCGCCGCCTGGCCGGAAAGGTCGGCGCCGATCGCCGCCGCCAGCGCTTCGGCCGCGGCCCGGCCCCGGTCGCGGACCACGTTGAAATCGCAGTAGGGGCAGACGCGCGCGCAGAAGGGCCAGTGGACGTAGAGGGCGATGTCGCGCAGGCCTTCACTCAAAGAGCGCCGCCTTCAACTGCGCGAAGGCCCGGGCGCGGTGGCTGATCGCCTCCTTCTCGGCGGGCTCGAGCTCCCCGAAGGTGAAGCGCGCCCCCGCGGGGACGAAGATGGGGTCGTAGCCGAAGCCGCGGTCTCCGCGCGGCGGGAAGCTGACCCGGCCGTCGACCCGTCCCACGACCACCACCGCCGGCCCCTTCGGCCAGGCCACGGCGAGGGCGCAGGTGAACCAGGCGGCCGCATCGTCGCTGCCGCTCTCCTCCAGGCGCCGCTCCACCAGGGCCATGGCGTGGGCGAAGTCCCGCTCCGGGCCGGCCCACCGCGCCGAATGGACTCCGGGCGCGCCGCCGAGGCCCGCCACCGACAGCCCGGAATCGTCGGCGAGCGCGATGAGGCCGCAGGCGTCCGCCGCCGCTCGCGCCTTGACGACGGCGTTGCCCGCGAAGGTGGTTTCCGGCTCGTCAGGCTCGGCAAGACCGAGCTCGCCCGCCGAGGCCACCTGGAAGCGCCCTTCGGTCAGCGCCGCCAGCTCGCGCGCCTTGCCGGGGTTGTGGGTCGCCGCGACGATGCGGGCGCCGTTGGGGAGCACGAGGGCCATGGTCCGTCCTCACATCGCGTGCGGCCGCTCGGCGGGCAAGGGGCGATGTCAGCCCACCGCCGCTCTCTGCATGGCGATGAGCTCGGCGATCCCCTGCTGGGCGAGGGTGAAGAGGATTTCGAACTCGTCGCGGGTGAAGCCGCGCTTCTCGCCGGTGGCCTGGATCTCGACGATGTCGCCGACGCCGGTGAGCACGAAGTTGGCGTCGGCCTCGGCGGCGCTGTCCTCCTCGTACTCGAGGTCGAGGACCGGCGTGTCCTGATGGACCCCGCAGGAGACGGCGGCCACGTGGTCGCGAATCGGGTCGACGGCGATGACGCCTTCCTCCATCAGCCACCGGGTGGCGATTCTCAGCGCCACCCAGGCGCCGGTGATGGCGGCGGTGCGGGTGCCGCCGTCCGCCTGGACGACGTCGCAGTCGAGGGTGATCTGGCGCTCGCCCAGGGCCCTGAGGTCGGTGACGGCGCGCAGGGAGCGGCCGATCAGGCGCTGGATCTCCTGGGTGCGGCCCGACTGCTTGCCTTGGGCGGCCTCGCGCCGCCCCCGGGTGTGGGTCGCCCTGGGCAGCATGCCGTATTCGGCCGTGACCCACCCCTGGCCGCGGCCGCGCAGGAACGGAGGGACCTGGTCTTCGAGGCTGGCGGTCACCAGCACCCGGGTGTGCCCGAAGGAGACCAGGCAGGAGCCCTCGGCGTAGCGGTTCACGCCTGTCTCTAGGGTCACTGGGCGCAGGGCGTTCGGCGCGCGTCCGGAGGGTCTCATGGCGGCGGCTCTCCTCTGCTTGCGCTCGGCAAGCCGGCGCTTATCCTAAATCCCAGCGGATGCGTCCATGACCCCACCATCCTTTGGCAAACCGGACGCCAGGAACGCCACCCTGGCCGAGCTCGACGCCCGCGCGCGCGAGATCTTCCGACGGGTGGTGGAGACCTATCTCGACACCGGCGAGCCGGTGGGCTCGCGCACCCTGTCACGCAGCGGCCTCTCCCTCTCGCCGGCTTCGATCCGCAACACCATGCAGGATCTGGCGGAGCTCGGCCTTCTCGACGCCCCCCACGTCAGCGCCGGGCGTCTGCCTACCCACGCGGGCCTCAGGCTGTTCGTCGACGGCCTCCTCGAAGTGGGGGACCTCGCCGAAGAGGAGCGCCGCAACATCGAGGCGCGGCTCAGCGCCCACGGCCGCTCGATGGAAGACGCCCTGAACGAGGCCAGCGCCATCCTCTCGGGCCTGGCGGGCGGCGCCGGGGTGGTGCTGGCGCCCTCTCGGGAGGCGGGCGTCAAGCACGTGGAGTTCGTGGCGCTGGGGCCCGACCGGGCGCTCGCGGTCATGGTCCTCGAGGACGGCCAGGTGGAGAACCGGCTCATGCGCCGCCCGGCCGGCGTCACCCCGGCCGCCCTGCAGGAGGCGTCGAACTTCCTGAACGCGCGTCTGCGCGGGCGCAGCCTCACGGAGGCGCGGACCGAGGTGGAGCGCGAGCTGGAGCGTGCGCGCCGGGAGCTGGATGCGGCGAGCGCACGGCTGGTGGAGGAAGGGCTGGCGGCCTGGGGGGGCGAAGGCGCCGGCCGGGCCCTGATCGTCCGCGGCCGCGCCAATCTGCTCGGCGACCCCCAGACCCTCGCCGACCTGGAAAGGGTCCGGATGCTGTTCGACGACCTCGAGCAGAAGGAGCAGCTGACGGCGCTCCTCGATCTGGTGCGCGAGGCCGAAGGCGTGCGCATCTTCATCGGGGCGGAAACCCGGCTATTTTCGCTTTCGGGTTCCGCTGTGATCGCCGCGCCCTATATGGGGGGCAGGCAGAATGTGCTGGGCGCGATCGGGGTGATCGGTCCGGCGCGCCTCAACTATGCCCGGGTGATCCCGCTCGTGGACTACACGGCGCGGGTGCTGGGGCGGATCATGGACGGATGATAAAGTATGACCGACGAAACGCCGGCCGCCGGCCCTGACGGGATCTCGGAGCCGCCGCCCGCCGGGTCGCCCGCCGCCGAGCTGGAGGCTCTTAGGGCCGAGAATGCGCAGCTGAAGGACCAGGTGCTGCGCATCGCCGCCGACGCCGAGAACACCAAGCGCCGGGCCGAGCGGGACGCCAACGACGCCAGGGCCTATGCGATCCAGAAGTTCGCCCGCGACCTGTTGCCGGTCGCCGACAACCTCGGCCGGGCCATGGAGCACGCGCCCAAGGACGCGGGCGATCCGCTGGTCAAGAACCTCGCCATCGGTCTCGGCATGACCGCCAACGAGCTGGCGGCCGCATTCGAGCGCAACGGCCTTAAGCGCATCGAGCCGGCCAGGGGCGCGAAGTTCGATCCTCACCAGCACCAGGCGATGATGGAGCAGGCCGCCGCCGACGCCGCGCCCGGGACCGTGCTTCAGGTCGTGCAGCCCGGCTACGATCTGTTCGGTCGGGTGATCCGGGCGGCGATGGTGGTGGTGGCCGCACGCGGCGCCGGCGCCGAGGCGCCGGCGGGTCAGGGGAGCCAGGGTCCCTACGCGACCGCCAATGACCAGGATTCGGGCGTCGCCCTGGACACCAAGGCCTGAGGGGCGGCGCCCCTTCCTCGGCGCGTCTTTTCAGCTAATCTCCGCCGTCCATCTTCGGAGCGCGCGGAAGCGATTCCGCGGCGCTCGCCTTAGGATCGGACCTGGATGAAGCTTACCATCGAACGGGCGGCGCTGCTGAAGGCGTTGGGACACGTCCAAAGCGTGGTCGAGCGGCGCAACACGATCCCGATCCTTTCCAACGTCCTGCTTTCCGCCGACAAGGGCGCGGTCGCCTTCTCGGCCACCGATCTCGACATGGAGATCACCGACGAGAGCCCCGCGCGCGTGGACGGACCTGGCCAGATCACCGCCCCCGCGCACACCCTTTACGAGATCGTGCGCAAGCTGCCGGAGGGCGCGGACGTCTCCCTGAGCTACACCGGCGAGGATCCGCGCCTGCAGGTGGCGGCCGGTCGCTCGCGCTTCAACCTGCCGGTCCTGCCGGCCGGAGACTTTCCGGTGATGTCGTCGGAAGGGCTGTCGGGCCGGATCTCCATGGACGCGGCCGATCTCATCCGGCTGATCGACAAGACCCGCTTCGCCATCTCCACCGAGGAGACCCGCTACTACCTGAATGGGCTCTACCTGCATGCGGTCGCCGAAGAGGGCGGTCCGCGCCTTCGGGCCGTGGCCACCGACGGGCGTCGCCTGGCGCTGGCGGAGATGCCCGCCCCCGAAGGATTCGCAGGCGCGCCCGGGGTGATCGTGCCGCGCAAGACCGTCCAGGAAGCGCGGCGCCTGCTCGACGACGCGGGCGAGACCGTCGAGTTGCAGGTGAGTCCTCAGAAGGTCCGCTTCGACTTCGGCCACGCGGCCATGACCTCCAAGGTGATCGACGGCTCATTCCCGCCCTACGAGCGGGTGATCCCGCGCGAGAACCGGCGGGTGATGATCCTCGACAACGCCCTCTTCGCCGCCGCCGTCGACCGGGTCGCCACCATCTCCACCGAGCAGAGCCGGGCGGTGAAGCTGAGCGTGGAGGCCGGGCGCATCACCCTCACCGTGCGCAACATGGACGCAGGCCAGGCGGTGGAGGAGCTGGAGGTCGACTACGACGGCGAGCCGTTCGAGATCGGCTTCAACGCCCGCTACATCCTCGACGTCACCGCCCAGATCGGCGGCGAATCGGCCGAGTTCCGCTTCGCCGAGCATTCCGGCGGCGCCACGGTGCTCGACCCTACCCTGGTGCTCGACCCCACCGATCCCAGCGTCCAGTACGTGCTGATGCCGCTGAGGGCCTAAGCCCACGCCTGCAAGCCCGCACATCCTGCGCCATTGCCCGCGTGAGGGCAGGGGCTAGCCGCAATGTCCTGCGCGATTCACGCCCTCACGCTCTTCGAGTTCCGCTCCTACGAGCGGGCGGAACTGGCGACGGGGGGGCGCAGCGTCCTTCTGTTCGGCCCCAACGGAGCCGGCAAGACCAACCTCCTGGAGGGGGTCAGCCTTTTCTCTCCCGGCCGTGGGATGCGGGGCGCGGCGCTGCCGGAGCTCGGGCGGCGGCTGCCCGATGAGTCTGGGGGCCGGGCCTGGGCGGTGTCCATGCGCCTCGGCGAGACGCAGCTCGGGACCGGGATCGAGGCGCCCGGCGCCCGCCGGCGGCTGGTGCGGATCGACGGCGAGCCTGCGGCCCCGGGGCGCCTGCTCGACCATCTGCGGCTCATCTGGCTGACTCCCGCCCAGGACCGGCTGTTCCAGGAGGGGGGCGCCGAGCGGCGCCGGTTCCTGGACAGGCTTACCTTCGCCGCCGAGCCGGCCCACGCCGGCCATGCGGCGGCCTACGAGCGGGCGCTGCGCGAGCGCACCCGCCTGCTGGCGGCCGAAGCCCCTCCCGACCCGGCCTGGGTGTCGGCGCTGGAGGCGCGCATGGCGAAGGCCGGCGCGCTGGTCGCGTCCGCCCGCGCGGCGGGCCTCACGGCGCTGCAGGCCGAGATCGACGCCCGCGGCGCTCGCCCGTTTCCGCAGGCGGCCCTCGGCCTCTCGGGCGCCTTCGAGGAGATGGCGCTGGGCGGGGCCGACCCTGCCGAGATCGAGGCGCGCCTGGCCGCCGTTCTGGCCGCCGGCCGGGGTCGCGACGCGGCCGCCGGGCGGGCCTTGGCCGGCCCGCATCGCGCCGATCTGACCGTGGTCCACCGCGAGCGGGGGCGTCCTGCGGCCGAATGCTCCACCGGCGAACAGAAAGCGCTGATTCTGAACCTCGTTTTGGCTCAGGCGGGGCGACTTTCACGTGCGAAATCGCAGCCGAATCCTATATTACTGCTGGACGAGGTCGCGGCGCATTTGGACGAAGTCCGGCGCGCCGCCCTCGCGCAGGAAATCGAGGCGCTTTCGCTGCAGGCCTTTCTTACCGGCGTCGACGAAGCGCTCTTTGACCACTTCAAGGGACTGGCCCAGGGCGTCCGGGTGGACGCCTCGCGCCTGATCCCGGCGGACGGGTGAATGACGGACGAGATTGGCGCGGGCGCGCCGGAATATGGGGCGGACTCGATCAAGGTCCTCAAGGGCCTCGATGCGGTGCGCAAGCGCCCGGGCATGTACATTGGAGACACCGACGACGGTTCGGGCCTCCACCACATGGTCTACGAGGTGGTGGACAACGCCATCGACGAGGCGCTGGCGGGCTACGCGAGCCGCGTCGAGGTGATCCTCAACGCCGACGGCTCGGTGACCGTCACCGACGACGGCCGCGGGATCCCCACCGACATCCACGAGGGCGAGGGGGTCTCGGCCGCCGAGGTCATCATGACCCAGCTGCACGCGGGCGGTAAGTTCGACCAGAACTCCTACAAGGTCTCCGGCGGCCTGCACGGGGTCGGCGTCTCGGTGGTCAACGCCCTCTCCGAATGGCTGAAGCTCGTCGTCTACCGCGGCGGGCTGAAGCACGAGATCAACTTCCGCAACGGCGATCCCACCGCGCCGCTGGCGGTGGCCGGGACGGCGCCGCAGGGGCGGGACGGCGACTTCCACACCGGCACCGACGTTACGTTCCTCCCGTCCCTGGAGACCTTCGCCAGCATCGAGTTCGACCGCAAGACGCTCGAGCACCGCCTGCGCGAGCTGGCTTTCCTGAACTCCGGCGTCAACATCCTGCTCAAGGACCTGCGCGGCGCCGAGCCGTTCGAGGAGATCATGCGCTACGAGGGCGGGGTGGAGGCCTTCGTCCGGCACCTGGACAAGGCCAAGACGCCGCTGATCAAGGCCCCGATCGTGGTCCGCGGCGAGCGCGAGACCGTCCACCTCGACTTGGCGCTGTGGTGGAACGACGGCTACCACGAGAACGTCCTCTGCTTCACCAACAACATCCCCCAGCGGGACGGCGGCACCCACCTCTCGGCGCTCAGGAGCGCGCTCACCCGCGTGGTCACCGGCTATGCGGAGGCCTCCGGCGCGGCCAAGCGCGAGAAGGTGAACCTTTCGGGGGAAGACGCGCGCGAGGGGCTCACCTGTGTTCTCTCGGTGAAGGTGCCCGATCCGAAGTTCTCCTCCCAGACCAAGGACAAGCTCGTCTCCTCGGAGGTGCGCCCGGCGGTGGAGGGGCTGGTGGGGGAGGGGCTCGCGGCCTGGTTCGAGGAGCACCCGGCGGAGGCCAAGGCGATCGTCCAGAAGATCGTCGAGGCGGCGGCGGCCAGGGAGGCGGCCCGCAAGGCGCGTGAGCTCACCCGGCGAAAGAGCGCCCTCGACATCTCCTCCCTGCCCGGCAAGCTCGCCGACTGCCAGGAGCGCGATCCGGCCAAGTCGGAGATCTTCCTGGTGGAGGGCGATTCGGCCGGCGGCTCGGCCAAGCAGGCGCGCAACCGCGAGAACCAGGCGGTGCTGCCGCTGCGGGGCAAGATCCTCAACGTGGAGCGGGCCAGGTTCGACAAGATGCTGGGCTCCGACCAGATCGGCACCCTGATCACGGCGCTAGGGGCCGGCATCGGCCACGACGACTTCGACATCGAGAAGATCCGCTATCACCGGATCATCGTGATGACCGACGCCGACGTCGACGGCGCCCACATCCGCACCCTGCTGCTCACCTTCTTCTACCGGCAGATGCCGCAGGTGATCGAGCGCGGCTATCTCTACATCGCCCAGCCGCCCCTCTACCGGGCCGCCAAGGGCAAGTCCTCCCGCTACCTGAAGGACGACCCCGAACTGGAGAGCTTCCTGGTGGAGGAAGGCCTGGACGGCGCCGAGCTCGACCTTGCCGGCGGCGAGCGGATGACCGGCCGCGACCTCGAAGCCCTGATGCAGACCGCACGGGGCGCCAGAGCCAATATCGAGCGCCTCGCCGCCCGCGCCCCGGCCTTCGCCATCGAACAGGCCGCTCTCGCCGGGCTGCTCGGAAATTCCGACGACGTCGTGGAGGCGGCGCGCCGGCTGGACCTCTACGCCGAGGAGGGGGACGGTCCCTGGTCCGGGGAAGCGCGGGACGGCGGCTACGTCTTCTCGCGGGTGCGCCGGGGCGTGACCGAACGGATCGTGCTCGACGAGCCGCTGCTGCATTCCGCCGACGCCCGGCGCCTCGCCGAGCGCGCAACCAAGCTCAGCGACACCTTCGCCGGCGCGGCCACGTTCCGCCGCCGCGATCGGGTGCAGACGGTGCGCGGGCCGCTCGACCTGGTGACGGCGGTGTTCGAGGCGGCGCGCCGGGGGCTGACGATCCAGCGCTACAAGGGGCTCGGCGAGATGAACCCCGAACAGCTCTGGGAGACGACCCTCGACGCCTCCGTCCGCACCTTACTGCAGGTGAAGGTCTCGCACGCCGACGACGCCGACGACATGTTCACCCGCCTCATGGGCGATCTCGTCGAGCCCCGCCGCGAGTTCATCCAGGACAACGCCCTCGACGCCGAAGTGGACGTCTGAGGGTCGCGGCGCCTTACGGCGCTTGCGTCTGCAGCACCTCCAGCACCGCCGCGCCATAGCGTTCGAGCTTGGCCTGGCCGACGCCGTTGACGGCCAGCACCGCCTGGGCGTTGGCCGGACGGGCGCGGGCGAGTTCGGCGAGGGTGCGGTCGGGAAAGATGACGTAGGGCGGGACCGCCTGGCGGACGGCCTCGGCCCGGCGCCAGGCCCGCAAAGCCTCGAAGAGCTGCGTCTCTTCCGGCGTCAGGGCCTCCGCGGCCTTGCGCGTGGCTCGGCCCGGTCGCGGCTCATCGGCGCGGGTGAGGGCGCGGCGGGTCACGATGCGGCGCTCGGCCCGGTAGACGGCGCGGACCTGGGCAGCGTCGCCGAGGCCGATCAGCGGACGCCCGTCGTTGGGATCCTCCACCAGCAGCCCCTCGAACAGCAGTTGGTCGATCAGCTCGCGCCAGGCGCCGGCGGCCAACTCGCGCCCGATCCCGAACGTCGAAAGCGCGGCCTCGGCGGAGAGCGGATCGCGCGTCTTGCCGAGCAGGTGATCGACCACCCGGCCGCGTCCGACCCGGCCGGCCAGCCGATGGACCGCCGAGAGCGCCTTCTGGGCCGCTTCGGTGGAATCGACGCCCTCAACCGGCGTCAGGCAGAGGTCGCAGATTCCGCAGGGCTCGGCCGCCTCTTCTCCGAAGTAGCGCCGCACCGCCGCGGCGCGGCAGCCGGTCCCTTCCAACATGGCGTAGAGCTGGCGCACCTTGCGGGTCTGCACCTGGCGCACCTCGTCGGGCAGTTCGCGACCGCCGATCCGCCGCAGGGCCCAACTCAGGTCCGAGGCCCCATAGAGGGTGACGCCCTCGGCCGGCGATCCGTCGCGGCCGGCCCGGCCGACCTCCTGCCAGTAGGCCTCGATCGAGGCGGGCGGATCGGCGTGGATCACGAAACGGACGTCCGGCTTGTCTATCCCCATGCCGAAGGCGATGGTCGCCGTCATCACCGCCGCGTCCTCGGCCAGGAACCAGGCGAGCCGCTCGGCCCGCAGGCCCGGCTCCAGGCCGGCGTGGTACGCCTTCGCCGCCACGCCCGCGGCGGCCAGGCGGCTGGCGAGGTCTTCGGTCCCTTCGCGGGTTCCGGCGTAGACGATCCCGCTCCGCCCGGCCCGTTCCTTCACCAGCTCGAGAACGCGCTCCGGGCCGCGCCGCTTGCGCTCGGCCGCCAGCGCCAGCTCGGGACGCGCGAAGCTGGCCACGAACTCGCGGGCCCCGCCGAGTCTCAACTGGGCGCGGATGTCTTCACGGGTGGGGGCGTCGGCGGTGGCGGTGGCGGCCAGTCGCGGGACGCCCGGGAAAAGCTCGGCCAGGCGCCCCAGCGCCCGGTAGTCGGGCCGAAAGTCGTGGCCCCATTGGCTGACGCAGTGCGCCTCGTCGATGGCGATCAGCGCCAGCCGCAGGTTCAGGAGCCGCGGGAGGACCGCCTCGGACATCAGGCCTTCCGGCGCCAGGTAGAGGAGGTCGAGTTCCTCCGCCTCGATCCGCTCCCAGGTCCGGCGCCGCTCCACGGGCGAGAGATTGGAGTCGAGCCGGGCGGCGGCGACCCCCGACTGTTTCAGCGCCTCCACCTGGTCCGACATCAGCGCGATCAGCGGCGAGACCACCAGCGCCAGGCCAGGCCGCACGAGCGCCGGCACCTGATAGCAGAGGCTCTTGCCGCCGCCGGTCGGCAGGACCGCCAGCGCGTCGCGGCCGGCGAGGATCTCGCCGATGACCTCCGCCTGCAGCCCGCGGAACTCCGTGTGGCCGAACACGCGCCGAAGGATGTCGCGGGCTTGGTCGAATCCGGTCACGCGCCCGTCTATGGCAGAGCCGGACCCGCCGCGACAGAGGAACGCCCCACCGAAGTGGTGATGCGCCTTAAGGCCGCGCGTTAACCTTCATTCACCCTTCCTCAATCGGCTGGAGCGCCTCTTCAGCCTAAGCTAAGAGCCGCCTCGGGGACGGGCGCGCAACGAGCGGCCGACGAGGTACGGCGAGAAACATGGCCAGTGGTCAAGGCGCGCCCCGCGCCCGGCGGACGCCGCTTCAGGCGCTGATCTATTGGAGCCTGGTCCTGGGCGTGTGGGGGCTGATCTTCGTGGTCGCCTTTCTCGCCGTCTTCGCCAGCGACCTGCCGGACACCTCGACGCTCTACGCGGCCAAGCGCCAACCCTCGATTTCCTACCTCGACCGCTCCGGCGCACTGCTGTCGGTCCGCGGCAGCCAGGAATCGCCGCCGGTGGATCTCGACCAGTTGCCGCCCTACGTGCCCGCGGCTTTCGTGGCCATCGAGGACCGGCAGTTCTACCACCACTTCGGCTTCAACCCCTGGGGCATGGCGACCGCGGAGATCTGGAACCTCACCCACCGCGGCGGGACTCTGCGAGGCGGCTCGACGATCACCCAGCAGCTCGCGCGCAACCTCTTCCTGACCCCCGCCCAGAACATCCGCCGCAAGGCCCAGGAGCTGATCCTGGCGGTGTGGCTGGAGACCAAGTTCACGAAGAAGCAGATCCTGGCGCTCTACCTGAACCGGGTGAACTTCGGCGGCGGCGCCTACGGCATCGAGGCGGCCGCGCAGCGCTACTTCAACAAGCCCGCGGCGCAGCTGACCCTGGGGGAGGCCGCGCTGCTGGCGGCGACCATGAAGGGGCCCTCGCGCTACAATCCGGCGGCCAACAGCGAGCGGGCGGCCAAGAGGGCGACCCTGGTGCTGAACGAGATGGTCCGGATGGGCGCCATCACCGCGGCTCAGCGCGACGAGGCCTTCACCCGTCCGGTGCAGGTCTCGGCGACCCTCGCCAGCCAGCGCGCCCAGTATTTCACCGACTGGCTCGACGGCCAGGTGCGCGCCCTCCTCGGCCGCGAGCCCACCGAGGACATGGTGGTCGAGACGACCCTCGACTTGCCGATCCAGGCCGCCGCCGAGCAGGCGGTCCGCGCCGGGGTCGCCGGCCACGCCGGCCAGGGCGTGCAGCAGGGAGCCTTGATCGCCCTCGACGGCGAAGGCCGCATCCGCGCCTACGTGGGAGGCGCCAACTATGCGGAGAGCCAGTACGACCGGGTGAGCCAGGCCGAGCGGCAGGCGGGCTCCGCCTTCAAGCCCTTCGTCTACCTGACGGCCATGGAAGCCGGCCATACGCCCGCCGAGGCGGTGATCGACGAGCCGATCAAGATCGGGGCCTGGGAGCCTAGGAACTACACCGGCAAATATCTTGGCCAGATCACCCTGGAGACGGCGCTCGCCCAGTCGGTCAACACCGTGGCCGCCCGGCTCGCCAACGAGGTGGGGACCACCAACGTCGCCGCGACGGCCCACCGCCTGGGCATCACCTCCCAGATCCAGACCGATCCTTCCATGGCGCTCGGCGCGGTGGAGGTGAGCCCCCTGGAGATGGCCCAGGCTTACGACGCTTTCGCCAACGGCGGCCGGCAAGTCCGCGCCTACGCGATCGAGCGGATCCGGACGGGCGCCGGCAAGGTGCTCTACGACCACGGCGTGGAGCCGGCGGCCCGCCCACCGGTCATCGGCGCCCCGGCGCTGCCGGAGATGAACGAGATGCTGCGCCAGGTGGTCGCGTCGGGCACCGGCGCGCGGGCCAAGATCGCCGGCTATGACCTGGCCGGCAAGACCGGCACCACCAGCGACTACCGGGACGCCTGGTTCATCGGCTTCACGGGCGGGTTCGTGGCGGCCGTCTGGGTGGGTCGCGACGACAACACCCCGATGAAGCGGGTCACCGGCGGCGGCGCGCCTGCCGAGATCTGGCGACAGTTCATGGGCGCGGCCCTGCCGCGTCTTCAGGCCCAGGCTATCCCCGGAGGCATGGCGCCGCCGCCGTCCGAAGACCTGATCGGCAACCTCATCTCACCAGCTCCGAGCGACGAGGCGCCGCTGCTTCCCGAGGCGCCGCAAGCCCCGTCCGCGCCCTCCGTCCGCCCCCAGGCGAGCGGCGTCCCCTTCTGAGGGCCCGGGGCTCGTCCGCATGGCCGCATTGGCGCGCGCCAGTCGCAGGCCGCGCTGCGCGCCCCTCGCCACAGGCCACAATCTGCCCGTGCGGCGCCTTTAAGTTGTATTCCGGGGCGGCTCCTGGGGAATGCTTGCCGCGCGGGCCGATCTCCGCGGTCGGCGCGCCCACGCTGAAGTGCTCCAGATTACAATGTTATACTATGGCAGTAATAAATGTTAGCCCGTGCGCGCCGGATGACAATCTTTGCTTGTTTCTCAGTAATGGCCGCGTTTGTCCCTTGCGTCGTTATCGCCCCATTAAACAACTAAAGGCAGATTGGATCGGCGATACAGGGGGAGAGCGCGTGAGGGTCTCGACATTCAGCCGAGAAGCTGGCGAGCGGATCGGCGGTCGAGCCGGCGACGACGCTCCGCTTGCCGTGGGCCCGGCCGCCTGATGAAGCGCGTCGGACTCCATCGACGCCTGCAACGCCAGCTGAGGCGGGCCCGCACCCCCGACGGCGACATCGACTTCGCGGCCCTCCTGGAGCTCGTCAGCCAGGCCTATCGGCGGCAGGACGAAGTTCGCCGCATCCATGAACGGGCCGCCGAGACCGCCTCCGGCGAGATGCGGGCGCTCAACGTTCAGCTCCGCGCGGAATCCGAGGCGAGGGCGCGGGCCGCCGCCCGGGTGCAGGCGCTGCTGGAGCATGCCTCGGAGGCGATCACCACGGTGGACGCCTCCATGACCATCATCGGCGCCAATCAGGCCGCCGAGAGGCTCTTCGGCAGTCCGGAGGGCGGCTTGATCGGCCAGAGCGTATCTCGGTTCGTCGTCGACTGGCCCGAAGGGGACGTCTGGTCGCTCGACGTCATGCGCGCCCTCACCGACCGGGTCAGCGAGCCGATGGAATTTCTGGGCCGGCGCGCCTGCGGCGAGACGTTCCAGGCGGAGATATCGCTTTCGCGGCTGGAGTTCGACGGCGAGACGATCGTCACCGGCTTCTGGCGCGACATCTCCCATCGCAAGGCCGAAGAGGCTGCAGTCCTGAAGATGCGCGACGAGGCCGAGGCCGCCAATCGGGCCAAGAGCGCGTTCCTGGCCACCATGAGCCACGAGATCCGCACGCCGCTCAACGGGGTGCTCGGCATGGCCCAGGCGATGGCGCTCGACGCGCTCACCGACACCCAGCGCGAGCGGCTGGAGATCATCCGCCAGTCAGGCCAGACCCTGCTGTCGATCCTGAACGACATCCTGGACCTTTCGAAGATCGAGGCCGGTCGCCTGGACCTGGAGACCGTGGATTTCGACCTGGGCGCGGAGATCGAAGGCGCGGCGGCAAGCTTCCAGGCCATGGCCCGCGCCCAGCGTCTCAAGCTCGAGGTCGACGTCGGCGGCGCCGCCGGCGTCTATCGTGGCGACCCGACCCGGTTGCGGCAGGTCGTCGCCAATCTGATCTCCAACGCCGTGAAGTTCACCGAAAAGGGCGAGGTGCGCGTCGTGGCCGGCTTCGCGAACGGAACCGCCAGCGTCACCGTGAGCGATACCGGCGCCGGAATCGCGCCCGACGTGGTCGAGCGTCTGTTCGAGAAGTTCACCCAGGCCGACTCGTCCACCACCCGTCGCTACGGGGGCACGGGACTCGGCCTGGCGATCTGCCGCGAGCTCGCCCAGCTGATGGGCGGAACGATGAGGGCGACCAGCGAGCTGGGGCTGGGCTCGCGGTTCACGGTGAGCCTGCCGCTGGCGCGCGTCGGCGGTTCCTCCGAGGCGCCCTGCGTGCGGCCGCCCGAAGCCCCACCCTCGGCTACCGGCCTCAAGATCCTCGCGGCCGAGGACAACCTCGTGAACCAGCAGGTGCTCAAGACTGTCCTGGAGCAGGTCGGCCTCGAGGTGGTCCTGGTGGGCGACGGCGCCCAGGCGGTGGCGGCCTGCGAGGCTCAGAGCTGGGACCTCATCCTCATGGACGTCCAGATGCCGGGAACGGATGGACCGGCCGCCACCAAGGCGATCCGGGCCTTCGAGAAGAGCATCGGCCGGCCTCGGACGCCGATCCTCGCCCTCACCGCCAACGTCATGCAGCACCAGAAGGCCGAGTACATGCGCTGCGGCATGGACGAGGTGGTGGCCAAGCCGATCCAGATTTCCGAGCTTCTGGCCGCGATCGACGCGGCGCTGGCCGGGCCGTCGGGCGACGAGAAGGCGACCGCCGCAGCCTGATCCTTCAAGGACCGAAGGCGTGCAACGCCTGGCCGTTCGCGCGCAGCCACGCCCGATGCGGCCGCTCGTCTCCCACCAGCGCGCGCACATGGGCCCAGAACCTCGGCCCGTGATTGGCTTCCAGCAGGTGAGCGCACTCGTGCGCGGCGACGTAGTCGGCCACCTCGGCCGGGGCCAGCGAGAGGCGCCAGGATAGTCGGATGGAGGGCGGCCGGCCGCGGTAGGCCTGGGTGCAAGAGCCCCACCGGCTTCGCGCGTCGGCGATCGTCAGCTTCGGGCTCGGCACGCCGAGCGCCCCGCAATGGAAGGCGCAACGGTCCTCGAACCAGGCCTGAGCCGTCTCTTTCAGCAGCTGAATCACCGCCCGTCCGTAGGCCGCCTCGTCCGCCCCGCGCAGGCGTGCGCCGCGCTCCCAGCTCTCGCCTTCGAGGCTGGCGCGTCCGGCCATGCGCCCCAAACGGCAGGTCTGGCCGAACACCGTCAGCGCTTCGTCGGGGCGAAAGGGACGGTGCGGGCGGAGGTCGGCGAGGCGCTCGGCGATCCAGGCCTGATGCTTGCCCGCGAAGGCGGCCGCTTCGGCGAGGCGCCGGGCCGAAGGCGCAATCGCCAGAACCTCGCCCCGGGTCCGGTCGAGCCTGAGACCCACCCGCCGCGCCCGATGGCTCACCGTCAGCCGGACCCTGACGGCGCCGACCTCGAGCATATCGCCGTCGGCGTGGCGAATCGGACGCTGCCACATGGCGCCTTGGATAGGCTGCTCAGCCGTGGTTCGGCAAAGCCGATTCGCAGCGCCCGACGAAGTCGCGGATCCTGGGATAGATCTCGTCGTTGAACCGCCGGCCGTTGAAGACGCCGTAGTGGCCGACCTTCGGCTGGACGTAGAGCTCGTGCAGCGGCTCCGGCAGCTTGGGCAGCAGGGCGTGCACCGCCTGGGTCTGGCCGACGCCGGAGATGTCGTCGTTCTCACCTTCGACGCTCATGATGCCGATGTCGGTGATCGCCTCCACTCGCACCGGCCGCCCGCGGTGGACGAGCTCGCCCTTCGGCAGCAGGTATCGCTGGAAGACCACGTCAACGGTCTGCAGGTAGAACTCCTCGGTGAGGTCGAGCACCGAGAGGTACTCGTCGTAGAACTCCCGGTGCCGCTCGGCCGAGTCGCCATCGCCGGTGACCAGGTGGTCGAAATAGCGCCGGTGCGCCTCCTGGTGGCGCTCTGCGTTCATCGACATGAAGCTGAAAAGCTGCACGAACCCGGGATAGACCCGCCGCATCATGCCCAGATAGGGCGGCGGGACGGTGTAGATCATCGCGTGCTGGAACCAGGAGAACGGCTTTTCCTCCGCCAGCCGGTTGGTCACCGTGGGCGCCAGGCGCGTGTCGATGGGCGAGCCGAGGAAGGAGATGCTGGCGGGTCGGTGAGGGTCTCCATCCTCCGCCATCAGGGCCGCCGCCGCCAGCACCGGAGGGCCCGGCTGGCAGACCGCGACCACGTGCGCCCGCTCGCCGATGTGCCTCAGGATGTCGGCGATATGGTCGATGAAGTCGTGGAAGTCGAAGCGCCCCTCGATGATCGGCACCTCGCGGGCGTTGGACCAGTCGGTGACGTAGACGTCGAAATCCTGCAGGAAGGTCTGCACGGTGCCCCGCAGGAGGGTCGCGTAGTGGCCCGAAAGCGGCGCCACGACCAGGAGGGGCGGGGCGGCGAGGGGCGCGCGGGCGTGGCGAAGGTCGAGGGGCTCGCGACAAAACCTTCGCAGGCGCACCCACGGCGTGGCCCACACCATGTCTTCGCGCACCGCCACCTCGCGGCCCTTGATCGTCACCTTGTCGATCCCCCAGGCCGGCCGGCCATAGCGGCGGGTCAGGTTGGCGAGCAGGTCGGCAGAGGCGTAGAAAGTGCGCCCGAGCTTGGAACCGGCGGCCGGGTTTAGCGGCGAGCTCCAGAACTGCCGGGCGGCCTGGGCGGCGAGCCTCAGGGGCGTCACCGCCTGGTAGGCCGCCTCATGAAGGGAGTAAAGCATGGCTCCTCGATTGTGCGCCGCATCAATATCGGTCTGAAATGATGAAAGTCCAGGAAACGCCTAGGTTCCCGGCGCGCCGCACCGCCGCACCCAGCTAACCCGCAGGGCGTCGGGCGGATCGAGCCGTCAGGATGCGGTCTTGGCGCCGTCCATCGCTTCGGCGATCTGGCGCGCCGCGTCCGCCGGCGGCGTTCCGTCTGCGATCGGTTTCACGAATTGGCCGTCCGGGCCCATCAGATAGAGCGCCGCGGTGTGGTCGACCGTGTAGTCTGCGCCCGCCCCGTCCTTGCGGTAATAGACGTAGTAGGCCTTGGCGGCCCTGGCGACCTGGGCGTCCGAGCCGGTGAGGCCGATGGCGTTCCTCGGAAAGGCCGGGCTCGAAAGATAGGTCTTCAGCTTGGCGGGCGTGTCGCGCGCCGGGTCGACGGTGATGAACACCACCTGGACGCGGTCCGCCTTGGCGCCCAGGTCGTTCATCGTCTGGCCCAGCATGGCGAGGGTGGTCGGGCAGACGTCCGGGCAGAAGGTGTAGCCGAAGAACACGACGCTCCACTTGCCTCTGAGCACCGACTGGTCCGCCGCACGCCCGTCCTGGTTCACGAGCAGGAACGGCCCGCCGGGCCCGCTCGCGGCGCCGCGCCCGGCTCCGCCATGGCAACCGGCTAGCGCCGGCGCCAGCGCCAGGCAAAGGCAAAGGGCAGCCGCGCAGAGCCGTCCGATCGGCGAGGGGTCTCGATGGGGCTCGCTTCGGGCGCCGATCTGAACGATCCTGGGGACCATGGCTTCGGCGTCTTCCTCCGTCGCCCCCGCGCGCGCCCCGGATAAACCGGGCCCCCCAGCCTTGCAAGGCGCGCGGCCCGTGGCCCGTCCTGGGCGCCTGCGCACCCGCACCCTCATCAACCAGCGCTGGCTCGCCCTGGCCGGCCAGGCCAGCGCCCTCTTGGTGGCGAGCGTCGGTCTGAGGTTCCCGGGCCCCTACATCGCCTGCTTCGCGGTGGTCGGCATCGGGGTGTGGCTCAACCTGCTGATCGCCTTTCTGCCGGTCAGCCGCCGCTCCGCCAACGACTGGGAGGCCGCTCTGCAGCTGGCCTTCGACATCCTGCAGCTGGGTGCGCTGCTGTTCCTCACCGGCGGGGTGGCCAATCCGTTCGCCCTCCTGCTCATCGCCCCGGTGGCGCTGGCCGGCGCGAGCCTGCCCTGGCGCTACGTGCTGGCCCTCGGGCTGCTGGCGATCGCCGCGGCCGCCCTGATGACCGTCCATCCCCTGCCGCTGCCCTGGACGGCCGGCCAGCACTTCAGCCTGCCGCTGATTTACCGGCTCGGGCTGTTCTTCGCCCTCGTGGTCGGCATCACCTTCGCAGCCGGCTACGCCTATCAGGCTGCCTCGGAGGCGGCGCGCAACGAGCTGGCGCTCAACGTCACCGAGACGGTCCTGGCGCGCGAGCAGCGACTGTCGGCGTTGGGAGCGCTGGCCGCCGCCGCGGCGCACGAGCTCGGCACGCCGCTCGCCACTATCGCCGTCGTCGCCAAGGAGATGGCCCGGGAGGCGCCGGAGGGCGCGATGCGCGACGACGCCTGGCTCCTGGTGGGCCAGGCCCAGCGATGCCGCGACATCCTTCGCCGGCTGGCGGAGACGCCGGACACCGGCGACGAGCTTCACGAGCGGATGAGCCTGCTCCAGTTCGTCCGCGAAGTGGTCGAGCCCTACGCGACGGCGGAGGCGGTGCGGGTGGAGGCGGTGGTGACCGGGCCTCCGGGCGTGCCCGCCCCGGACCTCTGGCGCCGGCCGGAGATCCTCCATGCGATGACCTCGATCGTCGAGAACGCCTACGACTTCGCCCGCAAGGAAATCCTGGTCACCGCCCGCTTCGACGCCGCCAACATCCAGGTGGAGGTCCGTGACGACGGTCCCGGCTTCTCGCCGCATGTGCTGGCGAAGCTCGGCGAGCCCTATGTGACCAGCCGGCCTGGCGCGGAGGGTTCGCGCACCGGCCACGTGGGGATGGGACTGGGCTTCTTCATCGCCAAGACGCTGCTGGAGCGGACCGGGGCGACGGTGGAGTTCCGCAACGGCCGGCGTGGCGGTGCGGTGGTCACGGCCCGCTGGCCTAGGGAAGGTATTGAGGCGCCGCCCGTGGCAACCTGATATTGGTCTGTTGCGCTTGAAATCGACGCCAAGCGCGACAAGATGTCACGAACCGCTGAGGTTGAATTGATCGCAACGGACTTACGGAAGCGCGAGCATGAGTGAGCTGGAAACGGCGGTGGCGGAGCTGCCGGACAAGTCTCTTCTTCTTCTTGACGACGACGCCCCGCTCCGCAACCGGCTTGGCCGCGCGCTGGAGAGCCGCGGCTTCGCGCCCACCCTGGTGGAGACCGTCGCCGAGGCGATCGGCGCCGTGCGCGCCAGCCCGCCGGCCTTTGCGGTCCTCGACATGCGCCTGGAGGACGGGTCGGGCCTCAAGGTGGTCGAGGCGCTGCGCGAGGCGCGTCCGGACGCGCGGGTGGTGATGCTCACCGGCTACGGCAATATCGCCACCGCGGTGGCGGCGGTGAAGGCCGGGGCGGTGGACTATCTGTCCAAGCCCGCCGACGCCGACGACGTGGCCCGGGCGCTGCTGGCCCAGGGCGTTCCTCCCGCGCCGCCGGAGAACCCCATGAGCGCCGACCGGGTGCGGTGGGAGCATATCCAGCGGGTCTACGAGCTCTGCGGCCACAACGTCTCGGAGACCGCCCGCCGGCTCAACATGCACCGGCGCACCCTGCAGCGCATCCTCGCCAAGCGCGCCCCGCGTTAGGCGCTCCTCGAACCTGGAGGCGCGAACCTCAGGCCAGGCTGGCGCGGGCGGCGGCCAGGCGGCCGAAGGCGATGGTCAGGGCCTTGCGTCGCGCCCCGGCCAAGAGCGATAGCGGCGGCGCGCGCAGCACCGCCCCGCCGAAGGCGTCGGCGACGATCAGCCCGGGCTCGGCCGGCAGGATGTTCTGCGGAAACTCCGGCGCCACGGCGAAGTAGAAGGCGTCGCAGTAGGGCAGGTAGTCGCCCCACTTCTGGTCGGCGCGGAAGTCCTCCAGCCCCGATTTGACCTCCGCGATGGCGATCTCGCCCCTGGGCCCCAGGGCCATAATGTCGGCGCGGCGGCCGTTGGGCAGGGTGACCTCGACGAGCGGCGCATAGCCCAGGTCGGCCATCAGCCGGCCCGCGCCGCGGGTCACCGCGCTGGTGGTCTCCGGCCGCGAAACGGTGAGGACGATGGCTTCCACGCCCCCCGATCTTGTTCCGGCTTCGTTCCGGCGGTCAAGAGAAACGTCAGCGGAGTCCCATGTCAGTTCGAGCTTGTGCAGCATCTCTTGCCGCTCTCCTGCGCCGGCGGACACGCGACGTCGCCGTAGGAGCAGAACACGCAGCAGTCGCCGGGCGTGGGCCTCAGCACCGCGCCGCAACCCTCACAGTCGTAGAAGTACTGGCAGGCGTCGGTCGGCATTGTCTCGCGTTTGGCGTAGCCGCATTCAGGGCAAGCGAGCGTGCTTTCGAGGATCATTGCTCACCCGCTACTCGTAGGGCCCATCGTCGGCGGGCGTCAGCCGGTCGGCTGGGCCGGGAAGGCGAGGTGCGTGAGGTCGAAACCCAGGGCCTTCAGCCGCGACAGGGCCGTCTGCTTCTCCGCCCCATCCAGCACCGGCCGCCGCGACAGCAGCCAGACGTACCTGCCGTCGTAACGGGCCATGATCGCCCAGGCGTTGTCGTCGGCGTGGTCCAGGATCCAGTACTCCTGGGAGATCAGGCCGCCGAAGAAGCCGAGCTTCATCTTGGCGTTGTCGTTGGAAAGGATCTTGCCGCGCGCGTTGTAGGTCTGGGTGGGGCCGCTCAGCGAGCCCTTGTGGCAGGTCTGGACCACCGAGAAGGCGCCACCCGCCGACCACCCGGAGAAGTCGCTGGTGGACCCCTGGCAGCCGTTCTGCATCTGGTTCGGGGTGCGGGCGATCTCGTACCAGCGTCCCGAATAGAGGTTGGCGGGGACCGGCTTGGCCGGTTGCGGCGGTCCCGCCCGCGCCAGCGCGCCGCCCGCCGTCAAAAGAAGCGCGCACACGCCAATGACAAGCTTCACTCTCATTGTTTCCGATTTCGCCGAATTCAGACCGGCCGCGCAAGCGGCTAACGCGATGGTGTCCGCATAGGCTTGAATCGGGACGGAAGTTGGAAGCCGGTCAGCCGGCGGCGAGCCTCAGACCGCCGGGGCGGGCTCTGAAGTTGATGGTCTTGAGGTAGGCGATGCCCTCCTCGGCGATGTCGTCGCCCACCATGCGGTCGCCTTCGCCCTTCAGCTCGTCGATGTCGACGTAGATGGCGTAGAAGGCCCGCGTGCGCTCGGTGATGATCCCCGCGTTCAGCAGGGTCTTGATCAGGACGCGGAAGATGTTGGTCGCTTCCTTCATGTCCTCGCGGCGCGCCTCGTCGGTGGCGATCTCGGCGTATTCGGCGATCACCCGGTCTGGATCGAGGCCGAACGCCTCGTAGAGGTCGCGCTGCTCGCTGGGCGCCACGAGGTTGAAGAGCAGGGTCTGGAAGCAGTGCGCCGCCCAGTCCTCGATGACGTCGTGCTCCTGGCGGGTGAGCTTGGGCACGGTGCGGTCGGCCCAGATCTTCCCGAACTTGTGGTGGAAGGCCTCGTCGGTCATGACGAGCTGCATCAGCTTGCGCCCGAGCGGGTCGGCAAGCTTCTGGTGGAAGGTGGCGAAGGCGCCCATGGCAAGGCCCTCCACCAGCATCTGCATGCCGACGATCTTCTTGTAGACCTCCGGCGAGGCGATGATCTCGCTGAGCAGGTTCTGCAGCACCGGGCTGCAGGGCGCCGGGCGCCCCCAACGCGACCTGATGTAGAGGGCGAAGGCGGTCACGTGCCGGGCCTCTTCGCGGGTCTGGTTGGCGGCGTACTCCTGGGCGCCCTGGTCCAGCAGCACGTGGCAGAGCGACGCCGACAGGTTCAGCGCCCCCTGCTCGCCGTGCAGGATCGAGGAGACGTTGCGCCAGGTGGTCTCATTGATGAAGCGGATCCGCTCCTTCGGGTCGGAGAGCGCCTCGGAGACATAGCGCGTGTGCAAGGCGCCGATCAGGTCTTCGGGCACCAGCGCCACGTTCTCCAGGTCGAACGGCTCGGAGAAGTCGATGTATTTGGGGTCGAGGGGGTTCCAGAAATGGTCGTGGGTGGCGGCGATGATCTTGTCGAACGCCGGCGAGCGCGCGCCGTAGCGGTCGAGGTTCAGCATCGCCTCGAAGTTGTCGGGCGCCACCGCCTCGTAGATCACGTCCTTGGTGATGTTCCCATCGGCCATGGCGGTCTCCTCGGCGGCGCCCTCGGCAGGAGAATGACCGCATCGGCAAAGATGGTCAAGAAAAATGACGCATGCGTCATTTTTTTCGGCGAGGGTTTGGTGCGGGGGCGTAGAACCCTTTGAACCGGCCAGCGTTCCGGCGCCATGGAAGAGGTCGACTCCGCGGGCATCAAGGGCATCCACTACGACCCCGAGCGCCAGCGGCTCGTGGTGCGCTTCACCGACGGCGACGAATACGCCTATGTGGGCGTGCCCGGCGAGGTGCACCGCTCGTTCGTGGAGGCCCAGTCCAAGGGCCGCTTCTTCGCCTACGAGATCCGCGGCCGCTACCCGTACAACAAGCTGGGCTAGACGGGCGGAGCGGGCGCTATCCCGAGCGCCGGTCGCGGCGGGCCTTCACCATCAGCCGAAGCGCGTTGAGGCGGATGAAGCCGGCGGCGTCGCGGTGGTCGTAGGCGACCTTGCCCTCCTCGAAGGTCACCAGCTCCTTGTCGTAGAGCGAGTAGGGGCTCTCGCGGCCCACGATGCTCACATTGCCCTTGTAGAGCTTCACCTTGACCTGGCCGGTGACGAACCCCTGCGAAGCGTCGATGGCCGCCTGCAGCATTTCCCGTTCGGGGGTGAACCAGAAGCCGTTGTAGATCAGCTCCGCATAGCGGGGCATGAGCTCGTCCTTCAGATGCATGGCGCCGCGGTCGAGGGTGATGCTCTCGATCCCCCGGTGGGCGGCCAGCAGGATCGTGCCGCCCGGGGTCTCGTAGACGCCCCGCGACTTCATGCCGACGAACCGGTTCTCCACCAGATCCAGGCGCCCGACGCCATTGTCGTGGCCGAGCTGGTTCAGCCGGGCGAGCAGCGCGGCCGGCGAAAGCCGCTCGCCGTCGACGGCCACCGGATCGCCCCGCTCGAAATCGATCGTGAAGAGTTGCGGCCGGTCGGGGGCGTCTTCGGGGGCGATGGTGCGCATGTGCACGAACTCGGGCGCGGCCTCGCTTGGATCCTCGAGTGCGTTGCCCTCAGAGGAGGAGTGCAGCAGGTTCGCATCGACGCTGAACGGCGGTTCGTTGCGCTTGTCCCTGGCCACCGAGATGCCATGCCGGTCGGCGTAGGCCACCAGGGCCTCGCGACCCTTGAAGTCCCATTCGCGCCAGACCGCGATCACCCGGATGTCGGGCTCGAGCGCGTAGTAGCTGACCTCGAAGCGCACCTGGTCGTTGCCCTTGCCGGTGGCGCCGTGACTGACCGCGTCCGCTCCGGTCTGGCGGGCGATCTCGATCTGCGCCTTGGCGATCAGCGGGCGGGCGATGGAGGTGCCGAGCAGGTACTGGCCCTCGTAGACCGCGTTGGCCCGGAACATCGGGAACACGTAGTCGCGGACGAACTCCTCGCGCAGGTCCGGCGTGAAGACGTTCTGCGGCTTGACGCCCAGCGCCAGGGCCTTCTCCCGGGCCGGGCCGAGCTCCTCGCCCTGGCCGAGGTCGGCGGTGAAGGTGACGATCTCGCAGCCGTAGGTCTCCTGCAGCCACTTCAGGGCCACCGAGGTGTCGAGGCCGCCCGAGTAGGCGAGCACGACTTTCTTGGGCGGTTGCTCGGTCATGGCGGGTCCCCGGGGAGCTCAGGCGCGCCTTAAAGGGCCTCGGCCTCTAGAATTCAAGCCTCCGCGCACCCCGCTGCTCGGCCTGAACATTCGCTTCCAACGCAGGAGCCTCCCGCTTAGGTTTCGCGCGCGGCGCCGCAGGCGGCGCCAGGCATCGGAGACTTGGCCCAGCCATGCGCGCAGACACCGTCGGAGACAGGGTTTGAACCGCCGGCTCGCCCTGGTCACCGGCGCGTCCTCGGGCATCGGGGCGGCGCTCGCCCGGGTCTACGCCAGCCACGGCTACGATCTGGCGCTGACCGCCCGTCGCGGCGAGCGGCTGCGCGAGGCCGCCGACGACATCCGCCTGCGCTACGGGGTCGAGAGCCTGGCGATCCCCGCCGATCTTTCCGCGCCCGGCGCGCCCGGCGCCATCCTGGCCGAGATCGAGGCCAACGGGCGGGTGGTCGACGCCCTCGTCAACTGCGCCGGCTACGGGATCGGCGGCGTCTATGCGGGGAGCCGCTGGGAGGATCAGGAGGCGTTCCTGCGGGTGCTGCTGATCGCCGTCTGCGAGCTCACCCACAAGGCGCTGCCGGGGATGCTGGAGCGGCGCTTCGGGCGCATCGTCAACGTCGCCTCGCTGGTGGGTCTGATTCCGGGGGCCCCGGGCCAGACCCTCTATGGCGCGGCGAAGGCCTTTGTGGTGCGCTTCTCCCAGAGCCTTCATCTCGAGACGCAAGGGACCGGCGTGCATGTGAGCGCTCTCTGCCCCGGGCTCACCTATTCGGAGTTCCATGACGTGAACGGCGCCAGGGCCAAGGTCAGCGAAGCGACGCCGCCCTGGCTCTGGCTCGGGTCCGACGAGGTGGCGGCCGCCGGTTACGAGGCGGCGGAGGCCAACCGTCCCATCTGCGTGACCGGCGCGCCCAACAAGGCCATCGCCGCCCTCGCCAAGCTGATCCCCGACGAATGGGGCATGGCGCTGATGGCCAGCCAGATCGGCCGGATCCGGACCCTCTGACGGCCGCGTTGACCGGGCCGGCGAAGACGCTCATCCTAAGCTCTCAGCCCCACCCGTAGGTCATCGAAGGAGCCGCCATGGCCCCGGCCGCCGCGCGCGCGGACATCGCCCTCGCCGATCCGCGCCTGATCATCGCTCTCGACTTTCCAGGCCGTGCGCAAGCCGAAGCCGCCGCCGAGACGCTGGGCGAGAGCGTCAGCTTCTACAAGGTCGGCCTGCAGCTGCTCGCCGCCGGCGGGGCCGAGCTGGCCCGCGACCTGCGGCGGACCGGCCGGCAGGTGTTCTGCGACTGGAAGCTGCACGACATCGGCGCGACCGTGGAGAAGGCCACGGCCGCCATCGCCGCCTCGGAGGCCTGCGACCTGATGAACGTCCACGCCGAGCCCCAGGTGCTGGCGGCGGCGGCCCGGGGACGGGGCGGATCGGCGATGAAGGTGCTGGGCGTCACCGTCCTCACCAGCCTCACCGACGAGGATCTGACCGAGATCGGCTATGGCCTCGGCGTGGCCGCCCTGGTGGAGCGCCGCATCCGCCAGTGCGTCGAGGCGGGCGTGGACGGCGTGGTGGTGAGTCCGAAAGAGGCGGCGCTGGCCCGGCGGCTCGGCGGGCCGGACTTCCTGGTGGTGACGCCGGGCGTGCGCCCCGCCTGGGCCGGACGCGACGATCAGGCCCGGATCGAAACCCCGCTCGAGGCCCTTAGGGCGGGGGCGAGCCATCTGGTCCTGGGCCGGCCCGTCACCGCCGCCGCGGATCCGAGGACCGCCGCGCTGAGGGTGGTGCAGGAGATGGCGGGCGCCTGAGCGCTATCGCCGGGCGCCGGCGAACCAGCGGCCGCCTGCGTGGAAGACGACCCGCCGCCCCTGGCTCCGGGAAAGGGCGCGCCCCATCGGCGGATGGAAGCTCAGCTGGCCTTGCGGCCCGAGCACCTGCCGCTCAACGAACCTGCGCCCGAAGTCGGGTTGGCCGAAGTCGCCCCTGCGGTCGCCGAACAGCCGCCGGTCCTCGAAGACGAAGCGGTGGGGACCGAAGCCGGGGCCGCGCCCGTCGAAGCCGAGCACGAAGACGCCCGGGGCGACAACCTCACCGACGCGGCCCGACGAGCTCCCGTCCCAGCCGACGCCGCCGTCGAGATCCTCGGGTGCGATGGAGGCTTCCACGTCTGGCCCGCCGTCGTCCCAGTCCGGGGCCGCCCGGCGCTCCAGCGGCGGAGCATCCCAGTCGCCCTGTTCGCTCCAGCCCTCGCCCTCGCGCCAGCGATCATATGCGGGCGCGTCGCCATGCGGCGCGGCGGCGGGGGCCGGCAAGGCCTCTCCGCGGGCGTCCCAGTAGCCGCCGGCGAGCGCCGGCCCGGCGCTGGCGAGCACGATGAGCGCCCCGATGGCGCAGCCGGCCGTGTTCCTCATCGTCGCCCCCGCGTCTGGTTAACGCGGGGCAAGCTATCGCCGCACGCCATGCGGCGCGAGCGCGCTCCGCCTGGAGGCGAGCGTTCAGAAGTCCACGGCCAGGCCCTTGCGCTCCCAGTCGCCGAACCGGGTCGGCTCCAGCCCGCCGGGGCCGCCCTTCTCCGCGGGCAAGGTCTCGGAAGGGTGCGCTGCGCGCCGGGCCGCGGCCTCCTCCAGGGCGCGGCGGGCGGCGGGGCTGAGGGGCTTGCCCGGAGCGGCGCCGGGCGGCAGGTCGTCGGACATGCCAGGCAGATAATCCTGCGCGGGGCCGAACGCGAGCCTCGTGGAGCCCGGCTCGAGGCTTGCGCGCGCGGCCGCGATGGGGGACGGCGGATCCCGTGAAGCCCGATCCCGCCCGAGCCGCCGCCTTCGATCTCGTCACCGCAGCGCTTGCCCGGCGGGCCGGCCTCGAGGCGGCGCTGGAGGCGCCGCACCTTGCGGCCCTGGCGCCCCAGGATCGCAGCTTCGCCCGGGCGCTGGCCATGACGACCCTGCGCCGGCTCGGCCCCATCGACGCGGCGCTCGGCGCGCGCCTCGCCCGCCCGCCCCCAGACCGGGTGCGCACGATCCTGAGGCTCGGGGCGGCCCAGCTCTTCTTCCTCGAGGTTCCGGACTACGCGGCGGTGGACGCCAGCGTCGCCCTGGCCGACTCCGAGCGGACGAGCCGACCGTTCAAGGGCCTGGTGAACGCGGTGCTGCGGTCGCTGGCGCGCGAGCGTCCGCCTCCCGCCGATCCTGCCGACCTGGCGCCGGCTTGGCTCTACGCCCGCTGGCGCGCCGCCTACGGCGAGCCGGCCGCGCGCGCCGTCGCGGCGAGGATCGCCGAGGAGCCGGCCGCCGATCTCACACCTCGCGACCCGGCAGACGTCTTGGCCCTCGCCGAGGCGCTGGAGGCCGAGCCGCTCGCCGGCGGGTCGCTTCGCAAGGCCGGACGGGGGCGGATCGAGGACTGGCCGGGATTCGCCGAAGGCCGCTGGTGGGTGCAGGACGCGGCGGCCGCGATCCCGGCCCGGCTGCTGGTCATCGCGCCGGGTCAGGCGGCGCTCGACATGTGCGCGGCTCCCGGCGGCAAGGCCTTGCAGCTCGCCGCGGCCGGCGCCCGGGTGGTCGCCCTCGATCGCTCCTCCGCTCGGCTGAAGCGGCTGCAGGAGTCTTTGGCGCGGACCGGCCTCGAGGCCGAAGTCGTCGCCGCCGAGGCCGAGGCATGGGCGGACCCGAGACGCTTCGCGGCGGTGCTGCTCGACGCCCCCTGTTCTTCCACCGGCACCTTCCGGCGCAACCCGGACGTGCTCTGGACGCTGCGCCCCGGCGACATCGCAAGGCTGGCGGCCGTCCAGGCGCGGCTGCTGGACGCGGCGGCCGAGCGCGCGGCGCCAGGCGGACGGCTGGTCTACTGCGTCTGTTCGCTGGAGACCGAGGAGGGCGAGGGCCAGGCGCGGGCCTTCCTGCGCCGCCGCCCCGACTTCAAGCTGGAGCCTATCGCCGCCGGCGAAGGCGGCGCCCCGGCCGCGAGCGTCGCGCCCGAGGGCTGGCTGCGGATCCTGCCCCATCACCTGGAGGGCGGGCTGGACGGCTTCTTCGTCGTCCGGTTTCGCCGGGACGACTGACGGACCGAGCCAGTGTCCCGAGTCCGAAGTTCGCCAGTGGATGGGATGGGCGCCGGGCGAACTTCAAATTCACCACTAGGCGGGAACTTGCCCGCTCTTCATGGAGGCGAGGAAGTCGTCCTGGGCCTGGGCGGTGGCGATCTTCAGGTAGTCGGGCAGCATCGACGGGACCGCGATCTCCACCATCAGCCGGTTCTCGATCCAGAACTCGATCAGCTCGAACACCGGCCGCCCGGGCGGCCCGCGCCAGCAGCGCAGCGTCGGCCATCCCCCGCGCGCCCCGGTGGGCCGTTTTCAAGCCGGGGCTGTGAGGGACGAGGCCGTGAAGCACGTCGCCTTGCCGGCCGCAGTCCGCGGGATTAAGTCCGGCCCCATGACCCGACCGCAGCCGATCATCGCCCCCTCGATTCTGGCGGCCGACTTCGCGCGGTTAGGAGAGGAGGCGCGGGCGGCGGAAGCGGCGGGCGCGGACTGGCTGCACGTGGACGTGATGGACGGCCACTTCGTGCCCAACCTGACGATCGGCCCGGAGGTGGTGAAGGCGATCCGCCCGCACGTCACCATCCCCCTCGACGTCCACCTGATGATCTCGCCGGTCGACCCCTATCTGGAAGCCTTCCGCGCCGCCGGCGCCGACATCATCACCGTCCACCCGGAAGCCGGCCCGCATCTCGACCGCACCGTCAAGCGGATCCGGGAGCTGGGGGCCAAGGCGGGGGTGGCCTTCAATCCCTCGACCCCTCCGGACACGATCGAATGGATGCTGGACGACATCGACCTCGTGCTCGTGATGTCGGTGAACCCCGGGTTCGGCGGCCAGTCGTTCATCCCTTCCCAGCTCAGCAAGATCGCTCGCCTGAAGGCCATGTTCGAGGCGGCGGGCCGCGACATCATCATCGAGGTGGACGGGGGCGTCACCCGCGAGACCGCGCCCCGTTGCCTGGCGGCGGGGGCGGGCGCTCTGGTCGCCGGCACCGCCGTCTTCAAGGGCGGCTCAGGGGCCTACGCCGCCAATATCCAGGCGCTCAAGCGCGCATAAGACCGAGGGGCTGATGGCCAGGGCGCCCCGCACCTCGTCGTCGCCCGCGCCGGGCGTCCTCGCGTCGCTGGCGCGCCAGCTCGTCAGCGAATGGCGGGCCGGGCCGATCCACCGCCTCACGCTGATGGGCCCGCCGCCGAGCGGCCTGGCGGCGTGGCCGCGCAATCCTCGGCCGGTGAGCGAGGCGGCGGGCGAGCGGCTCTTGCGCGGCGGGTTCCAGCTGGCGGGCCGCACGCTCGAGGTCGGCGCCGGCGGCGATCCCTGGGACCGGCCGTGTCCCGATGAGGCCTTCGCCGTGGCCCTGCACGGATTTGGATGGATGGGAGACCTTCTGACGTGCGGGCCTCCCGGCCTACGCGACGGCTTGAGGCTTTGGCGGGGCTGGCGGCGGCTATTCGACCGGCCAGGCGTCTTCGGCTGGAGCGGTTTGGCTCTGGAGCGGCGGGTGTTCAACCTCGCCTGTACGGTGCCGGTCCTGCTGCCGCTGACGACCGACGTAGAGGCCGGGCTGTTTCTCGCCGACCTCGCCCGCCAGGCGCGGCATCTGCTGAGCGATCCCGGCGATCCCGGCCGGCGGCTGGAGCGCGCCATCGCCGCGACCCTTGCCGGCGTCGCCCTGGCCGGGCCCGCCGGCGAAGGGCTGATCCGCGAGGGGCTGCGGCGCCTGGAGCGGCTTGCCCCGCTCGCGGCCCTGCCCGACGGCGTTCACGCCAGCCGCTCGCCCGAGCGGGGCCTGGAGCTGTTGTTCGATCTAGGGGCGCTGGACGACGCCCTCTCGCAGCGCGGCGCGCCGGCCCCTCCCGAAGCGGCCAGGGCCATCGACCGGCTGACCGGCGGCGCGCGCTTCTTCGTGCTCGGCGAACACCGGCTGGCGCGTTTCCACGGCGGCGAAAGCGGGAACCGGGAAGCGACGGCGACCGTCCTCGCGCTCGAGGCCGCCCGCGTGCAGATCATGAAGACGGCGCCTTATGGCCGCTATCAGAGTCTCGAGGGCCCTCGGCTGCGCGTCATCGCCGACGCCGGTCCGCCGCCGTCGGGCGACTGGGGACGGGCTGCCTGCGTGCAGCACGCGGCGTTGGAAGCAGCCGTCGACGGGCGACGGCTGATCCTCGGCTCGGCCTGGTCGGCGGCCGCGCCGGAGAGCGCGGCGGCGCTCGCCGGGCCGACCGGCGGCTCCTGTCTGGCGCTCGCGGACGTCTGGCCCGAGGCGGGAGAGGTGCGGGTCGAGCGCCAGGAGGCCGAGGGCGGCCTGTGGATCGACATGGTCCACGACGGGTGGCGGCCCAGCTTCGGCCTGGTCCACGCCCGCCGACTCTTCGTGGACGGCGTCGGCGGCGAGTTGCGCGGCGAGGATCAGCTGCGCGTGGAAGGCGTCGGCGCCGCGCGTCCCGGCCAGGTCCCGTTCGCAGTCCGCTTCCACCTGGCTCCCGGCGTCGCCGCCGAGGCGATCGAGGGCGCGGCCGAGGTGCGCCTGCAGCCGCCCGACGCGCCCGCCTGGCGGCTGAAGTCGGATGCGCCGCGGCTCTCGCTCGAGCCCGGCGTCGTCTTCGAAGCCGGCGAGGCGCTGCAGACGACGGTGGTCGTCCTGGCGGGCGAGACCACGGCGGGGCAGGGGGCGCGGGTGCGCTGGAAGCTTTCGCCCGAGAGCGACGGCTGAGGCGGCGGGCCGCGCCTCTGGCCCTGGCGTCGGCGCCCGCGATCTCATAGAGTGCGCGCGCTCGCGTGACTGGCGAAGGGTGGATCACCACCGGGGAGCGCGGGCCTTGCTTGGAAGCCGCACGCCTGGGCGCCTCTTTCGACGAAGGGACCGCCATGTCCGCGCCTGACTTTCCGCCGCCCCCCGACAAGGTGCAGGTCCGCCGCGCCCTGATCTCGGTCTCCGACAAGACGGGGCTCTTGGAGACCGCCAAGGCGCTGAGCGACCTCGGCGTCGAGCTCGTCTCCACCGGCGGCACCCGCGCGGCCATCGCCGCGGCCGGCCTGCCGGTGAAGGACGTCGCCGAGCTCACCGGCTTTCCCGAGATGATGGACGGACGGGTCAAGACGCTTCACCCGGTCGTCCACGGCGGACTGCTCGGGGTGCGCGACGCCCCCGCCCACGCCGCGGCCATGGCCGAGCACGCGATCGGTGGGATCGATCTGCTTTATGTGAACCTCTATCCGTTCGAAGCGACCGTCGCGGCGGGCGCCGGCTTCGAGGCCTGTGTGGAGAATATCGACATCGGCGGGCCGGCGATGATCCGCTCGGCGGCGAAGAACCACGGCTACGTCGCCGTCTGCACCGGGCCGGACGACATGGCGGAGGTGCTGGAGGCGCTGAGGCGCGAGGGGGGCGCGGGGCTCGCCCTGCGCCGCAAGCTCGCCGCCAGGGCCTTCGCCCGCACCGCCGCCTACGACGCGGCCATCTCCGCCTGGTTCGCGGGCGAGGCGGGCGAGGTCTGGCCGGCGCGCAAGGCCATCGCCGGCGCGCTGAAGCAGACCATGCGCTATGGGGAGAATCCGCACCAGGCGGCGGCGCTCTATGTCTTTCCGGCGCCTCGCCCGGGCGTCGCCACCGCCCGCCAGCTGCAGGGCAAGGAGCTTTCCTACAACAACATCAACGACACCGACGCGGCGCTGGAGCTGGTGGCCGAGTTCGACCCAGCGGCCAGCGCGGCCGTGGCGATCATCAAGCACGCCAATCCCTGCGGGGTCGCCCTCGGGCCCGACCTCAAGACCGCCTACGAGCGGGCGCTACAGTGCGATCCGGTGTCGGCGTTCGGCGGCATCGTCGCCCTCAACCGCCGCCTCGACGCCGACGCCGCCCGCGAGATCATCAAGATCTTCACCGAGGTGGTGATCGCCCCCGAGGCCGACGAGGAGGCCGTCGCGGTTTTCAAGCGGCGCAAGGATCTTCGGCTCCTCGTCACCGGCGCCCTTCCCGATCCGCGCAGCCCCGGCGAGACCTTCAAGTCGGTGGCCGGCGGTTTCCTGGCCCAGGCCCGGGACGACGCCCACATCACCGCCGCCGACCTGAAGATCGTCACCAAGCGCCAGCCTACCGAGGCCGAGGTGCGCGACATGTTGTTCGCCTTCACAGTGGCCAAGCACGTGAAATCCAACGCCATCGTCTTCGCCAAGGACGGTCAGACCGCCGGCATCGGGGCGGGCCAGATGAACCGGCGCGACTCGGCCCGCATCGCCGCCATCCGCGCGGCCGAGGCCGCCGAAGCGGCCGGGCTGCCGCAGTCGCTGGCCAAGGGATCGGCCTGCGCCTCCGACGCCTTCTTCCCCTTCCCGGACGGAATGCTGCAGGCAGTGGAAGCTGGGGCCAGCGCGGTGATCCAGCCGGGCGGCTCGATCCGCGACGCGGAGGTGATCGCCGCCGCCGACGAGGCGGGCGTGACCATGGCGTTCACCGGCGTTCGGGTCTTCCGGCACTGAGGCGACAAGGCGCGCGCTTGCCCTCGCAACGGGAGCTCTCGATATCTCGGCGGGCCGGCCTCCGGGCGGCCCGTGGCGCGACGAAGCTTGCGCTCGCCCCGCTTGGACTGATACCGGCGCGCACCCTAAGATAGGCGGAAGGCCGGACGCCGGAGGCTGAAGATTGGGAAGGAACCGCAGGCGCTTCGTTGGCGCCTCTTCGAAGGAGTGAGGCGATGAATCTGAAACCCGGCTCGCGCTGGAAAAGCTCGGTCTGTACGGCCGAGGTGGTTGTGGTCAAGCCGCCCAAGGGCGAAGTCAGCCTCGAATGCGGCGGCGCTTCGATGGTGGCGCTTTCGGAGCAGAAGCCGGAAGGGCTGGCGGTCGATCCGGCCCACGCGAGCGGCGTGCAGACCGGCAAGCGCTATTTCGATGAAGAGACCGGCATCGAGGTGCTGGGCAGCAAGCCCGGAGCGGGCTCGCTGGCGGTGAACGGCCGGCCGCTGCAGCTCAGGGAAGCCAAGGCGCTCCCGGCCTCCGACTAGACCTCATGCACACTTCCCTCCTGCTGGAGATGGGCGCGGAGGCCTTCCCCGAGCGGGTGGCCATCGGCACGCTGGAGAACGGCGTCACCTACGCCGGACTTCTGGAGCGCGCGCGCGGCGCGGCCGGCTGGTTCAACACCCAACATCTCGACACGGTGGTCTTCATCGGCCTCAACGGTCCGGCGCTCTCGGCGGCCGTGTTCGGGAGCGCGCTGGCCGGCAAGCCCTTCGCGCCGCTCAACTACCGCCTTTCCGACCCGGACCTGCGCAAGCTGCTGGCGCGCACCGCGCCCTCGGTGGCCATCGTCGACGACGACATGATCGAGCGCGTACGTGGGGTCGAGGGTGTGACCCTCCTCTCGCGGACCGATTTTGCGGCCGCTTGCCGCCACGTCGACTACCAGACCGCCGAGCTCGCCGAGGTCGACCCGGACATCGCCGTGCTGCTCTTCACCAGCGGCACCACCGGCGAGCCGAAGGCCGCGGTGCTGCGCCACCGGCACCTCACCTCCTACGTCATCTCCACCGTCGAGTTCATGGGCGCCGGCGAAGAGGAGGCGGCCCTGGTCAGCGTCCCGCCCTACCACATCGCCAGCATCTCGGCGGTGCTCACCGGCGTCTACAGCGGCCGGAGGGCGGTCTACCTGCCGTCGTTCACTCCCGAGACCTGGGTCGATGTCGCCGCCTTCGAGAAGGTCACCCACGCCATGGTGGTGCCCACCATGTTGGGGCGGATCCTCGAGGTGCTCGAGAAGCGTAACGAGCGGTTGCCGCACCTGAGGGCGCTGTCTTACGGCGGCGGCCGGATGCCCCAGCCCACCATCGAGCACGCGCTGAAGCTTCTGCCCCAGGTGGAGTTCGTCAACGCCTACGGCCTCACCGAGACCAGCTCGACCATCTCCGTCCTCGGCCCTGAGGATCACCGGATGGCGATCACCTCGGACGATCCGGCGGTGCGCCGGCGTCTGGGCTCGGTCGGCAAGCCGCTTCCCAGCCTGGAAGTCGAGATCCGTGGCCCCGAGGGCGAAAAGCTGGGTCCCGGCCAGGCGGGCGAGGTCTACGTCCGCGGCGAGCAGGTGGCCGGCGAATACCTGCACCGCAAGGCGATTCAGGACGACGGCTGGTTCCCCACTAACGACGCCGGCTGGCTGGACGAGGAGGGGTATCTCTACCTCGAGGGCCGGCTCGACGACGTGATCGTCCGGGGCGGGGAAAACATTTCTCCCGGCGAGATCGAAGATGTGTTGCGCGGCCACCCCGGCGTCGCCGACGTGGCGGTGCTCGGGGTCCCCGACGACCGCTGGGGCGAGCGGGTGGCGGCGGTGGTGGCCCCGCGCGAGCCGGCGCCGTCCGTCGAAGAGCTCAGTGAATGGGTGCGCGCGCGGCTGCGCTCCACCAAGACGCCGGAGACCTGGGAGTTCCGCCCCGAGCTGCCCTACAACGAAACCGGCAAGCTGCTGCGGCGGGTCCTGAAGCAGGAGCTGGCCGAGGCGGCGAGCCGGCCGCGATCGGACTGAGGGCCATGCCGGCCGACCTCTCGCCCGCGGCCGAAAGCGCCCTGCGCGAGTTGGAGGACGCCGGCGCTCTAGGCCTGGCGGTGACCGAGGCGGCGGCCGGCCGGCTCCCCGCGCCCGTTCCCGGCGCTTCCGGCATCGTTCAGACGGCCGTCCATCGGCGAGGTCCGATCCCCACCGAGGGTCTCGAGCCGTTTGACGTCCTGCTCAGCGCCGATCCTCAGGCGCCCCGCCCCTGGGTGGGCGCGCCGGCCGAAGGGCTGGATGCGGCGTTCGCTCGGCTGGAGAAGGCCGCGGCGCGCCAGCCGGTGGCGGCCGCGGTCGCCGCCCAGGTGCTGAGGATGAGCCTCAGCCTCACCTTCGAGCAGGCGCTGGCCCTGGAGTCGCTGGCCTATTCGATGTTGCTGGCGAGCGAGGGGTTCAAGGCCTGGCGGGCGGCGAACCCGCCGCGCCGCCGCCCCGCAGAGCTCGCGCCCCGGGTCCGCGTCGAGCGGCAGGGCGACGTGCTCTCGATCCGCCTCACCCGGGCGGCGGCGCGCAACGCCGTGGACGCCAGGATGCGCGACGCCCTGGCGGAGGCGCTGGAGTTTGCCCGCATCGACCCTGAACTGGCGCCGGTGGTGCTGAGCGGCGAGGGCCCCGCGTTCAGCGCCGGCGGCGACCTCGACGAGTTCGGCCAGGCCGACGACCCCGGCCGCGCCCACGCCATCCGGACCCTTCGCTCGGCGACCGGCTGCGTCGCGGCGATCGCGGGACGCGTCACCGCCCGCCTCCACGGGGCCTGCGTGGGGGCCGGGGTCGAGATCCCCGCGGCCGCCGGCCGGGTCCTCGTCCGCGCGGACACCATCTGCCGCCTGCCGGAAGTCGCCATGGGCCTCATTCCGGGAGCCGGCGGCACGGCCTCGATCCCCCGCCGCATCGGACGCCAGCGCGCCTGCTACATGGCGATCGCCGGCGCCGAGGTGGACGCCGAGACGGCGCTTGGCTGGGGTCTGGCCGACGCCCTGGACGAAGGGCCGTGAACCGGGTCCGCGAAGCCGCCCGCGTCCTCGCCGCGGAGATCGAGACGTTGAGCGGGAGTTTCGGTCGGCCGCTGAAGGTGGATCCGGCCGAGGTAATGGATCGAAGCGATTCCATCGCCTTGAGGCCGCCGGGCCGCTGCTCGCCCAACCGCAGCTGCCGTCTCTTCCGCGCCGGCGATGGCTGGATCGCAGTCAGCCTGCCGCGCCCGACCGACCTGGAGCTGATCCCGGCCTGGATCGGCTGCGCCGTGGAGGGGGACGCCTGGAGCGCCGTCGGCGCCGCCGCGCGGGCGAGGCCTTGGCGAGACTTGGCGGACGGCGCCCGGCTGCTCGGACTGGCGGTCGCGGGCGTCGGCGAAACGCGCGCCGACTCCCTCCAGGCGCCGCTGCTGCGGATGGCGCAAGGCCGGGCCGGACGTCGCGGCAGCCTCCTGAAGGTCCTCGACCTTTCCAGCCTCTGGGCGGGTCCGCTCTGCGGGGCGATCCTGGCCGGGGCCGGCCTGTCGGTGACCAAGCTGGAGAGCCGAAGCCGGCCCGACACCGGCCGCAACATGCCGGCCCTGTTCGAGCGCCTGAACGGCGCCAAGGCGCAGGCGCGCCTCGACTTCGCCGACCGGGCCCGCCTCGCCGAGGCCATCGCCGGCGCCGACGTGGTGATCGCCAGCGCCCGGCCCCGCGCCTTCGAGCAGCTCGGCGTCCCGCCCGAAGCCATGTTCGCCCGCAACCCGGGCCTCGTCTGGGTCGCGGTCACCGGCTACGGCTGGACCTCGGCCCCGGATCGGATCGGATTCGGAGACGATTGCGCCGCCGCCGGCGGCCTGGTCCGCTGGACCCAGCGCGGCGTCCCGCGCTTCCTGGGCGACGCGCTGGCCGATCCGCTCACCGGGCTCGCCGCGGCGGCCGGGGCCCTGAAGGCGCTGGAGAAAGGCGGCGGCTATCTGGTCGACGCCGCAATGGCCCGGACGGCGGCCGGCGTCGCCGCTGGCGCGCTCGCCGAGGCGCGATGAGCGGCGGGTCGCTCACCATTCGCGACGCCGAAGTCGGAGGCCGCGCCGGACAGGACGTGCGCCTTAGAGCCGGCCGGATCCTGGAGGTCGGCGAAGGTCTGTCGGCGCGCGGCCTCGAGCTCGACGCGCACGGCGGGGCGCTCATCTGCGGCCTGGCGGATCACCACGTCCACCTGCTGGCCACGGCGGCGGAGGCCGACTCCCTGCGGCTCGCCGACGCTGCCGATGCGGCGGGCCTGGCCGAGCGGATCCGGGCGTGGGCGGCCCGCCGGCCGCCCGGGAGCTGGCTGCGCGCCACCGGCTACCACGAGCGGACGGCGGGGCAGCTGGACCGGGACGACCTCGACCGTCTGGCGCCGGATCATCCGCTGCGGGTGCAGGACCAGTCGGGCGGCCTTTGGGTGCTGAACGGACCGGCCCTGGCGCTGGTCGGCGCCGAGCAAGGTCCGCCCTGCGTCGAGCGCGACGCCGGCGGGCGCCCCACCGGCCGCATCTGGCGGGGCGACGCCTGGCTGGGCGAGCGGATCGGCAGGGCCTTCCCGCCTCTGGCGCGGGTGGGCGCGGCGCTCGCGGCCAAGGGGGTGACCGCGGTGATGGACGCCAGCGCCTCCACCGGCCCCGCGGAAGCGCAAAGGCTCGCCGAGGCGGTGCGCTCGGGCGACCTGCCGTTGAGGCTCGGGCTGATGAGCGCCGGCCCGCTCGAAGCGCCGGCGGACGGCGCCTTTTCGATGGGGCCGGTCAAGGTGCTCCTCGACGAACGCGACCTTCCGCCGTTGGGGGACTTCATTGGCCGTATCGAGGCGGCGCGCGGATGGGGCCGGCCGGTGGCGGTCCACTGCGTCACCGCCGCCGAGCTCGCCTTGACCCTGGCCGCCTTCGAAGCGGCCGGCGCCCGGTCCGGCGACCGGATCGAGCACGGCGGCCTCGTTCCGGCCGAGGCGATTCCGATGATCGTCCGGATGGCCCTGACCGTGGTCACCCAGCCGGGCTTCGTCTTCGAGCGGGGAGACCGCTATCGCTCCGAGGTCGACCCCGCCGAGCACGACGACCTCTACCGCTGCGCCAGCCTGTTGGAGGCCGGGATCCCGGTGGCCGGGAGCTCCGACGCCCCCTATTCCGCCGCCGATCCCTGGGCCGCCATCCGCGCGGCGGCCTCGCGCGCCACGCGCGGCGGCCGGGCGCTCGGACTTCGGGAGCGGATCGCCCCGCGGACGGCGCTGCATCTCTTCCTTGGCGACCTGGCGCGGCCGGGCGGACCGCCCCGCAGGGCGACCCCGGGCGCGGCCGCCGATCTATGCCTGTTGAAGGCCCCGCTGGCGACGGTCCTGGACTCGCCGTCCTCCGAGCTCGTGGCGGCGACCCTCGTCGATGGACAGGTGATCTACGAGGCCCGCTAGGCCCGGCGCTGCAGCGCGTGCACGGTTTCCGGCGCCCCGAATTCAGGCTTAACTGCGCGCCGAGCCCCCGGAACTGCGGCGGCGGAGCCAGCCTTGACCGACGAACCTCAGCTGTTCGAGACGCTCTTCACCACCCGCGCCATGCGGCGCCTGAAGGCCGATCCCGTCCCGCGGGCGCTGATCGAGAGGATCCTCGAGGCCGGTCGGGCGGCCCCCAGCGGCGGCAACGCCCAGGCCTGGGGGTTCCTGGTGATCGAAGATCCGGACGTCAAGGCGAAGGTCCAGGCCTTCTACCAGCGGGCCTATGACGAGCGGGCCGGCCCCCACTACGCGGCCCAGCTCGCCGCCCTTGCGCCGGGCGACGCGCGCGAGAAGCTCCAGCGGCAGATGCGCGCCGTCGAGCACCTCACCCGTCATTTCCACGAGGCGCCGGTCTGGATCGTGGCGTGCCTCGAGGCCCCGCGCGGCGGCGGCCCAGGCCTCGGGGCGTCCATCTATCCGGCAGTGCAGAACATGCTGCTGGCCGCGCGGGGGCTGGGGCTCGGGGCGACGCTCACCTCCCGGCACATGCTCTACGGCGAGGCGGTGGACGCGATCTTCGGCTTGCCTAAAAGCGTCTGTTCCTTCGCCATCCTGCCGATCGGCTATCCGCAAGGACGCTTCGGGCCCGTGGCGAGGCGACCGCTTAGCGAGGTCACCCACCGCGACCGCTGGGGTCAGCCGTACTTTTGAGCGCCATGACCGGGCCTTCCAGCGCCGATCGCGCGCCTGCGCCGCTCCTCGTCGGGGTGACCGGCAAGCTCGACCTCAAGGACGCCGAGGCGGAGGTTCGCGAGGCGTTGGATCTGGCGTTCGCGCGCCTCGATAAGCGCTGCCCGAGCGCTCCGAAGGTGCTCCTGAGCGCCCTGGCCCGCGGGGCCGACATGGCGGCGGCGGAGGCGGCCCTGGCGCGCCCGGGCTGGCGGGTGATCGCCCCGCTGCCGTTCAGCCTCGAGCTGTACCTCCAGGACTTTGGGGAAGCCGACGCCAGGCGGCTGCGCCAGGTGCTGGCCCACCCGCGAACGAAGACGCTGGTGTTGCCGCCGTTGCGCGAGCACGAAGACGGCAGGCCGTTCGCCGACGCCGAGCTGGAGCGCTCGGACACGCCCAACCGCATCCGGGACGAGCACTACGAGCAAGCGGGCCTCTTCGTCGCCGAGCGCGCCGCCCTGCTGCTGGCGGTGATGGATGCGGCGGAGGCGCCGGGAAAGACCGGCGGGTCCGCCCGGATCGTCCGCCACCGGCTCGACGGCGAGCTCGACGCCGGCGCCGCCAGCATCGCCCGTCGGAGCGAGGTGCTCACGCCCCCGGCCAGGCTCACCGACCGGCGGACCGGGCCTGTCTGGCTCGTCGACCTGGCGCGGCTTGCGGAGGCGCATGGGGGGCCCGCATCGGCCCTGCTGGCGTGGAACCCCGGCGATCCTTCGCCGGCGCCGCTCGAGGAAGAGGCCGCGTTCCGCAAGAGCCTGCGCCTGGCCGACAGCATCGAAGCGCTGAACGTGCGCGTCGGCCGGATCCCCCCGAAGGCATGGGCGGAGCTGGAGCGCCGCAGCGGCGGCGGCGAAGGCGACGCCGCCTCGGAGCTTGGGCTCATCCGCCTGGCGCTGTCGGTGGTGCAGGGCCAGATGGTCCGGCGCGTCCGGCAGTCGATCTGGCTGCTGGCGCTCCTCTCCTGCGCGGCGATCTTCTCGTTCGAGGTCTATGTGGACCTGTCATTCTACGCCTGGACGCGCTGGTTCAGCGTCGCCTATTCCGCCTTGGTGGCCTTCGCCATCCTCATCTACGGCTTCGCGGCGGGCCGGCGCTGGCAGCGGCTCGCCGAGGACTATCGGGCCGCTTCCGAAGCGATCCGGGTGCAGTTGGTCTGGTGGGCCTCGGGCCTCAAGAGCCGGCGCGAGCGGGTGGGGCGCTTCTACCTGCGTGGCGCCCAAGGCACCCTGCGGCAGCTGCGGGCGCTGGTCGATCACCTGATCGACGCCGCCGAGCTGAGCCTGCCGCCGCCCGCGGCCGACCCGGCGACGGCGCCCCTATGGGTGGACAGCCAGATCGAGTTCTTCGAGCGGCGGATCGCCGACCGGCGGCGCGAGCTCGCGGCCGTAGAGGGGGCAAGCTGGTTCCTGTTCGGGGCCAGCCTGGGCGTCGGCGCCTGTCTGGCGGCGATGCAGATATGGCTGGTCCTGCCGGCGGTGCTGATGGGGCCGGGTGAATGGTCGCCGCCGATACGGTGGGCGTTGCTGGTCGCCGGCGCGGCGGTGATCGGCGCCCTGCTGCTGGTCGCGGCGCGCGGCCGGCGCCGGGCGGACCGCGAGGAGGGGCCGCCGGCCGCGGCCGTCTGGATCATGGGGCTGCTGGGCGGCCTCGTCCTCACCTTCACGCTCTGCGACCTGGCGGCCATGGCCTCGGGGGCGAGCCCCGCCAAGCCGCGCATCGGCGCCACCCTCGAATGGGCGAAGGACCTCATCGCCATCGCGGTCATCGTGCCGGCGGCGATGGCCGGCGCCTTGCGCTACGTCGCCGACAAGTCGTCCTGGGCCGCCGAGCTTTCGGGCTACGAGCATGCGCGCGAGCAATTCCAGCGCGGCCACGACCTGCTGACCGCCCCCTCCGAGGGCGAGGCGCTGACCGCGCCCGAGCGCCGGGAGGTCGTCCTCGCCCTCGGCGAGGAGGCCCTGGCGGAGAACGAGGCTTGGCTCCGGTCGCATCGTGAAAGGCCGCTCGAGCCAGTGGTGGGCGGCTGAGGCGCCGAGCTTCGCGGCGGCAGCGTTCCGCGCCCGGCCGAAGATCTCACCGGCGATCCGCTCGTCTAAATCCGTCCTATCAAGACCAGCACCAGCACGATCACCAGCACAAGGCCAAGTCCGCCGCTGGGATAATAGCCCCAGGAGCGGCTGTAACCCCAATTCGGCAAGGCGCCGATCACGAGGAGTACGAGTAGGATGAGAAGAATTGTGCCTAACATCGGCGACTCCAGGAATTCCGTTGCTTCGCCGTAAATGGTCGGTTGCGCCCTAGGTTCCGTGGCCGGCTCAGCCCCAGCGTTCGGGACCGGAGGCGAAGCTGCGCAGGGCGACGGCGTCGGGTTCGCCGCGCAGGATCTCGAACCGGGTGGCGACGCCGTCGCGCCGGAAACGAAGGTCGAAGACCTCTTCCCCCACCCGCAGGTCCCTGAGGGTGAGCTCCGAGAGCCAGTCGGGGAGGGCGGGGTCGAGGTAGAGCTTGCCGCCCGGCGCGTCCGGCTGGAAGCCGACCATCATCTGCAGCAGCGTGAAGCAGGCCCCAGCCGCCCAGGCCTGCGGCACGTTCGCCCCGAGGTACTGGACCGGGAAGTTGGTCTCCTGGCGCTGCAGGCCCGAATAGAGCTCCGGCATCTGTCGGAGGAAGAAGTAGTTGGCTGCCTGGACGTGCTCGCGGGCGATGTCGTTGGCCTCCTCGACGAAGCCGTAGCGGCGGAAACCCACGGCGATGAGGGCGTTGTCGTGCGGCCAGACGGAGCCGTTCTGGTATGAGTACGGATTGTAGGCCGGGTTGTCGGAGGAAAGGGTGCGCAGGCCCCAGCCGGATCGCATGTCGGGCTCCATCAGGCGAGAGACGACTCGCTTGGCCCGCTCGGGTGGGACGATGCCGGTCCAGAGGCAGTGGCCCGGGTTGGACGCGACGCTCATCACCTTCTTCTTCTCGCCGTCCAGGCAGAAGGCGTAGAAACCCGCCGCCTCGTCCCAGAAGGCCTCGTTGAAGCGCTCGAAGAGCGCGCCGGCCTTTTGGCGCAGCCGCCGCGCGGCGGCGTCCTTACCCAGCGCCTCGAACACCTGGGCCATCCTCAGCCAGGCGTCGTAGACATAGCCCTGGAGCTCCACCAGGGCGACGGGGCCCCGCACCGGCGCGCCGTCGGGATAGACGAGAGCCTCCTCGGCGTCCTTCCAGCCCTGGTTGCGGTACCCGACTTTCGAGCGCGTCTGATATTCCTGGAAGCCGTCGCCGTCGCGGTCGCCGTAGTGGTCAATCCAGGCGAGGCATTTCTCTGCAGCCGGGAGGAAGCGCTTGAGGACTCCCACGTCGCCGAGGCAGCGCCAGGCGTTGTGGAGGACGATGAGGTAAAGGATGGTCGCGTCGGCGGTCCCGTAATAGGGGGTGTGGGGAATGAGCTTGAAGTGGGCGAGCTCGCCCTGCCGCAGCTCGTGCATGATCTTTCCGGGCTCGGCGTCGCGGTAGTCGTCGCGTCGCTTGGCCTGATGGCGCGCCAGCACCTCGAGGGCGCCGCGGGCGAAGTCCGGATAGACCATGGCGTTCTGCAGCGAGACGATGAGGCTGTCGCGGCCGAACAGGGCCACGAACCACGGCACGCCGGCCGCCGGCACGAACTCGAGGTGATCCGTTCCCTCGATCGGCAGCCTCAGGGCGGCCATGTCGGCCACGCATTGCTCGTAGTAGCGGTCGAAGTCGGCGTTGCAGGTCTCGGCCTTTAGGGCGGCCGTGCGCCAATCGCTCAGCCGCTGCTCCGCGCCGAGCCCGGACGTGTCGCTGATGCAGTGCTTCGGCGCCTCGTCCAGCCCGTCCTGGTCGCCGACGGCGTAGAGCATGCAAGCGTGCCAGGATTCGCCGGGGGCCAGGCTGATCTCGAAGCTGATCCGGCCGTTGGCGGCGACGGGGCGGATGGGGCAGTTCCGAACGCTGACGATCAGGCGACGCCGGAAGCTGCGGTTGACGTAACTCGTCACCATTTGCGAGCCGGCGTTCGACCAGCTGGTGGTGATCCGCCCGCGGCGGACGATGGCGCCGGTCTTCACCTCGAACAGGTCGGCGAAGTCGCTGCGGACAACGATCTCGAGGTTGAACCGGGCCGTCACGGACCCGTGGTTGGTGAGATCTAGATCCTCGTGAACGCCGCCGCCGATGCAGCGGCCAATCGAGAGGCTGATGGTCCTGGCCGGGATATCGCCGCTCGCGGTGTGGATGAGGCGGTTGGCCAGGAAGACCCGGGCCGCGTAGTGCTCGATGTTGCCGCCGTTCAGGAGGTCCCAGGGAACGCCGTCCGCGAAGATCATCCAGGCCGAGATGATCCGCGTGTCGGAGTGATAGAATCCCTTGTCGGTGGGCCACTGGATCTGGCCATCCGGGTCGGTGATCAGGAAGCCGAACCCTTGGTTGATCGCCAGCCTCGGCGGGCCGATCGCTATCTCGAGCGCCATCAAGCTTCCCCGGGGACGACCGCGAGGGTCCTTGCAGGCAATGCGCGAAGCGCTGCCGGGTTGCGAGCTCCGTCCTGGAGGCGCTCGAGGCTAGCCTTCAGGCGACTACGGGCCTAAACTCCTGCGATCCGGGAGATATCATGCAAGGCAAGGTTGTCGTCATGACCGGGGCCACGTCGGGCATCGGCGAGGCCGCGGCCGAGAGTCTGGCGAGGATGGGGGCGAAGATCATGCTCGTCGCCCGCGATCCGGAACGGGCGGAGGCGACCTTGGCCAAGCTGAGGCGGGCCGGACCCGGGGTGGAGCACGGCGCCCGGTTCGCGGATCTTTCCACCATCGCCGGGACCCGACGGGTCGGCGCCGAGATCGCCGCGGCCGAGCCGAGGATCGATGTGCTCGTCAACAACGCCGGCGCGGTGTTCGACCGCCGTCAGGAGACCCGCGAAGGCCTGGAGATGACCTTCGCCTTGAACCACATGTCCTACTTCGTGCTGACCTGCGCCCTGAAGGACCGGCTGATCGCCGCCGCGCCCTCGCGGATCATCAACACCTCTTCCTCCGCCCACCGGGCCGGCGCCGTCGATTTCGACGACCTGCAGCTGAAGGGATCGACGAACGCCCTCCCCGCCTACGGCCGATCGAAGCTGTGCAACATCCTCTTCACGCGCGAGCTCGCCCGCCGCCTGGCGGGGACCGGGGTCACCGCCAACAGCCTGCATCCAGGCTTCGTGGCCACCCGCTTCGGTTCCGATTTCTCCGGCCTGCTCAGAATGGTCATGCCGGCGGCGCGGGTGTTCGCCCTCTCGCCCGAGAAGGGCGCCGAGACGATCGTCTATCTCGCCTCATCGCCACAGGTCGCCAATCAGACCGGGCTCTACTTCGAACGCTGCGCTCCGGCGCGTCCCACTGCGGCCGCTCAGGACGATGCGGCGGCCGCGCGGCTCTGGGCCGAGAGCGAGCGGTTGGCGCGGGCCGCGTGAGGCGACGCCTCGCGGGGCGAAATCGCCGAACGGTCAGCCGTTCGGGCCGCCGCGCTGGAGCTGGATGTCTTCGCCGCTGGACCGGTGCGACACGAAGAGGCTGTCGCTCCAGCGGTTGAAGGCGACGAGAACCTTGCCGGCGGCGTCGGTGAGCGCCATTCCATCGCCGGTGGGAGTCCATCCGGAGACGCCAGCGGGCAGCGCGTCTCCGCAGCCGGCCGGGGCGCTGGCGGCGAAGCCGGCGTCGCCCCGCTTCTCGGCCGTCAGCTTCACCAGGCAGATGGCGCGGCCGCCCGACTGCAGAGTCCAGAGACCGGCCGCCTGAGGCGGCGCGAGCGGGGCGCCCGCCTGGTTGTCGGCGGCTCCGACCGGCCCGGCGCAAAGCGTCAGGGCGCCGGCCGCCAGGCCGAGTGCGATCATCTTCATGGGCTTCTCCGAGGCCTGTGGGAGCCAGAACGTGCTGGGCCATGGGCGGTTGCCGGCGACCCGCGCCCCGCATTTCCCCTTACTCGCGCGCCGCGGCCTTTTCCGATAACAGCCGGCCATGATCTGGTTGTGGGTCGCAGCGGCCGTGCTTTCGGCAGGCGCGGCGGCGTTGATGGTTCACCGAGCGGCCCGGGCGGCGAGGTCCGGCCCGGCCGAGAACCTGTCGCTGACGGTCTATCGGCGTCAGATGGCCGAGATCGATGATCTGGCGGCGCGTGGCCTGCTGGCCGAGGCCGACCGGCGAGGCGTCCGGGCGGAGGCCGGCCGGCGCTTGCTGGCGGCCGCCGAACGAAGGGACTCCCCGCTCGTCTCCGCTTCGCCCCGGCTGACCCTGGTGGCGGCGATGCTGGCGCCGCTGGCGGCCCTGGCGGTCTATCTTGCCGTCGGGGCGCCCAGGGCGGCGGACCAGCCGTTCGCCCAGCGCCTCGCGCAGTGGCGCCAGGCGCCGCTCGAGAGCCTGACCGCGCCGGAGCTGGCGGCGCTGATGCGGGCGGCTGCGGCGCGCAATCCCGGCGATCCCGGCCCGCTCTATTACCTTGCCCGCTACGAGCTGTTGTCCGGCCAGCCGCTGGAGGCGTCCCAGGCCCTCGACCGGGCGATCGCCCTCGCCCCCCAACGCGCGGATCTATGGGATCTGAAGGGCGAAACGGACCTGGCGATCGGGTCAGGGGATCTGAATGCGGCCGCCCGCCAGGACTTCCAGCGGGCCCTGGCGCTCGACGCGCAGGCCCCCGGGGCGCGCTTCTACCTGGCGCTGGAGAAGATCGACCACGGAGACGTCGCGGGCGGGCTCGCCGACTGGCGCGCTCTGGCGCTCGACCTCGATCCGGCCGATCCGCGCCGCGCCGGCCTCGCCGCCGCCATCGCCCAGGTCCAGGCCACCGGCAAGCCGCCGCCGCAAGAGGCGCCGGCGCCGGCCCCGGCGCCCCAGATCCAGGCCATGGTGGATGGCCTCGCGGCGCGCCTGAAGGCCCGCCCCGACGATCCGGCCGGCTGGGCGCGGCTGGTGCGCGCCTATGCGGTGCTCGGCGAGGCCGACCGGCGCGACGCGGCCCTCGCCGAGGCGCGCCGCCGCTATGCCGGCCGCCCCGAGGTGCTGCGTCAGCTGGATGCGGCGACGGCGCCGCAGCGCTGAGGCCGCGGCGCGTGTATGTCCCGCGAGAACAGCCTAAGTCTGGAGCCACGATGTCCTGGCTGCCTCGTTCCCGCACCGCTCGCCGCCGGCTGATGGTCCTGGCCGTCGCCGGGCCGGTGGCCGCCCTGGCGGTCGCGGTGGCGCTCTACGCGCTGAGGGGCTCGATCTCGTTCTTCTACACGCCCTCCCAGGCGATGGCCGCACGCCTGCCGGCGGGGCGGGACATCCAGCTCGGCGGGCTGGTGCGGCCCGGCAGCGTGGTCAAGAAGCCCGACGGCGAGGTGGACTTCGTGGTCGCCGATCATCGGGCGGCGAGCCCGGTGGTGTTCCGCGGCGAGCTGCCGGACCTTTTCCGTGAAGGCCAGGGGGTGGTGGCCATCGGCGCCTACGACGGGGCCGGGGTCTTCGACGCCCGCCAGATCCTCGCCAAGCACGACGAGCGCTACATGCCCCCGCAGCTCGCCGCCGCGCTCAAGAAGCAGGGCGAGTGGCGGGGCGGCGGGGCCGCTCCGAGTTACGCATCCCCATGATCGACGAGCTCGGCCAATTCGCCCTGGCCCTGGCGCTGGCGCTTAGCCTCGCCCAGACCGTGCTTTCCCTCGCGGCCCGCATCCGGCGGGACGGCGCCCTGGCCGGCGCCGGCGAAGGCGCGGCCGTCGGCGCGTTCGCCGCCGTCGCCATCGGCTTTCTCGCCCTCATCCACGCCTTCGTGAGCTCGGACTTCTCGGTCCTGAACGTGGCGGCCAATTCGCACACCGCCAAGCCGCTGCTCTACAAGGTCGCCGGCGCCTGGGGCAGCCACGAGGGCTCGATCCTGCTCTGGTGCCTGATGCTCACGGGCTATGGCGCGGCCATGGCGGCGAGCCGGCGTCTGCCCTTCGCGCTCAAGGCCTCGGCGGTCGCCGTCCAGGGGGCGCTGGGCGTCCTCTTCATTGGCTACATGGTCTTCGCCTCCAACCCGCTGGCGCGGGTCGCCCTGCCGCCGGTGCAAGGCGATTCCCTGAATCCGCTGCTGCAGGATCCGGCCTTGGCGGCCCATCCGCCGTTCCTTTACGCCGGCTACGTGGGCTTCTCGGTGGTCTTCTCCCTGGCGGCGGCGGCCCTGGCCGAGGGCAGGGTGGATCCTGCCTGGGCCCGCTGGATCCGTCCCTGGACCCTGGCGGCCTGGAGCCTGCTCACCATGGGGATCACCCTCGGCTCCTTCTGGGCCTACTACGAGCTCGGCTGGGGCGGCTGGTGGGCGTGGGACCCGGTGGAGAACGCCAGCTTCATGCCCTGGCTGCTCGGCACGGCGCTGCTGCATTCGGCGGCGGTGACCGAAAAGCGCGGCGCGCTGGCCAGCTGGACCGCCCTGCTCGGCCTCGGCGCCTTTATCCTGGCCATGATGGGCGCCTTCCTGGTCAGGTCGGGCGTGCTGACCTCCGTCCATGCCTTCGCGATCGATCCGCGCCGCGGCATCCTGCTGCTGGTCATCCTGGGCGTGGCCGCGGGCGCAGGACTTGGCCTCTTCGCCTGGCGCGCGCCGAGGCTGAAGGACGAGGCGGCTTTCGCCCCCATCAGCCGGGAGGGCGCGCTGTTCGTCAACAACGTGCTGCTGGCGGCCGCCACCGCGACGGTGCTGGCGGGCACCTTGCTGCCGCTGATCCGCGAGGCGATCGACGGCGTGCCGATCTCCGTGGGCGCCCCCTACTTCAACGTGACCTTCACCGCCCTCCTCGCCCCGGCCCTGATCCTGCTGCCGGCGGGCCCGTTGCTGGCCTGGAAGCGCGCCGACGCCCTGGGCGCGCTGCAGCGGCTCTGGGCCGCGGCCCTTATCGCGCTGGCGGGCGCTCTCCTCAGCCTCGCCCTGGTCAGTCCCAGGAGCGCGCTGGCGGCGGCCGGCGTGGGCCTCGGCCTCTGGGTGGCGACGGGCGCCCTCGTGGAGGCCGCCGAGCGCGTCCGGGCGTTCCGCGCTCCCTGGTCCGAAGTCGGCCGGCGGCTCGGCGGCCTGCCGCGTGGGGCCTGGGGCATGACGCTGGCGCATCTGGGGCTTGGCCTCTTCGCCATGGGCGCCGCCTTCGAGACCGCCTGGCGCGCTGAGGCGGCCGCGGCGCTGCAGCCGGGCCAAAGCATGCGGCTCGCGGCCTTCGAGCTTCGCCTGGCCCAGGCGGGCGACGTGGTCGGTCCCAATTACGAGGCGGCCCGGTTGCTGATCCGGGTGACGGGCCCGGGCGGCAGGCTCGTCTGCGAGGCCGCGCCGGAGCGGCGGGTCTACGCCGCCGGCGGCCAGACCACCTCCCAGGTGGCCATCTGCCCGGGGCTCTTGGACGACGTCTATGTGACAGCCGGCGACCGGCGCGACGCAGGCGTGGGGGCCGGCGCCTTTCTGGTCAAGGCCTACTGGAACCCCTGGGTGCGCCTGGTCTTTCTGGGGCCGCTGCTCATGGCCCTCGGGGGGCTCGTTTCGCTGTCGGACCGGCGGGTCCGCTTCGCCGTCCCGGGCCGCGCGCGCCAGCCGCTGGCGCAGGCCCCGGCGGAATAGGGCCGTGCGCGCCCTCGCCCGCACCGGTCTGGCCCTGACCGTCTGGGCGCTCCTGTGCGCCGCGGCCGCCGACCCGGCCGACCGGCTGGCCGACCCTGGCCAGGAGGCGCGCGCGCGGGCGCTGTTCAAGGACGTGCGCTGCCTCGTCTGCCAGAGCGAATCCATCGACGAATCCGACGCCGACCTCGCGCGTGACCTGCGCCAGCTGGTCCGCCGGCAGGTGGCCGAAGGACGCTCGGACGACCAGATCAAGGCCTATCTCGTACGCCGCTACGGCGAATTCGTGCTGCTGACGCCCAGGCTGTCCCTCGGCAACAGCCTGCTGTGGGGCGCGCCGGTCGCGGTGCTGCTGGCGGGCCTCGCGGCCCTGGCGCTTCGCCGCCGTCCCTCCACCGCCCCGGACGCCGAGACCCTGACCCCCCAGGAGGAGGCCGCCCTGAAGAAGCTGGGTCCCGAGGAAAGGACTTGAGACATTGCGCCGCTCATTTGCGGCATCACGGGGCGATGAAGGAAAGGTAACTTGAGACCAGTGGCGCTCTTTGGCATCCGCTCCTAAGTTAGGGGCGAGAACCCCCGGCCTTCTTCCGGGGCAAGGAACGTTTCCATATGCCTGTGAAGAAAACAGCCTTTTTCGTCGGCGCCGTCGCGGGCGCGAGCGTCGCGGTGGCTGCCATCGCCGGGGCGGGCCTCAAACTGCCGGCGCCGGCCGGCGGGCCCCACGGCGGCAGCCTGATCCAGGCCTCCACGGCGCCGATCTTCGCCCCGGCGCCCGGGGCGCCCCAGTCCTTCGCGGACATCTTCGAACGGGTCTCGCCCGCCGTGGTCTCGATCCATGTCACCTCCAAGGTCGACGTTTCGGCGCTGCGCCAGGCGATCCCGGGATTCGGCGACCTGCCGTTCGACATCGTGCCGAAGGGGAACGGATCGGGCGGCCCCGACGAGCGGCCGGCGCCCAAGCAGCAGTCATCCGGGTCGGGCTTCTTCATCTCGCCCGAGGGCTACGTGGTCACCAACAACCACGTCATCCAGGGCGCCGACGAGATCAAGGTGGTGACCAAGGACGGCGCCGAGCTGAAGGCCGCCGTGGTCGGACGCGACGAAGCCACGGACCTCGCAGTCCTCAAGGTCGAGGGCCACAACTATCCGTTCGTGAGCTTCGAGACGAGCGTGAAGCCGCGGGTGGGCGACTGGGTGGTGGCGGTGGGCAACCCCTTCGACCTCGGCGGCACGGCGACCGCCGGCATCGTCTCGGCATACAACCGCGACATCGGCGAGAGCGCCTTCGACAACTACATCCAGATCGACGCCCCCATAAACCGGGGCAACTCCGGCGGTCCGACCTTCGACGTCTACGGCCGGGTGATCGGGGTGAACGCCGCGATCTATTCGCCCACCGGCGGGTCGGTCGGGATCGGGTTCGCCATCCCGGCCGACGTCGCTGACGAGGTGACGAAGCAGCTGATGGAGGGCCGCAAGATCACCCGCGGCTACATCGGCGCGACGATCGAGAACCTTTCGCCCGAGCTCGCCGACGCCTGGGGCCTATCGGGCCGCAGGGGCGCGCAGGTGGCCGACCTAGTGCCCGGCGGTCCGGCCGAGAAGGCCGGCCTCATGCCCGGCGACGTGGTGGTCGCGGTCAACGGCGTGGCGGTCAAGACCAACGCCGAAATGACCCGCGAGGTCGCCAAGGCCCACGCCGGCGACGTCATCCGCCTCGACGTCTTCCGCGTCGGCAAGGCGCGCACCGTCGACATCCGCTCGGGCGTGCGTCCCTCGGAAGACCAGCTGGCGCTGAACGGCCGGGGCCAGCCGAACTCCGACGAAGATCAGGGGGGCGCCGACCATCCCGCCGCGACCCCCGGGGCGCCGGTGCTCGGCATGCAGCTCGCGCCGCTCAACGCCATGACCCGGGGCCAGTTCAATATCCCCGACTCGGTGAAGGCGGGGGTGGTGGTGCAGGGGGTCAAGGGCACCTCCGACGCGGCCGAAAAGGGTCTCCAGCGAGGTGATGTCATCGTCCGGGCCGGCGATCGGCAGGTGGCGAGCGCCAGCGACGTCGCCGGCGCGGTCGCCGACTGGAAGAAGTCGGGCCGCGGCTCGATCCCGCTGGCGGTGCGCCGGGGCGGCCAGGTCCCGATCTTCATTCCGCTGAAGATCGACGGCTAGGCCGCGGCCGGGAGCGCCTCGTGCGACTGCTGATCGTCGAGGACGACGCCGAAGCTGGTGAGGCCATGACGCGGGGTCTCGCCGATGCGGGCCATGGGTGCCGGGTCGTCCCCGACGGAGAAGCCGGGCTCGCCGCCGCCCGCGAAGGCGGCTTCGACGTCATGATCGTCGACCGCATGACCCCGAGGCTCGACGGCGTCTCCATGGTCCAGACCTTGCGGCGCGAGGGCGACGAGACGCCCGTGCTGTTCCTTTCGGCGCTCGGCGAGATCGCCCATCGGGTCGAGGGGCTGAAGGCCGGGGGCGACGACTATCTCGTCAAGCCCTACGCCTTCGCCGAGCTGATCGCCCGGGTCGAGGCGTTGGCCCGCCGGCGCGAGACCGGCGCCGTGCAGACCCGCCTGAAGGTCGGGGAGCTGGAGATGGACCTGATCGGGCGGGAAGTGCGCCGGCGCGGCCAGGAGATCGAGCTGCAGCCGCGGGAGTTCCAGCTCTTGGAGTTCCTCATGCGCCACGCCGGCCAGTCGGTGACCCGCGCCATGCTGCTGGAGAAGGTCTGGGAGTACCACTTCGATCCCCAGACCAACGTCATCGATGTCCACATCTCGCGGCTGAGATCCAAGATCGACAAGGGTTTCGATCGGCCCATGCTGCAGACGGTTCGCGGGGCCGGCTACCGCCTGGACGCCTGAGGGCGTGCGTCTTCCACGTCTCGTCCGCACCACCGCCTTCCGGCTGACCTTGCTGTTCCTCGCGCTGTTCGCGGCCGCCGGCGGCGCGTTCCTCGCCTACATCTATCTGGCCACCGCCGGCGAAGCGGCCAGGACCGCCGACGCCACGGTCCTCAGCGAAACCGCCGAGCTGGAGGCGATCTATCACGTCGGCGGATTCTCGGCGTTGAACCAGGCGGTGATCGAGCGGGCCTCCCGCACCCGCAGCTTCCTCTACCTGCTGATGACCGAGGGCGGCGCGCCGGTCTCGGGATCGATCGCCGCCTCGCCCATGCCGCCCCCCGCCGCCGGCCGAGCCTGGGCGAGCTTCCGGGTCACCGAGATCGATCCGCGGGGAACGCAGGTGCGGCGCGCGGCGCGCGGCCTCGAGGAGCGCCTGCCCGGCAAGGAGCTGCTTTTCGTCGGCGCCGACGTGGCCGAGGCGCAGTCCTATATCCTGAGGATCGTCGACGCGCTCTGGGGCGCGGCGGCCCTGGTGATCGTGCTGGGCCTGGCGGGTGGCCTGTTCGTGAGCCGTGACGTGAGCCATACGATGCAGGCCCTGACCGGCGTGATCGACGCCGCACGGCTCGGCGACCTCGGCGCGCGCGCGAAGCTGCGCGGCACCGGCGACGAGCTGGACGACCTCGCCCGTGGCCTCAACGACATGCTCCAGCGGCTCGAGCGGTCCATCGCGGGCCTCAGCCACGCCGGCGACGCCATCGCCCACGACCTGCGCTCGCCGCTCACGCGCTTGCGGGCCCGGCTGGAGGCGGCCCTGATGGACGGGGCGGCCGGCCGCGGCGACCCGGTCGTGGCGCTGCGCCAGGCCCTGGACGAGGTGGACGGGGTGCTGAGAACCTTCGGGACCGTGCTGGCGATCGCCAGCCTCGAGGCGGCGGCCGAGGCGCCGGACCAGACCGACTTCGATCCCGCCGCCCTCGCCGCCGACGTCGCCGAGCTCTACGAGCCGCTCTGCGAGGAAAAGGCGCTCGACTTCAAAGCCGACCTCGTTAGCGGGCTCTGCCTGCGGGCCAATCGGGAGTTCGTCGCCCAGGCGCTCGCCAACCTGCTCGACAACGCCGTCAAGTATTCGCCCCACGGGGGGGCCATCGCCCTCCAGGTCCGGCGCATGGCCTCAGGCGAGATCGAGCTTTCGGTCACCGACAACGGCCCCGGGGTGCCGGAGGCCGAGCGCGAGCGGGTCACCGAGCGGTTCGTCCGCCTCGAAAGCAGCCGCCACCAGCCGGGCGCGGGGCTGGGCCTCGCTTTGGTGGCGGCGGTCGCCCAGGCTCACGGCGGCCGGCTCGAGCTCACCGAGGGAGACCGGGCCGGCGGTCCCGGTCCCGGCCTTCGCGCCGCCCTGGTGCTGCCTGGAGCCGGGCGTTGAGCCGGCTCCTCGAACGCCTCGTCCCCTGCGGGCCGATCATCGATCCGAAGGCCGCCCAGCGCGCCCGCGAGCGCCTCGCCGAACAGGGTGGCGAGTCCGAGGGCGTGGCCGCGGCCTGGCCGGCTCTGGCGCCCATCTTCGCCGCCTCGCCCTATCTGGCGCGGCTGGCGGCGCGCGATGCGGACCACCTGGCCGCCACCCTGCAGGCGGACCCGGAGGCGACGCTCGCCGCCCTGGTCGCGCAGGCCGATCAGGCGGGTCGGCTGGGGCTGGAGGGCGGGGCGGCCCGCCTGCGCCGGCTCAAGGGGCGGCTGCATCTGCTTTGCGCCCTTTGCGACCTGGGCGGCGTCTGGGACCTGGACGCGGTCACCGGCGCCCTGACCCGTTTCGCCGACGCCTCGGTGGGGGCGGCGCTCGTCCTTGCGGCGGAGGCGGCCATCAGCGACGGCGAGCTGCGCCGATCGCCGGAGGGGCCGGCCGGGCCGCTTCCCGGCTTCTTCGTCCTCGCCCTCGGCAAGATGGGGGCGCTCGAGCTCAACTATTCGAGTGATATCGACATCTCGGTCTTCTACGAGCCGGCGGCGATGCCGCTCGCCGGGGGCCTCGAAGCGCGGGCTTTCGCGGTCCGCTTCACCCAGCGCCTGGCCGGGCTCCTGCAGGACCGGACCGCCGACGGCTATGTCTTCCGGGTCGACCTGCGGCTGCGGCCGGACCCGGCCTCGACGCCCGCGGCGGTGCCGGTGGACGAGGCGCTGGAGTATTACGAGACGGTAGGCCAGAACTGGGAGCGGGCGGCGGCTATCAAGGCGCGCCTGGCCGCCGGCGACCGGCCCTGCGGCGAAGCTTTCCTCGCCGACCTGCAGCCCTTCATCTGGCGCCGCAACCTCGACTTCGCGGCCATATCGGACATCCATTCGATCAAGCGGCAGATCCAGTCGCTCGGGCCCCACGAGCGGCCGGCGGCCGCCGGGGCGGACCTGAAGCTGGGACCGGGCGGCATCCGCGAAGTCGAGTTCTTCGTCCAGACCCAGCAGCTGATCCTCGGAGGACGTCACCCAGGCCTGCGGACGCCAAGGACGCTCGAGGCGCTGGCGGCGCTGTCGGAGGCCGGCCAGGTGACGCCCGAGGCCGCCGAGGATCTCGCGGGCGCCTACCGATCCTTGAGGGCGCTGGAGCACCGGATCCAGATGATCGGCGACGAGCAGACCCACCGGCTCCCCAAGGACGAGGACCTGCGACGGCGAGTGGCGTCGCTGTCCGGGTTCTCCGACCTGCGCCGGTTCGATGCGAGGGTCGTCCGTACACTGAAGAGCGTCAGTCAGCGCTACGGGGAGCTGTTCGCCGGAGAGGAGCCGCTTTCCTCGCGGTTCGGCAGCCTGGTCTTCACCGGCGTCGAGGACGATCCCCAGACGCTGGCGACCCTGCACCGGATGGGATTTTCGCGGCCGCACCAGGTGGCCGAGACGGTGCGCGCCTGGCACCACGGCCGGATATCAGCCACCCGGACGGAGCGGGGCCGCGAGCTTTTCACGCGCCTCGCGCCGCGCCTTCTGGAGGCCGTCGCCGCCGCCGGCGCGCCGGACGAGGCCTTCGCCCGCTTCGCCGACTTCTTCTCCACCCTCTCGGTCGGGGTGCAGGTGCAGTCCCTGTTCCTGGCGCAGCCGCGGCTGCTGGACCTGATCGTGCGGGTGATGGCCATCGCCCCGAGCTTCGCCCGCGCGCTCGCCCGGCGCCCGGCGGCGCTCGACGCCCTGCTCGATCCCGACTTTTTCGCGCCTCTGGAGCCGCTGGGCCCTCCACCGCCGGCGCTGGGCGGCGCGGAGGGCTTCGAAGCGGCGATGGACGCCGGCCGCCGTCTCCACCGCGAGCGCGCCTTTCAGATCGGCTTGCAGGTGCTGGCGGGCGTGGCGAGCGCCGAGGCCGCCGGCGAAGCCTTCGCCGATCTCGCCGACGTCTGCATCGCCGGGCTCGCCCAGGCCTCCCTCGCCGAGATGGAGCGCCAGGCCGGGGTCTTCCCGGGCGAGGTGGCGGTGATCGCGCTCGGCAAGTGCGGATCGCGCGAGATGACCGCGAGCTCCGATCTGGATCTGATGACGCTCTACCGGGCCGCCGAGCCCGGCGCGGCGTCCGTCGTCAAGGGATGGGCGGCGGAGACCTTCTACGGGCGGTTCACCGGCCGGCTGATCACTGCGCTCTCCTCTCCGACCGGCGAGGGCGAGCTCTACGAGGTGGACATGCAGCTGCGGCCCTCCGGCACCAAAGGGCCGGTCTCGGTCAGCTTTGCGGCCTTCGAGACCTACTACGCCGGTGAGGCGGAGACCTGGGAGCGTCTGGCGCTGACCCGCGCGCGGCCGGTCTGGGCGACGTCGGCCGCCTTTGCGGACGCCGCGGCCGAGGCGATCGCCACGGCGCTGCGCACGCCGCACGGCGCCGCGCAGACGGCCGCGGAGGTTCTTGCGATGCGGCGGCTGATCGAGCGGGAGCGCCCGGCGCAGGGCTTCTGGGATTTGAAGCTGCACGAGGGCGGCCTGGTGGACATCGAGTTCGCCGCCCAGTTCCTGCAGCTTGCGCACGCTTCGCAAGGCGGACCGTTGAGGCAGAACACCGCCGAGGCGTTGAACGCCCTGGAGGCGGCGGGTTTCTTGGCGCCGGATCTTGCGGCCGAGCTCGGGGCCGCCTGGCGCCTGCAGCAGAACCTTTCCCAGCTGCTCAAGGTCGCGCTCGCGGAGGCGGCGACGCCGGAATCGGAGCCGAAAGCCCTGCGCGCCTTGCTGGCGAAGGCGGCCGGCGTGCGCGACCACCGCGCGCTGCGCGCCGAGCTCACCCGCCGGCGGCGGGCCGCCCGCCGCGTTTTCCGACGTATCCTTGCCGAGCCCTGAACCAGGTCTGACCAGAGGCGCCATGCACATCACGCCGGCCCGAGACGAACACCTCGGCGCGGTCAATGGACTCATCGCGCGCTCGAAGGCCCATTGGGGCTGGGCGCCGGAATACCTGGCCGCCGCCCTGCCCCTGATGGAGGTGACGCCCGACTACCTTCGCCGCAATCTCTGTTTCGAAATCCGCGCCGGCGAGGGCCTGGCCGGCTTCCTTTCTCTCGTGGAGGCGCCGCGCCCCCTGCTCGACAACCTCTGGATCGAGCCCGAGCGCATCGGACAGGGGTTCGGGCGCTTCGCCTGCGCGCAGGCCTTCGATCTCGCGGGGCTTAGGGGCTGGGCTGAGCTTGCCACCCTGCCGGAGCCGCCGGCGGAGGGCTTCTATCTGCGCATGGGCTTTCGCGACACCGGCGAGCGCATCGCGTCGCGCGTGCGCGGCGGACCGGTGTTCTGCGTGTTCAGGAAGGCGTTCGCTCCTCCGCCGGGTGTTGAAACGCCGACTTGGCGAAAGACGCCCGGTGTGTGAACGGAACAGCCGAAATCGTTTTCCGAAGCGGGAGGAAGCATGAGCCAGCCCATCGACCTGTCGGGGCAGGTCGCCATCGTGACGGGGGCGGCCGGGGGACTTGGCAAGGCCTACGCCCTGATGCTGGCCGAGCGCGGCGCGGCGGTGGTGGTCAACGACCTCGGCGGCGACACCCGCGGCGAGGGCTCCAGCGCAGGCCTCGCCCAGGCGGTCGTGGGTGAGATCGTGGCGCGCGGCGGCCGGGCGATCGCCAACTGCGACAGCGTGGCCACCAAGGTCGGCGGCGAGGCGATCACCCGCGCCGCGCTGGACGCCTTCGGCCGCGTGGACATCGTCATCAACAACGCCGGCAACCAGCGCAATGCGCTGTTCGAGGACTTGAGCGAGGCGGACATCGAATCGGTGCTCGCGGTGCACCTGAAGGGCGCGTTCTTCGTCACCCAGCCCGCCTATCGGCTGATGAAGCAGCAGGGCTACGGGCGGATCGTCTTCACCTCCTCGCAGTCCGGCGTGTTCGGCAACCCCTATCGGGCCAACTACGGCGCCGCGAAGACCGGGGTGATCGGCCTGATGCGGGTGCTGGCTCTGGAGGCGCCGGCCGGAATCCGCGTCAACAGCGTCATGCCGAACGCCTCAGGCAGCCGAATGGGCGCGCCGGGCGAGACGCGCGTGGACAAGGACTTCATGGACGCCATCATGGCCCGCAGCCACAGGTTCCCCGGCGCCGGCGCCCCCGAATACGTGGCCGCCCTGGTGACCTGGCTCGCCAGCCCGCAATGCGATGTCCACGGCGAGGCCTTCTCGGTCCTGCGCGGCCATTACGGCCGGGTCTTCACCGGCCTCGTGGACGGGTGGGCCGCCCCGAGAGGCCACGTCCCTACGCCCGAGGACGTCGTCGCTCACCTCGCCGAGATCCGCGATCCCGCCCGCTGGGACGAGCCCATGAGCGGCATCGACGAAGGCGATATCGTCATCGAGCGCCTGGAGCGCCGCTTCGGGCCAGGATGAGCCGCAGGCCGATCAGGCTGCGTAGTGGCTGCGGCCTTCCGCCTCCGGGTCCTGGCGCACCGGCAGCAGGAAGCTCACCGTGGTGCCCACGCCAGGCTGGCTTTCGATCTCCAGAAGCCCGCCGTGCATCTCCACCAGCGACTTCGACAAGGCGAGGCCGAGGCCGGTGCCCTGCTGGGTCTTGGCGAGCTGGCTCTCGATCTGCTCGAAGGGGCGGGCGAGGCGGGCGAGGTCTTCGTGGGCGATGCCGACGCCGGTGTCGGTGACGCTGATCCTGACCCGCTCGCCCATGGCGTCCCGCCGCTCCTCGGCCGCCACCACGATGCGCCCGCCCCGGGGGGTGAACTTGACCGCGTTGGAGAGCAGATTGAGCAGCACCTGCTTGAGGGCCCGATAGTCGCCCTCGACGTCGGGCAGCGCAGGCGCGTCGATGATCACCCTGAGGCCCGCCGCCTCGGCCCGGTTCCTGATCAACCGGACGGCGTCCTCGGCGACCTCTTCGAGCCGGAGGGGCTCGAAGCGCAGGTTCATCTTGCCGGCCTCGATCTTCGCCATGTCGAGCACGTCGTTGATCAGGGCCAGTAGGTGCTGTCCCGAGCTCAGGATGTCCTGGGCGTAGGACTTGTAGCGCGCGTCGCCGAGCGGCCCGAACATCTCCTCGACCATCATTTCCGAGAAGCCGTTGATGGCGTTGAGCGGCGTGCGCAGCTCATGGCTCATGTTGGCCAGGAACTCGCTCTTGGCCTGGTTCGCGGACTCCGCGCGGATCTTCTCTGCGGAATATTTCTTGGCGAGCTCCGCCGCTTCCTGCCGGCTGCGCTCCAGCCCGACGACCGCCTGACGCAGCTGCTCCTCGTTGGCGCGCCTGGCCTCCTCCTGCCGCTTGATCTCGGTGACGTCGGCGCCGGTGACCACCCAGCCGCCGTCGGCGGTGCGCCGCTCGGCGATGATGATCCAACGCCCGTCGGCGAGCTCGACCTCGCGCCCGTTTCCGGGGACGGCCTCGGGGTCGGCGCGCATCGCCAGCCGCATCAGGCGCTCCACCGCCCTGCGCGTGGCGCCGGGCTTCAGCATCCTGGGCTCGAGGTTGAAGAACTGCCGGAAGTTCTGGTTGCACAGCACCAGCCGGCCCTGCCGGTCCCAGAGCACGAAGGCCTCGGAGACGCTCTCGATGGCGCCTTGCAGCCGCGCTTCGGCCGCCTGCGCCCGAAGCTGGGCCACCCGCTCCTCCGTGACGTCGAGGGCGACGCCCACCAGCCGCGAGAAGCCGCCCGGGCCGCGCTCGCC